>JAVBIX010000026.1 GCA_030756895.1 Synechococcus sp. SP2 MAG
TCATCCTGTCTCGGCCATCAATGCAGGCCATCAGCGTCCAAAAGCGTTCTAAATGTCGTTCGATGCGTTCTTTAGCCAGTCCGGTGGTGGTGCCTGCCCGCAGGATGAAACTCCAGTCCGATGACTGAGACAGCAGCAATTCCCGGCCCGCTTGATGGAGCATGCGCAGCCCTTGTTCACTGCCCACCCCGCGGCTACAGCGTTCTTTCATCGCTCTGCCGGCGCGACTCCATTGCGGAATGATCCACGCGTTGCTGTCGTTGAGCCAATAATCATGAAAGCCCCCTTGCCCCCAGCTGGAAGGGGAGGGGTCGCAGATTTGCAGATTGGGGTTTTGATTCAATACGCCGCGCAGGGTGGTGAACCTCACCTGTTGCTCCGGTCCTTGCCGGAACAGCTCAGCTAAAAACGATGGGCCCTCATACCACCAGTGGCCAAACAGTTCAGCATCAAATGGCGCAACTAATAAGGGAGCCGTTTCCATGCGCTCTTCAAGGGCTTCGAGTTGGAGACGCCGGCCCTCGAGGTAATGCTTGGCATGCTCCTTGGTGCGTGCCTGAGCTAGCTCTGGTTCGTAGGGCTGCTTGGCATCGAGCGGAGCGCGTTGGTCGCTGACGCGATGCAACTTGAGCCCTAGCGGTCTTTGGGTGGGGAGTCCAAAAGCTTCGATTTGCTCTTGAGGGAGATCCCAGCCCAGATCACGGTGGAATTCCCGGTAGGCAGGGTCGCCGGGGTAGCCATCTCTTGCGGACCAAACCGGCAGGGTGGCATCGCTGTCGCGCCCGAAAAAAGCCACGCCATTGCGGCTGCTAATCGGCGCGTACACCCCGTATCTAGGCCGTGGTTTGGCGTGGAGCAAACCATGCCCATCCAGCACTGCGTAGCGCAATCCGGCATCGCGCATCCATACATCAAGGCCTTCGTAGTAGGCGCATTCCGGCAGCCAGATTCCGAGAGGTTGTTGGCCGATCAGGCGTTGATGCTCTCGAACTGCCGTGCGCAGCTGAGCCCGAACCGCTTCCGGGTGTTCTCGCAGCAATGGCAGGTAGCCGTGGGTGGCGCCGCAGGTGAGCAGGTCGAGCACCCCTTGCTGTTGCAGGGCGCTAAAGCGTCCGATCAGATCACCATTGCTGTTGTGCCAGCTGAGCAGGTACCGCTCAAAGCAACTCTGAAGGTGCAACGCAGCGGCTTTGCGATCGCTGGGGGCCTGTTGCAGCAGCTGCAAGCGCGCTTGAACCCAGTTCGGGAAGCGTTCGTGGAGTGTGCTGTCAGCGAGCAGCGACAACAGGGTTGGTGAGATCCCCATCGTGAGGCGTGCTTGCTGTTGAGGATCGCCTCCAGCTGCTTCCAGCATCTCCACCAAGGGGAGATAGCACTCGATTAAGGCTTGAAAAAACCAGTCTTCTTCCAGCGAATTTGCTTCGCTTGCCCGCACATAGGGAAGGTGCGCATGGAGAACAAGGGCTAGTGCTCCTTGGGCCAACGCTCACCTTTTTGATCACTGGAGTGAATGTACCGGTATTTCTCCCTAAAGCCGCCTGCTCGTAATGCCCGTCTCGATTAAGATGGCGTAACTCATAGTCATTCCGACTAAAACCCTTCGAGGCTTTAGCCATGGCCAAGGATCCAGGCCGCGTATTGATCTTCGACACCACTCTCAGAGATGGTGAACAATCCCCCGGGGCCAGCCTCAACCTCGAGGAGAAGTTGGCGATTGCGCAGCAACTGGCCCGTCTTGGCGTGGATGTGATTGAGGCTGGATTCCCGTTTGCCAGTCGTGGTGATTTCGCTGCTGTGCAGCGCATTGCCCAGCAGGTTGGTGGTGAGAATGGCCCAATTATTTGTGGTTTGGCTCGCGCCTCCCGTGGCGACATCAAGGCCTGCGCTGACGCCGTGGCACCGGCCCCAAATCGACGCATCCATACCTTCATCGCCACTAGCGACATTCACCTTGAACACAAGCTGCGTAAGAGCCGAAAAGATGTACTGGGCATCGTTCCAGAGATGGTGGCTTACGCCCGTTCCTTCGTCGACGACGTTGAGTTTTCTTGTGAAGACGCCGGTCGCAGTGATCCTGAGTTCCTTTATGAGGTGATCGAAGCGGCGATTGCTGCTGGTGCCACCACTGTGAATATTCCAGACACGGTGGGATACACCACACCGTCTGAATTCGGGAGCCTGATTGCGGGCATCAATCAGCATGTGCCGAACATCGATGACGCGGTGATTTCCGTGCATGGCCACAACGATCTTGGTCTGGCAGTCGCCAATTTCCTTGAGGCCGTGAAATCGGGAGCGCGTCAGCTGGAGTGCACGGTGAATGGCATCGGAGAACGTGCTGGTAATGCAGCTCTGGAAGAGCTGGTGATGGCCATGCATGTGCGCCGGCGCTACTTCAACCCTTTCTTCGGACGAGAGGAGGATTCACCAACGCCACTTACTGGAATTCGAACGGAAGAAATCACCAAGACCTCGCGTTTGGTCTCCAATCTCACCGGCATGGTGGTGCAGCCCAATAAGGCGATTGTGGGTGCTAATGCCTTTGCCCATGAATCGGGCATCCATCAAGACGGCGTGCTCAAAAACCGGCTCACGTACGAAATCGTTGATGCCCGCACCGTGGGGCTCTCCGATAACCGGATCTCCTTAGGCAAGCTCAGCGGCCGCAGCGCTGTTCGGGCTCGCTTGGAAGAGCTCGGCTATGACCTCAGCCGTGAGGATCTCGATGATGCCTTTGCCCGCTTCAAGGATCTTGCCGATCGCAAACGGGAGATTACAGATCGCGATCTGGAATCGATTGTCAGCGTTCAGGTGCAACAGCCCGATGCCAAGTATCAGCTGAAGCTGGTGCAGGTGAGCTGCGGTAGCAGTCTTCAGCCAACAGCCACGGTGACCCTTGCCGATGAAAATGGCCAGGAGCAAACCGCGGCGTCTGTTGGCACCGGACCGGTGGATGCGGTGTGCCGTTCCCTTAATCAACTCGCAGGTGAGCCCAATGAATTGGTGGAATTTTCTGTGAAGTCGGTCACCGAAGGGATTGATGCCATGGGGGATGTCACCATTCGTCTGCGCCGCGATGGCCAGCTTTACTCCGGTCATTCCGCTCACACGGATGTGGTGGTTGCCGCTGCTGAGGCCTTTGTGAATGCTCTAAATCGCCTTGTTGCAGGAACGGCAGGACCAACCATTCATCCGCAACGGGATATGGCTGAGCTGGATTCCAGCCCTGTCCATTAATTAGGGCTTCATGTCGCTTAAATCCACCCTGCGTCCTGCTCCCCTGCTGCAGTTGTTGCTGCTGATCCTGCTGGCGATTGCTGTGCTGGTTCCTCTTCTGTGGCTGGTGAGCACGTCTTTAAAAGGCCCCGCGGAAGACATCTTCACGAGCCCGCCTTCGCTTTTCCCGAGCCAGCCCAGCTTCGATGCCTACGGGCGGCTGTTTCGTGACAACCCGCTTTGGACCTACATCTTCAACAGTTCAGTCGTCAGCTTCCTTGCAGTGGTCGCGAATCTTCTGTTCTGCTCCCTTGCGGCATACCCACTGGCGCGGATGCGCTTTTTTGGTCGGGGGCTTGTGTTGGCCCTTGTGGTGGCAACGATTCTCATCCCTTTCCAGGTGGTGATGATTCCGCTGTATTTGCTGATGGTTCAGCTTGGCCTGCGCAACACCTTGATGGCGCTGGTGATTCCTCAGGCGGCAACCGCCTTTGGGCTGTATCTCTTGCGGCAAAGCTTTCTTGGTGTGCCCGTTGAGCTTGAAGAGGCTGCACGCATCGATGGTTGCAGCAAGCTCGGTGAATGGTGGAACGTGATGATTCCCGCGGCTAAGGCTGATCTGATCACCCTGGCGATGTTTGTGTTCATCGGCACCTGGAGTGACTTTCTCTGGCCCTTGGTGATCCTTGATGATCCAGGTCTGTTCACCTTGCCGCTCGGACTACAGCAACTGGCCAGCAGCTTTTCCCTCGATTGGCGGATTGTGGCAGCCGGCTCAGTGGTGTCGATCCTTCCCGTGTTGGTGATGTTTGTGCTGCTCCAGCGCTTCATCCTTCCCAATGCCAGTGGGGATGCCGTTAAGGGATAGGGATGAAGTCCAGGCTGGTGTCTGGTTTGAACACAGGCTTCATCTCTGGTTCTTCCGGCTTGGGTGTTGACTTAAGGCTTTGGCGTCGTTGACGTTCCTGCGTACGCCAGTACTGCTGTGACCGCCTCGATTCGCCGATCTGTTTCTCGAGATCCTGTTGACGGCGTTGCAGGAATTCCAGCTGTTCCTCCATCAGGTTGGTGCTGTTCACCTCGGTTTGTTGTTGTTCGAGCTCGTGGAGTTGAAGTCGCAGCGCACGTATCGCATCGGTGTGATGGCGGAATCCTTGCCAGAGCGCCAGGAACAACAGGGTGAGCATGGGTATGGCCACCGCTTCGATGACACGCCATCGAGAAACCATGGTCGGCGAGAAGGCTTGTTTTTTGTCTGCCCATGATTGCCGACGTCAGGTCCGCCTTGGCTTGAAGGGTGTCAGGTTGTTGCGGGCTGAGCGCTGAACGGGTGGGGTGCTGGTGTAGATCAATTTCAGTTGCCCCTGGGCCATGTCGCTGCAAGATCTCGATCAATTGCTTGGCTTGCGTCATGACGATCCGGCTTTGGCAGAGCAACTCGCCCAGCCATTGCCCTTGGAGGAGTTGATCACCCTGGCCCAATCGCGAGGTCTCACGATCACGGAAGACGACGTGTTTCAGGCGCAACAACGGGAGCAAACCAATGCCAGCGCTGCTGATCTGCAACAGCAAATGGCTCCTGAGTCCCGGCGGCTCAGGCACTTCATTCCAGGTTGATGCGCGAGGCGCAGCGTTTGGGATCTCTGACGATCCAAGACCGTGCTCTTCAATCTCGTTAAAAAGAGGCTGATCTCTTCATGTGTCATGGCTTCTTTCACGATCAGCATCGAAGGTGGATCCAGCTTCACCTGCGCCGATGATCAATACATCCTTGATGCGGCTGAAGAGCAAGGCATTGATCTCGCTTATTCCTGCCGTGCTGGCGCGTGCAGCACATGCGCAGGAAAAATCCTCAACGGAAGCGTTGATCAGGCTGACCAAAGCTTCCTGGATGAGGAGCAAATGTCGAAGGGCTTTGCCTTGCTTTGTGTGAGCTATCCGCTGAGTGATTGCACGATCAAGTCCAACGTGGAAGACGAGCTTTAAGCGAGCTTGATCACGTCAGGGGTCTCTCCATGGGTCTGTCCGATTAACAAGGCATGGCTCACAGCTCCTTCATGGCTGTGAAAACTCCATGCCGCATCAACGCTTGAGACCCCTTCAATCGACTGGGTTTGATGATTCAGGCTCAAGTAGCTGCCCGTGCAGTTTTGACGCAGCACATAGCGCTCAGCAACGTGGGCTCTCATGGCGTTCTCATCAAGGCTTAATTCAGAGTTAGCGCTGGCCGAAGCACGATGTTTTGACCTGCAGAATTTCCTTTGTTTTGAGCCCTTGACATTGTTACTTAGCGCCCAAGGCCTGCTGATTGGGGTCTGTTGCATCGTTTTCCGCAGTGAAAGCAGTTCGGCGGGTCCAGATCAACCCCTCAGGGGATGGAGCTTGCTGCTGATGTCCCCCGTTTCGGAACCAGGGATCGCTTAACGCCTCGAAGCAGCTGTGATCGAGCCCCCAGGTGTTTTGGAGGTAGTCGGAGCACATCTGCTCTGATGCAGCTTCGTTCTGTTGCCAGTGCACCAGAGAAAGGCGTGTGGGCCGAATCGTTACGACCGTAATTTTCCCAAAGGGTTCCGCCTCCGGGTCTGGTTCGACCCATTCTTCGACCCGTTCTTCCGCGACAAACAGCCGCAACGCACTGCTGCAATCGCGCCCATCCAGGGGGTACTTGTCGAGGTAGAGGCGTCGTGCCCGCTTGAACAGTGCTGAGGGCGCGCGCACCATCAGCTGTTCAAGGGCGTCTTGGAGTTGTGGGTGGCTCATCGTGAGCTGATCGTGACGTTTCGGCTGTCTTCTAGCTTCCCTTCTGGCGTTGTCGCACGGAGGTGGAAGACTAAGGACAGATGCGTGGTTGGAACATTGCCGAAACTTGTTCGTTCTTTATACCGATTGATCGCTTTAGACGGCAGTCCTCATCCAGTGCTGGATGCTCCCTATGAATCGATGGATGCCGCCGAAGCGGCCGCCCAGAGCTGGTGTTCTGGTCAGGGGCGTGATCTCTCCCTTCAGCAGCGTGGAATTGGTTTAGAGGTGCAAACAAGTTGCGGTGCTTGGAGAACGATTCGCTACCCGCAGGCTTGTCTGCGTGATGGCGGAGAGCACTCCCTCGTCCATTGAGCTTGACCCGATGAACGTGAGCGTGGATCTCTGTGTTGTGCCAGTTGGCCTTGAGGGTTCTTTGGCGCCGTGGGTGGCGATTTGTCATGAGCTGATTCAAGACTCGGGGCTTGAGTACGAGCTCGGACCCAATGGAACAGCGATTGAGGGGGATTGGGATGCTGTGTTTGCTTGCGTGAAGCGCTGTCATGAGCGCCTGCATGGGGAGGGGGTGCCGAGGATCCACGCCACGCTTCGAGTGAATACGCGTGTGGACCGAGAGCAGTCCTTCCGCGACAAAGTTCCCAGCGTTGAGCGTTTGATTCAGCGCTGAGCTTTTTTGGCGTTGAGCTGTTTTTGTCGCTGAGCATCAGTAAGAATTTGGGTTTGGCTCAAATCTGTAGATCTAAAATTGCGCGTTCTCATTTGTCTCTTCTGTGTCTTGAATGAGAGCAAGTGTCGGTTGCGTCGTTGATGTGGCAATGCGTTCTTCGTTCTTCGTGGTTCGTCCTCGTGGTGATTGGGGCCCCTTTGATGGGGACAACCTCGATGCGTGCCCAGTCATGGGATGACATCGGCAACTATTCCTCTCTTCTGCGTCGCGCCGGCACTCAAACCTTGGTGGCAAAAGACTGCCCCTCTGGGCTCTTTGGTGCTTTTCATGCCGGACGGAATGCCTTGCTCTTGTGCTCCAACAACCTTCGAGATGATCCGGCTCAAGTGTGGACTGTGCTGGCCCATGAATCAGCGCACGTGATGCAGCATTGTCAACAGGGGCCTCTCTTGCCTGATCATCAGATTGGCAACGCCCTTGCTCAAATTGAGAAGCAGTCGTTGAGCTCGTTTCAGGAATTGCGGCTGTATCACAAGTCCCAGCGCCGCGATGAAATTGAGGCAAGGCTGGTTCAGGAATTGCCGATGGCTGAAGTGAAGGCGTTGTTTCGAGGTTTTTGTGGCGATCGGCTAGGGGGACGTGCCCCCCAAAACACTCCTGCTGTGGGGTTAGGCGATGGATGAGGACGCTCCGATTACGCCCATTACCGGTCCCAACATCGATGCAGAGGGCCGTCTTACCTACATGGGGGAAGACGGGCGCCGTTATGTGGTGATGGATGGCGATGAAAGGGATGAAACGTCCTCAGCAGCCGTCATGGAGGCACTGCGTAGCGCTGGAACTTTGTTTGAAGAAATTGAAACGCTTTGCCAGGGCTGGGTGGATGAGGTGAGTGACGCTGCATTAACTCGGGCAGAAGCGGTTGCGTTATTGCTCGCCACCCTTGAGACCTTGCTTGATGACGAGAACTGACACTCCGGTGTTTACGGTGGCCATTCCTGGTTTGATCTTCGATGGGTCCCAAGTTGCCCGGCTACTGGTTGATGACCTGGCTTGGACTCACCGGGAATTTCCTGGCTTTGCCGGTGATTGGTCTTGTTGCTTTCCAGGCATCCAGCCTCCAGGCTGCAACCATCAGCGTGGCGTTTGCGCTTGCCTGGCCGGCGGCGATCGTGGGGATCGTGGCCTCTGCTGGCTTGCTCGGTGAGCGGCAATGGGGCGTGATTTTGGCCATCGTCTCGCTGTCGATGGCTTTGGCTGGATCCCTGCCCTACGGCATCGTGCGCCTCTCCTTGCTTGCCTTTGGAGGAGGCGATCAAGCGATTGCGTTGGGTGTGGCCTCGATTGTGTTGGGAGTTCTGAACGTGCTGGCTCTTCTCTATTGGTGCCGTCCCGGCCATCGCCGTGGTGGTCGCCTCTGAGCGATGGCCGAGGCATCGGAATCGTTTGAAGGCCCCTCCCTCGGGGGGCTCCTCATTCATTGTTGGCATCCACATTTTTTGGTTGTGGAGAAGCCATCCGGGTTGCTCAGTCAGCCCGGCCTTGGCGATGCCCAGAGGGATTCCTTGATCACCCGGGTTCAAGCTGAGCGGCCGGAGCTTCGGCTCGTGCATCGTTTGGATCGCGATACGTCCGGTTTGCTGCTGTTGGCCAGGGATCAGGCGAGCTTGAGGGTGCTTGGAGGCTTGTTTGCTGATCGCAAAGTGCACAAGTTGTATGTGGCCGAAGTGCATGGTCATCCCGAGGCCCTTTCAGGGTCGGTGCGCTTGCCATTGGCGCGATTGTCTGCCCACCCGCCCCGTTATGGGCCTCACCGGGATGGTCGTTCTTGTTTGACCTTGTGGCGTTGTGCAGAGCTGGGAACCAACCGCTCACGCCTTTGGCTCTCTCCTCGAACAGGCCGCTCCCATCAATTGCGGGCCCATTTGGCAGCGATTGGCTTACCCGTGATCGGCGATCCGATCTATGCAGCGCCTGAGCAGGGCTCCTCTCTTGGACGTCTTCACCTGCATGCACTCGGCTTGAGCTTTGCTGACCCATTCAGCGGGCAGCGCATTCGGGTGCGCTCTCGCCTGCCTTGGCTTTAGGGATTGCTTAGGCGCTGAAGCTGCGTTTTGCCGGGATTGGATAGGGAATCCGGCGGTGCCGCATGCGCCTCCAGACGCGCACGAAGGCATGCATCACCAGGTCAACTTCGGCCCGACTCAGACCGCTCTGCCTCAGCTGCCCGTCGGCTAAGCGCGCTTCCAAGATGCGCTTCACTGTGGTTTGCGCCTCGCTGTCGCTGGTGTCTGGGGGCAGTGATCGCAAGGCGGCCTCACAGCCGTCAGCCAGCATCAGAATCCCGGTTTCTTTCGATCGAGGAGTGGGGCCTCGGTAGCGAAATAAGTGTTCAGAAACCGTTGGATCTTTTTGCTGGGCTTGATGCAGGAAAAAGCCCATGCGCAAGGTGCCTTGATGCTCCGGAATGAAATCCGCGATTGGCCGCGGCAAGCGATATCTCCGAGCAAGTTTGAGGCCTTCGTCCACGTGGGCCTGGAGAACTCCGGCACTAGCGACCGGATCGTTCAATTTGGTGTGTGGATTCTCTTCGCCGGTGGTTTGATTTTCGATGAACCAGTTCGGAGCATGGAGTTTGCCCACATCGTGATACAAGGACCCTGTTTTAATTAGATCCACATCGGCCCGAATCGCACGAGCTCCCTCCTCTGCCAACCCGCAGATCATCAGGGTGTGTTCAAACGTTCCAGGTGCTTCTGACGACAACCGGCGCAGCAGCGGGCGCTCTTGATCGGCCAGTTCCATCAAACGCGCCTTCGTGAGCAGCCCGAATGAGCTTTCCAGCAGAGGAATCAGCAGGATCGTGAGCATCATCAGCAGACCCATCAGTAGGGCTTCAGAGGCGAGTTCTCCGGTATCGGGCGTGAGTCGTGTCAAGGACAGGTTCACAGCTTCAAACGGTTGACGTAGCACCACCATTTCGGCAACTAATGCACCCAATGGCAGCAACACCGCTAGTTGCAACAACTGAGCTCGGCTGCGTAATCGTCCGGCCTGAATGGCGGCGATCGCCGCAACGGCAGCAGTGATCAGCAGCCGGCCTTCGCCCAATCCGCTCACTGGAGTAGGCCAAAGCAAACAGCTCACCGCCATCCAGGTCAGGCCACTGGTGGTTCCAAGGCCTTGGGCTAACAGCAGCGTGGGTGGCACGATCACAGCTAGTGGACTCACCGCTGCACCGAACCAAATCTTGCTGAATTGGCTGATCAACAGCAGGCCGATCGCCAGAAACCCGTGGGAGGCCTCAAGGCAGGGCCTTTCCCGTTTCATCACAAGCAGCATCACTCCGCAACTCGCGAGGGATTCAGTGAAACGCAATAACCAAATTCCGAGTTTCGGACTGCGATTGATCAGCCCAAAGAAATCGAGCACGTCATAGGCCTGGGAGCTAATCGGTTCGCCTTTGCGGGTGATCAGATCGCCAGCTTTGACTTTGATGGTTGGAATCCCCTGCTTGGTGATTAGCTCCTCAATCAGTCGTTGACTGCGCAGCGGATCGGTTTGGAGGTTGCTGGCTCCTTGAAGCGTTGTTGTGGCGATCTTGCTGCCGATGGTTCTTGCTGGAGCGTCTTCAGGTCCCAGTGCTTCGAGTTGCAGTGATGAAGCCTTTCTGAGCTGTTCAATCGCCAGTGTGTTGACAAGCCCTTGGCTGAGCATGCGATCGACAGCCCTACGGATGGACATATCCCAGTTTTTGCGATCATTTTGCGAACGTTTTTCCAGCCAAACTTGCTCGTCTGTGGTCAGATTGACAGGGCCAATTCGGTCGATGTTCTGGCTTCTGGCTACGCGTTCTAATTCGGCAAGATGCCGCTCGAGTCTGAGCTTGAGGAGGCTTGATTGCTGCTTATCAACCACCTGTACAAAGGTGTTGGGCATCAAGCTGGAGCGCCTTTGATCGAGAGCTTCGCTGTCTACGACGCGCGCTGCCTTCGGAGCAATTGAATCGAATGGCGCTGGGATTCCGGGTCGTAAGTCGGGTTCCACCAGCCAGGGCCAGCTGGAGACCAGGGCTACGGCAATGCAGACCACAAGCAATCCGGCCTTTTGTAGGCGATTCCAACGCAGCACCGGGCGTCGCGGTGACTCACTCCGCAACCAGCTTCTCCAGAGCTGGGCTAGGGGATGAGATCGGAACACAGCTGTTGATCACTGATACAGACGCTAACCCCGCTGAGGAAGCAAACTGGGTTGAGTGTCAACAGACCTCGATGGCTCTCAGGCTGGATGGCAAGCAGCTCGCCGCGCAGCTTGAAGTGCGGTTGCAGCAACAGATTCAAAATGGCATTGCTTCAGCAGGGCGTTCACCAGGCCTAGCTGTGCTCCGAATTGGCGACGATCCCGCCAGTGCGGTCTACGTACGCAATAAAGAGAAGGCCTGCGCACGCATTGGAGTTGAGAGCTTCGGTTCCCATCTCCCAGCTCATGCTTCACAGCAGGAGGTGTTGACAGCCATCCGCGAGCTCAATGCTGATAAGCGGGTGGATGGAATCCTGCTCCAGTTGCCACTGCCGAAGGGCTTGGATGAGACCCCGCTGCTGGCTGAAATCGATCCGAATAAAGATGCCGATGGACTGCACACCTTGAATCTCGGGCGCCTGTTGAAGGGTGAGCAGGGTCCACGAAGTTGCACACCTGCAGGTGTGATGGTGATGCTCCGTGATCAGGGCATCGATCCCGCCGGCAAGCGTGCGGTTGTTGTGGGCCGCAGCATCCTGGTGGGGCAGCCGATGGCCCTCATGCTTCAGGCGGCGAACGCCACCGTCACGGTGGCCCATTCGCGCACGCAACATCTGGAATCGATCACCCGTCAGGCTGAGATTCTGGTGGTGGCTGCAGGTCGCCCCGAAATGATCGGTGCCGATCACATCACACCGGGTTGTGTGGTGGTTGATGTTGGTATTCATCGCCGCCCTGAAGGCGGACTTTGTGGTGATGTGCGTGCTGAGGAATTAGAACCCGTCGCTTCAGCTCTTTCTCCAGTCCCTGGAGGGGTTGGTCCAATGACAGTGACGATGTTGCTGGTCAACACCGTGGTGGCCTGGTGTCGACGCCATCAAATTGCAATTGAATTGTCCGATTTGGTGGTTTGAACCCCTCGGCCTGAGAGAATCCCATCAGCACTTCGCTCACCATGTCCGCTGCGGCCACTAGCCCCGAAAGCGTGCCGCCCTCCGGTGAGCTCCCCTCCACGTTTGACTTTTCGGCGTATCTAACGCTCTCCCGCGATCGCGTAGAGATTGCCCTGGATTCCTCGATGGGACCCGAACGTCCTGAATCCTTGCGTGATGCGATGCGTTACTCCCTTCTGGCGGGGGGGAAACGGTTGCGCCCGATTTTGTGCCTTGCGGCTTGTGAATTAGTAGGGGGATCGTCCGAACTCGCCATGCCAACAGCGGTGGCTCTGGAGATGATCCACACCATGTCGTTGATTCACGACGACTTGCCGGCCATGGACAACGATGACCTGCGCAGGGGGCGTCCAACCAATCACAAGGTGTATGGCGATGCCATGGCGATCCTTGCGGGTGATGCCATGCTCAGCCGTGCTTTTGAAATGGTGGCTGTCCGGAGTCCAAACGTACCGGCGGATCGCTTGTTGCGGGTTGTTGGTGAGTTGGCTCTCGTGTCAGGAGCCCCCGGTTTGGTTGGTGGTCAGGTTGTGGATCTTGAATCCGAGGGCCAAGCGGTTGACCTTGAGACCCTTGAGTACATCCACCTCCACAAGACCGCGGCGTTGCTGCGTGCCTGTGTGGTGACCGGAGCTCTGATTGGAGGAGCGAGTGATGACCAACTGCAGGCGATGCGTACCTATGCCAATGGCATTGGTTTGGCCTTCCAGATCATTGACGACATCCTTGATGTAACCGCAAGCAGCGAAGTGCTTGGCAAAACAGCCGGCAAGGATCTGCTTGCCGATAAAACGACCTATCCCAAGCTTTTGGGACTGGAAGCCTCGCGGGAGAAGGCTTTGCAGTTGGTACGGGAGTCCAAGGCTGCGCTTGAGCCGTGGCGTAACAAGGCGGCGCCCTTGTTGGCTCTCGCCGATTACGTGGCAAGTCGCGATTGTTGACCATGCTGATTCCATTGATCTCGACGCTGTCCATGCCTGCTCAGATTTTGGATAATGCTGTGCTCGCCTGGGGATTGGCGGCTTGCGGGTTGGCACAGTTCTCCAAGCTGTTCCTGGAATTGCTGCTGCATCGGCGCTGGAGGCTCGCCGTGCTTTTTGAAACTGGAGGGATGCCCTCGAGTCATTCGGCCTTGGTTACTGGCACAGCTGCTGGAGTGGGCTGGCAGATGGGTTTTGATCAGCCTGCATTTGCGCTGGCTGCCACGGTGGCTTTTGTGGTGATGTACGACGCCAGTGGGGTGCGCCGGGCGGCAGGATTCACGGCCGCTCGCCTCAACGAACTTCCTGATTCGCTCTGGCCCGACCCTCCGGAGAAGCCGTTGAAAGAAAAGCTTGGTCATACCCGCACGGAGGTGTTGGTGGGCAGTCTTCTGGGACCTTTAATCGCACTCCCTGGACTCTTTTTTGTGGGGTCGCCCCTGCATTTGGCCCAAACGTTTGGTTTGTTCAGCGGGTGAGCAGCCTGAAGCCATCTGAGGCCATCCTCACCAACGATCAGCAGACGGCAGCTGGATTGTTTGAGACGTGGCTCTCAAACGAGGACCCTGGCATTCCATTTGTGTTGAGCGGTTATGCCGGTAGTGGCAAAACATTCCTCTCGATGCGTTTGCTGCGCCAAGTGGAAGCCAAAGGGCTTTGTTGGACGGTTGTGGCCCCTACCCATAAAGCGGTTGGGGTGTTGCGCCATGCCCTTGATTTAGAGGGGCTCCACCCCACTTGGTACCCCTCCACCATTCATCGACTGTTGCGTCTCAAGTTGCGTCGCCAGGGGGATCGGGAGGTTTGCGAATCCACCGAACAAACGTCGGCATCGTTGGAACATCTCGGCCTGGTCTTGGTTGATGAGTCCTCCATGGTCGATAGCTCGCTGTTGTCGGTCGCACTGCAGTGCGCACATCCTTTCAAAACTCGGCTGGTGTTTGTTGGCGATCCGGCTCAGCTTCCGCCGGTGGGACAAGCGGATAGTCCTGTGTTCTCAATGGACCGCGCGATCACAGCGTCACTCAAGCAGGTGGTTCGTCATCAAGGTCCTGTGCTGCAGCTGGCGAGTTGCTTGCGCGACGGACGCTTGCCCTGTGAGCTGCCGCCATTAATGCCTCCGCTGCGCAGCGAATTGGGTCAGGTGGGTGTGCTCAATCGTTCGGCTTGGCTGATCCAGGCTCAAGATGGCCTGCGCCGGGCCGCGGCCTGTGATAACCCAGATGCAGCACGCATTCTTTGCTACACCAATCGCACCCTGGATGCGCTTGTGCCCCATGCACGACGAGCCATTCATGGTGAGATGGCGGATCAGATGGCTGTTCTTCCTGGAGAAGTCTTGATTAGCCGTACAGCGGTGATGGCGCCTGCCTCGCGCGACGGGGCAGAAACAGGAGAAGAACCCGATCTGGTGCTGGGCTCGAATCGGGAAGTGGTGGTGGAAGATGTCACCCCTGAACGTTGTGACCTCGCTGAGTTTGGGTTTGCGGGGGAGACGCAGATGGCACTCGCTGGATTCGAGGCCCCTGTGATTGAAACCGTGTCAGCGAAGGTTCGTAGTGGCGAGCTAGAGCTCAGTTTGCGCTTGCAGCCGCCTTCCGGGAGTGCTGCGCGGCAGCGCCTTGATGCGGTCCTTCAGGGTTTACGCACCCAGGCCAGGGATGCAGGAAAGCGGGGTGGGCGGCCTCTTTGGCGTCAGTATTTTTTGATCCGTGATGCTTTTGCATCGTTGGGTCCAGCAGCCGTGCTTACTGTTCACCGCAGTCAAGGCAGCAGTTTCGGAGAGGTGTTTGTCGCCGATGACGTGTTCTGGCCGCAGGACCTTGTCCTGAGACGGCAGTTGGCCTATGTCGCTGTCAGTCGGGCGCAAGAGGCGGTTTGGATAGCGGGAAGGTCGTCATCAGTCAAAGCCGTGGAACGTTGGACGCGGGCGCTGAGGAATGAATGACGCCAATGAAATTTTTTGTCTTAACCCGTTGATCTACTTAAGCAATGGATAGCAAAGAGAGTGAATACCGATTCATCTGTAAGCGAGAGGATTCATCCATTGGATGAGAGCCCAGCTTGTCTGTAGAAACTTAGCGATCAGCCTGCTTGTCGCTGCGCTAAAGAATGATTATGACTTGTCAAGAATTGGAGATGTTGCACGATGGTAAATCCAACGCAAGGTATGCATTTTTTATGCCTTTTGAATCAACTCAAAGTATGAAAATATGAGACGCTCAAAAGTGAATCAATCATCTAAAAGCACTGCCGAGACTGCAATCTCGTGATCACCCTGGGGAGCTCATGCCCTTGTTCTGTAGGTCTGCATGAAATCAGGAGGAAATAGTCAGCTTTCATTACTAAGAAGTGATATTAGCAATAGATAGAGATCATTTCTGTGCCAAAGATGTCAGGTTTAACGATATCTGAAAGTAGTATTTGTGGAGAATTGATTGACGTTGATGCTTGTATATGCTTAAATTGAGTTAGAGAGAAGGGTAAGTAATTATGCTGACTGTTAATTGGGTTGGGACTATCGCTTTGATTCTCCTGATCGCTGGAATGACATGGATCTCATATATAGAGACCCATCCCAAATGTCTATGAGGGGTTTGCGATAAGCATTAATACTTCGCTATATTGAATGCTTATCTCTCTCTATCCTCTAAAAAAGTTCCAGGTTCAAGGTGCTTCGTGATGCACATCGTCACGCAAACTCCATCCTTGAGGCCGCAACTTGTGACGCACTCAAGATAAGCATCGACGGCATCCCAGCGTTCGGTGATTGATTTGCAGGTGTGTTCATTTTTGAATGCTCTCATCTTGTGCTCCCAAGTGGGAATTGATTACAATGATTTTTATTTGCTGGCAAGTAAATTATTGCGATATAAATTGTTCCTAAGTTTATTTGCTTACTTGAGGTGAATTAAGGGCGTCAAGACGCGCCTGAAAGTTTTATATTTGTTTAATATTTGCCAGCTACCTACTCTTTGCTGGCAATAAAAACCGCCTGTGCTGAGAGGTGCAAGCGGTTTTCTTGTTAAAGAGCTTTTTAATTGGCAGTAAATTACTGCATAACATGTGAAAAAAAGAGATGAAATAAGGTGTATGTGACGATACCAATTGAGATTGCGGGAACTGTAAAGCTCATGGCTACTCCTGAAGTTAACAGTAATTTAATAGTAGATATTCGCGTCTTCGGCATCAAGAACTACACAATTCTTCCATAGAGTAATAATGCCTAGGTAAGCCTATTTAGTTTGCTGTCTTTGCCAGTGCCATTGTGTTGGGCAAAAGGTGTGTTCTTGAGATTGCTATCTTCTGTGAATTTAATGGTTTTAGTGGTGGGTGCCTAAATATTCCTTGGTCTCAGGCATAGAGCCGCATAGTGTAAAGGTCTTGTTCGCCTTTGAGTGAATAATAAGCAAATGCTGATTAATCCTTGGGCTGATTGTGGGTTGTGTCGCTTTCAAGAGCAGTATGCAGAACTGATGCTTAATCGCGCAGTGAATTATTTCTTTGATCGAGTGGAATGGATCAAAGAAATAATTTGCGAATTTACTAAGTACATATTGAAACCGCTAGTTTTTTAAGCTAATTCAACAGATTTAATGCTCTATCTTGAGCATTGGATCTATGCTAAAAAGTCTACAAGGCACAGACTGGAGGCAGTGCATCATCTCTAATATCGTAAGTTAAGCTTCCAATTTGATTGATATTCTGTGGAGATTCGGCCACCTTGTCCATCACTTCTAATGCCAAATGCATCAATTGTCCATTTGGTAGGTCTTCGTTTGTTGAGGTATGCAGATCTGTCATCTGTCATCTGTCAGAATTTTGAATTATTTAGGTAGCTTATAGTTCTCTTTTGATAGGGATTGTATCTATTAACACTCTCTCTGCTTTGGGCCTACCCAGAAGAGCTTCTAAAAGTTTTAAGTTAACTTATTTGAAATCTTGAGCACTTATAGGATTTGGTTTAGTAGTTAAAATTAGACAATTGTTCTTTTGGCAATGTTTGCCCTCAGCATCGAACTCATGAGAGGTTTGGCTATGTGCTACTAGAGGAGCATCTTGTTCATACAGTTAAATATTGTTTAGTGTCCATCAAGGCAGATCAGTCCCCTATCCCTATAGCTGCGATTGGTAGGGAAACGAGGAAACCATCAGTACCCTTGCCATATTTTCTCTTATCTCGCGGAACCGGATCTGAGACAAGAAACTATTGAAGTCATGCAAGCTGTGGAAAATTTGTGACGGATGGGTTAGCTCTTCGTTGGTGTGTGTGAATTCGAATGATCGAGTAGCTCAGCGGCCAATAGATCCTTGGCCAGAATGGCTAAACCCACACCCATCAGGGCCAGAGCTACGCCTTGATGTGCGTCTGCACTGTTAGATACCTTTCTGGAAAGTTCTAGGTGTTGGTTCCAGGAGAAGTGCATTGAAGCAAGGCGTCACAATGCTTTTTAGGCTGGTTAGGGGTTTCAATCAAAGGGATAAGGGTCTTTAAGCAATGATCTGTAATATGAGAAATGTAGTGAGTTGAGCATGCAATCGTTAAATCGGTTGCAATCACTACCTGATTGATTTGCGATGTTATGCCTTACGGGTTAACTTCATCCCACCTAGCAAAAAGACCAATGGATCCAATTGCTTTGACGATCGGACAAATGTTCGAGATCGAGAAGTTTTCGAGAGAGATTGATAGCTCTAAAGATGTTGAGGAGTTGCAATTAATTGCTAAAAATCTTCTTGTGGCTTGGAAGCAGCAACAAGCTGCATCAGCTTGGGTCATCCGTCAGCACCAAGGACTTTGAGTGCTTAGAAGGGCAAAATCGAACGGGTTGAGAGAAAATGCTTGCCGTCTCTTTTGTTTGGTCTTGATGAATTCAGACCCCTGAAATAATGGTGTAACGGAAGCGTTCTCATTTGATCAACCCGGTCAATCGTGGTGCCTAGTTTTAGAGAATCGATCTAGACTTTGTGCCGGTGGCCTACGGCATGGCGTTCACTTTCCAGCTTCAACTCCGGCCTAGGTCAGGGTGAGACCGCTGATTCCTTGCCAGCCGAGATACCCCCCGATTCCAATACTGACGGCGGCTAAAACCAGCTCGCCTCGAGCGAACAGCACTTCTTTTCCTCTTTCCAATATGGGTACGACCTTGTCTCGTCCAATCGCAACGGCGATCAAAGGGGTAAGCATCAATAGGCTTGCTCCGAACGTGAAGGCTAAAAGACCAATCAGCTCTTGCCACGTAGGCAGTTGAGCCGCTAAGACAACGCCTGCTGATTTCGCGAACAGCACGAGATCATCAGGGCTGGCAACTTCCGCGACCGCACCCAACAACAACAGCAGAGGGAGGGGCATGTTCACAAAGCGATCCACGCTTGCGGTCCATGCCGGCGGTGTGTCTCCATCCGTGAACGATCGCAGCAATTCCCTGCCGCCAACGGCGATTAAGGCTCCACCAGCGAGGAGATCCAATCCGGTGCGGTGATGGGAGCCCTGCGTCATGTCCAGCACAAGTGAATGACCCACAGTCACCAATAGAGCGGAGGTCGCCATTGTGGTGACAATCCATCCCGCAACGAACCAGCCACCGCGACGCAATGGCTGCGGTCCTAGGAGAAGCAGCAGTAATACGGCGATGTGGATCGGGGATAGGCCGATGCCAGTGCCATAGGCGAGAAGCTCAGCCCAGAGCGTGGTGTCGCTCATCGTTAAGCCGAAACATAAAATTCCAGATCGATCGTATTAGGGCTTGCGCTCAAGCAATCGCATAAAACAAGAGTTTGCGCAGTGGATATCTGTCGAAAATCCTTTCAGGGACAGGATCTGAGTTGAGATGTGACCTAGAGGTGACCTTCCTCAATGATCAAGAACACTCAGTGGCTGGGGTCCGTGAAGATCGACCGACGAATAGTCGGAGTGAGCCATTCCCCAGCCCAAATAAAAAGGTAAGGCCAAGCTGCAAGGCAGTTTGAAAAATGTCCCTTCAACCTTTGGATGCTTCCAAACTAGTTTCGATCAACAGCCGATCAGTTGACAAAATATAGTGAACTTGACTGGTGATTTGAAGATAAGTCTTATTTGTTGTATGTGACCAATACCCTCCTCGCACACTAAACGTAATTAATCATTATTGTTAAATCATTAAACATAATGCTGTTAATAAAATAATGTTTTGTATTGCTAGACTTTTCAATTCGCAGATGCATTGCAAGGGCTATTGATTTTCTTCTTTGACTGAATAAAAAACAGATTGAACNATAACTTTAAAGTTATTNAATTGATCGATGACGGTTTTGATGCCAGCCTCGTCATCATCTGTCAGCAGAGGATACTGGCGGTGAAAAGATACAGTGAATGATCCATCCATGCTGATAAGATTGGTCCTTTCGTGATAAATAAATGAAGAGCATAAGCGCTTTGTTGCTAATTGAGCCATGTCATCTTGTCCTTTTTTAAATACCCTATCAATCTGAAAATGTATATATTTATCTTTTGCTGCATTTGCTTGCGGGTTGAATTCAGCTTCATCTGATTTGTTGAACTCAGCTTCGTCCGGATTGGTTCTCCCTACTTCGTCTATTCCCTCAATGATCCAAGTCATCCCATCAAGTTGGACATTGACTTTTGCCCACTCTGGTTCCTTCATCCAGATATCTAAGTCACACTTGTATCCCTCTTTCTTTAGCCCTTCGTAAATGTTTCGGCTTGTCAGTTCAAGGGGTGGCAATAGGACACAGAATTTATTTCATCGCAACCCTAACGGGGTTGCAGAGGAACGGGCCTTGTGTTTGTTTCAACACCTATTTCATGCGTGGATCGAATCAGTCAAGAGGCTATTCAATTGATATGGATGTATTGAAACGTGCCTGTTGTAAGCAAATAGTTAATCATTGATGCCTTCTTATGAGCTAGTTGTCGGATGTGGCGATCATGCCGCCAGCGACGCACCATACGATCGTAAAAAATGCTCTGTTCGTATCACAACTCGCTTGAGATCTACAACGACAACACCTGATCCAGCGGGAGGATTAGGTGATGGGTTATGTCGGAAGCCAGTGGCGTCAAGTTCATCATCAAGGTCAAGGTGCCTGTCTTCAGCCCACCCGCGAAGTTGGATCTTGAGTAATCCCTTTAAGTCCAGCTGATTACGGGAGTGATATCGCTCAAAACAAGCTGTTGGTGGGGGCATTCCAGCGGGTGATCACGCGCTGCTCTCGCTCGAAGCCAAGGATGCAGATCGTTCCTGTACCGAGCTGGAAGTAACGGCCACCTGCTGCACCGAGTCCCAGCCAGGTGCCTGTTAAGGCGCGCAGCACGTGCCCATGGGCAAAAAGGGCAATATCTCCTTCCCCCGGCGTTGCTAAAGCGATTGCAATGGTTTGTTCGCAGCGTTGTTGCACGGCTTCCGCATCTTCTCCATTGGGGCAGCCATGGCTCCACACTGTCCAGTTCGGAATTTTCTTGTGAATCTCGGGAGTTGTCATCCCTTCGTAATCGCCGTAATTCCATTCGCGCAGGCTTTCGAGAATGCGTCGTTGTTGGCCCAGGCCGCTGAGCTCACACGTGCGTTTTGCCCGTTGAAGTGGTGAACTAAAAACGGTTGCAAACTGATGTGTGTTGAGTGCAGGCGCAAGTTGTTGTGCCTCTTCTTCGCCTTCAGGCAGCAAAGGTAGATCGGTGTTCCCGGTATGTCGTCCGTTTTTGGCCCATTCAGTGGCTCCGTGTCGAAGCAACCAGAGCTGACGTTCGTTGCTCATGGTGTGGATCATTGCGCTCTTGATTGGCTTAGCTGTTGATCTGCCTAGCGGCAAATTCTTGCTGTCTCGTCCCTATGAAGTCCGAACGTCAAACCAGTCATTTCCAGTGACGGGCATCTTCGAAAACAACACCTTTTTCACGCTTGCTGTACTTGGGCCTCGCTCACACCAAAGACGTAATTCGTTTAAGGCCATTTCGCCTCCCTCGGCCTGAACCTCCACTGTCCCGTCCTTAAGGTTTCGAACCCAGCCGCCAAGACCCAGGTCGATGGCTCGTTGTCGGCAACTCTGTCTAAATCCCACCCCTTGCACGCTGCCTTCAATGAGAAACCGCCAGCGTTCCCTTAATGGCTGTTGTCGCTGCTGCGTGTTCTTTATGAATCCGTCGCGATCTGAGTCGCCACGGTTTCTAGAGCGGCGCGCCATCGGCATGAGATCGTCGAAGAGCTGGCCCAGTGAAGATGCACCCAGCTTGCGTGAACGGTCGGAAGTGCCCATCCTTCTTCTCTTCGATCAACATGCCAACCATCAACCTGCCACAGGGGTTGCCATCTGCCCACAGGTTCTTCACTGAGCTCCCAGCGGTGAAATTCATGTCCCATCCACTGATCACCCGCCTTCAGTAGCAAGCTGTTGTGGGCTGCTGTTAGGCGGCGATACCCCACTTGCAATTTCCCGCGTTGGGCGTGAAACGGTAAAACTCCTGCCATTGCATGGGTTTGTCCCTCCCCGTCCATCAAACTGGTCCCGAGCATCAACATGCCACCGCATTCGGCGTACAACGGTTTGCGTTGCACCCATTGGCGCAGGCCTAAAAGGCTTTGGTGGCATCGGCTGAGTTGTTCGGCATGCAGTTCAGGGAAGCCTCCAGGGATCACGAGTCCATAGGCCGCTTGCGGCAACGGCTCATCCTCCAAGGGATGCCAAGGGATCACCGGCATCCCCAATGCCTCGAGGCAATCCTGCATCTCGGGATAACGGAAATGGAAGGCGTTGTCTTGGGCGACCGCCACTGGCAGTGGTTTTCGCTTGGTGTCTTGTGCCAGAGCCTCCGCTAGCACGGTTTGGATCGGCTCTGGACCCGCCGTTGGAGCTGCCATCAACCTCTTAAAGACCCCCATCTCGAGATGCTGATCAGCGATCGCTGCCCATTGCCCCAGGCGAATATTCAGTTGATCGAGTTCATGGGCTGGAGCTAAGCCCAAATGCCGACTGGGTAGTTCGAGGCTTGAGTCCCGCGGAAGACAGCCCAGGCAGGGCACGTCAATGGACGCCAAGACTTCTTCGAGAAGCAAGCGATGGCGCTCAGTGCTGACTCGATTGAGCACCACACCAGCAAACTGCACGTCGGGGTCAAGATCTCGAAATCCGCTCACGAGTGCGGCTAGCGATCGTGCCTGGCCACCGGCATCCACTACCAAAACCACCGGCAACTGCAGGTGTTTGGCTACGGCTGCGCTGCTTCCTTCGCCTGTTGAGCCGATCCCATCGAACAGGCCCATCACCCCCTCCACTAGGGCTAAGTCGCAGCGACCCCCATAGCCATGGAAACTGGTCTTAACCCAGTCGGGTCCGCACAAAGGCAGGTCGAGGTTGCGGCAGGGGCGCCCGGCACTGGCCCCAAGCATTTGGGGGTCGAGGTAATCAGGTCCCACCTTGAAGGGTTGAATGCTCAATCCCTTCTGTTGCGCCCAGGCGATCAAGCTGAGGCTGAGCAGGGTTTTGCCGCTGCTGCTCGATGGAGCAGCGATCACACAGGCCATGCTGCTCAGCTGGGAATTAACTCAGAAGCTTGGCAGCCAGAGGGGCAGCAGCAGCCAAGAGCGGGTTGGAGGAATCGTGCCCACCCTCGAGGAGGCGTGCCATGTCTGCTTCCACATGTGTATGGAGCAAGGGCACCACTTCTTCTACAAGTTCCATGCTGGCCATACCCCCAGCTTCAAGGCGCATGCAACCACCAGATTCCGCACAGAGAATCACACACATCGCCTCGCCATGCTCGGGTTTAGAAATCATCCGTAGCCCCACGATTTGTCCTGGATGAATACTGGGTTGTCCCATGGGTACGGGAGACACCCGCAGCGGTATTTCTGTTCCATCAGGACGTTGGAACACCGCGCTGATACTGGAATCATCGGTTTTGGCGTCATGCCGATGGGTCTTTTTCAAGGTCCAGCCCAGTCGATCGGCAATCCAAGAGGCCAACAGGAGGCCTTGGACGGGGTGATCCCCCTCGACATCGATATCGAGTTGCACCACATGGCTCAAGGCATCGCGACGCTGCGGGGGATCAAACACCATCGCCAAGGTTTGATGCCAGCTGCCCAGCCTTAGCCAGTTGAGATCGTTCACGGCCTGACTGCTTGCGAGCCTGGTAGCGAGGAGGTTCAGGCAGTAGGAGGGATCACCAAGAGCGGAATCGAGAATGAGCCTGCGAGGGCTAATAGAGAGCTGCTCCAATAACTCAGGCGATTCATCGAGAGGTCCGTTCCACCACACCCAAGACGGCAGATCGTCGGGGAGCAGGGGCTGCAACGTGGTGAGGCCTTCCTGCAAGGCCTCAGTTCCGCCGCGAAGCACCACCACATCTCCACAGGCAACGGTGCCCCCGCCTTCTTCCGGTAAGGGGCAATAGGCGGCCACCAAGGTTTCTAACGGGCGGCTGGAATCCAAACTTGGCGCCAGGGTGATCAAGCGCCGTGGTCTGAGCGTGCTTAAGGCCCCGTCAATATGTTGACCACGAAGGTCATCACTGGTTTTGCTGCCATCAACCTTGGCCAGAATGTTTGAGACCGAGCTCCCCAAGGGCGGGGTGCTGAGGGGGAGATCAAGCTCGAGGATTGCTTTCCGCCCAGCCTCTTCCACCTCGTCGCGTTGCACGCCCATGATTGGGCCTTCGATCCTGCCCGTGCGGACCAGCTGTTGTTCCACCCAGGCTGGCTGCCAGATCAACAGGCAAAAGGTGTGGGCGCCAATGCTGTTGGCTTGATCGCGGGACCACAACTGATTGAGGTAATTGGGAACTTCCGATGGAGGGAGCTCGAGGGGCGTTTGAAGCGTGAGCTGAGGGGACATGCTGCGGCCTGAAGGAGGGCGGTATCGGAGGTGAGCTGGGGTGTTATTTGGGTGTATTTAAGGGCGACGCCAGAGCAGGCCATCTCGTGCCAGTAGGGCATCAGCAGCTGCAGGTCCCCAGGTCCTGGACTCGTAAGGGTGGATGGGCAGCTTCCAGGGGCTGTCTTCGATGAGTTCCAACAGAGGGGTGTAGAGCCTCCAAGCTGCCTCGACCTCATCGCTGCGGGTAAACAGCGTTGGATCGCTGAGCATCGCGTCCGCTAGTAGGCGTACATAGCCCTCATCTGATGGTTCACCAAAGGATTCGTCGTAGGAAAATTCCATCTCGACAGGCCGGCTGCGCATACCGGAACCTGGAGATTTCACTTCAAATTTGAACTCAGCGCCTTCATCAGGCTGAATGCGCAGGATGAGCTGGTTGGCTGTTGGACTACCACCGGCAGCATCAAAGAGGTGAACGGGTGCTTCGCGGAAGGTCAACACCACTTCGCTCAGACGCTTGGCGAGGCGCTTGCCAGTGCGCACATAAAAAGGAACGCCCTGCCAGCGCCAGTTATCGATGAACAGCTTCATCGCCACGTACGTTTCCGTGGTGCTGTGGGGATCGACGCCTGGTTCTTGTCGGTAGCCGCTGAGAGGTGCGCCATCGCTGCCTCCAGGGCCGTATTGACCGCGGATGCAGCAGTTCCAGGGTTCAAGTTCATCGGCCAGGCGTGCCGCTTGAAGAACCTTGGCCTTTTCACTACGGATGGCCTCTGGATCAAAACGTCCAGGGGTTTCCATGGCGGTAATCGCCAACATTTGGGTGAGGTGGTTTTGCACCATGTCGCGCAGGGCACCCGACGTTTCGTAGTACCCGGCGCGCTCCTCCACTCCGACAGTTTCAGAGGCAGTGATCTGAACGCTGGAGATGTAGTTCCGATTCCAGATGGGCTCGAAAATCGCGTTGGCGAACCGCATCACCATGATGTTTTGAACCGTTTCCTTCCCGAGGTAGTGGTCGATGCGAAAGATCTGGTTCTCTTGACCGCAGCCTTGAACCACCCTGTTCAGGGATTGGGCGCTGCCGTAGTCCCGTCCGAATGGTTTTTCAATGACAACGCGGCTGCGTTGGGGATCTTTCAATAGGCCAGCATCGGCCAAGGCTCGGCAGCCCCCTGCATAAAACTTGGGCGACACCGATAGGTAAAAGGTGCGGTTGCTTCGTGTGGCTCTTTGACGGTCGATCTCCTGAAGACGACCCCCGAGTTTCACGACATCTTCGGGTTTCTGAAGGTCCACCGGTTCGTAAAACATTCCGGCGGCAAATTGCTCCCACGCTTCGGGATGGTCGCGAACCTTGTCACCCATCGCCTCAGCCATTTTGCTGCGGAATTCTTCGTCGCTCCAAGGCCTTCTGGCGCAGCCCAGGAGAGCAAATTCGCTGGGAAGTCGACGTTGCTGAAACAACTCGAAGAGGGCTGGAACCAGCTTGCGATGGGTGAGGTCGCCGCTTGCTCCAAAAATCACCAGGCACTGCGGAGCGATGACCCGCTCCTGTCGCAGCCCAACCCTCAGTGGGTTCGTGATCGTTGCGGTCATGGCTACAGCACCTCTTAGGCAGGTTTAACCAGGATTTCTCGATCGGACAGCGCAATTGTTCCCGCAGGCCGTGTTTTGTGGCTGTCTCCTGAAAAACCACAGGATTAGGCATAAAAAAAAGCCCGCCATTGGCGGGCTTTTTTAACTCATCTCAGAGATTTAGTAAGTCTCAACGTGCCAGCGGTGAGCCTTCTTGAGTGCGGGGCGAAGCTCGGACCAATCGAGGCCTTTGGCTTCGGCTGCTGCAGACATCGCTTCATCAATACCCGGTTCCATGCCACGCAGACCGCAGATGTAGACGTGGGTCTTGGGATCTTCGATCATCGCGAAAATCTCATCAGCGTGCTCAGCAACCCGGTCTTGGATGTACATCCGACCACCTTTGGGATTCTGCTGCTCGCGGCTGATGGCTTTGGTGTAGCGGAAATTGTCGGGATATTCCTTCTCGTAATGAAGGAAGTCCTCGTCATAAAGCAAGTTGGCTGTCTTGGGTGCTCCCATGAACAACCAGGCTTTGCCTCGGAATTTCCATCCATTCTGTTCCCGTTCTTTCGACTCAAACATGCGCCGCAGGTAGGTGCGCATGGGGGCGATGCCGGTGCCGGTGGCCAGCATGATCACATTGGCTTCTTCGTCCTCGGGGAGGAGCATCTCTTTGCCAACAGGTCCTGTGATTTTGACCTTGGTTCCAGGCTCCACATCACAGAGGTAAGTCGAACAAACACCGTTGATGGTTTCTCCGTCCAGTTCGTACTGAAGGTGCCGCACGCAGAGGGACACCGTGTTGCCCTTGAGGTTGTCGCCGTGGCGAGTGCTTGCGATCGAATAAAGGCGCAATTTGTGAGGCTTGCCTTTTGCATCTTCACCAGCGGGAACGATGCCGATGCTTTGACCCTCCACGTATTCGAGGTGTGGATCACCACCGCTCAGATCGAATGTGATGTGCTGCACGCGCCCAATCGCACCCTCTTTAAGAAGGGAATAATTCTCGCTGACCGTTCCGAGGAAGGGAGCTTTGGGTTTGTAGAGATTGACCGGCACAGCTTTGGCTGCAGGCTTTGGTTGGGAAGTAGTCACAGGCTTCGATCGTGCTGGGGGTGCGGATTTAATGGGTGCGGCTGCCGGCTCTGAGCCCGCTGGACTAACGGACTGGATGCGTGCTCCTTGGGAGAGGAGCACGCGCATCGTGTCGCGAAGCCGGCTGTAAAGGACGTTTAGGCGAGAGTGCTCCGCACGACGTCCACCCAAGCCTGTGAAGACAATCGTGAATGTCCTCTCATCAGAGGTTGTCTGCGGAGACGCGTTTACTCGCATTGAAAACGTCCTGTTAAGGCGCGACTATAAGCGTCACCACTGACTTGCTTATCAGTTTTCGCTGAATTGAAGTTTCTTCCTTAGAGTCAGAGTCATCAATCTCTCAGGATTAGACGCGAAAACGGTTTGGCATCTTTCAGTGGTCTTACACAACTGAAGCTCGGCGAAACGCCCAGAGGAGAGGCGATGTCATCGCATCACCAGCCCATTGAACAGACCGTTGAAAGGATGTCTGATGGCGTTCGCCGCCTTGCTGCTCAGTTGCTGACACCGGTCTCTGCGGATCAGATCTGGGCCGTGTTGACGGATTACGACCAACTCAGTGCTTTTATTCCCAACCTTGCAAGCAGCCGTTTGTTGCTTCGAGAGGGCAATAAAGTCCATCTTCAGCAAGAGGGATGTCAGCAATTCCTAGGAATGAAATTTTCAGCTTCCGTGGAGCTGGAACTTGAAGAATTTGCTCATGAGGGGACGCTGAAATTCAAGATGAAGAAGGGAGATTTCCGGCGCTTTGAGGGAACCTGGAGACTCAGAACCATGCCAGAAGCAACCGCTCTTTTTTACGAACTCACGGTCCAGGGATGCTTAGGAATGCCAATCGGCCTGATTGAACAACGACTGCGTGATGATCTCACCACCAACCTCAAAGCTGTTGAAGCAGAAGCTCGGCGCAGATCTCGTTAGTTTTTTGCACATATCTTGAGTCCCTGCAGTCAACCCCTTGAATGGGGATCAACGTTCTGTTGTTTCTTCAAAGATGGCTGCTCCCGATCTGCAGCCCACTGGTGTGAAATCTCAATCTTGATCTGTCTTCTGGATCAATCGAGCCTGGTTTCGACCTGCTTCGGCGCTCATTCCGCATCTCAGCACTAGGAAGTCCATTGCTGGAGGGAGATGGCGTTCGTCTTCAGCAGCTAGGACATGATCAATGCCTGGACAACGCTTTTTAAATCAGATCCAGTTGGGGAAAGCCGAATTTCGCCCTGAGAACCTCCTGAAGGTTGCAATCCTTCAGTGGGAGTGGATTTAGTGCCCACTTGTGTGCCGTCTGCATGGCGTAGCTCATTGACGGTATGGCAAAAAAAACTCCCCCCGAGAGGAGAGTTTTTAATCGAACTCGATGAAGTCTCATCCAGTTCTCCAGTAGCCCCAAGGGGATTCGAACCCCTGTCGCCTCCG
This sequence comes from Synechococcus sp. SP2 MAG, assembly GCA_030756895.1. Lineage (GTDB taxonomy): Bacteria > Cyanobacteriota > Cyanobacteriia > PCC-6307 > Cyanobiaceae > Synechococcus_C. Next base: position 27,720 of record JAVBIX010000026.1, read on the forward strand.
TGAAAGGGAGGTGTCCTAGGCCTCTAGACGATGGGGCCAAGAACGTGATCGAAAAGTCTGCTGAACTTCCGCCACCTTGTGAAATTACGGTTCAGCCTGACCCTCCGTCAAGACAACGTTCTCCTTCTCTTGACCTTGGCCCTGCCAGACGGGCACGTTGAAGGTGAAGCAGGCTCCTTTGTCTGGTTCCGAGATCACCCAGATCCGGCCGCCATGGACTTCAACAATGCGCCTGCAAACCGAGAGTCCAACCCCAAAGCCTGAGGCTCCAGCGGAGGTTTGAGGGAGCCGGACGCGATCAAGAAAAATGCGCTGTTGCTCTTCTTCCGGAATCCCTGGCCCGCTGTCGCAGATGCTCACCTGCACCCACTGACTCGTGCGATGAAGCATGGTCAAGGAGATCAAGCCTCCATCGGGTGTGTACTTCAGCGCATTCTCCAGCAAATTCAGGAGCACCTGGCGCATCCTGCGCTGATCGGCAAAGACCTTAGGAAGATCCGCAGGAATGTCGGTGTGGATGGTCACATCTCTGCCGAGCCAAAGTTTCTCGAGTTCCAGGATCGCTTCAGCGGCAACACTGGCTAAATCGAGGCGCTGAGGGTTGAACAAGGCCTCCCAGCGTGTGCTTCCCACCTCCAACAGATCCATTGAAAGCAGCGCGATTTCCTCGAGGCGTCTTTTGAGGACATCCCTGAATCGATGAATATCGATTTGGCCTAGCTCTTGACTTTGCACAGCAAGCGTGGCCGCGGTGAGTGGCGTACGCACTTCGTGGGCCACCATGCGCAGCAAGCGCTCTTGCGCTTGCAGACGGTCAATCAAGGTTTCGTTCTCTTGGCGCAGCACCAGCAACTGATCCTCTAGTTGCAGCTCCCGTTGAGTGCGGCTGCCATCCAGCTCTGTTGGCTTGAGACTCAAGCCAAGGCCGTTAACCACCTCGTCTTGCTGCCAGCGCGGCAACCATCCACGCAATTGCTGAAAGATGCTGCTACCTGCAAACACCTGCTTTGGCTGCGGTTGCAGCTTCACCAACGAGGGGGTGACAACTAAGCGGTGGAGTTCCAGCAACTCAGGTTGTTCGGTTGGATCTGAGATTTGAAGACTGACGTCGAACCCGCAGTCTTCGTTCTGCAGAAATTCAACCAACTCGCGAAGGTCGCGGCTGGACAGATGGTGGCGACCAGCAACGAGTAACAAACTCAGTTGTTGGCGCGGATTGCGATCAATCCCATCCACCGACGGAGCTTCGCAATGTTGAGGCTTACCTTATGGGTTTTTGACCTGTCACGCAGATCCGCTAAGAAGAAGCAGAACACTCTGTTGTTACCCAGGAGACGGCATGTCCCTTCTGCCGATTGAACAACGGGGCTCAAAGCCACCGAACGGAGACCCTCCAGTCTCTGAAAGGATGTACATAGACAGCAATACGAGGCGGTGGTTTGCGCGGAACCTTGGCCTTTGGAGATCTAGGCGTCAATATCTTTTCAATAGTGAGGAAGTCTTTTTCCTGGACATGATGATCCGGGTTGAGATCTTCTCGGAATTTCAATTTGGTGAGCCTCGCTACCGCTTTAGTTGGTGGCCTGAACGAGAAACAGACTTTTTTGATCGAAAACCTCGTTACGAGAAGGCCGGTGTGATGGAAGCCACTTTGATGGGCCACCAACTCCAGCGGAATCGCGCTTATCTAGAGCCAACGGCTCACCGTACGCAGATCAGGCAGGTGGATGAACACGAAATGATCTTCGAATCTCATTACGGAGATTGGGATGTGCAGGAATACACCCGCATGATCTATGACGACCGCTATCGCTCTCGAGCTATTTACAGCTGGCAAAACAACGTGCTCGAGATCGTTGAACATCACCACGAAACTCGTATGGAGGATGCCTCAGCTCCGATTCCGGTCTGAAAAGATCCTATTTGGATCAACTTGGGTCAAATTTAGACATCTCTCTACTAGCCCGAAACGGTGTGGATGCGGCACCATGGCTGCGTATTCCGGTTTGATCCTTTGCGTCCCCTCAACCGACTCCGTTCTGTTCTGTCGGCACCATTGCTTTTGCTGCCTCTCTGTGTAGCAGCTCCTGCTGCGATGGCTCAGTCGGCCGGCAAGGCGCCCACGTCGCCTGCCAGCAATGAAGAGGTATTCCTGTATCGCGGCATGGGGTCGTCCTACGTATGCAATGCGCGCACGGCAGGGATTGAGTTCCCGAAAGCTGTTGGCGTTGCTGCTGCAACCTATGTCCAACTCCTTAATGGACGCCACGGTGGCAAGGTTGCCTCTACAGGCAACAAGAAGCTGACCAATGAGCAGCTATTTGCCGGTGCTGAATTTCAAATCATCACTGGTGCCATGCAGTTCTGTCCTGACAAGGTTCCTGCCGATGTCAAGACCAAGGTTGAAGAAGCGTTGAAGAAAGCGAAGGCCGCCAAATAATCGGTTCAAGACGTCGTGAGAGTGGAGACACCAGCTCTTGGCTGGGTGCCTCCACGGCGGTGCTGTCTGCACGCCAAGATCGTTGCAGATACTCCTGACCATGGCTTCCGCCTCCACCACGACTCCGACGATCCGGCTGAAGGATTACAAACCCTTCCCTTGTCGTATTCCATCCATTGCTTTGGATGTGGTGATCGGGTCTGATTCCGTTGAGGTCACCTGCCGCATGGAGCTGACTCCGGTGTTGGGATCGGAGCCCCAAGCGCTTCAGCTTCAAGGGGTGGACTTGTCGTTGCAATCGATCGCGATCGATTGCAACGAACTCAAGCCCTCCGATTACAGCCTTACAGCGCAAGGACTGGTGATTCACCAGCATCCGCAGGTGCCGTTTCAGCTCACGACGGTGTGCAGGATTGACCCGCATGCCAATACCTCGCTGGAGGGCCTGTATTCCAGTGGGGGGATGTTGACCACCCAGTGCGAAGCCGAGGGGTTTAGGCGGATTACATACCATCCGGATCGCCCCGATGTGCTGAGTCGGTTCACCGTTCGCATCGAGGCCGATCGCGAGCGTTATCCGGTGTTGCTCTCCAATGGCAATGCTTTAAGCGCTGGGCCCCTCGCTGGAGATCCCACACGCCATGAGGTGACTTGGGAGGATCCATCCCTGAAGCCCTCCTATCTGTTTGCCCTCGTAGCTGGTGACCTTCACGAGGTTCGGGATCGGTTTGTGACCCTTTCAGGCCGCAACGTGAGCCTGAGGCTTCACGTTGAGCCAGGCGATGAGCCCTATACGGCCCATGCCATGGAGTCGTTGAAGCGATCGATGGCCTGGGATGAGCAGGTGTATGGCTTGGAATACGACCTTGATGAGTTCAACACCGTTGCGGTACGCCATTTCAACATGGGCGCGATGGAGAACAAGAGCCTCAATATTTTTAACTCCAAGTTGGTTCTCGCTGATGCTGAAACAGCATCAGATGGCGAACTTGAGCGCATTGAGAGTGTTGTCGCCCATGAGTACTTTCACAATTGGTCGGGCAATCGCATCACCTGCCGCGATTGGTTTCAACTTTCATTGAAAGAAGGACTCACTGTCTTTAGAGATCAATGTTTTACCGCTGATCTTCATTCAGAGGCCTTAAAACGGATTGAAGATGCATCAATGCTCCGCAACACTCAGTTCCGGGAAGATGCGGGGCCCACTGCCCATCCTGTGAAGCCAGATGCTTATCAGGCGATTGACAATTTTTATACCACCACGATTTACGAGAAAGGCGCTGAGTTGATTCGCATGCTCAGAACGCTTCTGGGCGAGACACGATTCATGCGTGGCATGACGCTGTACTTCAAACGTCATGACGGTGAAGCTGCTACGACGGATGATTTTGTATCAGCGATTGCTGAGGGTGCGTGCACTGAGGGTGAATCCCTTGGTTTCGATTTGGAGCAGTTCAAGCGTTGGTATGTCCAAGCTGGCACTCCCAAGGTGACCGTGAAGCGCAGCTGGGATTCCACTCGCGGGGTGTTGCGCTTGAACTTGCGACAAAGCACGCCGCCAACACCAGGGCAGCCAAAGAAGCAGCCGCTGGTGATTCCCTTGCTCTGGGCCCTGGTCCCAGCTGATGGCGTGCCAGGGGAAGAGCAGCTCCTCGTCCTGGATCAGGAGGAGCAATCGCTTGAACTGAAGGGTCTGCCTCGTACAGAAAATCCCCCAGCTCTTTCGCTCTTCAGACAATTTTCTGCTCCAGTGCACTGGGAAGCCAGTCAAGAGCCCGCTGAGCTGTTCACCCTTTTTGCTTGCGATAACGATCCATTCGCTCGTTGGGATGCGGGACAGCAACTGTGGCGAAGGCTGTTGCTGGCTCGGGCCTCTGGAAGCCCGAATGCCGATCTAGAACGCCAGATGTTGGAGGCTTTGACCGTGCTTCTTGCTCCGTCTGGAGAACAGGATCCGGCGATGCTGTCCACGTTGATGGCCTTCCCCGGCGGCCCTGAGTTGGAAGCACTCCAGCAGGAGGCTGACCCCCCAGCTTTGTATCGAGCGGCGTGCGAGCTGCGCGAGCAATTTGGTCAGTCTTTGGCCCCACTGCTGCGCGAGCGGCTGAATCTTGTTGCAGACGAGCTTGCAATGGCTTGGCCCGAGGGGCAGGGGCAACGACAACTCACTGGTTTGATCTGGGCTTGGCTGGCTGCAGCCGGTGATTCAGCGGTGCGCAACGCTGCTTTGACTGCTGTCGGTGGTCCGTCGATGACCTTGGCGCGTGCTGCACTGCGGGCATTACAGCCTTTGGATTGCCCAGAACGAGAGGAAGCATTGCGTCAATTTCACGATCGTTGGCAAGAGAAGCCAGTGATCTTTGACAGCTGGTTTGCCTTGGAAGCTTCAACGCCTCGGGTTGATGGCTTGCAACGGGTAACCGCTCTCTTGCAGCATCCACGCTTTGATCCGATGGCGCCCAATGCGGTGCGTGCGGTGTTGGGTGGATTCGCTGGCAACCTTTTGGTGTTCCACGCAGAAGATGGCAGTGGCTATCGCTTCATGGCAGAGCAAATCATTGCCTTGGATCAGCGCAACGCGATTACTGCGTCGCGCTTAGCCAAGGTTTTCAGTCGCTGGGGCACCTACAGCAGCAAGCGCCAAGCGCTTGTAAAAGCAGCTCTGGATCAACTTTCTGCTGCTCAGCTTTCCTCCAACACCCGAGAAGTTGTGCAAATGATGTTGGGATAAAGGTCGCTCAATCAAATTGTATTAATAATTGAAGAGAGAGGGTGAAATGCACGGCTCTCTTCAAATCATAAAGTGATCGAAATTAATATCTTTGCCTTGATTGTTGGGCTCCGATAATTATTTGGTTCCCATCTGCTTGAACACTTGTTTGCGATATTTAGCCCCTTCTGATCCTGAATGTTTTCCCCATAATCCCTCCCAGTAAAAGTAAATCACGCCGTAACCGCGATCATTCGCTAGCCGCACTTTTTCCTTTAAAACATCCATCGATGTGGTTCGTTTTCCAAAGCCCGCTAAGACGCCAATCTGGATGGGCATGCCCCATTCGCGGGCTTTGCGGAGTGCGGGCTGGTCTAGATCTTTGGCATATCCCCTGAGGGAATAGGCATAGTTTTGAACCACGAGATCATCAATTAGTTGTCCCACGGCCCAGAGCTCCCAATCTTGAAGCCAATTGTTGTATGCAAACCGAAACGGCCCAGGTGACAGGCTAATTCGCACTGGCAGCGACTCTTCTTCCAAGCGAATGCGAAGCTCGCGAAGAAGACCAGTGAGTTTGCGACGACGCCAGGTCATCCAATAACGGTTGGTGTAGTCGCGGGGGGGAGCAATGTTGAATTCAGTCTCATAAAGAGCTGATGTGTAGGGGTCGTAGCCCAATTCCACTGGCCAAGCGAAGTGGTCATCGAGCTGCAGGCCGTCCATCCGGCAGCGTTTCATCACCTCCACCACGAGTCCGATAAAGCGCTCGCGCACTTGTGGGTGCGCAGGATTGAGCCACACCATCTCTTTTCCGTGCATCTTCATCACCGGGTCACCATTGGCCCGTGACAACACCCAGTCCGGATTGTCTTGAACCACCTTTGCCGAGGCGGGCTCCATTAATCCGTACTCAAACCAGGGGACCACTTTCATCCTGCGTTTGTGAGCTTCTTTGCTCAGAGTGCAAATGGGGTCAACCGTGATACCAGCGGTCTTTAGGGCTGGCTCAAGCGGGGCAAATTCACTGGTGTGAAAGGTCGTTCCACGACTCCAAACATTGGGATAAAGCACGGAGAATCCTGCTTGCTCAAGTTCATCCACCGCTTGTTTGATGTTTTGCTGGTCGTAGTACAGCGGACTAGGGCTATTGGTGAGCCAGACCCCTAGCGCCTGTTTTCGCTCAACACTCGGTAAACGACTTTTGCTCAGCGGTACGTTTATGCCCTGGCCAAACGTGGCTGGCGGGGCCATGAGCAGGGTGAATGGCAGGCTGAGGGCCCAAAAGAACTGACGCAACACCACAGATCAAGCTTGGGTTGAGTTAGCGGAACATCGAGCTAACGGAACTTTCCTCATGGATGCGCCAAATCGCTTCGCCAAGCATGTTGGCGACAGACAGCACATGCAGCTGGGGAAAGGCGTGATTGGACGCGATTGGGATGCTGTTGGTGACCACGACCTGTTCAAACAGTCCTTCAACAGACAGGCGTTCGATCGCTGGTGGCGAGAACACGGGATGGGTGGCACAAGCAATGACGCCAGTCGCACCTTGCTCTCTCAGTAACTTGGCACCAGAACAGATCGTTCCTCCGGTATCGATCATGTCGTCGATCAGGATCGCCGTGCGTCCGCTCACATCGCCAATCACTGTGAGGCTTTCAGCCATGTTGTGACCGGTTCGGCGCTTATCGATGATGGCTAGAGGAGCACCATTCATTTGTTTTGCAAAGGCCCTGGCTCGGGCAACGCCACCCACGTCAGGAGACACCACCACCACCTCTCCAAGGTCTTGGGCGGAGAGGTGATCCACAAGAACGGGAGAACCGTAAATGTGATCACAGGGAATGTCGAAATACCCCTGGGTCTGAGCTGAGTGCAGATCCATCGCCAGTACCCGATCAACTCCTGATTTAACGAGCAGATTGGCGGTGAGTTTGGCCGCAATCGATTCGCGACCGGCTGTTTTGCGGTCTGCGCGCGCATAGCCGTAATAGGGAACCACCGCGGTGATCTGTCGTGCCGATGCCCGCCTGCAGGCATCCACCATGATCAGCAGCTCCATCAGGTTGTCGTTCACCGGAGCGCAGGTGGGTTGGATCAGGAAGACATCGCAGCCGCGAATCGATTCCTGTATTTGTACGTACAGCTCACCGTCGGCGAAGCGTTTGCAAACCTTGGGGCCATCAGGCACGCCCAGATAGGCCGCAATTTCGCGGGCGAGTGCGGGATTTGAGGTGCCACTAAACAGGCGAAGACGTCGGGTGTCGTGCTGCAACTTTTCTTGCTCGGCTCGGGCAGCGGTGAGAAAACTTGTCACGATGCCCGCGCTTGAAATCGGCGATGAACTGATCGTAGTGCTGCATCGCCTTCCTATCCATAAACGGTGTGGATCGGATCTCCCTAAGGTCGCCTAATGCTCGATTTCACCTTGGCTCTTGTTGGAGCTGGCCCCCTTCCTGAGCTCTCGATGCGCGAGGGTGCTCAACAGATCGCTGATCGTTTTTCGGCTGAGTTGGTGCCATTGGCCTGTGGTTCGGAACCTCACAGCGGCTTGCAGGCACTGGCATCGCGTCAGCGCGAACGAAACCATCCCACACTGCTGCGTTTGAGCGGTGATGCGGCGATGGCGCAAGGCTTTTCTGGAAGCTGGTTTGATGCTCTGGCTGCTTGGCGATGTCCTGTTTTGCTGTTGGTCCAGCCCAATGCAGCTGGTTTGATCCCTGGAATGGCACCTGCCTCAGTTGCCTTGTGTCACTCGCTCAGCATTCCTTTGGTTGGATTGGCGCAACTTGGGGGCAGCTGGGATCTGGCGGCCCGCCGAATGGATGGCCTGCCCTGGTGTGGCCTCTTAGACACAACAGATAATGGTGGGGCTGCTTCTGATGCACTGGTCCGTTCCATCCAGCAGCGCTGGAAACGCATGAACCCAGCGGTAAACGCTCTATCCGCTTCACTAGAAAAGTAGTTTTGCAGTGGTTTAAAGCGATTGACAGATTTAGTTGTCACTTCGAGATGTGATAACTCTGCCGCTCCTGTCCGAGGAGTAAACAAGGATTTGTATTGCAACTGCATGAATTAGATGCTGCTATCTTAATCCTTGTTGATGGTAAAAGCTATAAGGCGTTGCTGTAGCAATCTGAGAATAAGTTCACTTGTTGGTATTTTGCTTGGCTTATATTCTTATCAGTTTTGATCTGCATTTGGTGATTTAGATCAGAGCAAAAACGCTCCAACCAACAAGCCGATAATGAGCCCTTTTCCCCATACGAGAGCTGCCATCTGATAATTGCCTAGTCCAAGCTTGCTTTGAATCCAGTAGTAAGCGTCTCTATCGGCGAAAACAGTGGCGCGGATGGGCTTAATAATCCAGTTCTTTATGTTTTTGTTCACTGAACCTCATTTGATATCAACATTAGAATTGTCCTCAACCCACAGCCATTGTCAATGTCAATGACTCAAAGATTTTTGTGAGAGTGACTTCTGGGTTCTGAATGATGAGTGTTTTCTGAAGTTTTCTAAGGATTGTTCCATTTTATTTTCCTATTGATTATTTATTAGTCGTTATCCATTTCGATCTGCTCGACTTCCTAGTCATAGATGACTTCATCTGCATTCCCTATATATGGACGCAACATCAGGGAGATTTGCCGCTTTTCAGTGGCTCACCCAATGAGTAACGCTTGAACCCAGCGATCAATTTTGATCTGGCCAGATTGGCAGGCTGATATCCGGCTTCAATTCGCGCAACCTCTGTTGACCGACCCGAGGAGCAAGAGGCAGCTCCGTAATCACTGGTGGTGAAGGAGCACTGATTGCAGCTGCCATCAGGCTGAGCATCTCTGTGCTGTTGATATCTGTTGTGACTTGATTGGACAACACGTTCAGCAGCTCAGGCACCACGGTGACTGAATCGATTACTCCTAACTGCTGATGCACGCCTTGGAGCAGCAGCTGTTGCCTCACTCTTCGCTGATGGTCGTTATTGGCCTTGGGTTTGTGACGTACGAGTTGTTCTGCCTGAGCACCGTTGAGTGTTTGCAAACCGGCTTGCAGATTTACTCTGTAACCCTGGGCCTTGTCTTCGTACTTGTAGTTTTGGCTCAGGGTGACTTCGATGTCTCCAAGTCCTTTTACAAATCTGCGCAAGCCTTGTCTGGAGAGGACTAAGTAGCGATCTGGCTTGTTCATAGGTAGATCGATCAGCTCGCCAATGACGTCAGAGGTGAGAGCGATTCCACCGTGTTGCCACGTTTTGGAAAGAGCTTGCATCTCCTCGATCCCTGGCAATTGAACGGCCAGTTCTGTTGGCAACTGCAAAATCTGAACAGGTTGTTTCGTTCTGATATTGACCAGCATCAAGCTGTCGGCGTTGGCAGGTCCTTGAGGTGCTGCGTTGTTGGAGGGGGCATTCAAGGTGTCTGCATCGAGGCCGACGACCAACACCATCACGGCTTGTTCCGGGAGCGGAGCGAGGGTTAATGATCCGTCGGATGACTGCACATCGGCACCGTCAGGGTCTGGTTTGGGCCAGATCGTTGCAAGCGCTGTGCCCGCTAGGGCAATGCCCAGCAACGCAGCACTGATTCGCAGAAGACTGCGTCCGGGGCGGTCGCCCAACCAGCCCTTGGTGGGCTTTTGCTGCGAGTCCTCACTCAACGCTGGATCCCCCATGCGTGATGGTTTGATGATTGATCAAACAGTCTTGCTCAGCCTCGCTGGATTGGGAATCAAAGTCCTAAGCGCAAATGGCATCTAGACGTTGATCAGGGGTTGGTGCTTCGGTTGATATCAGTTTTGCGAATGAAATTTAGGGTGATGCAATTCTTTGTTTAAAAGTGATTTTAGGGTAATGATAATATTGCTAGGTAAGTAAGGCGGAATGTTATTTGTGTGTTCTGCATTGTATCGTTTATCGATGCTCGCTTGATCATCTTTAGAAATCCTTTTTAAAAAAGAGCAGCATCCCCTAATTCTTGTCCAGCCATTCCCTCTTTGTAGACCCTTGCGAAAAACTCTTCGAGGGTATCCTCTCCAAAAGAAGGGGTTGCATTGGGGTCGTAGCAATCACGCTTCTTATCCCAAACCAACATAGATTCACTGGCGTAATAGCAACCGATACGGGCAAACTCGGCGGTGTCTTCCACAGCTGGTACGAGCGTTGCCACTTTTTCTAAAAGTGCAGTTGGGGCCTTCATTACTGCCATCGGTAATGAAAGCATTCTTGGCGTGCGGCCTAGTGTTTTAAAGAGCATTTCCCCTTGAGTCCTGGCGCTGAGGGCTGGGCCAGGTCCTCCGATGGGCAAAACTTGATTTACTTTATCGGTTTCGTTTATACAATTAGCCAAGAAGCATGCAAGATCTTTTTCACTGATTGGCTTGCAACTTGTTAGCTCCCCATTGCCAAACATCACATAAGGTGCACCTTTTCTGCAGCTCTCAAATTGGCCGGCAATGCTTTTGAAGAAGGCTGTGGGGCGAACAATAGTATGGGTGATTTCTGTGTCTTCCTTAAGCCGGGTTTCGAATGCAAGCTTCGCTTTTTGGAATTCTAGAATTGGTTTTTGGACGCAGATCGCTGAAAGCATCACGAAATGCGCTACCCCAGCCTTCCGTCCCTCGTTGTAGGTGTTGAGGTTGGCTTCATAATCAATCGCCCATGAATCCTTCTTGCCGCCCGTTCTTGATGCAAGGCAAGAAATCACCACATCGGTGGGCTCGTTGAAGGCGTTTGTTGCTAGTGACGCTGGATTGGTGACATCGCCAAATCTCACCTCTGCGCCGGGGAAATCGGCCACGACTTCGGCTTGACCTTTGCTCCCTCCGATTCCACTGGATTCGCGGGCGAATGCCATGACCTGATATCCCCGCTCTACCAGCTCTCTCACTACAAAACGTCCGATGTACCCAGTGGCCCCAAAGACGGCCACCCTCACTTGATCTGGAGAACGTTCTCGGAAATCATGGCGCGGGTAGAGGGGGGGGAGCACGTCGTGACTCGATCGATCTTGACCAACGCTAAGGCGTGAATCTTTCGTTTACAAACGAAGCCAGCTAAGAGACCTCAGCCATTGCGATGAGCCTGTGGAACGAGCTTCGATTGTTGTTAAGACGATTCGTAAGATCACATAGGTCGGATCATTTTTTATTCCCTTCGACCGTCTGGCACCCCGAATGATTTGCTTCGATGGTTAATCAATCCAGAAGCGAAAGGGATCGGCGTGTTGGTGTACTCCTTCATCCCACGGCTTTGCCTGATTCACCCGTGTGTGGAAGCTTTGGACGGCCCGCTCGCCAATGGATGAAGGCTTTGGCGAGCCATGGTGTGTCTGTCTGGCAGATTTTGCCCCTTGCTCCTCCTGATGGCACAGGGTCGCCTTACAGCTCACCCTCCAGTTTTGCCTTGAATCCGTGGCTCCTGGATGCCGAAGATTTGGCAGAGGAGAGTTTTTTGGCGTCCAGTGCTCTTGGGAGCCTTCCTGGAGCGGACTCCAAGGTGGAAGCCTCGTCTGAGCTGGATTTTCAGCTAGCCGATGCGCGTGCTTCGGCACTGGCCCGAGCCCTTGCCGCCCATTGGCCTCAGCAATCCTCTACGCGCAAACAACAATTTGAACGCTGGAGGGTTGACCAAACGTATTGGCTGACAGATCACGTCAATTTCGTGGTGCTGCGTGATCAACACAACGGTTTGCCTTGGTGGTCTTGGCCCCATCCGCTCGCTGTTCAACAACCTGCTGCCTTGGCTCAGTGGCGCCTTCAGCATGGTGAGGCCCTGCTGGAGCAAGAACTTCTCCAGTGGCATCTCGATCGACAGTGGCAACGCCTGCGCTTGCAAGCTCGGGATTTGAACATCGAGATTCTTGGCGATCTGCCCTTTTATGTGGCTCGCGATAGCGCCGATGTTTGGAGCCATCGATCTTTGTTTTCGATTGCTGCTGATGGACGCTTACGGCTTCAGAGTGGCGTGCCACCCGACTATTTCTCGGAGACCGGTCAGCTTTGGGGGACGCCTGTTTACAGCTGGGCGCGCCATAGGCGTACTGGATTTCGTTGGTGGCGCAATCGCTTGAAGCGCCAGTGGAGGCTTGCCGATCGGTTGCGCTTGGATCATTTCCGTGCTCTCGCTGGTTTTTGGGCGGTCCCTGGCGATGACGACACGGCTCAAAATGGGGTGTGGCAGCGCTCACCCGGCCATGAATTGCTGCGGCTCCTGCGGCGCGATGCGGGCGGGACGCTTCCCATCGTTGCCGAAGATCTTGGCGTGATCACCCCAGATGTGGAACGGCTCCGTGATCGCTTTCGTTTACCGGGAATGAAGGTGCTGCAGTTCGCCTTTGATGGCAACCCCCGTAACCCCTATCTGCCAAGCAATATCAAAGGCCTCAGGTGGGTGGTGTACACCGGTACCCATGACAACCCCACAACGATGGGATGGTGGCAGCGACTTGATGAATCGTCCAGGCGCCAGCTGGGTGAGCTGCTTGGGTGTCATGTGGAAGCACCCGGTTGGCAATTGATGGAACTCGGGATGGCAACGTCTGCTGAGCTCGTGGTGTCTCCCTTGCAGGATTTGCTGCATTTGGATGATCAAGCACGATTCAATACTCCAGGCACTGTTGGCGGCAATTGGTGCTGGAGGATGGGCGCTTTTGATCAGGCCTTACAAGGGGCTCTCAAGGGTTACGGCGAGAGAGCTGCGGTCTGGGGCAGGCGGTAGGAACCAGGTTGATTGGTTTGAGCAGAGAGGGCTTGTCCGTTCCAGTTCACGGAGTCGGCCTCGCCTGGTGGAGGGTTAATGCTGAGGTCAACTGGTGGTAAGAGCTGCAAAGTCACTGTTCCGGTGGCGCCTTGAAGGTTGGTTCGATCTCCTCCTTCACTGCTCAGGCTGATCTGCCGTGGTTGGTTGAGGTTGATCTCGAGAATGCCGGGTCTTGTGAGTTGATCGAGAGGGAGAGCCCCCTGTCCAAGGCTGGCAGTGATTTCTTCCTCCAGCGGCCGCAAGCCCTTCAAAATCTGGTCTGAGTCCAGGGGTGTATTGATCGGGATGGGCTTTGGCGAGAAGGCATTGATGTTGATCAGATGTCTTTGTTGATGATTCAGGGCCAAAATCGATCCGATCATCACAGCGCCGTACACCACGCTCCCTTGCCATGTGGTGAAGATATCGATGCTGCCCAGCGTGAAGCGCGTGCTTCGACCATTGGTCGCCAAGCGATTCGATCCTGGTCTGTTAGGCAGGGCTGCACTAAGGCTGTTGCTAGGCAGGTCTAAATAGGTCTCCAAGCGCTGCAACATCGCCACGAGATAGGCGGCTTCTGGTAGGCGGTCTTGCCAGCCGCGTTCGAGGGCCTCTAGGACCGGTGTTGTGATTCTCACCTCGTTTGATAGGTCTCGCATGCTGAGACCCTTTCTTTCCCTTTGTTCTCGCAGTAGTTGACCCGCATCCTCTAAGGAGTTGTTGCGGCTCTCAAGCGACGTGGGATCGTTTTGCTTGTTGTTGTGACGTCGCCAAGGGAGGGGAAGCTTCATCTCGGCGATGCCGTTATGAGGAGCACTCGTTCCGTTCTAAACGGATAGAAGCCCATTCTGAACGCGTTAACTCACGCCAGTGGCCCTCCGGCAAAGAACCGAGATCAATAGACGCGATGGCTATTCGTTGAAGATCAAGCACCGGGTGGCCAAGCACCTCTGCCACCCTGCGGATTTGGCGATTCCTGCCCTCCCTGAGGATCACTTTTAAAAGGGTTTGGTTCGCTCCTTGTTTCAGCAGTGAGACCTCTGCCGCTTGTGTGGGTATTCCATCCAGCTCCACACCGTTGCACCAGCGATTCAGTGTTGTTGTGGTGGGCTTACCTCTGACATGAACCTTGTAGGTCTTGCGATGCGAGTAGCGGGGGTGAGTGAGCTGCAAGGTGATCGCACCTTGATTCGTTAAAAGGAGAGCTCCGCGGCTGTCTCCGTCTAGCCGACCAACCGGGTGGAGACCTCGTCTGAGCGACTTTGGAATGAGATCGAGAACGGTTTGGCGTCCTTGAGGATCACTGCAGCTGCTGATCACACCTGGGGGTTTGTTGAGCAGGATCAGCCTTGGGCTGGATGGCTGAGATAAGGGAAAGCCATCCACCTCGATGCGGTCGATGTTCGGATCCGCTTGGTCGCCAAGGCCAGCGATGACCTGATTTACCTTGACCCTGCCTTCGCGCAAAAGGTCCTCAGCGTGTCGTCGCGAACAGACTCCTGCAGCTGCTATTAGTTTTTGCAGCCTTTGGCGGGTCACCGTTGCGCTCCTTGGCATCGATCAGTGATCATCTCTGGATAGGACAAATGCCATGGTCTCAGCCGCCGTTTTGATGCCGTGCTGGTCGAGAAAGGGGCAACGGTGATCACAGAACAAACCTAAATTCCGTCATTCTGTCAAGGGGAAAAGAGGGGTGCCAACATGAAGAAAATCGTAAAAAGTGCTAGATTAGGAAACATAAGTGTTTCGCAATTGTCGATGGCGCCCTTGACTGTGCTCCCCGATGCGGACCTTGTTCGTTCGTACTTGCGAGACATCGGCCGAGTGCCGTTGTTGAGTCATCAACAGGAGATCACGCTGGGCCGTCAGGTGCAGGAGTTGATGGATTTAGAGGCGTTAGAAGCAGAACTCAAGGATCAGCGTGGCGGAGAAGAGGTCGCAAGAGAAGAGTGGGCCAAAGCTGCTGGCGTGAGTGCGGCGCAACTGAAGCGAAAGCTGCAGGCGGGTCGCCGCGCCAAGGAGCGAATGGTGGCTGCCAACTTGCGATTGGTGGTGAGCGTCGCCAAGAAATACACCAAGCGGAATATGGAACTGCTGGATTTAATCCAGGAGGGAACGATTGGTTTGGTGCGTGGCGTAGAGAAATTTGATCCCACCCGGGGCTACAAGTTCAGCACCTATGCGTACTGGTGGATTCGTCAGGGCATCACGCGTGCGATTGCGGAGAAGAGCCGCACCATTCGCCTACCGATTCACATCACCGAGATGTTGAACAAGCTCAAGAAAGGCCAACGGGAATTAAGCCAAGAGCTGGGCCGCACTCCATCGGTCACGGAATTGGCATCGTTTGTGGAGCTTCCAGAAGATGAGGTGAAGGATTTGATGTGCCGGGCCCGCCAGCCAGTGAGTTTGGAGATGAAGGTGGGTGATGGCGATGACACCGAACTGCTGGAATTGTTGGCCGGCGATGGTGAGCTGCCATCAGATCAGGTGGAAGGCGAATGCTTGAAGGGAGACTTGGCTGATTTGTTGAGCCAGCTGCCTGAATTGCAGGGAAAAGTGTTGCGGATGCGCTACGGGATGGACGGGGAAGAGCCGATGAGCCTCACTGGTATTGCTAAAT
>JAVBIX010000027.1 GCA_030756895.1 Synechococcus sp. SP2 MAG
GTGTCTCCAGCTAGGAGGCGCTTGGCGACATAGGGGTAGGCCACAGCAATGATTTTGAAATCTGGGTCCAGACGAAGGGCAAGACCTTCTTGGCTCACAACGGCCCGGATGATCAGGGCGAAGCGAGCTGGAACACGGAATGGATAGTCGTACATCAATTCCGAAAAGCGGTCGGTAATCGCTTTGAAATTGAAGGTGCCTACGGAGTCACCCAGACTTCCGCCTAATACCTCTCTGAGCGGAGGAATGATCGACTTCAGGTCTGCATTGGGTGCCAAAAATCCCAACTCTTGAAAATCATTAGCCAGCGCTGAAAAGTCCTTATTGATCAAGTGAACGACCGCACCAGTCAGAGTTAAACGGTCGGAATCACTGATCGAGTCCATCATTCCGAAGTCCACGTAGGCCACGTGACCGAGGTCTCCCGTTTGACCGCTCAAGGCAAATAAATTTCCAGGATGAGGATCTGCATGGAAGTATCCGTATTCGAGCAGTTGTTGCAGGCCGCTAATCACACCCGTGCGGATGAGGGCGGGGGGGTTGAGACGTTGAGATTTCAACTCCTGCCGGTCTCTCATCTTGGTTCCATGAATCCAGGAGGTGGTGAGCACACGCCTTGCTGAAAGCAGTCGCTCAACCTTTGGAATCGTGACTGCTGGATTATCAGCAAATAGAGCTGCAAACCGTTCGGCATTGTCGGCTTCGCAGTAGTAATCAATTTCTTCAAACAGGCTGCGACCAAACTCATCGATGATTTCTCCCAATCCGAATCCCAAGTTGAGCGGTAGAAACGGTGCTCCCAAGACGCCCAAGGTGCGTATCAGCACCATGTCGCGGCGCAAAATAAAGGCGAGATTGGGTCGTTGCACTTTCACCGCAACCCAGTGTTGACCGTGCAAACGCGCCTTGTAGACCTGACCCAGGCTTGCTGCTGCTACAGGGGCATCTGGAAAGTCTTCGAACAGTTGATCGACCGGTGCTCCTAGCTCTGCTTCAACGGTTTGAAGCGCGATCGCGTGGTCGAAAGAGGGGAGATCGTCTTGAAGCTTGGTGAGTTCATCGAGCCAATCGCGGCGGATCAGATCAGGCCGTGTGGACAGGGCTTGTCCCACTTTGATGAAACAGGGCCCCAGATTGGTCAGGGTGCGAAGCAGGGTTCTTGCCAGTTTTCGCTGCACCTCGGAATCTTTGCTTCTGCCGCGCAGGAGCAAGCTGACCACTAAGCCAGTGAGTGCCCAGATGATTTGGACCACCCGCGGCAAATAAATCCAGGGTCTCAGTAAAAGCCAGCGCGCATCTTTGCCAGGTGAGTAACGCATGCGTGCCTCAGAAGCGTCTTTGGATTGCGTTTTGTTGGCCAAACTGGTTCGCTCTGCCATATCCAACGCGTCTCGACTCTTCAGAGTGTGGATCTTAGGCAGATCGTTGCTTCAAATCGTTTCATTGGCCACTGCATTGCCATCGTTGTTGTGTAGTTGTCTTTTCGATCCGTTGGTTTCTGCGCGATCCCTGCCCTACTCCAACAGTGTTCTGAGTGATCAATGCCCCTAGCGATCGAGTCTGTAAGGCGATCGATTTGGTTGATAACAAGAAGCGCAGGCCCTTATGCATTCCTTAATTTCATTACTGCGGCCTGATCGGAGGTTGCCTCTTCACTTGCCGGTGCATGGTCGGGGCAGAGCGTTACCACCTGCTCTGAAGCGCTTGCTGAGGCAGCCGCCCGGAAGTTGGGATCTCCCGGAACTTCCAGAGATTGGAGGTCCACTTGAAGGGGAAGGAGCTGTTGCTGACGCGCAAGCACAACTGGCTTCTCTTTTGGGTGTTGATGGTTGTTGGTTCGGTGTGAACGGGGCAACCGGTTTGCTCCAAGCAGCACTTTTGGCCTTGGCTGGACCTGGGCAGGCGGTGTTGTTGCCGCGTAATGCCCATCGCAGCTTGATTGCTGCCTGTGTGTTGGGAGGGATCCGACCTGTTTTTTTACCCGTTCCTTTCCTGTCTGATCGTGGACATGCTGGTGCGATGTCTGCGCAGTGCTTGGAGAGAGCGCTCACGGCCTTGCCTTCCATCCCCGAGGCGATCGTGGGCGCCGTGTTGGTGTATCCCACGTATCACGGTTATGCCTCTGATCCCACACCGTTAATTGCAGCCCTGCATCGTCGCGGTTTGCCCGTGCTGGTGGATGAAGCGCATGGCACCCACTTTGCTTTCGCCGGTGCAGAGGCCTTACCACGCTCCTCTATTCGGGCGGGCGCTGACCTGGTGGTGCATTCGTTGCATAAATCAGCACCTGGTCTCGGGCAGACAGCCGTGCTTTGGCTCCAAGGCAAGCGTGTGAGTTCTGAAGCCTTGCAAGCGTCGTTGCTCAGATTTCAGACCAGCAGCCCTAGTGCTCTGTTGTTGGCCTCTTGTGAGGCAACTTTGAATTGGATGCTGACCCCGGCGTGGGAGCGCTTGCTGCATCGAAGACTGAAGCAGGCGCATCAGCTTGCTGATCGCCTTCGTGCTGCAGGACTGCCGTTGAGCCGTAGTGATGACCCCTTGCGTTTGATTTTGGTAACTGCTGAAAGGGGAATCAGCGGTTTGGATGCCGATGCCTGGTTCATGCAACGGGGATTGATCGCTGAACTCCCAGAACCTTTTTGTTTGACCTTCTGCTTGGGCTTGGCATCTCA
This sequence comes from Synechococcus sp. SP2 MAG, assembly GCA_030756895.1. Taxonomy (GTDB): domain Bacteria; phylum Cyanobacteriota; class Cyanobacteriia; order PCC-6307; family Cyanobiaceae; genus Synechococcus_C. Next base: position 2,673 of record JAVBIX010000027.1, read on the forward strand.
GCGTGGCTTGGCTTCACGGATGCAACGCCTTTGGCGAAAACTCGAGTTGTCTCAACAAAGCTCTGCGCCTTTAAAACCGCTCCTCTTGCCGCCTTTGGAGACCAGTTCAACTCCTGAACTGCTTCCAGCGCTTGCCGTTAGGGCTCCAGCCTGTGAGCTGCCTCTTCAGGACAGTGGTGACCGAATTGCCGCCGAAATGATTTGTCCTTATCCACCAGGGATTCCATTGCTCATCCCTGGAGAAAGGATTGGATCGGATCGGTTGGAGTGGTTGTTGGATCAGCACCGGAGATGGCCGGAACTTGTGCCCGGTAAGGTGAAAGTTCTGGCTGAAGGGCCGCAGGTGCAACTGGGGTGATTTCAGACGTAGTAAGCAGCAGCCAAGGCAAAACCAAGAAGGGTTTTGATCGCAAGCGCTTGCTCAGTGGATTGCTGGCGGGCGCTTTTGGTTTGCTTGTGGTGGGCCTTGGCGGGTGGTGGTTCACGCTCGCGTTGGGGGTGATTGTGCATCTGGGTTTGTTGGAATTTTTCCGAATGGCCCAGTTCAAAGGCATGAGACCTGCCACGAAAACAACGCTTGTGGCATGCCAGCTCTTGCTGTTCAGTACGCAGTGGGCCAACTCAGGAGGTCTTCCTGCCCTATTGCCTGATGCCGTGCTGCCTTTATCGGGTGCAGCAATTTGTGGTTGGTTGCTCTTGCAGCCCAAAACCGGATCCATTGCTGATATTGCAGCATCAATTTTTGGCTTGTTTTATCTCGGCTTCCTTCCAAGCCATTGGTTGAGACTTAGAAATCTGACGGATTTTGATATTGCTCCTGTTTTGCAGCGTTTAAGTATTGATAATTCCTGGCTTTCGTCTGGCTTGTTAATTACTCTTGCAGCCTGTTTGATGGTTGTTGCTAGTGATATTGGCTCTTACATGATTGGTCGTCGGATCGGACGTCACCCCTTATCTCCGATTTCTCCGTCAAAGACGATCGAGGGGGCGATCGGAGGTGCATTGTGCTCTGTCTTGGTAGGAGCTCTGATGGCAAGCCTTATGGGGTGGACATTGGGTTGGCTAAGCGGTGGTTTGCTTGGAGCGTTGGTGGCGTTATTTGCTCTTGTAGGTGATCTCACTGAATCGATGATGAAACGCGATGCTGGTGTTAAAGACTCTGGCGATGCTCTTCCTGGTCATGGAGGAATCCTTGACCGAATCGATAGTTATTTGTTTACCCCTGCTGTGGTCTATTACGCCTTGATTTTGCTCATGCCTTTGATTGCAAACTAGCGTTTATATACTTAAAGTTAGGGGCTAATGATTGCCTTCCCTTCAAGAATTAATTGGCCTGCTTTGAGGTGCGCATTTTGTATGTGAATCCCAGGATCCATGGGCAATAAAAACGATTTTCCTTTCTCGAGATGGGTGATCTCGATAGTGCCCTCAGAGGCCTGTAGACCAAACCGAGCGCGCACAGGGTCTTGGGTTGCAATCACGGCAGCCTGCAATTCCAGTAAGTCGTCGTCGATGCTCAAAGCGCGAAGAGGGGTTAGCCCCATCAATTGCTCACTGAGGAGATCTCCCAGCCACCTCCAACGATCAGTGGCGAGAGCGCGGTTGAGATCGGCTCCGCTTATGACAACCTCACCATCAATGTTGAAGGGATGGGAGAGCTGAATTGGCTGGCCAGGCTGGGAGGGATTGATATGTGCTCGAAGGGCACCTGTCTTCAGTTCTGCACGCAATAGGGGGAGTTTCTGAAAACTCACTTTGCGGGCCGTTAAGGACACACCGTCTAATTTGCCCCGCAGGAGTTGCATGGCTGATCCTTTCAGGTTCAGCTTTAACTCACCCACCTCATCGCATTGACTGCGAATCCAAAGCTGCAGACCATTTGATAGCAGTTGAAGCAGCGGTCCAGAGCTAGTTGCATTCATGAGAGGCATTCTGATCCCAGCCAGCGTTGTGCCACCAACTCCGGCTGATCGATGTGAGGAAGATGCCCGCAATTGGCAACTGATTCAAGCCTGTCTCCCAATAAGTCCTGAGCGGCCCGTTTTTGAGGAGCGCGCAGGATCCGATCTTGTTCACCCCAGAGCACATGCAAAGGCTGGGAGGGAAGTGGGTTGCCGCAACCTGCAAAGCCTCCGCTGCGGGCGAAGGACGCCAGGGAACGCGCCCATCCAGGCACCTTGAGATGGAGGGATGCAATCTCAATTTCAGGCTCTCCAACGTTGCTGTCTGGATCGGCGAAGGCTTGTCTGCATAAACCTCGTCTCACACCTGGTCTGCCTAGAAACCACACCCCAACTTGGTCGAGGACCGGAGGCAGTGGCATCGGTTTGCCGTCCAGTCCTGCTGGAGCCAGAAGCAACAGGCGATCGATCCGGTGGGGATGCCGCCGCGCGAGTTCCATGGCAACAGATCCACCCATTGATGCCCCGATCACACCGATGGCTTCGTCTGATGGCAAGGTGTCGAGAAGTGCATCGAGATGGTTCATGACCAGCTCAGGTCCGTAGCTGGTTTGTTCTGGTCTTGGGCAGAACCCAAATCCGAATAGATCGGGAATGATCAGCGTGTTGTTGGTTTTGAGCAGGGGCACCAAGCGTCTGAATTCCAGATTGGAGCTATCAAATCCATGCAGCAACAGCACCGGTGGCCCACTGCCCACTGTGACTACTGGGTAGTGGTCTGGTCCCCCATCGGTGCAAGCGAGTTCCAACCAGTCCAAACCTTGCAGCTGCTCACGGGCCAGAGGATCGAGAAGTGTTGAGGCTGCGTTCTCGAGAATTTGCTTGTTCGTCAAGCTTCTGTCTCCAGCGACGCGCTGATGGAGCGACTGTCAGCATCGGTGCTCACCAGAGCTTCAAGTAGATCGGTTTCTGTGACGTCGAAGGGGAGATGGTGTAGATCGGATCCTGGCCGGCAGGCGAAACTGCAAATGGCGCGCAAGTCATGCAACCCGGTTTCTCCAAGCCCAAGATCTTGGAGCGTGACGGGGATTCCAAGCTGTTTGAGCAAGGGTAGAAGTTGACGACGGGATTGAGCAGCTAATTGATTCCCACCCAGGCGTTCTTCAAGCCGGAGCTGCACAAGAATGCCGAAGCCCACCTTTTCACCGTGCAACTTGCCGTGACAGGCCGGCAATTGCGTTAACCCGTTATGAACTGCATGAGCTGCAACGGTTCTGCACTGCGCTCCTCCAAGACCACCGATCACACCGGCGGTAAGACCACAGGCTTCAGCGACACGTACCCAGGCCTCGCTGTCAGGACGAGCCATGGCATCAAGGGCATCAATCAAAAGTTGATCGCGAAGCACCCGGGCCATTTGAACAGCTTGCTGGATGATTCCGTCCGTGCTGGACCCGCTCCCTACTGAGGCTTCGTACCACTTCGCGAGCGCGTCGGCGATGCCACTGGCCAGGGTTTGATTCGGTGCTTGACGAACCAGACCGTGATCAAAAATCAAAAGATCTGGGCAAGCATCGAGTGTTTCGTCAGAAACAAACGCTCCATCTCGGGTGTAGATGTTGGCGAGAGCTGTCCACCCTGCGCAGGTCGCGGCACTGAGCGGCACCGTGATGCAAGGAAGCTCGAGGCGAAAAGCCAAGAGTTTTCCTGCATCTAAAACCTTTCCTCCACCAGCTGCAATTACGCAATCACAAGCTGCTTGCTTCAGCAAAGCTTCAAGGCGGATGAGATCCTCCTCGCAGCAATCGAAGTTGAGTTGGGCCTCTAGAACTGTGAGAGCGCTTCCAGTGAGATCAGCTTTAAATCCAGCACGGATGGCTTGGGTTGCAGAGCTACGTCCAAGCAGTGCAGGTCTCTGACAGAGATCAGCAATGGCAGGAAGGCTTCGTTTCCAGGCCTGCTCCCCCCGAATGATCCGGGAAGGAGCGATGGCATGGGTATGGCAAACCAACGACGTGGTCATGTTTGCCTCAAACCCCGGCGTTAGCCAGTTGGGGTGTCACTGGGGTGGTGGTGTTGAGGTGACGAACAACCACTTTTTTGTCGTGATCGATGTCTACTTCAGCGGAATCACCTTCCTTAATACGGCCGGTGAGGACTTCCTCCGCCAGGCTGTCTTCAAGAAGGCGCATCACCGCACGACGCAGAGGTCTTGCTCCATAAGCAGGGTTATAGCCCTCCTCTACAAGACGCTCTTTGAAAGCATTGGAGACGGTCAAGGTGATCCCTTTGTCACCAATTCTCGCGAACACCTCTTTGAGCATGATCTCTGCGATGTCTTTCACTTCCTCACGGTTGAGTTGACGGAAGACGATGATTTCATCGAGACGATTAAGGAATTCAGGCCGGAAATACTGCTTCAATTCCTCATTCACAAGAGATTTAATCCTGTTGTATTGATTCTCTTCGGCATTTTCGCCAGAGAATTCGAATCCCAAACCACCACCACCTTTTTCAATCACTTTCGAACCGATGTTCGAGGTCATGATGATCAAAGTATTTTTGAAATCAACCGTTCTTCCTTTGGAATCAGTCAGACGACCGTCTTCTAGAAGTTGCAGAAGCAAGTTGAAGACATCGGGATGAGCCTTTTCAATTTCGTCAAAAAGCACAACGGTGTAGGGACGACGGCGAACGGCTTCCGTGAGCTGTCCACCTTCGTTAAATCCCACGTATCCCGGAGGTGAACCGATCAGTTTGCTGACCGTGTGCCTCTCCATGAATTCCGACATATCAAGACGGATCATCGCTTCTTCGCTGCCGAAGAAATAGGCGGCTAGAGCCTTGGTGAGCTCTGTTTTGCCTACTCCTGTAGGGCCTGAGAAAATGAAGCTGGCAATCGGACGGTTGGGGTTTTTTAGGCCAACTCGCGCACGACGAATTGCTTTGGATACCGCCTTGACAGCTTCATCTTGTCCGATCAACCGTTGATGAAGAGTTTCCTCCATATTCAACAATTTGAAGGACTCACTTTCGGTGAGCTTCTGAACGGGAACCCCGGTCCATGAGGCCACAATGTGTGCGATATCTTCCTCATCCACAACAGGAGTGGTGAGAAGTTGTGGTTTTGCTACTGATTCCTCTGTGGAATCAGAGGCCACCGCTTCACCTACTGCTGCTTCAGTGGTTTGAGCCTCATCTCCAGTATTGACGGGAGTATCTTCTCTGCTGCTTTGCAGCAACGTACGGATCTTTTCACGTAACTCGACTTCTTTATCGCGTAGTTCACCTGCGCGATTGAAATCTTGATCGCGAACAGCATCCTCTTTTTCCTTCTGGACGGCGCGGAGCTCTTTGTCAACTTCCTTGGCTGCAGGAGGCAGCTTGGAATTGAGCAAACGAACTCTGCTTCCAGCTTCATCAATCAGATCAATGGCCTTATCTGGAAGGAAGCGATCGGAGATATAGCGATCACCCAATGTTGCAGCTGCGTCGAGAGCCGCGTCTGTGATTTTGAGGCGATGGTGCTGTTCGTAGCGCTCACGCAGACCCTTCAGAATCTCAATGGTTTCTGGAATAGAAGGTTCGCCCACCGTGACGGGTTGGAAACGACGTTCCAGAGCCGCATCGCGCTCAATGTGTTTGCGGTATTCATCAAGCGTGGTTGCTCCGATGCATTGGAGTTCACCTCGAGCTAATGCTGGCTTAAGAATATTTGCTGCGTCAATCGCACCTTCAGCTGCACCAGCACCGATCAAAGTGTGAACTTCGTCGATCACCAAGATCACATTGCCGGCTGATTTAATCTCTTCCATGATCTTTTTCAGCCGTTCCTCAAACTCTCCGCGGTATTTCGTGCCTGCAACAAGCAAGCCGATGTCGAGAGTGAGAACTCGCTTTTCTTCGAGAATATCTGGGATATCGCCTTGCTGAATCCGTTGAGCCAAGCCTTCGGCAATAGCAGTTTTGCCAACGCCAGGTTCACCAATGAGAACAGGATTGTTTTTGGTGCGTCGGCCGAGGATTTGAATCACCCGCTCGATTTCTTTCTGGCGTCCCACAACCGGATCCAGCTTTGATTCAGTCGCCAGTTGGGTGAGGTTCGTTCCGAATTCATCCAAAGTTGGAGTCTTGGTGGAGCCTTTGGCACCGCCGCTTCCGCCAGCGCCAACCTCGGCGGTTTCGCCGAGCATGCGAATCACTTGAGTGCGCACCTTCGCCAGGTCAACTCCAAGATTTTCGAGCACTCGTGCTGCAACCCCTTCTCCCTCGCGAATGAGACCTAAGAGAAGATGCTCAGTGCCGATGTAGTTGTGACCGAGCTGCCTTGCTTCTTCTAAAGAGAGTTCAAGAACACGCTTGGCACGAGGTGTGAAAGGGATTTCAACGGCAACGAAGCCGGATCCTCTGCCAATGATTTTTTCAACTTCAACCCGAGCATCCTTGAGGTTGACGCCCATCGACTTGAGCACTTTGGCGGCGACGCCGGTGCCCTCACCGATCAAACCCAACAAAATTTGCTCAGTTCCAACAAAGTTGTGGCCGAGGCGACGAGCCTCTTCCTGGGCCAGCATGATCACCTTGATGGCCTTTTCGGTAAACCGCTCGAACATCTTGAGGGCCGTTAATGGTGAAACCAAGCTATCAGGGATAAAGAGTTGTTGTGATCACTCTCGATACCAAGCCAGATCCCAGTATTGATTTGGGGTGAGGCCCTGAAAAAGTGTTAATCAATGCAGAAATGTAGTGCGGGTTTCTGTTCGATCAGGGCGGGTATCCCTACCAGCTGAGTGCTGAATTGATTGAATTCAGTTTGATTTTTCTTTGCATCTCTAGCGACTGAATCAAGGCGTCCTTGCCGTCGCGGTAGTAGCGGTCACGGCGACCAACGGTTTGGAATCCAAACGCGCTGTAAAGGGTGCGTGCCCCATGGTTGTCTTCAGCCACATCGAGGATGGCGTGTCTCGCCCCAGCGCTGCTGGCATCCAGTAGCAGCTGTTTCAAAACAGTTCGGCCCAGCCCGCGGCGCCGTTGCTCTGGTTCAACCCCAAGCACAGTGATTTGGAGTTCATCCAAAACAACCCAGCCGCAGGCCATTGCCAACATTGTGTGAGCGCTAGCAGCAATCCCGATACAAATTCGCTGCGGATCTGAGAGTTCTCGCTCCCAATGGTCTGAAGTCCAAAGGCCATTGAGGGCTCGGGCATCGAGTTTTAGGCATGCCAAAGCATGCGTTGGGTTGAGTCGGATCGTTTGGGGCTCAGGGTTGAGAAGCATCACTTCCTAGATTGCCTCGATCGCCTATTTCTGACGACGCCTTGGCCACACCTTATGAATCCGGCTGTGATCCCGTCAGCCCCAATCGCAATCTGGCTCCCGTTTCGGCTGAGCTCGATGATCAAGGCCGTCTGATGGTGGGGGGCTGCCGTTTGAGCGAACTCGCAGAGCGATACGGCACCCCGCTTTACGTTCTTGATGAGGTCAGCATTCGTGCCTCAGCTCAGGAGTATCGCGAAGCCCTAAGGCGTCATTACCCCGGTGATTCCCTTGCCGTGTATGCATCCAAAGCCCATAGCTCACTTGCACTAACCGGGCTCGTGGCTTCAGAAGGGCTTGGTCTTGATGCCGTGTCCGCTGGAGAGCTGCTCACAGCACTGAATGGCGGCATGCCACCGGAACGCATGGTGCTGCATGGGAACAACAAATCTGTTGAGGAGCTCGCCCTCGCCTACAGCCATGGCGTGATGGTGGTAGCTGATAACCAGCACGATCTGGATTGCCTGGCTGAGCTTGTTCCTAAGAGCGGAGCACCAGTTCGCTTGATGCTGCGTTTCACGCCGGGCATCGAATGCCATACCCACGAGTACATCCGTACAGGACATTTAGACAGCAAATTCGGGTTTGATCCCGATCAGTTGCTTCCCGTGCTGACAGCCTTGGCAGGGTGTGCCTGGGCTCGAGTTGAAGGTCTCCATGCACACATCGGGTCCCAGATTTTTGAACTGGATCCGCATCGCGATTTGGCGGCTGTGATGGCTGATGCCCTCAAGCTGGCCCGTGAGCTCGGCCACCCAGTGCGTGATCTCAATGTTGGTGGAGGACTCGGAATTCGCTACGTCGAATCCGACGATCCACCGTCGATTGATGCTTGGGTCAAGGTGGTGGCAGAAGCGGTGACCGTGGCCTGCCGGGAACGAGGTCTTGAATTGCCGCGTTTGATGTGCGAGCCGGGTCGTTCTTTAGTGGCGTCGAGTGGCGTAACGGTTTACACCGTGGGCGCGCGCAAGGTGGTTCCAGGCATTCGCACCTACGTCTCTGTTGACGGTGGCATGAGCGATAACCCGCGGCCGATCACATACCAGTCGCTCTACACGGCATGTCTTGCTGACCGCCCCTTGGCGCCGGCAGACGAAACGATCACCTTGGCCGGCAAGCACTGTGAATCCGGCGACGTGCTGCTCAAGGATTTGTCGTTTCCGTCTTGTAGCAGCGGTGAGGTACTTGTCGTTCTTGCAACGGGTGCTTACAACCTCTCGATGAGCTCGAACTACAACCGGATTCCGAGACCCGCAGCTGTATTGGTGCATCAAGGACAGGCTGAACTGATTCAGCGGCGTGAGCAGCCAGAGGATTTACTGCGTTATGACCTGATGCCAGATCGCTTGCGCTCGGTACACTGAGCTTGAATTTATGAGAGGTGCATAAACGCAATGGCGGTGCTGCAACTTCGCCTGCTGATCGACGTTTTATGCGCTTCTGCTCTCGGTTTTCTTCTCTTCACGAGAGTCAACGAGCAGCGAACCCTTTGGCTGTTGAGGGGCTACCTGTTTCTCGTTGCTCTCGCTTGGTTCGTCAAGCGGTTTTTTAATCTCCCGTTGACATCGACTTTGGTCGATGCGTTAGTGCTCGCTTGCTCACTTTCTCTAGCCATTCTTTGGCAGGGAGAATTGCGCCGCTTGATGGAGCTACTTGGAACGGGTCGGCTCGCCGTTTTGTTGGGCAATCCTCAAAGCAAGCTCAGAGCGACCGCCAGCACCGTTGCTCAATTAACCGATGCTGCAGGTCGCCTTTCGAAATCTCGCCGTGGTGCCTTGATTGTGGTGGATTTAGGCAGTGACTTGCGCCCCGAGGATTTCCTGAATCCAGGGGTAACCGTCGACGCTCAGTTGAGCAGTGAGCTACTGCTCAACTTGTTTGCTTCCGACACACCTCTCCATGACGGTGCCGTGGTGCTGAAGGGAAATCGCATTCTTTCTGCTGGCGTGATCTTGCCGCTTTCGCGACAAGGGATCAGTCGCTATGGCACAAGACACCTCGCGGCCTTAGGCATTACCGAACGCTTCGACCGCTGCATTTGTGTCGTGGTTTCTGAAGAAACAGGCACGTTGTCGCTCGCGAATCAGGGCAAGCTCGAACGTCCGATCACCAGTTCGCGTCTTCAGGATTTATTGACCGAGTTGATGGCGGCTCCGGTGTCCTCAGCCTCAGCCAAAACCGGGTCTTCACGTAGCGTGAAAAACGCTTCACAGGACTCATCGCTTTGAGTCAACGCTTGGTTGCTAGTTCAGACGACGCTCGGATTGAGGTTTGTCCTGCCGAGATCAATCCTCAGCGTTTGCCCGCTCATGTGGCAGTGATCATGGATGGCAACGGACGCTGGGCGCAATCAAGGGGTTTACCTCGTGTGATGGGGCATCGGGCAGGTGTTGAGGCCCTGAAAGCGACCTTGCGTCGTTGCAGCGATTGGGGTGTGAAGGCTCTTACCGCCTACGCCTTCTCCACAGAAAACTGGTCTCGCCCAGGCGATGAAGTGAATTTTTTGATGACGTTGTTTGAGCGGGTGCTCGAACGCGAGCTTCAGGCTTTGGAGGCGGAGAGGGTTCGGATCCGCTTTCTTGGCGATCTTGAGCCCCTGCCGACCCGTCTGCAGTCCTTGATCGAGGAAGCGACGCAGCGCACGGCTTTGAACGATGGAATTCATTTCAACGTCTGCACCAACTACGGAGGACGGCACGAGCTGGTTATCGCAGCCAGACGGCTGGCTGAACGGGCAGCAACCGGGGAGCTTGATCCCTCTGAGATTGATGAACAGACCCTCGCTGGAGAGCTGTTCACAGCCGGTGAAATCGATCCTGATCTTTTGATTCGCACCAGTGGTGAACATCGAATCAGCAATTTTTTGTTGTGGCAGCTCGCTTACGCCGAAATCCACGTCACGGATGTCCTCTGGCCTGATTTCGATCGTGAGGCGTTAGTGGGTGCGTTCTTGGATTACCAAAGTCGAACCCGTCGCTTTGGGGGGTTAGTGGTCTAATCGCCGATGCTCTGGGATCCTGAGGGTTCGAGGTTCTCTCTCAGGGTTGATGACGGAAGCGGTTGAAGTGCGCCATGACTGGACGCGAAGCGAGATCGAAGCGCTTCTCGATCTTCCCCTGATGGATTTGCTTTGGCGTGCTCAGGGGGTGCATCGTGCGACCAATCCTGGATATCACGTCCAGTTGGCCTCTCTGTTGAGTGTCAAAACCGGTGGGTGCGAAGAAGACTGTGCTTACTGCCCTCAATCGATGCATCACAGCAGTGATGTCACAGGCCAGCCCGAATTGCAGGTGGCTCCTGTCTTAGAGCGAGCCAAAGCGGCTAAGCAGGCTGGTGCAGACCGATTTTGCATGGGCTGGGCTTGGCGTGAAATCCGCGAAGGTGCCCCATTCGACGCCATGTTGCAGATGGTGAGTGGCGTACGTGCCTTGGGGATGGAAGCTTGCGTCACCGCCGGCATGCTCACCGATGATCAGGCGAAACGTCTCGCAGAAGCGGGTCTTACGGCCTACAACCACAACCTTGATACGAGTCCTGAGCACTACGACAAAATCATCACGACTCGGACCTTCCAAGAACGTTTGGAGACGCTTGAGCGGGTGCGTCAAGCGGGTGTGACCCTCTGCTGCGGCGGCATCATTGGTATGGGGGAAACCGTGAAGGACCGCGCCTCCATGCTGCAGGTGCTGGCGTCGATCAATCCCCATCCGGAGAGTGTTCCGATCAACGCTTTGGTTGCGGTAGAAGGCACTCCGCTTGAGGAACTCCCACCCATCGATCCGATCGAGTTGGTTCGGATGATTGCCGTTACGAGGATCCTGATGCCTGGCAGTCGGGTTCGCCTGAGTGCGGGTCGGGAACAGCTCAGCCAGGAGGCGCAGATTTTGTGCTTACAAGCTGGTGCGGACTCGATCTTTTATGGCGAAACGCTCCTCACGACTGGAAATCCCGCAGTGGAGGCTGACCGTGAGCTGCTTCGCACTGCCGGTGTGCAGGCCAACTGGCACTCCCCAGCGGCTGCCTGATGGGACCGGAGATGGGAGCCAATGGGATTCAGGAAGATCTGCTTGTTGCGGCTTTTTATGCCTTTACCCCGTTGGCTGAGGCCGATCAACAGGAGCTGTTAACGGCTCTGCCCCCTCTGGCGCAGGCTGAAAACGTTCTCGGTTCGGTGTTGATCGCTTTAGAAGGTGTTAACGGCACGGTCTGTGGGCCTTCGTTGGGAGTGGAGCGATTGCTCGCCTTTCTACGCACCCAGCTTCCGCTTGGTGATGCCCATTACGACTGCCTGGAGGTGAAGCGAAGCTGGAATCCTGATCAAGTGTTTCGACGCTTTAAGGCCAGGAGTAAGCGAGAGATCGTGACGCTTGGACAACCTCAAGTAGATCCTCGAGAAAGTGTTGGCACCTATGTGGATCCTCAAGATTGGAATGCCTTGATTGATGATCCCGACACGCTTGTGATCGATGCGCGCAACACCTACGAGGTGGCGATCGGCAGTTTTGCAGGGGCCTTAAATCCGCAAACGGAAAGCTTCCGGGACTTTCCCGACTGGGTGGATCAGGAGCTTCGCCCTCGCGTTGCGCGAGAAGGACCTCAGCGGATTGCCATGTTTTGCACCGGAGGCATTCGCTGTGAAAAGGCCAGCAGTTTTTTGCAACAGCAGGGCTTTGGCGAAGTCCATCATTTGCGTGGAGGCATTCTTCGCTATCTCGAAGAGGTTCCAGAGCAGAACAGCCGTTGGCGAGGGGAGTGTTTCGTGTTTGATCAACGCGTTGCGCTTAATCATCAGTTGGAACGAGGTGACTACTGCCTATGCCATGCCTGTGGTTTGCCGGTTTCCTCTGAGCAGCAAACCCTGCCGAGCTACATCAAGGGCGTGCAGTGTTTGCATTGCATCGATCAATTCACAGATGCCGATCGCAGCAGATTTGCCATGCGCCAACAACAGATCGACCAGCTTCAGGCTTAGTGCTTCAGTGGCCATGTCTTGCTTTCAGGCTTCGCTTGCTGCCGATCCTCTACAGCTTTCGCCGTTGTCCCTATGCGATGCGTGCTCGCTGGGCCCTGCTCCAGGCCGGTCTCATGGTGCAGTGGAGAGAAACTGAACTCAAAGCCAAGCCAGCAGCGATGCTGGAGGTCTCCGCTAAGGGCACGGTTCCGGTGTTGGTCCTTCCGGATGGAAGCGTGATTGATGAGAGTTTGGCGATCATGCGCTGGGCTTTGCAGCAGGCTGACCCCTGCGGCGTATTGGATAGGGCGGACTCGGCCTCTTTGATTGAAGAAAATGATGGGCTTTTTAAGCATCATCTCGATCGTTTCAAGTACACCGATCGCTATCCGGGAGCCTTAAAAGAGGACCATCGCCAAGCTGGTCTCGTGATCCTGCGCCGCTGGAGCGAACGCATCAGCGAGAACGGCTGGTTGTTGGCTGATCAGATGACGTTGGCGGATGCGGCCCTATGGCCGTTTGTACGGCAGTGGCGTCTCGCTGATGCGGATGGATTTGACGCTGATGATCACTTGGCGCCATTGCGGGAGTGGCTCCTGCGGTTTCTTGATGACCCGATGATGGAACGGCTGATGCAACGGGCTGATCCTTGGTCGCTAGGTGGGATGCAGCCGATTTTTCCAGCTGATGCCATCGCGATCCCTTTGGACCAACCGCTGTTTCATCTCGCCTTGGAATCCGATTGGCAGGCGGCAGTCCAGCAAGGCGCCTACCGCATTTCAACGCGCGGCTTATCGCTCGAGCAAGTGGGATTTATTCATCTGTCTTGGCAAGAGCAGCTCCAAGGCACGTTTGATCGCTTTTATGCCGACGCTGGCGTTGTCCTTACGCTCAGAATCAACCCGAAGCTGGTGTCTGCTCCTCTGCGAGCCGATGCCATCCCCACAGGTGCGCTTTTTCCGCATCTATACGGCCCGCTTCCTCTTGCCTCGGTGGTCGAGGTGAGTCCTTACTCTTCCCTGCCCGCGTGCTGATGCTCAATGACTTAGAAGCTCAGGCACGAGAACGTGGCTTGCTGCTGCGCCTCAAAGTTGGACGCCCCCTAGGGCTGTGGAGTTTGCGCTTGGTGGTTGCTGAACAGTTGGCAGCTGATCGCTTGCAACTCCAGGGTGAGATGAAAGCTTGGGCCTATGGCGCCACCACTGGATTGCAGCTCGACACCATGCGAGTTCGGCCCCAAGCTCCTGTTGGGACGGGAGATCTGATCTGGGCCGCCACCATGGCTTGGGCGCTTGAGTCAACCCCTTGCCTGAGGGCCAGGTTGTTGGCGATACGGGATGCAGAGGGCCAGCATCGGCGCTTGGTGCGTTACTTCCAGCAACGTGGGTTCAGCACGGCGCATGAGGTGGAGGCAGCAGTTTGGGACTTGCCTCTGCGAATGGTTTGGGGTGGTGCTGGTGCACTCATGACCGCGGATTGTGCCGAAGTGCAGCAGCGAGCTACGCAGCGCTGGTCGGCTCAGTCGCCCGCCGCGTGATAGCTGCTGCGAACCAATGGCCCACTGCGCACTTGACTAAAACCAAGGTCGGTGGCGATGGCCCCAAGCTCTGCAAATTCCGTGGGGTGCCAGTAACGCGCTACGGGGATATGGGCCAAGGATGGTCTGAGGTACTGGCCGAGTGTGATGCGCTGACAATCCACACTGCGTAGGTCTTTTAAGGTGTCGACCACTTCATCTTTGCTCTCGCCCAAGCCAAGCATTAGGCCGCTTTTGGTGGGTATCGATGGGGCAAATTCTCTGGCCGCGGCAAGCAGCCCAAGTGAGCGGGTGTAAGTCGCCCCACGGCGGACTTCGGCTTGCAGTCGCTTCACCGTTTCAAGGTTGTGGTTGAAACAAACGGGCTGTGCCTTCAGAACGCTGGCCAAACGTTGCCGTTGAGCCTGGAGTGCTTTGGCTTGATCGGCCACACCCCCCCAGAAGTCAGGGGTGAGCACCTCGATGGCAATCATGGGATTGCGGGCACGGATTGCCGCCATTGCGCTTGTGAACAAGCTGGCCCCATGGTCTTCAAGGTCATCGCGGGCGACGGCCGTGAGGACCACATAGCGCAGTCCCATGCGAAGCACGGCTTCTGCCACCCGTTCCCCTTCCTCAGGGTTCAACGCTTCGGGCGCACGGCCTTTATCCACTTGGCAGAACGCACAACTACGGGTGCAGATGGAGCCACCTAGCAAAAAGGTTGCGGTGCCGGCTGCATAACACTCCCCCCGATTAGGGCAGCGTCCCTCCTCGCAAATGGTGTTAAGCCCATTCTGTTTGACCAGGGCTTGCACCTGTTCAATCGCCGAAGCGTTACCGATGGGTCGTCTTAACCATTCAGGTAATCGCTCACTGGGGCGGATTTCGCTGTAACGGCTCATGCTCTTTTTCATGACCGCGTCTCTTGGAATTTCATTCAACTGCTCGACGCCCTTCAAGAGCCCGACTCAATGTGACGTCGTCGGCATATTCAAGTTCGCTTCCAACCGGAAGTCCGTAGGCGATTCGGCTTACTTCCGTAAATGGTTTGAGAAGGCGAGCCAGGTAGAGGCTGGTGGTATCCCCCTCCACGCTTGGGGTGAGCGCAAGGATCACCTCTTTGATTTCGTCTGCTGCGACCCTTTTCACGAGGCTGCTGATCTGCAGCATTTCAGGGCCGATGCCGTCCATCGGAGAGATCAGGCCGCCCAAAACGTGGTACGTGCCTGCATATTCTCTGGTGCGTTCGATGGCGAGCAGATCCCTTGAATCGGCTACGACGCAAAGCAAGCCGATGGAGCGCTCTGGATTCCTGCAGATCTCACAGGTGGGTTCCGCACTGAGATGGAAACAGGTTTGGCATTCGCCCACCTGACTCCTTGCTGCCAGCAGAGCATCAGCAAAACTATGGATCTGCTCTTCTGGTTGGCGCAGCAAATGGAGGGCCAGCCGTTGTGCGGTCCGTGGACCAATGCCGGGGAGACGTTCGAACTGGTCGATCAACCGTGCTAATGGTCGGGTGAAGCCGCTCAGAACTCTTCTGCAAGTCTTTGAAATCTAGGCAGGGAGATCTCCGGGCAGAATGGGATGGATTCATGAACGATTCGATGCGCTTTCCGTTGCAAGTTCCGCTCCGATCGCTTCTCAGCGTTGTCTGTGTTGTGTTACTCACCGCCTGCAGCGGTGCTGGAGCCGGCCTTAACTCGTTTCAGAGCCCTGACGGCAGATATGCCTTCCTCTATCCCACGGGTTGGACGCGGGTGGCGGTGACGGGAGGCCCCACTGTTGTGTTTCACGATCTGATCAATAGCGATGAAACGGTGAGCCTTGTGGTCTCGGAAGTGAATGCAGATAACGACCTACAAGCACTTGGAAGTGCTGTTGCCGTTGGGGAACGTTTGCGCCGTGACGTGATCGCCCCAGATGGCAGCGGTCGCAATGCCGAGTTGATCGAGGCAAGAGAACGGGAGGCCTCAGGTCATACGTTCTATGACCTGGAGTACGCCGTGCATCTTCAGGATCGCGATCGCCATGAGTTGGCCACCGTCGTTGTGGATCGGGGCCGCCTCTATACCCTCGCCACAAGCACAAATGAAAGCCGCTGGCCTCGCGTTAAAGACTTGTTTGAATCTGTGATTACTTCGTTTACGTTGTTGATTTGATCAGAATCTGGAACTGTGGGAAAAAATGAGCCTTGAACATCGATGACAGACGATTGATGATCAAAGGCTCGCGCTCATCCATTGTTTCGATGATTAAGGCATTGATGCCGATTATCAGGATTTGTCTCGCAAGGTTTTCATTTAATTTTGGAAACGCTTATTTGTAGACGTGTTCAGAACAACAATTGGAAGCGCCTGCTGCTAGCTTCGCTCGCATCAACTCCGCTTTCTGTCTCTTCCGCAGGCCATTGTGTGTCGAGATAACTCACTCCATTCCGATAAAAAGGACGGGCTTTGAGTCGACTTGTTTGGAGATCTGTTGTTCCCATGGTGGTGATTAACTTGCCTAACTCCATAGGACCAAGATCTGTTTCAAGATTACGTCCAGCTGCCGTGACCAGGGCTGGCAGACGGATTAGATGCTGAGGTTGGATGAGTTTGTTGAACAGACTTTTCAACACGAGTTGTTGTCGGTCAAGTCGTCCTAAATCACCCTGTCCATCGTGGCGCCAGCGTAGAAATCCTTCAAGCTCACGTCCTTTAAGGACCTGGCGCCCTGGTTGAAGATCAATCAGTAATCCTTGGCTTTTATCTCGGTAGTAGAGGCGTTTTGGTACATCAACTTCTAGACCCCCTAGTAAATCACTTATGGTGCGAATTCCTTCTAGATTAACGAGTATATGATGATTAATTGGGCGACCCATTAAGCGTGTTAGTTCCGTTTTGACAGCATCTGGACCGCCTCTGGCATGGAGTGCATTGGCCTTCATGGGTCCAAAGCTGCGCGAATCTATATAGCTGTCTCTCGGAACTTGAATGATAGAAGTATCTCCATTCTCAATACTCAGTATGAAAATAGTGTCTGTATTACCGCCTCCAGCATCCATGCCGAGAACCACGATATTCTCATCATTAAAACTTGACCAGCCTTCGAATGGGTTGCTGATTGAGGTCAGCTTGGGGAGTTCTGTTGATGGAATAAGAGATCGGCTGAGAGGTATCGATAGCAGCAATCCACCAAAGAGTCCAAGCACTGCTGCTGTGAACAGGGATTTTTTGTTCGGACTTCTTTGGCCGTTCATCTGTAAATCTTAGGTCTGTTTCTTCAACCGTTGGATTGTGTTGATGTTTGTGTGCTGAGAACCATGATCAGTTGAGGGGATCGCTGATCATTAGGGCGGGACAGCCCAACTGATGTACCAAATTGCTCGTGCGATCACTGGCCGGAATGGGGAGGCCAGCGACCCGCCGTCGTTGTGATCGCAAGATCACGAGATCTTGGTTCTTGCTGAACCAGTGGATTTTTGAATCGATGCCAGGTCCCTGCAGCAATTTGATGTGAATTTGTTGGCTAGCAATGTTGCGAGGACACCAACTCATCAGTTGCTGCTCCATCCAGGATCGTTCGTGTCGGTTAAAGCGTGGATCATGGATGTGGAGAAGACTAATGGTGGTGGATGTTGGGTCTGGTGCGGTGGATAGGAGCCTTAGGGCGAGCTCAAATTGTTCGCGTGCACTTGCCGATAGATCTTTGATTGGAACCAGGATTTGGTTGAGATCATTGAGTTCTCGTCGCCCAAGATTGGCCACTACCACTGGGCAATGCGCGGTTCGGCAGACCCCGTCAACCAGATCTCCAAGGAGCCACCTGCGTAGAGGGTCAGGCCGTCCTGCTCCGATCAAAAGCAGATCGGCGCCCTCCTCTAAAGCGCTTCGGCTCATGCCCGCAGCGATGTCATCATCCACGCGCAGCAGACACCGCGTGGTTGCCGTGAGACCCTCACCGTTGGTAGCGGCCTGATTCAGCCTGGTTCTTGCGGCGGACAGCGCTCGATTTAAGCCACCGCGAGCCTCTTCGAGGCTTGGACTCACGAGTGCGAGGGGCAGGAGTTGTCCGTTGTGATCGCCTTCTCCCTGGGAGAGTCGAGCGGCCAGTTTCAGCAGGCTCAACTCTGTGTCTGGATTGGCAACTGGGACCAACACTTTCAGAGGGCGTCGTACCACCTCTCCGGGGACCTCTTGATCTTCATCGAGCCCTGTTGTGCCGTATGGGGAGCGCTCATTCGGTTCCATTAGGGCCACAACGGAGCGTGTGGTGAGGGTTGGACCGAGCGTTGCCGTCACAACCATCACGGCAAGAACGGCATTGAGCACTGTGTTGTCGAGTAAGCCTGCCTGAAAACCAATGAACGCGGTTGCAAGTGTGGCAGCCACCTTGGGCATGGCCAGAGACCACATCAGCAGCACTTGATTGGGGCTGTAGCGGAACCAGCGCCCAGCAATTACTGCAGCAAGTGCTTTGCATCCCAAAGCTCCAGTAAGCATTAGGGCTGTGAACTCGATGTTGCTGATGCTGTCGGCGAGGCTGCCGAGATCGAGCAGCAGTCCCAAATGAATGAAGAAAATGGGGATGAATAAGGCTCCCCCTACAAAGATCACCTGCTCTTTGACCTTGCCTTCTGGAAGGACAGAATTCACTGCAAGCCCAGCCAGAAAAGCGCCAACGATTTTTTCAACTCCTGCGAGCTCAGCGCCGAGTGAGGCCACAAACAAGGTGAGTAATACTGCTAGAAATACCCGGTTTTCATCGATAACATTGCGCATCCATAGATGTCGCCCAATCATTCGAATTCCGATGACGACGACACACGCAAAGACGCCGACACTGATAAGCAGCGCAGTAAAGCTGCTCGGTGTGAGATTTCCTTTGCCCAGCCCTAGGGCAACAGCAAGCAACAACAACGCTGCGATGTCGGTGAAAATCGTGCTTCCAACGCTCACGATCACCGATTCGTCTCGCTGGGCTCCATAACTCCTCACGATTGGATACCCGAGTGGAGTGTGCGTTGCCATCAGTGCTCCCAACAGGAGACTGGGCACTAAGGGAAAGCCAAAGATCTGTCCGATCCCGAACCCCGTGCCAACTCCGAGCACAAAGATCAGGGCCCCAAATGTTACGGAGCGTCTTTTGACCCTGTTGAACTCTTCGAGGTCGATTTCCAGCCCGACTGTGAACAGCAGATAAATGGCTCCGATATCGGAGAGAAGGGTGATCGTTTCACTTTTGGCATCGATCCAATGCAAAACATGGGGACCGACCAATACGCCAGCGGCTAAAAGTCCGACAAGATCAGGAAGCCTTAACCGTCTTGTTAAAGGAGGAATTAAGACGCTGATCGCAACAAGCTGGGCAAAAATGCCCAGTGGGTGATGCATCAGGTGGGACAGCGAAGTAGCCATCAGTGAAGTCTTGGGATGAAAAGTTTTGGCGTTAGAGGCTCAGCGCTTCGTCACTGCGCAAGCCAGCTTGAACCCGCCAGAGGTCGGCGTAAGCGCCTGGTTTGTGCAGAAGTTGATCATGGGTGCCCTGTTCCACAATGCGACCAGCATCCATCACAATGATTTGATCGGCATGTCGCACGGTGCTGAGTCGATGCGCAATGACCAGTGTGGTTCGATTCGCTGTGATGCGCATAAGCGAACGCTGAATCGCCGCTTCTGTTTCATTGTCAACAGCGGCCGTTGCTTCATCGAGGATCAATACGGGTACATTTTTTAAAATGGCCCTCGCCAAGGCGATTCGCTGGCGTTGACCACCTGATAAACGCTGACCACGTTCCCCTACAAGAGTGTCAAATTTTTGAGGTAGTCCTTGAATAAAGGCTAGGGCTTCGGCTTGTTCAGCTGCCCAAATAACGGCCGACTTGGATGCTTGTGAAGATCCATAGGCAATATTTTCGGCGACACTTCCGTGGAAGAGGTACACGTCTTGACTCACGAGTGCAATGCAGCGACGAAGATCTTGTAGATGCAGTGATGCAATCGGGTGGTTGTCAAGAACAATCCTGCCGCTACTGATCGGATAGAGCCTCAGCAATAATTTGACCAGTGAACTTTTACCTGATCCTGTAGCACCCACAATGCCAATTGTTTGTCCTGCACTAATTCTTAGGTCGAACTTGTTAAGAAGCGGTTCGCGATCTTTATAGGAGAAGCAAACTTGTTCATAGCGTATATCTCCTTTGATATCACTTGGGTTGAGGCGAACGTTTCCGCTAGCGATCTGAAACGGTGTGTCGATGAGATCGAGAATGCGTTGAGTGGAGGCCATCGATCGTTGGTAATCATCCAAGGTTCGTCCCAACGTGGTGAGAGGCCACAGCAGTCGCTGGGTAATGAAAACCAGGAAGCTGTAGGTTCCCACAGCGATTAGTCCTTGCCAAGCTTGGATGCCTCCGATCAGAAGAATCGCTAAAAATGCAAATAAGATTGCAAAGCGTATTAGGGGAATGAAGGCGGCAGAAATTCGAATCGCGTCACGATTGCACTGTCGGTAGGCATTACTTGCTGTACGAAGTTGTTCCAGTTCCCATGCTTCAGTTGCAAAGCTTTTGATGGTGAGCATTCCACCAAGATTGTTAGACAGTCGAGAGGCGAGATCTCCAGCTTTTTGGCGGACTTCGCGATATCGCGGAGCGAGGCGGCGTTGAAAATTGAGTGATCCAACAAGGATGATTGGGATCGGTAGAAATGCGAAGAGTGCCACGCCTGGCGCAAGCAGTGCCATGGCGCTACCGACTAGCAGAACGGTGGTCACTAATTGCAGAATTTCGTTGGCGCCACGTTCAAGAAAGCGTTCGAGCTGATGGATGTCGTCACCAAGAACGGTAAGTAGCCGTCCAGTGCTGTCTCGCTCGAAAAAATCCATTTCAAGCTTCTGGAGATGGTCATAGGCTTCCAATCTCAGACTGTGTTGCGTGGTTTGTGCAAGATTGCGCCACAAAATTCCGTAGAGATATTCAAAGAGTGATTCCGCTGTCCAGACGAGGAAGGACAGCACCGCAAGCACGATGAGTTGGCTTGGCACTGTTGTGGCACCTAAGGCCGCCAGCCACGATGAATCCTGTTGAACAACAACATCTACGGCCAGGCCGATCAGAACAGGAGGAAGTAAATCAAAGACTTTGTTGATGATCGAGCAGCTCACCGCTATCCAGACCCGTCGTCTGTAGGGCTGGAGATGGCTCAGAAGCCTTGGTAGGGCAGGCTTTATGCGTATAGGTGGAATGGGATCGGCCATCATCTATGGCAAGACGCTCTATTCAAGCGTTGTGTTGCCCAATAGGGTCAAATCTCTTGAAACGGTGTAGACCGGAAATAGAGATCGAGGAACTGTATGACTCGTTCAAGAGCGTTCAATCGTTTTCATCGCTTCTTAGCCCGGAAGCATCGTGATGAAGTACGGAATGCCGTTTCTGTTTTGCCTTGTGATGAGGCAAGAACTCGAGAACGCATTCAAAAATTGATGGATCGCCGTTTCGTTTTGGATGAAAGATATGAAATGGAGGAGACGGCTCGATGAGCTGTCTCCTCCAAGTGGATCACCAGCGGTTGCCGCCGCCGTAACCGCCGCCGCCGCCGCCGCCGCCGCCAGTGCCGCCGCCGCCGCCGCCATAACCGCCGCGTCCGCCGCCGCCGCCGCCATTGCCGCCGCCGCCGCCGCCGCCAGTGCGCTCACGTGGGGTCGCTTTGTTGACGCGGATCATGCGACCCATCCATTCAACGTTTTGGAGGTCGTCGATGGATTTTTGCTCGTCCTCATCTGTTGCCATTTCTACGAAGCCAAAGCCGCGCTTGCGGCCTGTTTCGCGATCGAGAGGAAGACTTGCACTCTTCACCTCTCCGTATTGACCGAACAGATCGAGTAGATCTTCTTGTTCTGCCTGAAAAGACAGATTGCCGATGTAGATGGTCATTTCCTGAGGGGACCGTTGGACATTTGATCAGAGAAGTTTTGGTCCGAAAAGGAAAGTCCTTGATGCTGAAGCTGGAGAGCCGAAGCCTGGGGGAGCGAGCCGATCAGAGCCGAACATGAAGCTGATGCATCACCACGCTACAGGTTTGCCCGGAGCAACACCTCAACATTCGAAAAGAAAACCGAAAAGTTTCATTTTTTTCTCTGTTCTGTTGCATGGTCAGGAGATCCTGACCATGCGCCATATGGTTTTTCCTTTTTCAAGGCTTTGTTGAACGGCTGATCGAAACCTTGATCTCTCCCATCCAGGTTTGGCGTCTTTCAACCAATAATCGCAATAGTCAAATCTAATATGACCTTGATTTGGGCTAATTGTTTGAAAAGAATAGTCGTGTTAAAACCGCTTGGGATCTAATGATCACTCTGTTTTCAGAAGAGGGCCGTACTTTTCTGCAGCCAATTCTTTGCAGATTGCTTGGGCTTGCATGATGAAAGCAATGCCCTTAATTTCTTTCGCAAAGCATGAACAGGTGAAATCACCCATACCCTCTGGGGGAGCATGTCCGGCTTGAGACATGGCTGCGTTGAAGCCAGCCATGCAAAGTTTCTTAATTCCTTCCGAATCATCTGCAGCAAGCGCTAGTGATCCGTTGGTTGTGATCAGCAACGGTGTTAAACAGACGCTGATCACAAGGCGGTGATGCAAAAACAAGAGTTAGGAATCTTTGCGGATTTGAAGCTCCTGGTTCATCACTTTTAGTTGACGAAGAGAATTAAAGACGTTCTCTGGCATGCCTTTGGGAAGGTCTACAAGGCTGTGTGTTTCAAAGATCTGAATCCGTCCAATCATGCGTCCTTCCAGTCCTGATTCATTGGCAATCGCGCCAACGAGGTTGCCGGGTTTCACGCGATCGCGATGACCAACTTCAACCCTGAACCGTTCCATGTCGTCCTCTGGTGCGCGTGATGCACGCTCTGGTCTCCTGCCACGGTCGTTGCCTCGATCTCCGCGTCGGTCATCGCGTCGGTCGTTACGCATCGGAGCCTTCAGCCAGCTTTCATCGCCTTGGACCAACAGCGGGCCTTCTCCAACAGCCAACCTCATGGCGGCCAGGGTGAGTTGGCCGGGCTCTACTTCGAGTTCTTGGGCCACTCTTTGGATGAGCTCTTGAAGCAGTGCGGTCTCTTCCTCTGGTTTGTCTTCGCTGGTGGCTTCAGCGCTGAGGCGAGTGCGAAGACGATCTAGACGACTCTGGTTGATTTCTGCATTGCTAGGAATATCCATCGGTTCGATCGCCTGTCCTACGGCGCGTTCGAGATTGCCGACGAATCTCCGTTCTCTTGGTGTGATGAACAGGATGGCTTCCCCGCTGCGTCCAGCTCGGCCAGTACGACCAATGCGGTGGACGTAAGCCTCACTATCAAAAGGCATGTCGTAGTTGATCACGAGACCGATGCGGTCAACGTCGAGACCACGAGCTGCAACATCGGTGGCAACCAGAATGTTGACGGTTCCTTTGCGCAGACGTTCCACGGTGCGCTCCCGTTGGTTTTGGGGTACGTCTCCGTTGAGCACAGCTACGTCGTGGCCGGCGGCTTCCAGGGATTCCGCAACTGTGAGAGTGATGGCTTTGGTTCGCGCAAAAATAATCACGCCTTCGCCAGTCACCGCTTCCAGCACACGGTTGAGTGCTTCGATTTTGTGAGAATTCTGCATGGTGATGCAGCGATGACGGATCCGGCGCGCCTCTTTCTCTTTCGTCTTGATCGTGATTTCTGCAGGTTCACGCAAGTAGCGCTTGGACAGCCTGCGAATTTCGTTCGGCATCGTTGCTGAAAACAGCACGACCTGACGTTCTTCAGGTAATTGCTCGAGGATCCATTCGACGTCGTCGATGAAACCCATACGCAGCATTTCATCGGCTTCGTCTAGAACGAGGCTGCGCAATCCGCTTGTATTTAGCGTTCCTTGGCGCATGTGATCCATCACGCGTCCTGGAGTTCCAACCACAACGTCAACGCCACGCCTCAACGCGTTGATTTGGGATCGGAAATCAGAGCCTCCGTAGATCGCCAGCACGTTGAGGTGAGGATGGCCTGCGGAATATGCCTTGAACGCTTCCGCTACTTGCATCGCCAGTTCACGGGTTGGCGCCAGCACAAGCACGCTCGGGAGCGGGCTGTCGCCTTGCAATCTCTCCAATAAAGGCAGAGCAAAGGCGGCGGTTTTTCCCGTGCCTGTTTGAGCTTGGCCCACGAGATCGCGTCCCAGCATCAGCTCAGGGATGGCTGCCTTTTGGATCGGTGAGGGTTCTTTGTAGCCCTTGTCAGCAAGGGTTTTTAGGAGTGCGTCACTGAAACCGAATTCTGAAAATCCCGAGGGAGCTTCTGGTTCTTCGACGGTTTCAATCACTGTTGTGAGTACCGCATCCGTTGTCTCAGATGTGGTGCTCTCAGAAATCTCAGACATGCTGAGATCTACTGAACAGGACCCTGAGTCCTGAGCTGGTGTATTGGTCATTCTTGAAAGGCAATTGCCTGATTAATCCTTTAAATCAGGCTTGCAACGTCCAATCGGCCTGAGCCGCGCTGTATTGCTTGCCTTTCGATCAAAGGTTGAAAATTTATGTTAACACTCTGCCGAAATCATCCTCTAAGCGTTCGATATCGCTCTCCTCGAGGATCGAGCCATGCTGAACCTCAATGATCAGCAGGTCTCCGTCTCCCCCGAAAGCGCGGTGGATGGCTCCCTTGGGGATATGCAAAGTGTCTCCGGCTGAGACCTTCGTCCATTGACCTTGGCAAAACAGCTCCCCGCTTCCTTGTGCCACCGTCCAGTTTTCGCTGCGATGTTGATGGCGTTGAAGGCTCAAACGTTGCCCTTGCCGAATCAGCAAGCGCTTCAGCTTGTAACCCTGGCCACTGCCTAAATCCTCATACCAGCCCCAAGGACGGATCACTCTTTCGGACTCGCTCAACTACTTATTCCTAATGGTGCTTTGATCCTCAGGATGCCGAGATCCTGCTGTGTGGCCTAGAGCCATCAATGTTGGATCTGCAAATAAAAGCAGTTGCTGTTTGGCGCGGGTGATGGCTGTGTAAAGAAGCGAGCTGCTTTGGCGATCGTCTAATGCAGGCCAGAGCAGCAGCACTTTGTCCATCTCACAGCCCTGAGCTTTGTGAATTGTGAGGGCCAGAGCTGGCTCTAAGTGCCGAAGACGGGCTGGATGCAAAAGCGCATGTCGGCTTTCGCCAGAGGGGTCGCTGCTGAGAAAAAGAACCCGTTGATGAGCCCCCTCTCCGACCATGACCCCAAGATCTCCATTGGCGAGTCCGAGTTCCGGCTGATTTTCACTGCAAAGCACTGGCAGACCCGACGGCCAGCGCTGAGGTTCAGCGCCATCAAGCAAGCGTTGATGGACGGCATCAACACCCCATGGCCCACGTCGACGCGGGCAGAGCACCATCAAGCTGTCAAGGATGTTCAGAAGATCTTGGGCTTGTTGTTGATGGGGTTGTCCATCGGCGCAAATCTCTAAGGCGCTTGCCCTCTCCTTGAGATGGTCGAGATGCTGAATGAGTGCGGTATGCACAGCCTCAGGAATCTGTTTCGTTTTGGGGTAATCAACGCTGATGTTTGAGGTTTTAGGCAAAGAGCTGAGTTGGGACCAGAAGGGTCTCAGGCCTTGGTCACGGAGCAGTGCACTCATCTGAGCGAGGGCACCTCGATTGCGATAGACCTTCGTGAGGGTGATGGCCCCAGCGTTGAAGCGCCTGATCTGATCCGGTGACTGGAGATGTTGCCAGACGGCTCCTGCGCCAATCGGTGGCAGCTGAGCGCTGTCTCCCACCAGGACAAGTTGGCAATGGCTGGGCAGAGCACTCAACAGGGCACGGCCAAGCTCTAAGTCCACCATCGACATTTCATCGACGATGAGCATGTCTAAATGCAGCGGGTTGCGTCGGTGACGGCCAAAGCCTCCAGGACGTGCCTCCAGCAATCGATGAAGCGTGGTGCAGGGCAAGGATGCGGTTATGGGGTGGCTGCGAATGGCGTCCTGGAGCCGACGTGCGGCCTTGCCTGTGGGTGCGGCCAACCGAGCCCGAAGCTTGGGTTGATTTTCAAAAGCGCGAAGCAGCATGTGCAACACCGTGCTGGTTTTACCCGTTCCGGGACCTCCGCTGAGCAGAACCACGCCGTAGTGATCGATGGCATGGACAGCCGATCGCTGCTTCGGACTGAGATCGTTGTTCTTGGCTAGGCGGCTGGAGCTGACGCCTTGGGGTGTGGCATGGATTGGAGCCTGAAAACAGCGGCGCTGAAGTTCCAGTTCGAGCTCTTGCATGCCTTGATGCCAACGACGCCAGGACAGGGTGTTGCGGCTCAGAACCAAAACGGATTGGTCACCGTCCAGCCATCCACTAGCCACCAAGGCTTCACGGTGAACTCTGGGCCAGCCATCACTTTCGATCCCCTCTGGAACCTCGCCTTGATCGTGGAGTTGAAGGGAGATGTCACCTCGGCTAAGGGCAAAGGTGAGTGCTCGCACGAGCTCGACGAGCGGCTCACTGTTTTGTTCCGGCGGCATGCGCCGTTGAAGCGTGGCGAGCAATCCACGCTGCAGGGCAAAGAGAGCATCCGTCGCTGCCGATTGCATTACGACAGCCCCTCAAGCCATTGATCCAGACGGCGGATTCGCGTCAAAGGTGCAGGCTCGATCACTACTCCGGAGCCTCCTTCAGGGCTGATTCCCCTCAAAAACACATAGGCGTAGCCGCCGAGATGACGGTTCGGGTCGTAGCCATCGAGCCTCCAGCGCAGGTAGCGATCCAGGGCCAAAAGGTAGAGATGGGCTTGGAGCGGATAGTGATGGGAGAGCATTTGCTCCTCCATCGCGGCTTGGCTGTAATGGCGAGGGCCGCAGGCGATGCCACGGCCAGAGTCGTCCCGTTCCCCAATCCAATTGCTTTTCCAATCCGCTACCCACCACCGGGCTGTGGAGGGATCATCACCATCGGTGAACACCAGATCGATCGATCCTGTAAGAAACCCCCGACTGCGAATGTCTAATTGGCGCAGGCTTTGCGCGTAGTTTTTGCCAAAACGATGGTCGCTGTCTGCTTCGAAGGCATGGGCTAAACCAGCGGAGCGCACTGGATCGCCTTGCTGGGCAACGGGCAGATCAAAGCTGAGTTCATGAAGACGCCGTTTAGCGTCCAAATCGGCCAGCTTCAAATTGTTGAGAGGGCCGCCTAGGGGCGCCGTCAGCACGGTATTGAGCGCTGCAATCACGGCATCACCATGGTCGAGGTCGATTCCGGCTCGGCCAAGCTCTTCAGCCACCACCACCTGATTGGGAGCTTGGTCTGCAGGACCTTGAAAGCTCACCTGTTCAAGGATTCTGTGCAGACAATCGCCAGCTCCAGGACCTTTCGGGAACGCTGCAAGAGGACCATTCTGATCGGCAGTATCCACCTGACTCCCTGGAGCTTCGGTGTCGGCTACAGCATCGATGTCGCGTCCTTCTTCGAGATTGCGTGGATCAACAGGAGCTGGCTTGTGATGTCCTTTTTGAGAGGAGATCCAGGCGGAGTAACTGCTCCGACCCCAGCTGCGGTCGAGGCTGCGTTGAGGAACTTCCGACAGTTGCAAGCTCTCGAGCCGAGGAGTTGGACGCCAGAACTGCAGAGGTGGGTTCTCTGGTGGAAAGTGGAGACTCATGAGGGGGTTGTCGAGCATGGAGAGCTCCGTTACCCAGCTGGCCAAAGGATTTCCGTCCTGTCCAGCAGCGGCCACCCAAAACACCACGAGATGGCGCTCTGCGCGCGTTAAGGCCACGTAGGCCAGCCGCTCTGCTTCTGCAGCACTGTCGTCTTGATCCCGTTCAGCCGCCTTGTGTCCACGGTCCCAATGGGGGTTGAGCGCCACTTGCCAGGTTCCTTCTGGATCGTTGGGAGGGTTTCGCCAAAGAGGGCCTTTGCCATCAGCTGGTGCTTGCCACAAATAGGGGCAGATCACCACGGGGTACTGCAGGCCTTTGCTTCGGTGCACGGTGACAACGGCCACTGCACTTTCCGCTAAATCGCTATGGGGCTGCCTGATGTCAGGGGTGGGTTCGATGGGTTGTAAGCGTTGTCGCCTCAGCCAATCTGCGGCGCTGCCCAGGTCGAGGCCTTGTCGATGCATGGCGTCTTGCACCAATCGCGCACATTGCTGAATGTCGCCTAACAAACGCCCGCGGCTGGAGAGATCAGCAAGCATTCGGCCCTCGAGGAGTTGCGACAAGCAACCGAGCAAACCCAGGAAAGGGAGGTTGTCCTGCAGGTTGCGAAGTTGCCCTGCGAGTCGATCGAGATCACCGTTGGCTTCTGCGTCCTGCAACTGATGGCCTGTCCATTGCATCAAGGCAGAACAGGCCAGTCGCCGCAATCGTCCGCCATCGGCGGGGGTGGTGAGGGCATCGAGAAAATGCTGCAGCTCCGTCGCGCCGGAGGTGCTGAGGACATCTCCAGGACTGACGAGTCGGCTGGGTAGTCCTCGTTGAGCGAGCTGTTCTCGCACCGCCTCGGCTTGCCGATGACGGCTGACAAGAACGCATAGATCTGATGGGGTTAGGGATGGATCGCTGTCCAGGAGATGGAGGGCATGGCAAGCGACCAGGGGTGGAATGGTTGATTCGAGTGCTGTGCGGGTGGGTTGTCCAGCGGAGTCATCGACCTGCAGATCGATGAGTTGGAGAGGCTGCTCACCCTCCGGGAGGTCCAAGGGAAGAGCGTTGGCACAGGGTGTGACAGCCGGCACCTTGAGGTTCGACAGGGTGAGGCCTGGAGCCATCCATTGATTCATCGCCTCCATCAGGGACGGGGTTGTACGCCTGTTGTCGAGCAGGTTGTCGATTCGATCTGCTGTTTGTCGGGCTTGTTTGTAGATGTTGAGATCTCCTCCTCGAAAGCGGTAGATCGCTTGCTTGGGATCACCCACCATCAGCAATAGATGGTTTGGTGTTGCGAAGCAGGCCTTGAGCAGGCGCCACTGCAGTGGATCCGTGTCTTGAAATTCGTCGATCAGAGCGACGCGATAACGCTGCTGAATCGGTGCCAGCCAGCGTTGCGGGTCAGCTGTCGCTTTGGGATCGAGGGCATCGAGTAAGCCAGAAAAGCTGATCACGCCCTGTTGAGCACGGCGGGCGGCCAGGGAGTGAAGTCCCTGGCTAAGCGCATGGCGCCAGACCTGCTCAGCCGGACCATCCCAAAGCGCTGCAATGGCTTTTTGCAGGGTTGGTTGGGGAAGGTTTGGATTGGTTTCACTGCAGCGGCGGGCTGTTTTGCTGAAACATCCGGGATGGAAGTAGTCACCCAGCAGACTTTGCTTACGCACGTATCCGTAACTAATGAGTAACGGTTGCGTGTCATTTAGCTGTGAGGTCCAGGCGCTGAGTTCGCTAGCGCGATCTTTTTTGGGTTTCGGTGAGTAGGGCTTGGTGTCCGTTTCGCCTTGGCTTCGCCAATCCGTTGCGCAGTTGCGAAAGGCCGTTTCTAAGGCCTGACCATTGGTTTTCCATTGCGTTTCGAATTCTGTCCAGCTCGATTGGAGCCAGTGGTCAAAGCACTCGATCAGGGGACGCTCTTGATCGTGAGCTTCCGCAGTACCGGCGATTTGAACAGCGCAATCGCTGTCCAAGCGACTGAGGGCATAGCTCAACTGATCAGCGGAGAGGCCGGCATGCAGCAGCCCTGCTACGTCGTCGGCAGGAAGGGCCAGCACCTGGTGCTCCCAGTAGTCGTATGCCACCTCCTGGCACAGACGCTGGCTGTCACTCTCAAGACATATCTCCATCGCTGTGCCGTTCTGGAGAGCTTGCCGTCGAAGACTGCGCCGGCAGAAGCCATGGATGGTGGTGATGTCGGCACGTTCAAGCCCTTCCAGTGCTTCCAGCAGGTTGCTGGCAAGCGTGCGACGGGTGTTTGGATCTTGCCCATGGAGTGCCAACCACTCGTCCATCACTGCGTCGCGAGGTGGGGAGTCGCTTTGTGCGTCTGAGTTGTTGGATTGGTGTTGGAGCAGTGCTTGCAAGGCGTCGTTGAGACGACGCCCAATCCGATCCCGTAATTCGGCAGCGGCAGCTTCTGTAAAGGTCACGACCAGAAGCTCTTTGAGGTTGAGCTTTCGCTCGGTCACCAGCCGCAACACCAGGTGGGCTAGAGCAAAGGTTTTGCCCGTGCCAGCACTGGCTTCTAGGAGACGCACTCCGGCAGTGAGGGGGTACTGATTGGGTTGAAATCGGCTGCTCATGGCCGTCGTGCCTCCAGCATCGGTGCATACAACGTTTGAAAGGCTTCTTCAAAACAGGCTTCGCTTAAAAAATTGCCTGCTTCGAAGTGGTCGCCAAAACAGAGCTGCATCTCTGAACGCTTCCGCTCTCCCAGGCCTGCGAATCCCCCGTTCCAGCGGCTTTCAAACGCTTGGTTCGCTTTATCCAGACTTTTGCTCAACGCAAGGGCTCTGGCCAATCCACTGGCAGGGGGCACAGGCCAGCACGATTCAGCTCCTGCGATTGCTAGTGCGTTGAGGGAAAAGAGAAGCTCCTGAGCTCGGTCTGAATCCAGTGGTTGCCAGTGAAGGGCAAGCTCAAAGTGATCAGCTTTGGCGCTGCTGTCACATCGACAGATCACAGCCGTTGGAGTGGAGACTCCCGTCGCTTGCTGGATGAGGTGGGTGAACCAGCCGCCAAGAGCCGTGCGCGCTTGAAGCCGGCCTGCGCTGACTAAAACCGTGGTTGCTCCAGCTCTCAGCAAGGTGCGTGACTCGGTCTCGGAACGGATGGATTCACAGTGCAAAGGGCCAAGTCGCAACAGGGTTTGTTGCAGGTTTTGCCAGCGCTGTTCGAGGCGATTGGCAGCCAGTTGGCCTGCTGCTCCAGGCGGAAGCATCCCTTGGCCTCGTAGTTGTGTGGTCCATTCCCCGGGAAGAGCTTGTTCCCAGATCAAGCTCGAATCGGTCGCTAACCAGTCGAGCTGATTGAGAAAAGACTGGTTGAGAAGGGATTGACGCTCCCGCTCCTCGAGTTCGAGCGCTGAGAGATCTTCCACTGGGGTGGACCACTCCCGTGTTTCCAATCCCCGCGCTTTAAGCCAGTAGCGCTGGGGAGCCTCAAGCCAACGACTGACGGCGTCTGAATCCAAACAGTTAGATGTTGCAACTGGAGTCCAGCTCAGCGGGTGGGCTAGGCCAAGGAAGCTGTCGCTCAGGCGATGGTGATCGCGGCGATCGAGACTGAGCCTGGCGTCGAGATGGTGACGATCAGAACTGAAGGCTGAGCCGGTGCGATTGACGAGAAAATTGCGAGGATCCAAGGGATTCGCTGGTTGCTCCAACACCACGCGCTCGAACTGTTCGGGGGTGAGTTGTTCGTTCAGCAAGGTGAGCCATTGTTGAACCGGTGGGGCGGGGGGAAGCTCTTCGCCCTTGCGTTCATCGCGTGCATTCCAGCTGATCAGGAGATGTTGTCGCGCGGACATCAACGCCTCCAGCAGCACGTAACGGTCTTGATCTGTGCTCGATGGATCGCCGAGTCGGCGCTGCTGTTCCAGGAGGTGAAAACCAGGGCGTTCCCGCTGACGTGGAAAGCCTTGCGAATCAAGCCCCATCAGCACGATCAGCCGATGGGGAATTGCCCGCATCGGCTCTAGGGCACTGATCGTGAGGGCACCACTGCGGTGGCCAAAGCGACCACTATCGGCGGAGAGGGCCTCATCAAGAATGGAGACCACAACGGAGAGATCCAGGTCAAGAGTGCACTCAGAGGCCTGTTGCTGCATTGTGTCGAGTGCTTCGACGATCGCTTGTTGCTCCCAGGCCCAGTCCCCTCCATCTCCATAAAGATGCTGGAGAAGCTGATTTAACTGCGTGGTCCACGCGCTGGGACTGTGGGGTTGACGGAGGCGAATGATCCATTGCGCTAGTCCATCCAGAAGCGGCCACCACTGTTCAAGCTGCTGAATGGTGAGACCTCCCTGGAAGGGAGCACAGCCTCCAGGAGCGAGACCTGGCTCGGCAGGCAGAACGAGGCCAAGCAGCCAGCGATCAAGACACCAACTGAGGCTATGGGTGTCATCGCCTCCGCGCTCCTTGCCATCCACCCCCCACCGGAAGCCGGTCTGCTGGAGACACTGGGTGATCCGCACGGCATCTGTGGCTGTGATGCTTTGAAGGACTTGCAGAGCTGGATTAGCCAGAAGAGCCTCCAGCCCCGATGCTGTGAAGCGCTCACTGGCCAGCTTCAAAAGGGCCATAAACCCTTGGCTCAGTCCTGGCGTGCTCTGTTGGCTTCGGTCGGTGAGTCGCCAGGGAATGCTGATCCCAGTGGCGTCGTGATCACCGAAGACGGAGCTGAGGAGCGGGGCATAGCGCTCCACATCTGGCGTCATCACCAAGACATCGCGTGGCTCCAGGCTTGGATCAGAGGCCAGCCATTGCAGGATCTGATCGCGAACCAGTTGCACCTCGCGCCACGGCCCTGCGCAGGCCAAAAAGCGCAATGAGCTGTCGTGATCAACAGGGGTGAGCGGTGGCGCGCTGCCATCCACCAACTGTTGTTGCACTTGTTCTAAAAGCGTGGCTGGCCGCTGTTCGGATGCAGCGATCTGAATGGGCGCTGCGAAGAGATCGCCCTGATCCCATTGGCCGAGCAAGCAGTCGCCGTTGCCTTCCAAAAGCAACTGAAACTCCGCCCCCATGCGTCCCAAAATCGCCTCCAGTCTTGGCGATTCCAGGAGCCAGGGCCCATCAGGTGGTGTGTTCCAAGCCTGTCCAAGGGTTCTTCTCCTTTGTTCAGAGCGTTGCCATAGATCAGGACATGGCGTGAGTAGGTACAGCTCAATCGCCATCAGACCCGAGAGGCCTTGCAGGAGTTCCACCTGCACCGGGGCGAGATTGCTGATGCCAAACAGGCGCAATCGAGGCGGTAGAGCGGCGGCTGAAACATCTCCTGTCCGCAGACGTTGAACGGCCTTTTGCACCTGAAGACCAAAGGGATCACAGGGGAGGAGTGCTGCAAGGGCGCGAACGAGCTGTGGTTGCCAGTGCAAATGTGCCGGTAGGTCAGCTTCTCCATGGCCCTCAATCCATTGGCTCAGTTCCTGTGGTCGATAAAGGGCGTAGTCATCCACAGCATCGGCCAGGCAGCGTGCCAGTTGCCAATGATCACGATTGAGCCGTCCCGAAACGCTTGCGTGTTGTTCCCACCAGAGGTTCAGGCTTTCAGCAGTGGGGTGGTCGAGAAGAGCGGGGAGCACTTTTAAAACAGACCAAACCAGTCGTTCTGCGCGCCAAGGATCTTCAATGGTTGGATCGAGATCCAGGATGCAGCGCACCAGCTGACGTAAGCGCGATCCAGGAAAGGGAAAACGCACCAGAGCACTAATACCGTTGGCTTTGGCAAGCTGCTCGCCGAGCCATCGGCTTGTGGGCCAGGTGTTGACGACAATCTCTAGCTCCTCAAACGGACCCGGTGGGTCAAGCGTCAGCGTCTGAGCCAGAAGCGTTGCCAGAAACTCTGTGCGATTGCTGCGATAGACGGTTAGCAAGGCCCTGCCTGCAGCGATGGAGCCTTCCGCTTTCTTGGAGCAGCTGCTGCCTCCTGAACTCCCTCCACTTGCACAACAGCTCCTGTTTCTGGGCAGTACGCGGAGAGTTTTCCTCCATAGACCGCACCCGTATCCACCATCACGATCCGGCCATGACGCTCCACATCAGGCCGGGGGGTATGACCAATCACCACAAGTCCATGGCTTCCGTCGTAATGCTCCCAGAAGGGCTCACGAATGGTCAGGTCCGGTTGACCGTTGGAATCAAATCCTGCATGGGTTGCTACCCAGCCGTGTCCCCAAAAAACAGTGGGGAGCTGCTGCAGTCGCGTTAGCCATGGGTTGAGACTATTAAGTGCAGGTTCCTGGAGGGTCTCTAGAAGGGCCTGCTCATGATTTCCGCGTAGCCAGGTTGCCTGTCCAGCAGTGACCAAGGACCAAACCAACTTTATGGCGGAGGTGGTTTCGGGCCCACGGTTGATGACATCTCCGCAAAACACGACGTGATCATTCTTTGGCAAAACGCCGAGTAGTTGCTGCAGAGGCTGGTAACAACCATGCACATCACCGATCACCCAGTGCTTGCCCGTGAGTGATGGCATGCCAAACAGCAGGTGGCCCAATCACATTAATTCCCTTTACTTGTGCGAATGCGATGCGTGGAAATGCTTACGCTTATGGCCCTTGTGAAGATGGTGTGGACCCACGATCATTGCCAGTGGCTCGACGCGTGAACCTGCTAGTGAGCGCTCTTGATGGCGCACAACGAACCAATGAGGCTCTTGCTGCCTGTGCTGATGGAGAAGAGATTCTCGATGTACTTCTGGGAGCATCGATGAAATTAAGGCTTGGTCTAACGCGCGAGCAGCTCCGCAATACACCGCCGATTCGAGATTGGGTTTGGTGGAAAAATAAAGAAGCTATTTTAACGATTGGGAATTAAATATTACTTTTCTTGCCTTTCCTTTTAGGTCTAAAGAAATGCCTAGTTGTTTTAATTAAACTCTGCTGTATCCAAGCTTGGATGGATAGATTTTGAGCGGAAGTCCAAAGGACTCCATTAACTTAATACAATCATCGCCGACAGTTCCGTAAACCTCAATACTGAAGCCATCAC
This sequence comes from Synechococcus sp. SP2 MAG, assembly GCA_030756895.1. Taxonomy (GTDB): domain Bacteria; phylum Cyanobacteriota; class Cyanobacteriia; order PCC-6307; family Cyanobiaceae; genus Synechococcus_C. The sequence continues at coordinate 36,980 of JAVBIX010000027.1, forward strand.
CAAGTTCAGCATGCTTTTGCAAATACTCCTGAACGGGAGGGTTAGAGACATGAGCTGCAAATGCCTCGTCATTGGCATAGACCTCAGACCACACAAACGCTTGTGGGTCTTCTGGATCTTGATCAAAGGTGTGATGAAGCATCCCGGGTTCGGAAGACTGAACGGCCATGTCAGTCATGCGAGCGAGTTCTAGATATTGATTGACGCAGCCTGGCTTGACATGGATGCGTGCGAGAAGCAGGAAGGGAGTGGATTGATCGAACGTTGCCATGTTGAGCACTGAGGTTTGACGATTCTCTCAAACAGCACGTCTACCCTCTGTTCATTTCAAACCAATCTCCAAATCACTTGGAAAGTGTGTTGCTGCTCAATCTATTAATGCTTATCGTAGGTTTAGTTATTGGCCATGTACTGAGATTAAAGAAATCTCAGATTACCTCGCTTCCTGTAGAGGCTGGATTTCAGAATGGAACGATTGGTATTTTTGTCGGATTACTGATCAGTGAAGAGCTTATGCAAGGTGGATTGAGTCGTTTTAGTCTACCTTCTGTTGTATATAGTGTGTTGATGTTGGTCACCATTATCCCTTTTCTTCTTTGGCGAAGAAGTTTATGATATGAGACGCTTCTGTGTGTATTTCCATGGAGGAACTCCTGTATTTTATGATTGGCTTAATTCATTCTAGTTTTCGTAGTCTCATGAAAGCATAAATATTTGTTTGTAGGCTTTATTTATTGGAAACAGCCAAATTAAATACTATTGATTTATCAGTACTTGAACATAGGCGACGGTAGGTTCTTTTCTGCAAAAACTCTCCAAGGGATTCTGTACTGATTACATATTTCCTTTTGAAAGAAGTTTCTATCTCGAACTAACTTTTTTCAGTGACGACTTCCTGAACGACCACGGCTCCATCGCCTAAGGCTTCAACCATTTCCTCAACAAAATGGTCTGCATAGAACTTGATATTATTCAGCTTTTCAGAGGGATTGTGATCGTTGGTGACCTCATCAATAGCTTCATCTGCTATTGCCTTTCTCATCTCATCCATTGAAAGTAAGTGTCGAGCTTCCTCAACGCTCATCAATGGGTTCTCAGTGGTCACGCTGAATGCATGAAAAGCCGTGAAGGTGAACCCGATGGTGTGTGTGTACTCAGTCATGACCTGCAGTTCGAACACTGATCAACCCCATTCTTGATGCCCGGGTGTCCGATTGCCTTCGTCGTGCTGATACACAAACGTTGGTGTTTAGGCGTCTGTCCTTGTAGCAATGAACTCAATCCCTCGATAACTTGCTCGATGTCTTTTCCATATCAAGTCTCTAGCTCACGAAATCTGCCTCTGAGGCTGCTTTTACAACTTCTAAGTCGTCAAACGATGCAGGCTTCAAATGGTCGATGAAGTGAATGCGAGCTGCATCCGACTTGATCCATTGATTGAGCTGTTCTCTGCTCTGCAGTTCGGGGACATTCAAGTTCACCGTAATGGTGGCAAACAGAGTTATCTTTTGCGAGTAGTCCATTGTTTAACTGTGAAAGTTGAATAAGTACTGCTTGAGAGAAGAGCAATCAAGCAATTCTATCCTTTGCTGTAATCCTAGTATTAGGGACTAGCTGTGCAACTAATTGTAGGTTCTGTTTACACTTTTTGAATCATTCACCTTGTTGCTGTGCTTTTGAAGCGTGTATTGTCATGCTGGGATTTGATGCTTACTTCTTTTTTTGTCCAGGTATCTTGCGTCTCAATAGTCTTCCTATAAGGATCTTGCGCATCTCTTTGTTTTCTATCTCTGCCATTTTTTGGATGAGTATAATGATGAAGGACGGCTGAGAATGTAGATCATCATTATTGATTTGGGTGGTTGGTGACTCTGGTTGCTTCAGTCATCGCCGCATTCTGGTGATCAATCCCTGGGGACGTTTTGTACAGCGTTCGCTATCGCTGATGGCATGTTGACCAACGCTTCAGAGGCTTTGCTGGCACCATTAGCATCTT
>JAVBIX010000028.1 GCA_030756895.1 Synechococcus sp. SP2 MAG
TTAGTCTTTATGCTTATATCCATAGCATTCCCGATCAGCATAAGTAAGATATTGCGATTGGAGGTTATCTTTTCTCCAAGTAATCTATGGGAAGAGAGGAACTCACTGCTTCCGTTTTCTTCAGTCAGTCTGTCAAGGCTCTTGTTTAACCTTTCGGTCGCTTCCAGCGCAATAACTAAATCTTCTGATATTGCTTCTTGATGTGTCGTGGAGGTTGTAATAGTGATTGAATTTATAGGATAAAGCTTCTTGTGGCTTTCTGGTCTTGGTCGGCGTATCAGCCTGTGAGTTCTTGGCTTCATCATCATTGGTTTCTGACTTGCTCAAATGATCCTATCGGTATCTCGTGTTTGCTCTTGGTAATGACTAATACAAAATGGAGTGTCACTTCGTTCAGTGATTATGAAATGTCCTGGTTGTAATCTTCTAGCAACATCGCTATCCCATTGAAGTGAGCGCACAGTTCACCTCTGATTTGTGCGTAATAGACGAGTTTATCCGTATCATTTGTTTCATTGATCAACTCCCCTAGGTTGTCAGTTATGCGATCTAATGCTTCGTAAGCGATGGCTAAATCTTCAGACAGCAGCTCCTTTTTTGTGGGTGAAGCTGTTTTGGGGTTGGCATTGATCAATTGTTTGCGAAATGCCTCTATTTCCATCCCTGCTCTCCTTTCGTATTATTTTCTTAGCATACTGTTAATTGGCCGTATGCTCGTAGCCTTTAATACAGAAAGGCTTGTCAGCCATCGCATATTGCTTGATAAGTTATCTTCCTCTATGGCTTTACTGCCTATAGTTGTTTAATTTGTTTGGAGGCTAGTGGTTAACTAATCTCTCTTTTGATGAGGCGAATCATTGTTGCAAAATCTTGTCTCTCATGGCTCTTTAGTGGTGGTCAGTGTGGTGAAAAGGGTCATGATATGACTTTTTGGGATTTGTGGTTTCTTTCACTTCTGGCCTGAAGGAAATGCAATTTGCTAGCACTTTTTGCTAATTCATCATCATGTTTCTCTCTCAAGCTGGCTGATGAAGTCGAGTATGTGCTCGTTATCTATTCGGCTGAACATCTGCTTCACGTAATGCAGGGCTTGGATTTGATTCATCGCTGCTGATCTGAGGGTTCAGCTGTTGAGGAAAATGCCTGTGCTGTGGTTTGCTGCGACTCCCAGAGGTATGCCCTTGCACGAGCTCTAGGTTGTGCCCATTGCTGCACATAGTTCCTCTCGTTCGATTTTGACGATGGCACAGCAAGCTGAATAGGCCCGGAAGCTGTAGGCCCCCTATCCATTCCCCACGCTTTTCGCAGATCTGTTTCAGCTTCTGCCAATCCGGTTGTCTGTAATCAACCGCATGCTTCGTCATGCTTAACAGCTGCAGAAGGCTTTTGTCCGGAGCAGGTTAAGCATCCCCCATTAATTCGATATGGCGCAAGATGACCTCGGAGGCATAACGTGCCACGAAAAAACAACACCTGCCCTAATTCTCTTGCATGGGCGTCCGTAAGGGGTAGAGATAGCCACCCATCTGGGACATCGCCTTTCAGTAGGGACCGCCGCTGCTCCGCATCAATTCGACGTTGATGCTCTTCACGGTCATTTTTGGCGCAGACACCTTCAACCTGAAATTCTCGAGAACAATCCAAACAGGCAGTTACTAAAGGCTTTTTACGGGCTGAATTATGCGAAAGCTTGTCGCCTGGTACCTCACGATCCTGACCACATGAGCATCGACACCACCAATAGGCATTTCCGCTTTTGGTACGACGGTCTGAGGCACGGATGACCGTGAGTTTTCCGTACACCTCACCAACTCGATTCCGGGGCTTGGATGGCATCAGGAATGGCAAGGGACTGAGCGACTTACTCATTCTGACTTGGCATTGTTCAATGAGTGGTATTCGGTTTACTTGGTACCAATCTGGGGAAAGAAAATGGTCATGACGACTGAAACCATTGAGTAACAAGCCATCATGTCTCCAATGCCATGACTAGGTGTCAACTTCTTAAGCCATTTCCCTTTAATCAAAGCTTGTATCTGGTTTGAAAAAGCTGCCGTCAAGACAACAACAGCAGCACTCTCGAAAGCGCCAGAATCATGACATTGCAAACAGGACAATGCGATTGGTACTTTCCGCTCTGCTGTCCATGGCAGCACTCATATTCGTTCTAGTCATTAGCGAGAAGGACAACTACACAATCCATATCGGGGCAAGGACACCTCCTGCAGAGGCTGGCTGCAGGCAAATCGGTCAGGAGAGAACTGATGAAGGAAGGCTATTGGGTATCTATTCCTGTCCCGCGTAGCTCTACGCGTGGCGGGACTCCTTTGCTGTTTCCTTGCGCGTTTTGTATAGCTCGCAGCGAATAGGGTTCAGGCTTCCCGATCAGTGATCCTGATTCTCGAGCCACTGATCGACTTGACTCCTGGTGAAGACTCCACCATGGCGAGCTTGCACGACAATGAATCCGCTAATGAGGTCAGCTTCGGTGATGATGACTAGGTTCTCGCAAGCATTCACTTCGACTCAATGAAAGTCTCAAGGCCCAGGCTCGAAGAGAGCGAACAAATCCGTAAAGAGTTTGGATGTGATGGGATGTGGAAGACCGAAATCACAATCCCTGTCACCTTCACTGTCGAGGTTTTCGGCAACAAGGGTCAAAGCTCAGAAGAATGGCTGACAAAGGCGATTGAGCATGGTGCTGGTCTGATCGACATCGATGGCGTGCAGAAGTCAGACCCTTGTGAATTGGTGAAGTTGCTAACGGATGGGTCTCGGCACACAACCGACTCTCAATTCAGGGGGAAAGTCAATCCTGAGCTGATTAAGAGGCTCAAGACATTCATCCAAGAAGCTGAGTAACAAGAAGCACCTCTATCTCCGTACCCTCTATTCGTGGCATCTTTTCAGTTGACCTGTCCCCCAAAGGAGTAAGAGCCTCACGCCAGCTGCCAAGCCATAAGCCTGTCCCGCTTGAGTTCGACGTGCAAAGGGATCATCCATTTCCTCGGCTGCCGCTGAACAGCATCCGCTTAAAGCATGGTTGATCCAATGGGATGCTTGTTGCCTGCATCTAATAACAGCTGAATGCACTTCATTGGCTACACCATCTGACAACAACTGCTCAACCAAAATGTGCAGTTGGCTCTGATTATCGACCTTCCCTTGGCTTTGATGGTTGAGCACCCGGTTTGGATGACTTGGTGGCGCATGCAGTAAGTCGCTCCTGGACAGGGCGGCTTTTTTTTATAGAAATAAGCACTTGTTACTACTGACGCCTGCATGCTTCGTCGCCAAGTTGATAGCAAGGCGAAGCACCCCCGTGCTCGCTGAAGGGGACAGTCAGCAGCGGACGACTGTCCTTTTTTTATGCGTGTAGAAAATGAGTATGTATCTCTACGGACATTCCCTTCCCTATGAGGCACCTTTGTAGTGAAGCCATGACTGGGGAGTTTCGGCTTTTTAAGAAGAGGAACGGTCCTGAGAATGCGACCGTTCTTTTTTATTGAAGAACGATTGGCATGAGTTTCTGTCCTGTTGCTCTTTACGACATGCACTCAGCCATCGAAGGCCGTTTGCGGAAAAAAGAAATGACGATTGAAGCCAGTAATTTAATGATCGATACTTTTGTAGACACCATGGGCCGGCGCTTAAGTCAGTTTGGGGGATAGGTCAAATTGATATCAATAACAGCAAACCGAAAGTGGGTAAGAGGGCCCATTGAGATGAGGAGTCTTGGGCGAGAAACTGGAGATGGTTGTTGATGAAGCCAGACGTGCCCTAATGGTTTACAAGCCCTCCTGACGAGAAGAAGGCTTCCATGATGTGAGGATGAAAGGCAGCTTTTGAATTCCCCTCTTCAGGAGGGGCGGCAATAGAGTCGTGATATTCACGATTCATTGTCTGAATCATATAAAAATATCTCGAACACTTATGGCCGAAGGGTGGGTCGCAAAGCTATGACTTTGTGAAGCCACAGCTCACGAGGAGATGCTCTAAGCAAATAATTGGAAATAAAATGCTTAGGTCATGATTTTGCCTAAATTAAATGCTTAATAATAAAATCAAAGGAAGACGAAGTGATGCCATGGAAAATGGTGAGTGGGTTGAGAGAGGAAATGATTGATCCTCCAGGATTGTCAAGATTTTTGGGTATTCATTTGGTTAATTGAGCAAGGGTTTACTCGTTTGGGAGTAGTTTGCAACTCGCGTCTTGATAACGGTATACTTTGGTCAATATGGTCAACGCACCGATGACAGTGAAGAGCGAAAAGCTAATTCATTTAAGGCAAAATATCTCTTCTCTTGATCAGCAAATAAGAGCCAAAGAGAAGCTTGCTCAAAAAATTATTGAGCAAAAGCAAGATTTAAGGCAATTGTATATTGAGGCAATGGAGAAAATGCGAAAGGATTCAGCCAAGAAATACTCAAGTATCGAAAGTAAGCAAGATGATTTCACTTCGACGATGGATCGCCTCGACAAAGAAGAAGAGGCCGTTAACCTTGAAATCAAAGGACTTTCTGAGCAACGAGTTCAACTGAACAGAAGCCTTATAGATCGCAATGCAAGTTTATTCGTTTCTAGGAAAACAGTTTTGACGATAATGATTATTCTTCTTGTCGCCTTGAGTTCAGGGTTGGTTCTGGCGCAAAGGCATGTGCTATTTAGTGGTCCTTCTCCAAAAGAAGGAATTAAGGATTAAATCGTTGTGCTCACTGCACTTAGTTGGAAGCTGGACCTTTCAATAAGCTTCCTTGCGAAGGTGCTTTTCGCCATTTTTCGGTGGAAACAGTCCCTCTCTATTAGTTACTCCGATGCGGAGCCATAGTTATCTGAGTGTCGAGGGGGCATTAATAACAGATAATTGATGAAAGTATGCTCTGCTTCGAATAATCCGCTTTTGGTCGATCATTGAGACTAAAGTATGTTTTCTTAGTTGTCATACAGGCTGAGATTGTCAAGTGTTAATCCGATCTGCAAGCCACATTGCCCTTGCTCCCACCGATCATGCCGACCAAAAAAGACGTAGAGCCAGGCTTGGTATTGCCTTCGCTGCAGGCACTATCTTTCGCATCAATTCCACAAGTGATGATCAGTCATGAAAAGTGCTGTGATTTTTTTTCACAGGCCTCCCATTCACTGCAGTACGAGAGGTTTGTCTGCACACAGGTCCAAAAGGACGAAATGCTTACCTTGACCTAAGAGGAGGAATCATGTTTCAAGTGAAAACTGACGAGTTTTTTATGGAATCTACAGAGATGAACCTGATGCGCCACGTTCATGAACACGGCTTTCAGGCTGATGGCTGTACGTGGCAACTGGCCAAGCAGCGGGGTGACAGAGCGATCCGGGGCATGGGATCCAAGAAGTTTGCAGAGGCCGTTCAAGAGCTGGTTTCTCTCGGCTACGGTGAAGTGAAGTTAGAAAAGCCTCTCACCTATAGCTCTCTGAAGGAGTTGGCATAAAAAAAGGTCTCCTTCCACAGAGACCTCAATATTTAATTAAGCCTCTTCCCAGAGGATTTGTTTTGCGATCCCGTCCAAGAAACGCTTCGCATATCGTAACACGTTTGTAACGGCCTGTAAAGCTTACTGCTGCGGTTCTTGGTTCAGCTTGTAGATGTTCAGAGCGAAGCAAGCAGTCCCAAAGCTGACGAGAAGAACGAGGAGGTCTTGTGTGTTCATTGTTTGTGCTGTGGAGAGGTTTTCAGGATGAGACTCAGTTTTGTGCTGCTTTTGCTTTCTTCACGACTGGCAGGTCGGAAGGCTGGGCAAGGATGTAGACGACTGCAGCGGAGACAACTCCTGTAAATGCAATCAAGCCGAT
>JAVBIX010000029.1 GCA_030756895.1 Synechococcus sp. SP2 MAG
TTGTTTTGCAATCGGGGTGACAGGATTCGAACCTGCGACATCCTGCTCCCAAAGCAGGCGCGCTACCAAACTGCGCTACACCCCGTAGCTCTCTCACTTTAAAGGAATGGGTACTCGTGATCCTATTGATGCGTGTCTAAGCTGACAAAAAGCTCTTCCGGGCATGTCAAATCCCTGGACTCCTGGCGCGGTTGATGCGTTAAGGCAACAACACAATCTCCCTTTTGTTCGAACGGATGCCCAGGGCCAGGTGGTTGAGTTCAATGACCGCTTTCGTCTGATTTACGGCTGGGACGATCGTTTAGTGGGACAAACCATTGGGATGATCCTGCCCACGTCGTTCCGCGAGCTCCACCACGCAGGCTTCTCTCGCTTCAAACTCACCGAGACTTCCAAGCTTGTGAATCACCCCCTCGAGTTGGCGACGATTTGTAGTGACGGAGCTGAGATTCGTAGTGAACATTTCATTGTTGCTGAACGCAGTGATGCTGGTGGATGGAGCTTTGCGGCAACGCTGAGGCCCTTGGAGGGCCCCCATGCTTGCTGAAGACAGCTTTTCAGAGTCAGCAGAGACCAAAACGCTGATACAGCAGATGAGTCAGTCGCTTGGATTGCTGCGAGTTGCATTCGATTCGACTGGTGAAGCGATGTTGATCGTTGACGAATCCTCAGGGGTGCGCTGGGCAAACCAGCAAGCCGCAGATCTTTGGGGAGGAGGAATCACATTGCAGATGGTTGGCAGGCCTCTTTCAACTTTGCTGCAGTTTCATCACCTCGATGGAAGCCCCTTGGGGGATGAAGAGCCCAGTCACCCTCTACAAAAAGCTCTATCTGCTGAAGGTCGCAATAGCTATCTCATACAAGCTCCATCTGCTACTGAAAACACGCTATTGATTACACGATCGGTGAGTTGGCGTCTGATTATTCAGATGAATCAGAGCTTCATTTTGCTGATATTTCGTGACCTTGATCCATTAGAGAAAGCCCTGGCAAGGCAGCGGCAATTTATTGATAATCTTGCTCATGAATTAAGAACCCCACTTGCGATTATTGCTGGAAACCTGCATAGGCTCAAGCGTAAAGAACAGTTTTCTAACAATATTCGCCAATCCCTGTCTGATGCCATGGCGGAAACCCAAAGGATGGCAACTCTTGTCGATAATCTTTTATTACTTTCCGAATTAGATGCTGATTGTCGCCGTTGGAGGTTGCAGATCGATGATATCAGGATTTTTATCGATCAATGGACTATCAAGCTCAATTCTGATTTAAGAGACTGTCTTCAAGTGGATGTTGTCAATGAAGCTGACGATTATCAAGTTCAGATTGATCAGGATGCTTTTCATCTGATTCTTGATTGTCTTTTTGATAATAGTCGTCGTTTTTGTCGTTCTAAGCCGTTAATTCAGATCCAACTTATTCGAGCAGAATCTCATGTAGAGCTGCAATTCATTGACGATGGTCCTGGTATCCAAGATGATCAGCAATGTGTTGCAGCGTTTGATCGATTTATCCGTATTGAGGAACATCGAAATGCTGATGTTACTGATGGTGGAGGACTAGGCCTTCCACTGGTAAAAAGCCTTATGGAAGGAATGGGAGGTTCAGCGAGTTGCTCATCTCCTCAATCAATCACTAGCTCAGATCATCAGGGTCTTGTTGTTACATTACGATTTCCTTGCCCTAAGTCATCTATTGTCGTAACGAATTCTGCTTAGAGATAGCGCTCAAGTAATTCAGGCAAGAGTTCGAATAAGTCGGGTTTGAGAATAAAATCGCTAGCACCAAGAGCTTTTGCTTCGCTCCGTTTATGGTCTTCATTGAAAGCAGTGACGACTAAAACTGGAACAAGATTGGAGCGCTCACTCAGCCGTTTTAGGCATGTCATGCCGTCCATCTTTGGCATCATTAGATCCAACAAAATTAAATCTACTTTGCGCTGATCTAATAGCTCCAGCAAATCTTTGCCGTCCGAACAAACAACAGGCTCCACTCCCTCGTCAATTAATTCATACCTGATTAGTTCTCTTAATCGTGGATCGTCATCAACTATCGCGACGCATTTCATGATTTTCCCGATCCAAGGAGCCTTTTCCCGAAACCATTAAGAAAGAATGGAAAGAGGTGTAGCTTTGAACAAATGGGTCGCCTGAGATTCGAACTCAGGACCAATCGGTTAAAAGCCGAGTGCTCTACCGCTGAGCTAGCGACCCGCCGCATGGGCATGCCATTTAGGCACTCATGGAGGTTATCACTCAACGATCCTCCTGCAAGATATTTCCTCCCTGTACTGATCACCGAGTTAGGAATGAACAACCTTTGGCCCCAGCCCTCCATTGCTTCGGATGCCTTTATTGCACCTGGAGCTGTGCTGATGGCCGATGTGACTGTGAGCTCAGAAGCAAGCATTTGGCCAACTGCCGTTGCTCGTGGCGATATGGCACCCATTCATATCGGTGCTTGTAGCAACGTTCAGGAGGGTGCTGTTTTGCACGGCGATCCCGGTTTTCCTGTTCATATTGCTGAACACGTAACGATTGGACATCGCGCTGTTGTTCATGGCGCTTTGCTTGAAGCTGGCTGTCTGATTGGCATCGGTGCCGTTGTGCTCAATGGCGTCACAGTTGGGAGAGGGGCTCTTGTTGCCGCCGGGTCTGTGGTCACAAAGGATGTCCCAGCCCAAACGCTTGTGGCTGGTGTGCCAGCGAAGGTGAAACGTGAGCTGAGTCAGGAAGAAATCAAGGATCAGTGGCATCACGCAGATCACTACGCCGAGCTGGCTCGGCAGTGGTCTCAATTGCTGCAAAACCAAACGGACTGCCCACTGTTGATCCCGGCTTCTCCCGACTGTCCTTAAACTCGAAAAGATTTTGTGAATGAACTCATGGACCTTCGGCTCGTGCTCGTGGCTTCTCCGATCCTTCTGGCACTTGCCTGGGCTGGGTTCAACGTTGGTCGTGCTGCTGTTGGGCAGCTTCAGCTGATGATCAAACGAAGCCGCGCTTGATTGTGATCGATAGGGTTGAGTTGAATTCTCGATTCCATCGTCCTTGAGCGAACAGTCTTCGGTTGTTGTGATTGGTGCCGGCCTTGCCGGTACAGAAGCTGCTTGGCAGGTCGCTAAAGCTGGCGTTCCTGTCACGCTCTGGGAAATGCGCCCTATCAAGCGTTCGCCTGCTCATCACAGCTCAGAGTTCGCTGAGCTTGTTTGCAGCAACAGCTTCGGAGCCCTCAGCAGCGACCGTGCAGCTGGCTTGTTGCAGGAAGAATTAAGGCGTCTTGGATCACTTGTGATCCAAACGGCTGATCATCACTCCGTTCCAGCTGGGGGAGCTCTTGCTGTTGATCGTGGCCGATACAGCGCAGCTCTGACATCCATTTTGGACGATCACCCCTTGGTGACGATTCGTCGAGAAGAGCAGCTAAAGCTGCCTGATCCTGATCAGATCACCGTGCTGGCCACAGGTCCTTTAACCAGTGAAGCGTTGGCCGATGACCTACGCGCTTTTACTGGCCGAGACGATTGCCATTTCTTCGATGCGGCGAGCCCGATCGTTGAGGGTGAAAGTATCGATATGACCAAGGCTTTTCGGGCCAGTCGCTACGACAAGGGCGATGCCGACTACATCAATTGCCCGATGGATCGGGACCAGTTTCTGGCGTTTCGCACAGCCCTGCTGGAGGCCGAACAAGCCGAACTGAAGGACTTTGACCAGAACAGCGCCACGTTCTTTGAGGGCTGCTTGCCGATTGAAGAGTTGGCCCGACGTGGAGAGGACACGATGCGTTACGGACCTCTTAAGCCCATCGGTTTATGGGATCCGCGTTGGGGAGATGTGACTGACCGTGATGTGCGCCGCGCAAATCGAGCCTATGCCGTTGTGCAATTACGACAGGAAGATAAAGACGGTCGACTCTGGAATCTCGTGGGTTTCCAGACCAATCTCAAGTGGGGGGAACAGAAACGGGTACTGCGTTTGATCCCAGGCTTAGAGCAGGCCGATTTCGTTCGTTTTGGTGTGATGCATCGCAACACCTTTTTGGAGGCACCAGAACTGTTGGAGCCAACTCTCCAGTTCCGCCGCCGCCACCATCTGCTAGCTGCTGGCCAAATCACAGGCACTGAGGGATATGCAGCCGCTGTTGCCGGAGGTTGGTTGGCTGGCACAAATGCAGCACGGTTGGTTCAGGGTCAAGACCCGATTCAGTTGCCGCACACCACGATGATCGGAGCACTCACCCATTTCATCAGTGAGGCTCCATCGAAAAAATTCCAACCAATGCCTCCCAATTTCGGCTTGATGCCTGAGCTTCAGGAGCGCATTAGAGATAAACGCGCCCGTTATGGCGCCTATCGCGACAGAGCCTTGGCGGATCTTCAGCGAACCATCGAAGAGAGCAAGGTTGCCCATGTCGCCTGCACCGCTTAATGCACGAATGCGCTTCGCCTCGCTCTTGAAGACTTACCTTGCTGGATTGTCGTGTTGGCTGCTGGCCCTCTCCGTGATGCAGGTGGGGCGCGCGGCTTTTGTGGTGGTGTACCTCACCAAAATCAAATCGATGGATAGTGCTTCCATCGATTTGATCCGCGAACGTATTAACGAGCGTTGCCGTGAGCTCTCAGCTATGGCAGTGCGTTTAGAAGTGATTCTGACTGCGACCTCTCCCTTTTCCACGACCGGAGCCTCCTAGGGTCTGGATCAAGCATGAATCGTCGCTCCGATGCCTGACTGGGATGTAATCGTGATCGGATCCGGGATCGGTGGCCTGGTCACAGCATCACAATTGGCTGCGAAGGGAGCAAAGACCTTGGTCCTCGAGCGCTATCTGATTCCTGGGGGATCTGGAGGCAGCTTTCGCAGAGAGGGATACACCTTCGATGTGGGTGCTTCGATGATTTTTGGATTTGGTGAGAAGGGGCACACCAATCTGCTCACTAGAGCCCTGGCCGACGTGGGCCAACACTGCGCGACGGTTCCAGATGCTGTGCAGCTTGAATATCACCTTCCAGATGGCCTCACGATGGCTGTGGACAGGGACTACGACGACTTTATTTCACGAATGAGTGCTCGCTTTCCCCATGAAGAGAAGGGGATTCGCGCTTTTTACGAGACCTGCTGGCAGGTGTTTCGTTGCTTAGATGCGATGCCTTTGCTCTCTTTGGAGGATCCGGCCTATCTCGCAAAAGTATTTTTTAAGGCTCCACTTGCCTGCCTTGGTTTGGCTCGGTGGCTCCCTTTCAATGTTGGTGATGTCGCTAAAAAGCACATCAAGGATGAGGATCTTTTGCGTTTGATCGATATGGAATGTTTCTGCTGGTCGGTGATGCCAGCAGATCGCACACCCATGATCAATGCCGGCATGGTGTTTTCTGATCGGCACGCCGGTGGCATCAATTATCCGAAAGGTGGTGTGGGAGTGATTGCCGAAAAACTCGTGGCTGGCTTGGAAGCCAATGGCGGCGAAATTCGCTACAAAAATCGGGTCACCAACGTGCTGATTGAACAGGGTCAAGCTGTTGGTGTTCGGCTTGCTGACGGTGAGGAGCTTCGGGCCAAGCGGATTGTGAGCAACGCCACTCGCTGGGACACCTTCGCTGGTGAAGGGTCAGCACAGTCAACTCTGGTTGGACCTGAGCACACGCCAGCCGCTGAAACCACATGGCGCAGGCGCTACCAGCCCTCGTCATCATTCCTGTCCCTCCATCTCGGCGTTGATGCTGCGGTGGTTCCGCATGGTTTTCACTGTCATCACCTCTTGCTTGAGGACTGGGCTGAGATGGAAGCAGAGCAAGGTGTGGTTTTTGTGTCGATGCCATCTCTTCTGGACCCTTCTTTGGCTCCAGCTGGGCGTCACATTTTGCACACTTTTACGCAGAGCGATATGCGCAATTGGAAAAATCTTTCCCCATCGGCTTATGCGGAGAAGAAGCAGCAGGATGCCGATCGCTTGATCGAACGTTTGGAAGCCCTTCTTCCTGGTTTAAAGAGCGCCATTAAGTTCAAGGAAATTGGGACGCCCCGCACGCATCGGCGCTTCCTTGGCCGCATGGGTGGTAGCTATGGACCGGTTCCGGCGAATCAACTTCCTGGCTTGTTGCCAATGCCGTTTAACCGCACAGGTTTGAAAAATCTGTATTGCGTTGGTGATTCTTGTTTCCCCGGCCAAGGGCTCAATGCCGTGGCTTTTAGTGGTTATGCCTGCAGCCACCGAATCGGGGCGGATCTTGGCTTGAACCCTTGGTCTCTTCCAGCGTGAATCGATCGCAGCAGCATCGACGATTCACGCTAAGGATGGTTGTCTGTGCTTAAGGTTTGGTCTCTGAAGCAACGCCCATTGTGGAGTCCACTCCTCCCAGCGCCGCTGAATTGGCTCGCTATCTCGAGAGCCGGGGGGACCTGAGTAAGCCTTGGATGTTGCAGATGTTGCGCTTGGCCAAGCTCAAGGAAGCTCGCGGCAGCATGAGCCAAGAGGATTACATGTGCAGCATCAAACAGGCACATTCCGATCTCATCCGCTTGGGTGAATTCTGGAAAGGTCGAGAGGCGGAGGTGTTTGGTGGGTCGTATCGCCCCAATGACGTGATTGAGCCATTACCTGGTTCCCCGGAGGATCGATGAGCAATAGCAACCATTGTTTTCAGCTTTCCCCGTTAATTCGTGGGACGTTGATCACTGTTTACTTAGCCTTGGTGCTTCCACTACCGGCCCTTGCTCCTGAATCGCTGCGGTTGTGGCTGCTTGCCGCTGTTCCCTTGGGATTGCTTGTTGTGTTGGCCATGCTCAGCGAACAAGTTACTGTTACAAACTCTGGAATCACTGTCGGCCACCCCTCTTGGTGTAGCTGGTTGCTGCGTCGTGGTTGGAGCTTGAACTGGACCGAAATGAAAGCGCTTGTTCCTGTGGGTACGAGTCAAGGCGGGAAGGTCTTTTACATCACAACCCACGATCACAGCCAACGTCTGCTTCCACAGCGACTTGAACATTTTGATCGCTTTCTCAATCTGATTCAATCCAAGAGCTCATTGCGAACCACGGGTGTTGGCAGATTGACACCGCCTTGGACCTATCAACTGTTGGCTTTTTTGGCTGCGTTGATGCTTGTTGGCGAGGGATCCGTAGCGTTTGCTGTGCAACAGGGTTTGATCATCATTCCATCATAATTCGAATGATCTAGAGAGCTACAAGCTCTGCTTATGACTTGTCTTGAAGCATTAAGTTTAAAAAAAAATTTAAGAAGTCTTGAAAATTATCTTTAGGTGAATACTTTTGATTTAATTTTGTTTAGCGGCATTGATAGCAGATTGTAGAGATCAGAGCCACGTTTAAGAATACGAGGCTGCCCGCAATAATAAAACTAGCCATTGGTTTTAATCAGTGGCAGCTGCCATTGCAATCAGAGACTATCTAAATAGCAGTATTTTTTGCTTTTCGTAGCCATCGTTATTCCACTACCGTTGCTGGTTCAGAAGCATTCGGATCTTCTAATCAAATTTTTAACTGTCTCGTTTTAGGAAATAATCTTAAAAAAGCCGGTAAGAGCAGCTCAGTGCAGACAGGTGTGCTGTTTTTGATCACAGAATAAAGCCTTGCGTCATGCCGTATTCAGGCGATGGCTCCTCCCGCCAGGTGAGGACCGAGTTCTGAATTTCCAATCTCCTAAGTCTTTGCCTAACAGGGGTGTCTTCGATTACGCAAAGGCCGACCCTGGTCTAGATCGCAGCCATTCAATGCATTCCGTTGGGGACATTTGATTGGTTGTTGATCTTCCTAATTCATTACCTCTATCGCGTTTTAAAAAATTCCATCACACCACTTCTAGTTAGTCCCTGATGTTTTCAAGACTGAATCGGTAGCCCTGCTGGCGAACGGTCGTGATACCGCCCCCATCACCCAGCCCTGCTTGCTCAAGTTTTCGTCGCAGTGTGAGCACCTGGGTGTCAACGGATCGGGGACCTCCACTGAAGGGGGGCCACGCCATACGCAGCAATTCCTGACGACTCCGCACCATTCCCGGAGGCATTAATAGAGCGCAGAGCAAGGCGAATTCCCTGGGGCTGAGCTCAACAGGTTTCTCGCGCAGCGTGACCTGTCGAAGCAGGAGGTGAACTTCAAGGGGCCCCACACTGACGCGCTCTTGAAGACCGCTGTGGCCTCGTTTAAGCAAGGTGCGGCAGCGTGCAGCGAGCTCTTCAAGCCCAAAGGGCTTGCGAAGCACATCGTCAGCGCCGTCATCAAGAAGTCCTACGACCGGCTCAGCACCGGTACGAGCGGTTAAAACGATGACTGGCGCGCGCAATTGCTGGGCCAAGCGCAAAGCGGAACTTTGCTCAAGGAGCTCAGCACAAACCAACAAATCAGGAGATTGGTCCTGACAAAGCTCTTGAGCTTCTGCAGGGGATGAGACCGCTGCAGTCAGGTGACCGTCTTGACGCAGACGTTGAACCAGAACAGTTCGCAGCGTGGGATGGGGCTCAACCACCAGAACCCGGAACGGTTCTCGAGGTTGACCTGCAGACGGCACAAATTGTGAGGTGGAGACCAAGTCAGGACTGTTGTCCAGAAGGTCCCGGGATGAGGAGGTCACACAGCAGGTAAAACCGCGCTTACGCTAGTACCAATCCATAGCTTGCTGGTAGCAGAGGCTGCAGCTCACACTAAAGATGACATCCCTCCAGCATCCGGAAGCCATTCGACACTTCCAGTCGCTGTGCGATGCCTGTCAAGAGCTAACCACCAGATATCACAGCCCGTCTGAGCTGAGGCTGTATGCCGATGGGTATTTGCATGCGCTGAGGCGCTGTAGTCCACTGGAAACGCGCGAAATGGCTCGCCTCGAGTCTCTTGTTGAGCGATGGATCATGGATCCATCAAGCTTTATCGGGCCTGATGGGGACGTCAGCACGCTGTACAGCCATCCCCATCGCGATTGGTAACGATCAATCGCTTGAGCTAGATCGAATCGCTCAATTTTAGCTAGCGAGCTCAATCTCGAGTTTTTCCTTGAGCTCGCCGTTGTTATACATCTCGATCAAGATGTCGGATCCACCCATAAATTCCCCTTTCACATAAACCTGGGGAATCGTGGGCCATTCTGAATAATCCTTGACGCCCTGGCGGATTTCGGCGTCAGACAACACATCAAAGGTCTCAAAACTCATGCCGAGGGCATTGAGGATTTGGACGACATTGTTAGAAAAGCCGCACTGGGGCATCAATTTTGTGCCCTTCATGAACACAAAAATAGGACTGGACTGAATCAGCGTTTGAATGCGCTCTTTCGTTTGGGAATCCATGGATCAAAAATGGCTTAAAAAAATAAGGACGTAACGAGCGAATATCTAGCCAGGCGTGGAAGTGGTGAGCGCTAAGGCGTGAATCGCCTCACTCTCAAGATCTTCACGCAAAGCGCCATAGACCAATTGGTGCTGTTTAATTCGGGTGAGACCCTCAAATTGTGCAGACACCACAGTCACTTGAAGGTGATCTCCACCTCCTGTGAGGTCTTCCACTGACACCTGAGCATCTGGAAGAGCTCGGCGAATCGCCGAACTCACCGCCTCTGACTGAACCATGCAACGAGGGATTGAACTGAGCTGATGCTGGCAGATCAACGTCGTGAATGTCTCCAGTGGATCACTTCTTATTTCGCTGATTTCGCCCCAGCGAAGGGAGTTTCGACAAATCCCAGCTCAATCAAGCTTTGATAGGCCTTTTGGCCTTCGCTGCTGGCAGGAGTCATCAGACGGACGACCTCAACGAGAACTGGTACCGCAACTTCTGGTTGATTTTGCCGTCTGAACAAAGCGGCCAAACGCAAATTGGCTTGTGCCAAAAGGGTGAGCGCTTCACGGCCTTTGGAATCCATCTCCCTTGGAATTCGTGCATCAAGACCTCTGAAAGCACCGCTGAGATCTCTGTAGAAAGCCAAAAGCTGCTTTGCAGCAGTCCGGGCATTGTCGTAATCGGTCTTGGCTTGATCGAGATTTCCTGATGCCACGGCTGCATCGCCGCGATTGAGAAGCGTGCGGACAGCAGCAACATTGAAACCAGCACCACTTGACGCCAGCACTTTGCTCACAGAGGAGTTGGTTCCATCTGAAGACTGAGCGAACACCTGCAAGGGGGCAGCAGCCAAACCAGCCAAAAGGGCTAAGGCGGTGATGGTGAGACGGGAACGCATGAACTGAGCAGGACAGTGGGCGGATTTTAGTGGCTTCTTAGCGGTCGGCCTACCGCGTCTCGGGCCGCTTGTTCAGCCGTATGCATCCGATCTGCTAACACCTGACTCATATGAGCAGCAGTTTCTCTGCCCGCACCATCGGCTAAGAGGGGAGCTTCGAAGCAGATTGCAGCACTACTAGAAGCTGAGGGACTGGCCTCGCTGTAGGCGATCCCCACGGGAACAACGCTGACAGGAATTCCATTGGACTTGGACAGTTGAGCAAGACGAACCAGTCCCTGTCGCAACCGAATCGGTTCGTCGGTGCGGTTGATTCGCCCTTCGGGAAATACAACAACCTGCTGACCAGCAGCTAAAAGATCGATGGCATAACGAAGCGACGTCAGGGTGGGACGTCCTTGGTCCACTGGAAAGCAGCCGAGTCGATATAGAAACCAGCCCTGAAGTCCTTCCATCTCGCTACGCGTCACCATGAAGCGGCAATCACGGCCGGTAATGCGTCGCCCCGTTGCCATTGGCAAGATCAGAGCATCCCAGCGGGCTCGATGGGTTGGGGCCAGAAGCACAGGCCCTTCCTTCGGTAGATGATGAGCTCCGATCACATGACGCTCTCGGAAATACCAAGGCAATGCCAGGTCTTGCGTTAACCACATCGCAAGCGATGACATGAATGGGTTCATCGCTGAACCCAAGACTTCACCTCTGGTTTTCAGAGCACTACCCACGGCTTGATACCGCTGTTCAACTGCGTTGGAATTTAGGTGGCCTATGTCTCTGAATCGCGCAAGCTTGGGCAGTTAGATCGGCGTCTCGTTTGCAGCCCACCCGCGCATAAAATTGGATCTTTGGACGAGGGTCGTGGCCAGTCTCGGGGTCAACATTGATCACATTGCCAATGTTCGGCAAGCCAGGCGCACGGTCGAACCTGATCCTGTGCCGATGGCTTTGATGGCTGAGTTAGGTGGAGCTGATGGGATCACGATTCACCTCAGGGAAGATCGTCGTCACATCCAAGATCGCGACTTAACCCTGTTACGCCAAACGGTCCGGACTCGTTTGAATCTGGAAATGGCTGCAACCAAGGAGATGGTGGAGATTGCGCTGCGAGAGCAACCAGACATGGTCACCTTGGTTCCAGAAAGGAGAGAGGAAGTCACAACGGAGGGAGGCTTAGACGTCCGTAGTCAGTGCACGAGCTTGTCTTCTGTGATCGATACCCTTCAGAGCAACGACATTCCAGTGAGCTTGTTCGTGGATCCAGATCGAAACCAGCTGGAAGCGTGTCAGCAAAGCGGAGCCCGTTGGGTTGAACTGCATACCGGACGCTATGCACAGGCCAGCTGGAGGGAACAACCCATGACCTTGGCACGTCTCATCGAGGCAACGGACCAAGCGCGTTCGATGGGATTGAGGGTCAACGCAGGCCACGGCTTGACCTATCAAAATGTAGAGCCCATTGCTGCAATTCCAGGAATGGAAGAGCTCAACATTGGGCACACCATCGTGGCCCGGGCGCTCTCTGTGGGTTTGCAAGAAGCGGTGAGAGAGATGAAGAGCCTGGTTCAGAATCCCAGACGTGACCCTTTGTTCGGAAGCAGTAGCTCATGACCACACATCATTTTGTTGCAGCCAGCGCTCGCTTCTTGACAGAAGAGGAACCTCTAGAAGAAGTGCTCAAGGAAAGACGCAGGCATTACGGCGAACAAGGCAAGGAAATTGATTTCTGGCTTGTTCGCAATCCAAGTTTTCTCGATGCGCCTGAATTGTCTGAGATCAAAGCGAAGGTGCCACAACCTTCGGCAGCAGTGGTTTCCACAGACTCCACTTTCATTACATTCATGAAATTGCGTTTGGAATATGTCCTTGAGGGACAATTCGATGCTCCAACTGATTCCATTCCAAACCCCTTAGCAGAAACAGACTGATTGGGGATTAAGTCTGAATTCACAGTGTGATGGCTGAGTGAATTGAAATTTCTCTCAGTCATATAGCTGACATTTGATCTCAATAGAAACAAGAATTTCCAGTGTGGATCAGCAAGATTTAAATTTGACCAATTAAAGGCTTTTTTAGTTTCTTTGTCGGCAAATGTTTGCGAAAATTATATATTTTTCTTTAAGTTTGATTTGATAGATTACATGTATTGGTTGGCCACCTTATAATTTGTTTGTTTAATGATTAGGTGAGAATTTTTGTCTGGTACTGGTGACTACGTTGAAAGTTTGAAAAATTGCAAACATGCACGATTGGGATCAATTTTGTTTGCTGGGCTGGTGAAATGATGTTTAAATATTAGTTGAATAACTTATTTTTTCTAGATCTTCGCATCGATGATGATTCGACTTCCTTTGCTTTCTGCTATTTCTGCTTTCGTTTTGGCTCTTGGCTTGGCGGCTGCATCCAATGCTCAGCAGGAACTCTTGAAGAGTCAGTTCTGTTGTGATGGCTGTGCGGCCAATACCAAGGTTTGTAAGTTTTAGGTTCATTGGTCTGAGCTTAATTGTTGCGAAAAATAAAAGGCTTTTTGGGGTGGCGAATACATTTTTCTTGCTCTATATTTTTTTACTTTCTTGCAAATCTTTTTTCAATAACAGCACGCTTTTTATTGTATGGTGATCAAAAATATTCAGTTTTGATGTTGATTCGAACAGGTCTAGGGATAGATGTAAGCCCCATTGAGCTGTGACAGTGCCGATGCGTAATAATGAGGAAGGTAAAGAGAGGTCCTCTAGTGGAGTTTAGTCGAAGGGACATTATTCAAGCGCTATGCAATGAATACAATCATTTGTTTAAAGATGCTTATGATCCTGCGATCGATTTGTCGCTTGAACAGTATCAATCAGAAATGGAAGCAAAAACTCTTGAGGAACTGATTAAGGAAACCTCAACAGATCATGAGTTCTACACCCTCGATGACTTTATGAAGCGTTATGGATGACTCAAGCATGGCATTGGCTTGGCCTGCATCCGGGAGCGCCCGCACATTTGCCATTTTCAAAAGATCGATGCCCCTACTGCTCTTTTTGGTCGGGGGATGAGATGGGCACCAACCTTTCGATCACTCCTTCATTGCTGTCGCTGTCTTTTGCACGATGAACTCCTGCTCCCTTGATCTGGAAGACAGCACAGATGCTGGCACCTCGCATCAAAGTCGTTAGTAATAACTTGGTTGCAGCATCCATTGATGCAGATCAGTATCGCTTCAGCACAGCCCATTGGCACCATGATTCGCGAAGGCGAGCACAAGCCTTTTAAGGCATCTGCATGCCCAATTCGGGCGCTTGATTATGATGAATCCCAGATGAGGGATGACGACGTGATTAGACATCAACAGCGTTCTGAAGCGGAATATGACTGCTGAATTTTTGTATTGATTTTAATCGTTCGGTGTTGATTCAGGAATGGTATGAAATTGCTGTAAATTCTATTGATTAAGTATAGATTGCTTCTATGGAGATGATAATCCATCTTATTAGTGGAACCAAATATGTTGAATTATGAGATATAATTAAAAGTTTGGATGTTTTTTACGAATAAGATCTTTTTAAAAATCTATTCCATGTAAATCGCCTTTTTGTTGAAGTCTCTCATGCACCATCAAATCCGAAAGTCCAGCTGAATGGATCCTGCTTAGAGCATTAAGCATAGACATGATTAGTCGTTAATCACTCGCTTCCTTGTAACACATTGGTTTGAGCGCGCTTCAGAATAGAGATCCAAGCAGCTGAGATGATGCCTATTTTGCCCAAACTCACCCTGAAGGAAGAGCGTCAAGAACTTGTAAAAAAGATGGCTATGCCATTTAGAGAAGAACCAAATTATCAGCAAACGAAACAGTCATTTTCTTGCTTCGTTTCTCGTATGTCGGCTCCAAATGTTCTGCATTGTCTTGCCGTGATCGATAGCTAATCGTTCCCTTTGCTATCTTTTTAAAGAGTTTTGATTTAATGTCTCAGATTTTATTTTCCTACTCTTTGTTTTCAAATCGTAGTTGATTGATGCGCGTTAGTGTTAACGAGGGCATTGATCTAAATTTACCAAGGCTCTCGGTGGCAAATCCGAAGTACCACTCAGCTCTTGTGAAGACGATTAAGATCGATAAGTATCCAAATTTGTGTGGCTTACGATTTGATTCAGCAACTCACTTGGATCCAATTTGATTGGGCGGTTGAGACAATCACTGCACGTTATGCCGTTCATTCATTCTCAGGTGTTTACGGAGTTCCGCGTGGCGGTGTTTGCTTAGCAGTGGCCTTGAGTCACTCGCTCGCGCTTCCTTGGCTCCCAGAACCAAAGGAAGGTTGTCTAGTCGTGGATGATGTCTATGAAACTGGCCAGACCTTATCCTCGATCCGTGATCAGGTTGATGCCAATTTTGTGGTTTGGGTGAGCAAAGTGCCTCCAGAATGGTGGAATGCTGCAATTACGATCTCACCCGATGAATGGTTGGTCTTTCCTTGGGAGAATGTAGATCTTGCGGCAGAGGATGAAGCTTGCTACAGGGCCTCAAGATTGAAAACTCCCTAAGACTCTTTATGACATCGAAAACGATTTATCTTGCTTCTCCATATGGGTTCTCCGCCCAATGCAAACGTCTTTTGCTTCCTGAGTTTGTTGCTGCTCTGTCCCACTTAGGCCTTTTGGTCTGGGAGCCATTTGAGCGCAATGGGAATGTGGACACCACCCAGCCTGGATGGGCGTATCGGGTGGCCCAGCAATGCATGCAAGATGTCCGAGACGCTGACGGAGTTTTTGCCATCGTGAATGGAACTCCTCCAGATGAAGGGGTGATGGTGGAGGTTGGAGCTGCTTATGCACTAAATAAGCCTGTTTTCCTGTTCCGTGACGACTTTCGACGTTGCACTGATTCTGAACAGTACCCACTCAACTTGATGCTGTTCGCTGGGTTGCCAGAATCCAATTGGGAAGAGATGGTGTACGACTCAATTGATTCGATTCGAGATCTAGGAAGTGCCTTAGGGCAATGGGCTCAATCGTAATCCTTGTTGTGTTGACTCAATCTGGTTGATCAATCCAATCGTCTGCCAACGGGTTAAGTGCACCTGCAGCGTTGTACTGACGCAGAATTTTATGTGTGATTCCGTTGTCATCGCACCAGCGAATGCCACAGCCTGTGATGTCTCCTTGTTGGCGATCTCTGGGGTCGATGAAGAGCTCAACACCTGGTTCTGGTTTCCAAATCAGAAACGATCCAAATGCTGTTGATTGGCAGTGCAGTTGTTGTAATGGGATTGTTTGGTCTATGCCTTGTTTTGCTTCTACGACATAAATGACTCGATCCAGTCCGCTTACGCCATGGCGAACGATCATACGTCGCCGTTGTTGTTGATTAACGACGCAAAGCTCTGCTACCCAGTTCCATGGCGTGATGAAATTTGGACCTGTTGACCAGTCTCCCGTCTGTGTGACTTGCATGGTGGGAGGTAACGATCCGAAATTCATCGACTGCTGACGACCACTCTCTTTGTAGGTCAAACATGTCTGAATGACGCCCTCTTTTTCCATTACTTCGAGGGACGTGGTAAAGCGTTCCTGTTCTTTGGCAGTGTGATCTAGCCTGATAAAGCATCCCTGCCAATGCCCACTGTTGTGCAAGAGCAATGTGCTTCTAAGATCATTCATAGGGTGTGAAAAAGAGTGTTGACATTCACCATCAATCTAAATTTCTATCGTGTTTTTTTTACTCATTTATGTAGTGTTTATCAGGAGAGTCCCATCACTTTTTTGTAGGCAGGTCTTTCGCGAGTGGTTTGGATCAGTTTTTCCACAACGGGGTATGCACTGAGGTCCTCGTTTGGAAAGAATAACTTGATATACGCCAAGTAAGATGAGATAGCGCAATCAGCAGCACCCCATTTGTTGTTGATAAAATACCCTGTTGCGATTTCTGAATTAAGTTCGGTCAGGATTCGAGGCAAGATCTTTGTTTTTTGATCGGGAACGAAGATGGCAAATGCCAATGTTGAATTAGCAAAATGTGTCCATTGACTGATCAGCGATCGATCGCCTGGTCGCAGGATTTCACCTCCGTGATGCTCTGCTAAGTGCAACAAAATAGCACCTGATTCAAATAAAGTTAGCGGATGATTATTAGCATCGAGAACAGAATTGTCTTTCATCGCTGGAAGTTTGGCAAAGGGATTAACGGACAGAAAATCATCTTTTAAATGTTCTCCGTTAGCCAAAGAGACTTCTACGAGCTCATAAGGAATACCCATTTCTTCCATATACCAACGGGGCATGGATGCACGTGTTTGCGGTCCGCCGTAAAGGATGATTGTCATCGCTGATGAGATGATCGGTTGTTCTGCAATGCTAAGTGATGATTGGTTTTATTAGCTGGTTTTGAACTTTTGATAGGGACTGATATTCATTTTCCAGTTTCCTTTGTAATGTGGATAGATCATTGCATGATTGTTGTCCACATCGATACCCATTGATTTCAAGAGTTTTTGGGACGAAGATGATTCAATATAGCTAAAAGCGACCTTTTCTTTTTGTCCTAGATAGTAGGCAATGGCATCTAACACTGATGTCCGTCCTTTTAAATCTTCTGTTACGGCCCTTTTCCATTTTTGATATCCGTTTGCACCATGCACTTTAATGATCGTGGATCGAATCATTTCGGCATCTGTTTTGTATGTTGTTCCAGTCAGCACACCTAATGTCCAGGCTGGGAATTTCAGCTCGTAGCCGACTTTGTCTTTGATTTGAAGTTGACTGCACCAAAATCCGCTCATCCAGCATAGTGATCGACCTCCTTGATATTTTTGTGCAAAGATTCCTTTTTGGGGCTGTTTAAGTAGGCTGTCGAGGCTAATTGGAATAACAGGAGCTTTACTTTCTGGCTTGTAATAGTCATGGAGTTCATCTTCCTTTTCTATTGATATGAATTCATTTACGATCTGATCATGGGTCACAGGTTTGAAGTCTTTTGCTTTTTTGAAGACTCTTTTGCTGACTTGCCAGAGGATCCCATCGCCCCGCCTTGGCTCGTACATGAGGCTTGATGCCACTTGTTCTTTGCTGGCTTTTGCATGTCTGTTCACGGCCAATTATGCAGTCTTTTCAGAGCAGAATTAGGTCTATAGGCTCTTCTGTAACTTCTGATTGATTAGGTTTTCGCTGAGTGTCCATAACTCTTGACCTAGTTGGTCATTGTTGCTTTCATTGCTCGTTTCTGCTTCTTTAAATTGATGACGTCCGGGGCTGACCAATTGATTGCTCATGTATCGAAATCCACTCTGTTCGTAGCTATCTCCATCGGCTAGTTCTGCCAGTAGTGCTCCTGCATTTTGTAGTGTTTCTGTGAGTCTTAGCAAATCTCTTGCGATAAAAGTGAAGAGAGCCAAACCGATGGGATTGTGTTGACGACTTGTTCGAAAAAATCCACCGCTACTTTTAGGAATCACCAGCCCCGGACTCCATGCCAGGACTGGTATCTCTTCTGCCTTTTGCTTGAGTTGGTTGGCAAAATGTCGTGCCATCAGGACATTGCAGAGCTTGCTGTCTTTATAGGCTTTGTCGGCATCAAAGGTTTTTTGGCCGTTGAGCATGGCGATGCTTTCATGAGGCGTTAATCCGGCGAGAGTCCCTAGTGTGGCCGGTTTTCCAACTCGTCCTCCTCCGCTTGTCGGATTGTGCACCTCTGAGCTTGTGATCACCAGTCTTGGCTTTTTACTTTTTTGTAGTAATGGCAATAAGCGCATAAGGATGAGTTGATGGGCAAGGTGATTGATGCAGAATGTTTCTTCGATTCCTTGATTGGTGAATTGAGGGTTTTTAATCCCCACGTTTTGAATCCCTGCATTGAGGATTAAAGTATCGATCGGCTCATTGAGCTGTAGGAGTCTGTTGCAACCAGTTTCAATCTCTTCAAGACTTTTAAGGTTGATTGCTATTCCTTCTGCTGTTATTTGTTCTGCTTTCCCTGCTGCGAGCGTCTTCACTGTTTCCGAGCATCGCTCTTCTGTGCGGCAAAGGAGTATGAGTTGATGCCCTCTTTGCATCAACTGTTTGCTTGCCTCTAGTCCGATGCCAGAACTTCCGCCTGTGATCAGGATCCGTCGCGATGGTTCATGCGTCATTGAAGTTTTTATTAGCGATTGATTGGATTGCTAGGTTTTGGTTTATCCATCGAACGTTGTTGCAGGCTGTTTGTTCATCCCTTGTTGATGATTTTACTGCTGTTAAATGCGCTCCCACCACGATGGCTTTAGGAATGTGTCTTCGCGGTCTGTTTCTATCAGGTCGCCGTTATTGAACTGATCAAAGTCATGGGGGTGAATGTCAAATCCTTTTTCTTTTGCAATATTGCATTGGTCATCAACATCAGCGCACTGACTTGATGCGCAGAGCGCTTTCAAAGTCGCATCTGCTTTTATTGCGTTGGCAAGGTCGATGACGGCCTGTGCAGACATTGGCTTTATGGATGTGTTCCCTACCTTTTAGCGCCCATCGATCCTGTTTGGGTTGGCTGTTGTTTGATGGAATGTTCCGGTAAGGATTTGTTTACAGCTTCTAATCCCTTTGTGTCCCTGGGCAGCCGCGGCTACTAATGGTGCACAGCGTTTCGTTGCGTTGATGACGTTCGGTTTGCGGTCTTGCTATGCCGAGGTCAGTCATGGTTTTGAAGCGATGAAAGGACTGCGCTTGGCACTCTGCGTCTTGCCATTCCTAAGTGGTGGCGTGGTCCTCGCCGACTCCATTGCTTCCTCGATGATTCAATTGCAAGTTGGCCAGCCGATTCGCTCGGCTGATGCATCGTTGTTGGCATCTGGTTGGTTGCCGCACCCTGATCAATCCATCGAGGGGCTCGAGCAGGATCCCTCTGCTCCAACACTTCCTGCCCTCTCTTCTTGTTCTGGTACGGGTGTTGGCTTTTGTCGCTATGACTATGCCCGTGATCGACAGCGGCTTTCGGTGGTAACGGTTCCGGCGCCATCATCTGATGTATCTCGACTGGTGCAGCGCTGGTGGATTGAATAATTTTTATCCAATGGCGTTTGTGAGCCTGAGCGTCCCCCAAAGATCGAAGACGCAAAAGATCACTCCGATCACGATTAAGTCCCAGGCTCGATGTCGGATGGCCCAAGGAGCAAGAAAAATCTCAGCAATTCCATGAAGGGCCGTTCCAAGCGCTACGTACTCGAGCACGAGCAATCCATGTGCCAGCAGGAATAACCCACTTGCAGCGAAGCGCATCAACACTCGCCAGGAGGTAGACACAGCGTTTGAGAAACAGATTCAAACCATACCGGTCTTTAATCAAGCCATGTTCTCCTCTCGCATTAATGGGTACTGTTGAGAAGAGTTGTTCCGGTGCAGACGCCAATGGCCTCGTTGCCAGTTCCGGTTGAAGGGCCTCTTGAGCGTGGGTTGCATCAAGATGGAAGACGTTTAACGCCACAGCGGCGGCTGATTCTCGATCTCTTCGAACAAATTGGCGGTGGCACTCACCTCAGCGCTGAGGATGTCCACCGCTTGCTGGTCGATTCCAAGGCGCGGGTCTCATTGGCGACGATCTACCGGACGTTGAGACTCTTGGTTGAAATGGGGTTTCTGCAAGAGCTTGAACTCAGTGATGGGGGCCGTCGCTTTGAGCTTTCAAGCGGTGATCATGGCGATCATCATCACTTGATTTGTGTTCGCTGCGGCCGCACCGAAGAGTTTGAAAGTACCCCAGTTCTAGAGGCTGGGCGTGAGGCAGCCAAACGTTTCAACTTTGAATTGATTGAATCGAGTTTGAAGGTTCGAGCCGTTTGTCCTAACTGCCTTTGATCATTGATCGCTTGTTGGATGCTCTGAGCAGGGCATCCAGAAGTCACCCATTGCGTGGGCCCCTTTGCAGCCTTGAGCGGTGGCCTGTGCTTCTGCTTCGGCCTTCGTGGGGTAAGCCATGAACCTTGGGTCATCACTTTCTTGATGTTGGTTTGGCTGGCCATGGTTATGACCGCTGTGGTCCGTTCTGCTCTTGCCTATTTGTACGAGGCCCATGCTCATCGGTCCTGCTGTCCAAACGCCCATGGTGTTAACCCCGATCGCCAGCAGTCCCATGCCTACGACCGACAGGTTGATCACCCCCATCGCAACGACCCCGATCGAGACCACTCCCATTGGAACCACCCCGATACAAATCACCCCCATTGGAACAACTCCGATCGAGACCGTTCCAAGCGGAGCAATTCCGATTGCGAATTTCTTTGGCTTCGTGCCGCAGTGTCCCCCGCTGGTTTTTGGGTCTGAATCAATCATTGATTAATTATTACTGCTCTTGTGGCAAGCAGCAGGTTCCGTCAATCTGGTGAGTATGGACCTTTCTGGCGTTACAGGCTTTCACGAAATTATCGTTCTCACACCCCGCGGATTTGAGGAGGGGTTGGACGCGGTCATGGCTGTACGAGAACAACGCACAGTTCTGCTCAACCTCTCGGAGATGGAGGCAAAACTTGCTCAGCGCACCGCTGACTTCGTTTCAGGGGGCGTCTATGCCTTACAGGGTCAAGAGCGACGCGTGGGAGAGCGGGTGTTGTTATTCGCGCCGGGCTCTGTTGATATCGATCAGCTCAGTTGAGCGCTCCACTACAGCTGGAGCCACCTCCAGCAGTGCATCCGAAACAGTGAGCGCCAACAGCAATGGGTTGGTCGTTGACGGATTTGGTTTGATGGAGGAGCTCATCCATGGTCTTTGGCCCAGTACGCACAGGAAGGCCTAACTGTTGATTGAAATCGCAGTCGAACAGGGTTCCGGTCCAACTGACACTAATTAAACTTCTGCACATTACTGAGTTGAGATTGTTGTCTCGATGAGCTTGATGGAGCAACGAGTAATAAGTCTCTAGCTCACCTCGGGCTTTCAATGTTTGAGCAAATCTCTGGATTGGCATGTTTGTGATTGTTAACAATCTACTGAAATGAATGCCATGATTTTGCAATAACTTTTCGCGATATAAGAGTTCTAGTTCACTTTGTGCTGGTGGCAGTTGTGCGCCTGAAGGATTAAACACTAAATCTAGTTCAAGCTTGCTATTGGGCAGTCCGTAACCCAGTGCATTTAAGCTTTGTAGTCCAGAAATACTGCGCTGAAAAACACCCAGGCCTCGTTGATTATCCACCCGCTCCTCTTCAAAACAAGGCAACGAGGCAACGACTTTCACTCCTTCATTGGCTAAAAATGCAGCCAAGTCTTCTTGACCAGGTTCTTGCAGGATCGTGAGATTGCAGCGATCAATGACTTGAACGCCAAGCTCCCGTGCATCGTGCACGAGGGATCGGAATTGGGGATGCAGTTCTGGAGCTCCTCCGGTTAAGTCAAGGCAGTTGAGTTTTAGCTTCTGGAGAACCTTGGGAATGAGATTGATCTGCTCTTCTTCCATCATTTCCGTCCGCCACGGTCCCGCATTCACATGACAATGGCTGCAGCTTTGATTGCAGCGGTAACCGAGATTGACTTGAAGCGTTTCAAGTTCGCCTCTGTTCAGGGCAGGGAAACGGTTTGCGCTTTGTTGGCGTTGCTGCTCAGTCGCTGGGGAGATGGAGGTCAAGGTAAAGGGCGTAGAGGAGTGCTTGCTAGTACTTATGAGATCAAAACTCTATCTTTAGACAGCAGAGACTTGGGTGTGGAACCAGGCCCATCTTGTAATTAAGGACGCTCTGCTGAAGTCCTGTTGTCTTGATATGAAGCGCTGATGTGTTCAACGCCTTTCTTGCTGTCTGCTCTGAATGCATTAATCAGGCAAAGCATTAATGAGGCAACGTTTTAAACCAGTCCACGTACTCTTCTGGTCCTCCCTTCACGAGGCAGTCAAAACGCAGTGGGTCGTCTGGATCGCTGATTCCTGACAGCTGGCTGTCGCTCAAATTGGGCCGATCGACTTCACCATGGCTGCTGTCAACAAGAACAACACGGGCTGGGCGGTCATAACTTGCACCTAGTTGTTGAAGAAGGGTCAGAAATCCTCTGTCACTTCCTCCTCGCAGCCAACCATCACCTGATGGACAGGGTGTGGACGTCACGGTGTCACCAACTCCAACCAGCATGGGAATGGCATCCCGTTCAATGCGCTGATGACAAAGATCAAGAAGGGCTTGATGGTCATGGGGGGCGGTGCGCACATTGAATGTGTCACCGAGCGGCGCTGTTCCGGTTTTCTGCGCGATGTGGCGATTGATGAGCACTAGCAATCCCACTTCTTTAATCGCTCCCTTCAGCATGAATTGGATGTCGGTGGTTCCTACATCTCCAGGTTCTGAGGGTTTGATTCTTTCCTGACCAGTGGAATCGTGTCCCAGATTTGGGGCGACGTGTAGAAAAAATGACCTGGGTAGTCCAGCCGCTGTTGCGGCTGACATCAGGGAATCCATCAAATCGGACAGCATTAATTGCAGCTGTCTCTGCCGAACGACATCTCCTTTGATCCTGCTAAATAGACTGTTCAAGTTGATGGTTGGCGAGACCTGGGTATCAAGAATTGCGAGCTTGAGCTCTTCTTCGAGAGCTTGTCCTTGCAACTCTGGCAAGACTTGACTCAGCTTTAAGCGCAACAGATCTCCCATCCGTTGAGGTACGGATTCCAGAAAGCTCATTTCCTCATCGCTCACACCCGGGTGTGAGACGACTCCAAATCGATCTTGAAATTGAACCCCACCCGCGGCAAGTCCTGGTAGGTAGAGGCCCTCGCGTCGTGCCTTCTCGTTGTCGCCTAAAGCTTGTTCAACAAGTCGGTTCACACCACGGCGGCCCTCGTGCTCTCCGTTGGTCAGCACGCTGAACTGGTTTTGCATGCCTGCCGCAGCTTTCACGTAGTCAGCGCGAAGACTGCGTGTGAGCGGATCTTTGACGAGGGGCATGCAAACTCCGTCGAGGTCTTGCACGATCAGCAAGTCTGTCTCCACCCTCATTTCGTCGCGGAGTGCATCAAGGCTTAGTGCTGCCATTGTTGAAACGATGTCCTTGCAGGAGTTTTGAAGGGGGTTGATAGCGAGAGGAGGTGGGATGGCCCAGATCTCCTATGTGGGCTGAGTGGTTTTAATTCTGTTCCATTGAGGAGACAACTCAAGCTTTTGCCATGGCTTTGCGATAGGCGGGACGACGCTCAACGCGTTTGATCGTTGCTTGGATTGATGGATAGGGGGCTAGATCGATGTAGGGAAACAACAAAGGCAAGTAGGCCAAATTGGCCTGAATGGCGCAATCTGCTGCTCCCCAGACGTTCCCAACCAGGGGTTGATTGGTCACTAATTGGCGATCTAGTTCTTTCATGAGTCGCGGAAATTCTTTCTCTCGATGGCTGGGGACAAACAGGGCTATCGATAGGGTTGAGTTGGCAAACTGTAACCACTGGCTGGTTAAAGCTTTATTCTCAATTGTTTTAATGTCGTCGCTATATTGTTCCGCTAAGTGCAAAAGAATTGCCCCGCTTTCAAAGAGCTTAAGTGGTTCTCCGTCTGGCATTGGAAAGTTTGAATCGATGAGTACTGGTAGTTTTCCAAATGGGTTAACTTTGAGGAATTCTGCCTGCAGGTTTTCGTCTTTATCGCGACTTAACTCAATTAATGAGTAGGAGATCTTTTTTTCTTCCATGTACCAACGAGGCAGGCTTGCTCGCGTTCTTGATCCTCCGTATAGCGTCAACACGATGGAATCCTCCTCTGATCGCCATAAAGTCTGGTGTGGCTTCGTGAGGGAGACCCCATCGCTATCACAGTTCCTGTTTTGCGTTTCATAGCCAATTTATGTCAAAGTACAATGGATTGAGTTCATCGATTGGTTCTCTGAGTGTGAAATTTGTTGTGGATAGATCTCGCGAGTGGAGAATTGTATAGTTGCTAATCGTTTTTAAACTAGTGTGTCGTATCTATTTTGATCGAAACAATATTTTCTGATTTATAATGACTCTGGGCAGGATATTGATGGATCCTTTCCTTAGATTTCTGTACGGCGAATGGTTTTCCTTCCTTATTCGTCTCTATTCTTTACGCAGTTTTAATCTTTGCTTGGAATCTGCGCCTTAGGTATGTCAATGCAAAGGCCGAGAACGCTCTAGCTGCCTTGTAAGTGGTGATTTGGGGACAAGATGATTCCAGCTCCAGTCTCTTCGTTCCAATTGCAGAGTTTGCACGGTAGCCCGTGTGGGTTCTCATCTCGAACATCGCGCCTAGCCAGGCCTTCTTTAGTGTTGGGGTGTGCAAAGTGGTGGGTTGATGGAGAAGGTGCTGGATAGCAACTCATTTTTTTCACCGTCTCTTGATCGGGACGCCATCCATCGTCGAATTTTGGAGCTGGAAAAAGGCAAGGTTGGCCTTTACAGCGTGGGGCTCTATCCCGCCTCCCTGGCTTACAACTGCGCCATGCAGAAAAATAGTGAGGGTCACCTTTTGCTGGCTCCTCGCCCAGGTCGGGACTTGCTTGGCGCGTTCCCCGACGATGTGATTGAAGGCATGGACGAAGTCCATGTTGCAACGATTGAGGCTATGGCCACACACGAGCTTGCTGGCAAGCGTGTGACCAACTCATTAGCCGACCTGCTCATGCGTTGTGAGTTGGTGATCCTCAGTGCCAACAGCAATCACGTTGAGGATGATTTGCGAGAGGCTTGCCGGCTGCGCGCTGAGCTCAACAGAGAGCAGGTGGTGATCGCTTGTCTTTCAGGCTCCTTTGGTCACGACCAAATTGCCAATGAGTCTTATGTGCTTTGCGAAAAAGAGCCCAATTTGGCTTTTTTCTCAGGCTTTCATCGTCATGGAGCCTTGCGAAATCCTCTTGATAGTTTCACGGCCAATTTTTGTCATCCCAATGCCTTAACGGCTTTGTTGGGGGCGCGTTTGCTTGATCGTCTGTCGCCAAATATTCAGGTTTCACCTGGTGTTCACAACGTGGAGGGCCAATACATCAAGGCGGCTAAAAATATGGCTTCTGTGTTTGCAGGCTTTGGCTATTCATTCCACAAACAAAATCCAGGCGTTCTGCCTACCTTGCTGACGCTGCTCTTGGATCAATGCCTGGATCAGGCCGCCACGGTCTCGATGGCTCGACGCGATCGTCAACGGTTATACAACCGACAGCCGTTTTCACTCACTGAACTGGGATATGGGGTCCCCAGAATTGAAGCGGCCCTTATGCGGGAGGGGGATATGGAGAAGGTTCGAGACCATACCTTTGCCCAGCTCACGGCGATGGTTGCTGATGTGCGAGGCAGCATGATGATGCCTGTTTCGGGTAAACCAACGCGGAATTTTCAGGTTGGTCAGGTGCTCTCAGACCACATGCGTCTTGAGCAGCGCTGTCCTGAAAGCATGGAGGAATTGGAAGGGTGGTGTGAAGCTGCCGGTTTACGCAAGGGTGGCTTAGAGGGATTGAAGGCGTTGCGTTATTGGCCGCAAATTGCACGTAAATATTCAATTCCTGTTCATGATGCATCCATGATTAATTTGCTTTATATGGCTATTTATGGGCGACAAGCAACTAAAGATGTTGCATTTTCAGTTATGACAGATAGTCGCCAATTGTCTACTTACTGTCAGGAATCTGTGCGACCCACCCATAGCCGTCGTTATGCAGAGGCTTTGCAGAATCTGGATATGCCTGAAGCCATGGATCTTATTGTTAACGCCGTGATCGCTGATAATGCTCAACGCTTGATTCGAGGTGATTCTGGCCTAGAGGATATGGAAGTTGATGATGATCCTCCTGCTTACCTCCGTGCCATGAATGTGATTGAAAATGCGCTTTAATCAATCATGATCAGTTTATTGGCAACAGATTTGTAGGGATCAGGATCACAACTTAAAACAATGATCTGTAGCCCCCTTGAGACGGCTTGTTGCAACATTTCCAAGACTCCCTGTAGGCGTTGAGCATCAGTGTTGGTGAAAGCATCGTCGAAGAGCAGAGGAAGACATCCTCCATGTCGTTCTTTGAGGGTGTCAGCAATAGCGATACGTAGAGCGGCATTCAGCTGTTCTTTCATTCCACCGCTCAGCTGGTCAAAGGAAAAGAGAGTTCCTTCACGCTGTAGGCCTAGTTGCTGTAGGCCATCCTGCGGGTCGTAATGGATTGAACAACTGTCTGCTGGGTTTCTCAGTAAGGGCTTAAGGACCTGATTGATGTTGTGTTTCAAAGGAGTGGAATAGCGCTGAGAGAGATCACTGCGAGCTTGTTGAAAACGCTGAAGTAGATGGCTACGGGCGCGGACCAAAAGTGCTTCTTGCTGTTCAGCTTGCGTTGCTAATTCGAGCTTTGCTGAAGTTTCGGCCACTGCTGAGTGGAGATCACTTTGTCCTAGAGAGTCGCAACGTTCTAGGAGTGCACCACGCTGGATTCCAAGCTCATGACGTTGCTCGGTGAGCTGATGTTCTAAGCGTTCAAGGGTCTCTAATTCTAGTTTCGGATCGCTGTTTTCTTGGTGTTGGTTAAGTCGCTGAAGGGCCTGAATATGGGCTTTTAATGTCAGCTGTTGAGCTGACAAGGTTTCAATTGATTGAGCGAGTTGTTCCTGAGATCCCACCTCTTGTTTAAGTGATTGCTGCTGCTTTAAGCGTTGCTCTTGCTCTGCTTTAAGACGCTCTTGCTGGAGACGCTTTTGTTGCCATTGTGTCTGTTGTGCATCGTGCTGAACTTCAAGTCTGCGAAGTTGTTTTTGATGGGTTTCGCTTTCATTTTTCACCGCTCGGTAGCGAATACGGCATTGTTCCAGCTCATTCTCATGATCTGACTCTTGTTTCAGATCACTAGTTGGAAGGCCTTGATTGAGTGCCTCCAACTGTAGGCGCAATTCCCCGAGGTTTGGAGCTTTTTGGCCTGTAGGAGGGATGAGTTGTTGGAGTTGGGCTTTTAAGAGTTCTTGTTGTTGGCGGAGAAGATTGCGTTTTTCGCTGCTTTGTTGAGCCTCCTCCAGCGAGTTTGCATTCCACAGTTTTAATCCAGCCTTTAATGCAATTTGAAGAGACTTTTGTGTGTGCTCGAGTGAAGCGAGTCCTGTGCCTTCACCGGGGCTGATCTTTAGGCGCACATGGTCTCCAACATCAATGCGGAAGACACCTGCTTGATCACACGATTCACCTTCCTTTAATTTTGATCCCTCAATAGAAATGGTTTGATCTGCAGATTCCACCAGGACTGTGGAGGCCATGCTTTCGATGCGGATGGCTACGGCCCGGAGCTCCTCTTGAGTTTTATTCAGTTGCTGAAGGTCTTGGGCGCTACCGCCCTCAACCTTGTTGAACGCCGCGATGAGGTGTTGTTGTTGTTCGGTTAAGCGTTGGCGCTCCTCTTCCTGACGATCAAGCCTTTCAAGACGCTGTTGAAGTTCATCGCGGTCCTTTCGTTGTCTCAGCAACAGACCCTGTTCTTCTAAGGCCTGTCTCTGTTGCTCGAGTGTTGCCGTGTGCTGCTGTGCCTCTTTGATGTCGTTGCTTGCCAGGTTGCAGGTCGACTCAAAGTCTTTGAGTTCACGCTCCAAGTTGGCCAGGTTGTGTGAACAGGCCTTGCTGTCAGCCAACAGCTTGCAAAGCGTGGCGTTGGTCTTTTCGAATTGCTGTTGTTGGAGGGTGAGCGGCTTCAATTGTTGAAGCGCTTCCTGCAGCTGAAGCAATCGTTGGCGCTGCTGCCGGAGTACAGGTAACCGCTCAAGTTTCAAGTGGCGCAGCTTGTCTTCAACACGGTCGAGTTCCTCACATGACAGCTCAAACGCCTGCAGTTGCTCAAGGCTTTCCCTGTGATGTTCTTTGGCTGCTTTAAGGGCCTCTTGACGCTTCCCAAGTTCGCTTTGCTGACGGACGCCTCGCGTGCTCAAGCTTTCAGACACGAGCCGTTCAAGTTGGGAGTGAACCCGTTGATCCAATGGCGATTGCAACGATTCCTCAGCCTGCTGTTCTAAGCATTCGATCAAATTATTGAGGTCGTAATGGTCATTACTCAGGCTCAGCAAGTCGCGACCCGAATCACCCTGTTTCACCCAAAGATGGGCCCAACGGCTGGGTAATGTTTTATTCACTTGCCGGCTGTTGAGGATCTCGTCAACGCCGAGTAGGTGGGCTAATTGATCCTCAGCGGCTGATCCAATCAGGGCCACCTGACCCTTGGTTTCTAATTGGGTGGTGCCACTGGGACCGCTGAAGCGTTTGAGGAGGGTCCAGTGCTGTTCGCTTTCTTCAAATTCCAGTTTGATTTGGGGATGGCCGGCATGGAGCTGGGAGCGCAGGTCCTGCGCTGCTGTCCCACTGGATGCAGCACGCACAAACAGCGTTCGATGTAGAGCCTCCACCAAGGAACTTTTGCCGCTTTCATTGGCTCCGCCAATGACCGTTAACCCTGGAGCAAAGTCCAGAACCAAGTCTTGATGGCGGCGAACGCTGCTGAACTCACTGCGAATCAGCCGCATGAAACCTCCTCTCCTTCGGCTTCTTCCAGCACGATCCTGTGTAGCTCGAGCATCGCTTCTTCGAGCAGGGCTCGATCGATGCCGTTGTGTTCAATGCCTGGGGCGGTGTTGTCATCGAGCTCAGCCACGAGATCTTTGCTGATGCCTTTAATCAAGGGCGCATCGTCGCGCTGCAGAAAGGTTTGAAATTCTCCTGGCTCAGCTCTCCGCTGGGGCATCCCTCGGATTCTGAGGTGGAGGAGTTGTTGATCCAAATCTTGCAAGTGCTGTTGCAGCTGTTGGTGCCCTTGAAAAGACAGTTGTCCACTTAGCTCAATTCTCAAAAGATCTTTGCCTACCTTCCGCTTCACACAGGATTCAATCGTCTCTTTGAGGCGCTGAAGATCCGCCCCACTGCTTACCTTGGCTTCGATCCTGTGCCAGGACATGCCACCTGTTGCAATCGGAGTGACCTCTGGAGTTTGTTGCCGTTTCAGGTCAACAAGAAGTGCTTGGGAACGTTGATCCTGATTACTTGTGGGAAAACGATCGGGTTCAGGAGTGCCGCAATACCAAGCACGCGAGGTCAGTTTGGTTAGCGCATGCCAATCACCCAGAGCGATGTAGTCCACCTCTTCTTCAGGCCAACGATCGTGATGCAATTGGTTGACCTGTCCTTCCGCACCAAAACCTTGTACGGAGCCATGGGCGAGTACGACCCTGGGCAGATCGTTGGGCAAGGAACTCCAGTTCAGGGATTCCAGCCAATCCGCGGGGCTACGACTGTCTCTTTGGCGCAGTAACGGGCAAGGGAGCAGCACCATTTCTGCAATGACCTGAGGCTCTGGTTGCAGCAAGAGCTGCAAATTGGGGCAACGTTCACGCATCTGACGCTGCACATCTCGGCGCTGCCAGATGCCACCGGCTCCTCCATGGTCATGGTTTCCAGGAATCACCAGCACCGGGCAGGTGATCGAAGCGATTGCTTCCATCACCTCCATTACCACCGCTGGAGCCACAGTGCTCGAGTCGAAAAGATCACCGGCCACCATCACGGCATCCACGTTTTGCTCGCTTGCTGTTGCAGCAATACGTGAAACGGCATTGACCCGTTCTTGCTGAAGACGGGCCCGTTTTTGAGGATCTTCAATCCAGTGATAGGGCTTGCCGATTTGCCAGTCAGCCGTGTGAAGAAAACGTGGCAACGTTGCTGAGCGGGTGTTCTGACCCCATGCTGCCGCTTCCCGGCTCTTTTTCCGCACACTCAGCGCTGGCGTATCAGCTCATACACGGCATTGTTTCGTCTTGAGTCTCATGCGATTCGTCATGGCCGATGCCAATACCAGGCTTTATCCATCGCTTGACGCGATCGCAGGACTGTTTCATCCGCCCGAGCAAATCACCTCGATTGACACGCTGGGATCTGGAAACGTGAATGACACGTTTTTGGTGTCGTTGGCTGAGGATGCGGATTGTCGAGCCTTCGTGATGCAGCGTCTGAACACAAGTGTGTTCGAAAAGCCCGAGCTGGTCATGCGCAATTTGCTTGCACTAGGCACGCACGTTCAACAACGTTTGGCTACCAATCCTCCTGAATTGGCTGGACGGCGTTGGGAGATTCCAACGGTTCTCCCAACGCGCGATAGCGAAGGCCATTGGGTTGAGCACAACGGAGAGTTTTGGCGCTCGATCTCCTATATCGGAGCGGCCACCACGAGTGATGTGATCCGTGATGGTGAGCATGCGCGAGAGCTGGGGTATGGATTAGGGATGTTTCATCACCTCATCAGTGATTTGCCGGTTTGCGACTTAGCAGACACCCTTGAAGGCTTTCACATCACTCCGAGCTACCTCAAGCATTACGACACTGTCTGCCGCGATCAATCCGAGAAGCTTGAGAAGCGGTTATCACTCGATCCACAGCTGAAACGTGCGATTGATTTCGTGGAACGCCGCCGCGATTGTGTGGATGTGTTGGAGGTTGCCTGCGCTCGCGGCGAACTGCAACGCAGACCGATTCATGGAGACCCCAAAATCAACAACGTGATGCTCGATGAGCACACTGGTCATGCAGTGGGATTGATTGATCTCGATACGGTCAAACCCGGTTTGGTTCACTACGACATCGGTGATTGCCTGCGATCTTGTTGTAATCCTCTTGGCGAAGAGACCTTGCAGGTTGAGTTGGTGAAGTTCGATCTCAACCTCTGTCGGGCGATTCTTGAGGGATATCTCATGATGGGTCGATCCTTCCTTTCAGATCAGGATTTTCGCTATCTACCAGACTGCATTCGTTTGATTCCGTTTGAGCTTGGGTTGCGCTTTTTAACCGACTACCTGGATGGCGATCGTTACTTCCGAACAGATCGAACTTCTCACAATTTGGATCGAGCCCTGGTGCAATTTGCGCTGACCCAATCGATCGAAGCCCAAGAGGATGACCTCCAGCTCATGATTCGCGAACTTTCAGGAGCGAGCTGAAATGTCGCGCCATCCCGTGATGGTCCGGCAGGTTTGCCCGCTCCTTCCTCAAGACCCCCAAGAATCCCCTGATCTCCTGCTTAGTGCTGAGTTTGTCTGGCGTGAGGGGGGCATTCTCGAACTCAGTTACAACCTTCGGCCTGCACAGCGCGATGGAGATTTGCTTGCTGTTTCGCTGCCTTCGATACAGCCATCCTCCGTTCCAATGCACGGTGATCGCCGCGATGAACTTTGGAAGCACAGTTGCTTTGAGGCGTTCATCGCTGTGCCTGGCTCTCAGCAGTACTGGGAATTCAACGTATCGCCCTTAGGTCACTGGAACCTTTACAGCTTTGAGAGCTACCGACACGGTGGTTCTGGGTTGGTTGAGGCCTTGCCTCCATCCGTATCCGTGCGTCAAACACGACAGGACTGCCGTTGTGATGTGGTCTTGGATTTACGTCCCTGGTGGCCGATTGAGGGCATGCCAGAACTCGGTTTGACGATGGTTGTGGAAGAAATCAATGGTCGTCTCAGCTACTGGGCTCTTTCCCATCCAGGAGACGCTGCAGACTTTCATGACCGTCGCAGTTTTCTGATCTGTTGATGGATCGTCAACTCTTTTGATGATGACTTCAGTCCGCCGCCTACTGATTTGTCTTCCTCTGCTTGTGGTTCCCCTGGCCTTGGGCTGTAGGCGCTCGCCGGCACTCCAGTCCACCCAGAATCAACACCAGGACGTTTCTGAACAGGACGTCCTTGAACAAGTTGAACCAGCTGATCTCGCGCTTCCAGCGCTCCCTACAAGGTCAGATCTTCCCCGCTCTCCATCAGGAGCGCACTATCCGCTGTTTCTGCCCAACCCCGACCAGCTAGCTCCACTGTTATCGGGCATTGAGCTTGCCATTCGTAACCCCGACGTCTCTGCTGAGGCCATTCCCTCCCTTGCTCATCAGCAGCAGGTGATCTATCGGGTGTTGTCACATCGCTCTGATCTCGCCGATCAGGTGCGATCCAAGCTTGATGACCGTTGGCGCTGGGTGTTTGATCAGCACATCTCAGCTCGTCGTTCGTTTCTTGCCATGCATCGTGGCCCGGCTTCGTCCAGGCTTCCTGCTTGGCGTATCCAGACCCCGGCCCCTTCCGTTCAATTGCTCAAGGCTTATCGAAGTGCTTCAGCCGCTACGGGGATTGATTGGGAGGTTCTGGCTGCTGTGAATTTGGTCGAAACAGGAATGGGTCGCATTGATGGCATTTCCGTCGCCAATGCTCAAGGGCCCATGCAATTCCTACCCACGACCTGGACGGAGCCTGGGATTGGCCGTGGTGGTGACATTCGCGATCCTTGGGATGCCATCCATGCGGCTGCGCGTTATTTGGTTCGTCGTGGCGGCCTTCAGGACATCCGAAAAGGACTCTGGGGGTACAACAACAGCGATCACTACGGCAAGGCTGTGGTTCATTACGCCGACCTGTTGAAACGGGATCCTCTCGCTTATCGCGGTTTGTATCACTGGCAAATTCACTACGCCTCCTCAGCCGGTGATCTCTGGCTTCATGAGGGTTACAACCAGCCCCAGCCCACCGACGTCCTGCAATATTTGCGTCAGAACCCGCACAGCCGTCCTGCAGGTTGAGGTTTAGAGACTGGCGTGATCGCCTTTGACCTCTACGATTCCGATCAGATGAAGGCTGAGCTCTTTGGCGAAGGAACTGACGCATCGGGCCGATGAGCTCAAGACCCTTGGCTGGTCCACGGATGAAGTGGCCCGATACGCCGAGCTATGGGACTATCGCCAGCGTTGGGGAGCAATGAATCTCGAACGTGAGGATCGTTTATTCCTGCGTAAGGCTGAAGCTGCACTCCCTGCGATTGTTTCGGGCAAGGCCGCAGCGAAAAAGCCGATCAACGAAAAGTCTTATTACCGCTGGATCTGTTTTCACTTGGAGGCGATGGATGCGGCTGAAGCCGGTTACGCCTTGCCCCAAGGGTCCAGAGGCGCATGGCCGATCCTGTTGGAGGAGGAAAGACGTTTGCTCGATTACTACCAGCCAGTTCTCGGCCTTCCCGACACGATCAAAGCCAAAGCGTTTGATGCGATCCGGGAAGAATTAGCAGCACAGGCTGGCCCTCTTGCGGCTGCAGATGGTCAGACGAAGAATTACGACTTCATGTCTGCGTTAAAAGAGCTCAAGGCCAAAGAGAACAGCAAGTGGCGTCATCTGCGCGAGCAAGAGGGTGACCAGCCCTATCCAGTGCTCAGTGCGGAAGCGGCAGGATCTTTCCGATCGGAAGTGCGCAGTCGTTTTGGCCCCCTGATGCGTGACACGCTTCCATCCCTTGTGGAAACTGAAAAACCGGCACCTGACGACAATTGGAACCCTTCAACGGAAGTTGCGAGCTAGAACGGAGTTATCCGTATTTTGGCCTTGACATCACAACGTTTCGAGACCCTTCAGTTGCACGCTGGTCAGGTCCCTGACCCCACGACAAACTCTCGGGCGGTCCCGATCTACCAGACCAGCTCATACGTGTTCAATAACGCTGAACACGGCGCAAATTTGTTTGGGTTGAAGGAATTCGGGAACATCTACACCCGTTTGATGAACCCCACCACGGATGTCTTTGAAAAGCGCGTTGCAGCACTGGAGGGTGGGGTCGCTGCCGTTGCCACTGCCTCAGGCCAGTCGGCTCAGTTTTTGGCGATTACCAACTGCATGCAGGCAGGAGACAATTTTGTTTCCACATCTTTTCTCTACGGCGGTACTTACAACCAATTCAAGGTGCAATTCCCGCGCCTAGGGATCCAGGTCAAGTTCGCTGATGGCGACGATGTCGCGAGTTTTGCTGCGCAAATTGATGACAACACCAAGGCGATTTATGTGGAAGCGATGGGCAATCCCCGCTTCAATATTCCAGACTTCGCCGGCCTCTCTGCACTTGCTAAAGAACGTGGCATTCCTCTGATTGTCGACAACACACTCGGAGCGGCAGGAGCCTTGATTCGACCCATTGAGCATGGCGCCGATGTGGTGGTCGAGAGCGCCACGAAATGGATTGGTGGTCACGGAACCAGTCTTGGTGGTGTGATTGTTGATGCTGGAACTTTTAACTGGGGCAATGGCAAGTTTCCGTTGATGAGTCAGCCGAGCGCTGCTTATCACGGCCTTGTTCACTGGGATGCCTTCGGTTTCGGCAGTGACATCTGCAAAATGCTGGGATTACCTGAAGAACGCAATATCGCGTTTGCACTTAGGGCAAGGGTGGAATGTCTCCGCGATTGGGGACCGGCCATTAGCCCCTTTAACAGCTTTTTGTTGCTGCAAGGCTTGGAAACACTGAGCTTGCGCGTGGAGAGGCATGCGCAAAATGCAATGGCGTTAGCGACTTGGTTGCAGGAGCAATCCAGTGTTGCTCAGGTGAGCTATCCCGGATTACCCAGCGACCCTTATCACGCAAGTGCCAAGCGCTATCTCACCGACCGTGGGATGGGCTGCATGCTGATGTTCTCCCTGAAGGGGGGGTATGACGATGCGGTGCGTTTCATCGACAGTCTCAAGCTGGCGAGCCATCTCGCCAATGTTGGCGACTCCAAAACGCTGGTGATTCATCCAGCCTCCACGACCCATCAGCAGCTCAGTGCTGATGAGCAAGCCTCAGCTGGTGTAACTCCCACCATGGTGCGGGTGTCTGTGGGTTTGGAACACATCGACGACATCAAGGCTGATTTTGAGCAGGCTCTGGCCAGCTGAGTTGGGGACTGGCGGTTGATCCCTTGGAGCCCAAGGCCAAGGTGATCGACCGCCGTGGAGATGTTCAGCACACCAAAGCATTTGACTCACTCCCCATGAGTTCAAAGGCATGAACTGTGGCTACGTTGAACAGAGAACACCTTGCATAGAAAAGGGCGCTCGTCATTGCATACATGATGAATCAAATTCAGTCAGTGGAAGGGATCTGAGCTGATGGCACTGATTCTTTCTAGGAATTATCACAAGATCACCGCTGTTGAACGGAACCGGATCTCTTGGATTGAACCCGAGCAAGCCGAGCGTCAAGACATTCGGCCCTTGCGCATTGGCATTCTCAACATCATGCCTTTAGGGAAGCAGTACGAATTCAACCTGCTGCATCCTCTGGGTCTCTCGGTTCTTCAGATTGAACCGATCTGGATTCGCCTCCAATCTCATGCGTACCGAAGCTGGGATCAAGACCATCTCAACCAGCACTACGTGAGCTGGGACGAGGCTCAGTCCCAGCGTCCATTGGATGGATTAATCATCACAGGTGCGCCAGTGGAGCACCTGGCGTTTGAGGACGTCACCTATTGGCCCGAATTGGTTGAGCTGATCAACGAGGCGCGTCATTCTTGTGCCAGCACTCTCGGTCTCTGTTGGGCTGGTTTTGCTCTGGCTTATCTCGCGGGAGTGAACAAGGTCACGTTCGATCGGAAATTGTTTGGGGTGTTTCCGATGCGAAGTCTCGTGCCTGGTCATCCCCTCATGGGAACCCAGGATGATCAATTCCTTTGTCCCCAAAGCCGTTATGCGGGATTACCAGACGCAGCGATGGAATCGGCGCAACGCCAGGGTCGACTGAGACTTCTTGCCCATGGCGAGAAGGTGGGTTACACCATTTTTGAGACGCCAGATCAGCGTCAACTCATGCATCTCGGTCATCCCGAATACAACGTTGGGAGGTTGCAAGGGGAAATGGAGCGCGATCTCGCCCGTGGCGATGTTCCGCCGCCGGAAAATTTTGACTCTGACCACCCGAGAACGCTGTGGCGTTCCCATCGCAATTTGCTATTTCAACAGTGGTTATGGTTTTGCTATCACCGCGTCAGCCTTCAGTCCTGAAGAGGACAGGCCGCTTTTTGCGTTGTTGTTTCAATCGGCATTGCTTCGATTGGCCGCTGAGCAGCATCGCGATTGAGTTCTCGCTCTAAGGCAGCAATCCGTCTCTCTCTAAGGCAGTGTCGACAGCCTCCTGTGGTTTGGAGATGCTTCTCAGGTGTAATGCTGATCAGCTGAACCGGATGGTGGTTACAGCGAATTTTGACCGGGCTCTTGTAGCTGCGGTATTTGATCTCTGAGTAATCGAAGTGATCACCGAATCGCTCACGCGCTCGTTTGAGAAATTCCGATTCCGTGATACGAGCTCCCATGACAAGAATGTATGGGGTGTTGCCTCAAAGTTTTCGTCTCTGTTATGGCTCGTTACTGGTTTGCTTCAGGCAAGACCCACGATCGATGAGCTGGAACCATCGCGTTGGCTGGCTGGAATCGCAGGCTTCGGCTTACTGGTTTGATCGATGTCAGGAACGGATTGTTTGGGAGCAGCCCCAAGTTCGGGTGTACGGCAAGGTCCACCGTGTGCCGAGATTGTCGGCTTTTCTCGCAGATGCTTCGGTGTCTTACCGCTACAGCGGTGTGGTTCATCGCGGGCAGGGCTGGCCCAACTGGTTTACGCCCTTGCTTGAGCAGGTGAATAACAGTTGTTCTGCTCAGTTCAATGGTTGCCTTTTCAATCTTTATCGGGATGGAGACGATCGCATGGGGTGGCATGCCGATGACGAACCGGAGATTGATGCCAGATGTCCAATCGCATCGCTTTCTTTTGGTGCCACCAGGGCATTGCAGTTTCGTCATCGCCAGAGCCGGAGCCGAGAGGAACTAGCCCTTGCGGATGGAGATTTGCTGGTGATGGAACCTGATTGCCAACGGTTGTGGATGCACGCCCTTCCGGTTCGCAGGAGGGTGCGCACGCCAAGGTTGAACCTCACGTTCCGAGTCTTTCTCCCAACGTCTTCAGCAGCACAGCCCAAATTGGCACCGTGATCAGCGCCAGGAGAGTGCTGCGCCAAATGAGCTGTGACGCTGCAGTGCTGTCTGCCTGCTCTGTTTCTGCCATTAAGAGCACGGAAATAGCGGTGGGGGCTGCAGCTTGTAGGACCAAGGCCTGACGCGCGAAAGCGCTGATGGGAAGGATCAGGCTGATTGCCAATACAAATGCTGGAAACAGCAAAAGTTTGCAGCCCAGAGCCACATTCAAGGCTTTGCGGTGAGCGCTTTGTGTTGCTTCTGTCAGGGATGGTGTTGATCTCGCGTCTGAAAGGCCTGCAAGTCGCATGCCCACA
The DNA here is from genome assembly GCA_030756895.1 of Synechococcus sp. SP2 MAG. Classification (GTDB taxonomy): domain Bacteria; phylum Cyanobacteriota; class Cyanobacteriia; order PCC-6307; family Cyanobiaceae; genus Synechococcus_C. Next base: position 37,163 of record JAVBIX010000029.1, read on the forward strand.
ACGATTAAGGCCAGCACAATCACAACCCTTGAAGGCATCCACAGTGCGGTCGTGATGGTGGCTTGCCATGGTGTTGCCATCACAAGCAAAGCGCCCAGGAGTCCTCGTGAGGCAGGACTGGAACTGAGGTGGTTGATCAACACACGCCAACGGTGCGGATGAGCCTTCTGCTCTGGTCCTGCAAGCCAGATCGGTCCGAGCCCCCAGGCCAGGAGCGTTGCGCCGAAGTCGTAGCCGATGCTGATCGATAGGGCTTCTGGGGGGAGTAAGGCCAGCGCGACCGGAATCCCGAAATAGGCTGTGTTGCCAACGCAACACCCCAGTTGAAGCGTGGGCGAGAGCAGCTGATCGCCCCCTCGGCGCCAGCGTCCGAGCACGATCAGCATGACCATGATGGCGACCGCCGCTATGGCGGCCGTGCTGAGCAGGGAGCTGTTCAATCCACCCTTCAACAGCAAGCCCATCAGGCTGATGGGAACGCCATAGCGCACAAGTGGGGTTGCTAGAGGCTTGACCCACCCTGGTTTGAAGCGACCCAGCAGATATCCAACAAGTAGGCCTGGAATGAGTTCAACCAGGAGGCGAAAAATTGCTGTGTCTGCCAGATCTAGCTGGAGACTAGGAACATTCGCGACAATGTGCCAAAGTCACAGCTGTCCCATGACAGGTGCTCAGTGGCTGTTTCGGCTCCTTTCTGTTCCATCCCCCAGAGAGTGGTACAACTCAGTGAAGCCCTTCAAGCTCAACGTGAGCGCTTGCAGGAGCGGTTGGCTGAGCAAATTCATAGCCTGCCCGTTGGCAATGAAACCTGGCTGCAAACCGAAAGGGAGCTCGTAGCTGCTGAGCGGGCCCTGCACCAGTTGGATGGCCGTTGTCAGTTAGTCATTTGATTGAGGAAGCGCCTGCTGCGCTCTTCTTTGGCATGACTGAAAAATGTCTTTGCATCTGAAAGTTCAACCACTTTTCCTGCGTCCATAAACAGCACCCGGTCAGCGACCTCACGGGCAAATCCCAGTTCATGGGTGACGACCACCATGGTCATTCCTGCTGAGGCCAGCGTGCGCATGGCATCAAGAACTTCTTTGACGCGTTCTGGATCAAGAGCACTGGTTGGCTCGTCGAACAACATCACCTCTGGATCCATCGCTAAGGCTCTGGCGATCGCTACGCGTTGTTGCTGCCCTCCGCTGAGCTGGGCAGGGCGTTTCATGGCCTGATCAGCAATCCCCATTTGGCTCAGTAGCGACATCGCCCTGAGCTCCGCGTCCTTTTTCTGCATTTTTTTGACGCGGATTGGTGCCAGCGTGATGTTGTCGAGGATGGAGAGGTGGGGAAACAAATTGAACTGTTGAAAGACCATTCCAACCCTGCGCCGGATTCGTTTGATCTGTCGTTCGTCTTGGTTGGAATCCAGCTGAATCCCCACGACTTCCAACCGTCCTTCGTCAATGCTTTCCAAGCCATTAAAGGTGCGGATCAAGGTGCTTTTTCCGGATCCAGAGGGCCCCATGACCACAAGAACTTCACCAAGGTTGACGCTGAGATTCACCTCATCAAGAGCGCGATGATCATCGGAGTAGGACTTACTAATGGACTGCGCGTGAATGGCGATGGACATAGATGTTGAGGAGGTACGAGCGGTCTTAGGAGCTAGTGGATAAGCGGCCTTGACGTTCAATTCGCTTTGCCAAAAGGGCCATCCCTGAACAGAGCAACCAATACACACCGGCGAGCCAGACATAAACCTCAAGATGACGGCCGATGTATTCAGGATTTGCGAGCAAGCTTCTGCTAATTCCCAGCAGTTCTATCAATCCGAGAATGGCCATCAAGCTGGTGTTTTGCAGCAATCCGATCGCTTGATTGGTTAAGGCTGGAACAGCAATTCTCATTGCCTGGGGAAGAATGACCAGTCTCATGGTGAGAGACGCATTGAGACCGAGGGCTGCTGCCGCTTCCGCTTGTGTGCGTGGGATGGATTGCAGTCCACCGCGCACATCTTCGGCGACATAAGCCGCTGCAAATAGTGCAAAAGCCATAACAGCTCTCAACACTCTGTTGATTTCGATCTCTACCGGGAGGAAGAGCGGTAGGAGCAATTGCCCGAAGAACAGCACCGCAATAAGAGGAACGGCACGCATCAGGTCGATGTAAATGCGGCATAGCATCGCGACCAAACCCAAATTCGATGTTCTACCGATCGCAAGGCCTATTCCCATGGGCAGGGCTAAAAACCCACTCGCTGTGGTCAGTAGCAATGTGAGGGTGAGGCCTCCCCAGGCGCGAGATGGCACGGCTTGGAGGTTGGCGGATCCAGCAAGCAGAACCACTCCTGCAGGCACCATCAAGATCCATGCCCAGGGAAGGAAAGGTTGAAGGCGTTTCAGGGGTTGAGGCAAGTGATCACCGCTCAACGTGGTGATCGTTAGTAGCAGCAGAGCGGCCATCCAAACCAAAGGCCTCCAGCGTTGATCTGCGGGATAGCTGCCAAAGGCATACAGCGGGAGGTTGTGGGTGACCACCCGCCAATCAGCCCCGGCGATCAGCCAGGAGCCTGTCGACCAGACAGCCCAAAGAATCAAGCTAAGGATGAGAACGCTGAATGCGGCCTCAATCGGTTTTTGCTGCCAACGCCGGTAGTGCTGTTGCCGGGCTTTGAATTGATTCGCCATTAGCTGGCGGCTGGGGGTGCATCCGTGGGCTTGAGCAAGTTCAAGGCGGATAGGAACAGAGACACTCCAAAGATGGTCCCTAAAGCCCAAAGGCTGTCAGAGGGCCATTCGATCACCAAGAGCAATCCGAGGACGGCAGTCACGATTCCATCCACCACCACAAGACCTCGAGCTGGTGCATTGGAACTGGCTCCTGTTGCTAATTCCATCAACCCTTCAACAAGCAAGAGCACACCTGCAAACAACGTGAGGCTGATTTCACTGTCGATCGGGTCGATCAGAATGAAGACAGCACCACCGATGTAAAGCAGGCCTGACAAGCCTTTAAAGAGTTTCCCTTGATTGTTTGGAATTTCTCCAATCCGAAGCAGTTGATTGAGCCCAGCCACGAACACAATTCCGCCTAATCCAATGGTGAGAAGGGTTGCTGATGCGAAGGGCAGCAAAATGGCTGCAATAGACGCCACAATTAAAAAGACTGCAGCGATACGGCGAGTATTCATGAAAGCGAACTGTTAGCTCTTCATTTTAATGATGGTGCTGGCTTCTTAAAACAGCTCGGTTTAGCAGCTGCATCCCTCCGTTAATGAGCAAGTTCAAAAGTAGAAAGCTCAGCAAAAGCAGCAAAAAACCTTCAATCGCTCGTCCTGTTTGGGTGATGGTTGTGTCACTCACCGCGTAGAGATCGGCGTAGCCCACGGCAATCGCCAGGGTGCTGTTTTTGGCAAGGTTCAAATATTGACTGCTGAGTGCTGGCAGGATTGCTGGGAGAGCCTGAGGTAAAACAATTCGGCGTAAGCCAAGGCCCTCTGTCATGCCAAGACTGCGGAAGGCTTCCCACTGGCCGCGGGGTACGGAATCGAGTCCACCGCGAACCACTTCTGCAATGGAGGCTCCAGTAAATACGCTGAGTCCTAGGAGGACAGCTGCAAACTCCACACTGAGCGTGACTCCAAGCAAGCTGATGCCTTGATTGGACAGATGGATCACAGCTCCAAGTGGTGCGAACGGCTCTGAAGGAAGTCCAAGGAAGGCAACGAAATACCAAAACAGAAGCTGCAATAGAAGAGGAATCTGACGAATGAATCCCACGTAGAGAGCTGCTATTTGCCGCAATAACGGATTCAGGCTGCGACGAGCAGCACCGGTGCTGACGCCAAGCAGCGTTGCCAGAACAATCCCTGCAAAGATGACGCGCAAGCTGTTGAGCCATCCCATCAGCAAGGCCCAGGCTGTGCTGTCTGAGGATTGATAAGGAAGGGGGTGCTCACTGAGCGCGAAACCTGCGGGTCGCCAAAGCCAATCAAAACTGAGGCCTAGCCCCGTTCTGATGAGATTGACTGCAAGGTTATTGATCAAAATCCCCATCACGGTGAGGAGCCCAATCACGATGATGACCTGCCACCACCAGCGTTTTGAACGATTCATTGAAATGGTGGTGAGGTCAGGATGCCTCCATTGCTGTACAAATTATTGAGGCCCCTCGGAATAGGAACAGCACTCTTAGGGCCGAGATGACGATCATAGATTTCACCGTAATTTCCTACTGCTTGGATCACTTTGACGATGAAATCGTTGTTTAAACCTAATTTTTGACCCAAATCAGCTTCAACGCCAAGAAAACGCCTTAGTTGTGTGAGTTGAGGACGACTTTGGGCTTCTGCCAGCTTATTGCCGATGTTTTCTTGTGTAATGCCTAATTCTTCTGCAGCGATCAATGCGTAGATCACCCAGCGCATAGCGTCTGCCAGGCGTTGATCCCCCCCTGCTGCTAGTGGAGCGAGGGGTTCTTTGCTCAATACTTCAGGGAGAATCACGTGTTGATCTGGGTTGTTAAAACCGGATCTGGCCGCGGCAAGCTGAGAACGATCTGATGTCATGGCACTGCAGCGACCTTGTAGGTAGCCCGCGATCACTTGATTGAGATCCTGATACTTGATTGGTTTGTAGTCGATGCCTTTGGCTTGAAAAGCATCGTTGAGGTTTTGCTCGGTCGTGGTGCCTGAGCCAACGCAAATGGTTTTGCCTTTGAGGTTATTGAGATTGGAGATCCCACTGCTGCGCTTAACCAAGAGCCCTTGCCCGTCATGAAAGACAACAGGAGCAAAGCTGACGCCGTTGCCTCCCGCGGCATCTCTGCTGAGGTTGAACGTGGTGTTGCGGGACAGAAGATCAATTTCTCCTGTGCGTAGTGCAGTGAATCGTTCTGGAGCGGTTAATGACCTGTATTGCACCTGATCTGGGCTGCCAGTAAACGCTGCTGCAAAGGCGCGACAGATGTCCACATCAAGTCCAGCGAAGGATCCATCCCTTTGCAGAAAACTAAACCCTGGAATCTTGCCGCTGACTCCGCAGCGAAGCTCGGTTCTCCGTTTGATGAGATCGAGTCTTGAGGCGCCGCCTTCCCCAAGCGTGGCACACCCATTCAAAATGAATAAGAAAGAAACCAGTGGCAGTGCAAGAAGACGGACTTTCATCTGATTGTTTCTGGTAGGGAACAAGTGTGTCAGAGCTCGTTCATCAGGGTTGATCGTTCTTGTCAACCCAGAGAATTGGTATAGCTTTCGCAAGTGTTCGTGAACAGCTCGATGATGCGAACGCTGGCGGGATCTACCCTGATTTCAGCTCTAATTTTATTTGGAATAGCTACTCCAGCACTGGCATGGGAGGAGACTGATCAACAGGCTTATTATAATAAAATGTCTCTTCTTAAAGTAATGCTTGAAGGGGCTCGGATCAGGGCCGTTGAAACGAATGACTTGCAAACTCTTTGTCTCATTATGAGCATCGGTAACGACGTAACGGTGCGCTATGTCGAGTTAAATCCGAATGACGTCGAGATCAGCAATCGTCTCGACGGCATGCGAAATGATATGACGGCTTGTTTGGCACTCCTCTACAACAAGGAATAATCATCAAGCTGATTCAAATCAACCATGACCTCCCTCAGGTTGGCTCCCGATTCGTTCAAAAAGATTCAAGCTTTCTTTGTTTAAGCCTTCAACATTTACGACTGATCCACCAAGTCTGAGCTTGCGAATGAGTTGGTTGAGTGCTCCAACACCACTCTGGTCCCAAATATGTGCCTGACTCATATCAATAGTAATTCTGGCTGGATGATCGTGAACGTCAAATCCCTGTAGGAAATAAATCTTGCTTACAAAGAACAATTGTCCACTGACCACATAACGACTCTCGTCTTCACTGATTTTGATCGCTTCGACGCGAATGACTTTTGCGACTTTGCGGCTGAATAAAACACCTGCAAGAGCCACACCGGCTAGGACTCCAAGGGCAAGGTTGTGGGGAGTGGTGAGCATGGTGACCGCAAAAGTCATCACCATCACGGCAGTGTCACTTTTGGGGATATTTCGAAGATTACGCAATCCAGCGACATCGGCTGTACTGACCGCAATTCCAATCATGACCGCAACCAAAGCTGCCATGGGGATCTGCTTGAGCCAAGTACTGCCAAGTAAAATCATCGCTAAGAGGCTGATCCCTGAAGACAGAGTGGAGAGGCGTGTTCGCCCCCCGTTGTCGATGTTCATGACGGATTGCCCGACCAACGCGCAGCCAGCCATTCCTCCAAACAAGGAGGACACGATGTTGGCAATTCCCTGGCCTTTCGCTTCAGTATTCTTGTTTGAATTAGAATCAGTTCTCTCGTCAAGAATGTCTTGAGTGAGGAATGTTTCCATCAAGCCCACCAGAGAGATCGATAAAGCTGTAGGCAAGACAATCCCAAATGTCTGTAGATTAAAAGGCACCCTTTGATTACTTACATCTCCAAAGGGAAGGTTGAACATAGGAAGGCCATTGGGAAGTTTGCCAAGATCTTCTACTTTAGGAATATTTAAATCTGGAAATATTGAGCTCAGTCCCATGCTGATGGCTGTAATCACAATGATGGCTATCAACTGGGAAGGAAGCGCGCGCGTGATGCGTGGCAGGCCATAAATAATGACAAGGCCAAGCAAAACGAGTGGCCAAACAACTGCCATTTGGCTTCCAGTTAGAGCATGCATCGCATGGTCATGTACTGCTTCCCCAAAGTGCAGATTGATTCCCAATTGCGGAAGTTGAGCCTGAAAGATCAATAAAGCAAGAGCATTCACAAACCCGCTTAAGACACCTAGAGGCACGAACCTCATCTGATAAGCCAGGCGTAAGTAACCCCAGAGAATCTGGAAGACCCCGGTGAGAATTCCTGCCGCCATCAAGTAGGCCAGCCCCAGTCCTTCCCCTCTCGCATTTCCTGTCGCCACCAATCCGGTCATCAACAGGGCCGTTGATCCCGTGGCAGAGGTGATCATCGCCGTTCGTCCACCGACGAAGGCAATCGTTATGGAGAGACAAAAGGCTCCAAACAATCCAACTCTTGGATCCACGCCTGCAATTCCAGAGAACGCGATCGCTTCTGGAATCATGGCAAAGGCCACGACCAGGCCTGAGAGAACGTCGCGTCTCGGATTGCTGAACCAGTTTTGAAGTCCCATTGCGGGAGAGGAAGCCATGGGCGTCAGTGCCACTTTCTTTTCAGGGACCGTATCTCAGAGCGGTGGCAGCAATCCATAAGGATCATGATGTGACTTCAATTGATTGAGGACTGGAAGCCAGTCTTGAAAAGCGTCACAGAGTTCTGCCTTATGGCAGGACAGGTGTGGATGAATTTGTGCGAGGTGAACGCCAGGGCAGTAATTAGTGAGGATGCTGTTGGCGTGAAAAAGCCAATCCAGCGAGCGTTCCCGCCCTTCTGCGTCATTTGCGTTCCAAACGGCGTTGATCCAAGGCTTCCAGATTGCATCGCGATGAATGAAGGATGTGCGTGACACGGGAACCTGAGAACTCATTCCACCAAGCTGTTGGGCACTGATTTGGCATCCGGGGTGAGGACGCTCGCGTATGAGTTGATTTAGGTCTTTAAGGAGTGAGGGCAATCGCTGGCCCCAGGCTGGCCCGAGCCTGCTGATGACTTCGCTGTGGTTGTGCCCTTTTGCAGCAGTCGATGTTGCTAAAGCTCCAAATGGGGGCTGAGCATGTTGGCCAGGCACGATGGTCATGCTGGATTCAGCGCAGTGGCCAAGCAGCGTTTTCAGCGACTGCACCGCTGCCATCGCGGCAGGGTCGTCAGCGCTACAAGCGATGAACAGCTCAATTCTTTCGTTCCAGGCCCACTGCAAACTGGCGCTGTGCGTCCATTGTTCCGCCGCCTCAATGGCGATTTCAAGTTGCTGAACGCTGCATACAGCCCTCCAAATCATTAAAGGTGTGAGCTTCTGCGTCCGCAGTCGAATCGCAGTGACAACAGCCAGGAATGGAGCTGCACCGAGCAGTCCTTTCCACTGTTGATGTGATTCCTTGTTAAAGGTTGTTCCAGTGCTGGCAGCAGGGTTGGCAGGCGCTGAAAGGTCAAAAATATTGCCGTTTCCCCAGACACCTCGCAAACCCACGATGTGATCCATAGCGAGCCCCTGTAATCGACTCAGCGGACCAACTCCACCTGTGAGTACAAAGCCACATCCTGGAACGGTGGAAAGGCCAACGGGGATCGAGCGTCCATGGGCTTGAAGACCTTTTAAAACCTCGGCCATGGTGAGCCCGGTCCCAATCTCCACTTCATCTCCTACTTCGCTGATGATCAGCTGGCGATGGCGCGCTCTTAAGTCGAGTGTCCAAAGTCCATCTGCAGCACAGCGGCTGCTGGTGCCCCCTGCGCAAACCAACAAGGGCGTTGGCTGGATCCCTTGACGGATCAGGTTGGAAAGAGAGATTGCATCAGTCGAAATCCAACCCGCTGGATGTGAATCGTCGGCCATTGGATTCCAAAGCGCTGGATGCTTTGTCACGATGTGGCTCTCATGCATGCCGATGGTCTAGGCAAGACCAAGCGGCGCGATTCAACAACGCCGAGGATAGTGTCGTGGGAGTGGAACGTACCGAGTGAGTTCAGATCCGAGTGCGCCGCAACCATCGGCCTATGGCGTTTTAATTTGCGGCCATGGCAGCAGGAATCGTTTAGCGGTTGAGGAATTTGAACGTCTCGCCATCAGTTTGCGCCGGCGCATGCATCCCATTCCAGTTGAACACGGGTTTTTGGAATTCGCTAATCCAATCCTTAGGGATGGTTTGGATCGCTTAAGAGAGCAAGGAGTGGAGCGGGTGCTGGCGATTCCGGCCATGTTGTTTGCGGCAGGCCACGCCAAAAACGACATCCCGTCCGTGCTGAACACATACAGCGCTGAAACGGGCTTGGAGATTGATTACGGCCGAGAGCTCGGCGTTGATCGATTGATGATTGCAGCGGCTGGCGCTCGGATTCAAGAGACGTTGGACGCAAATCCAGGCGTTCCTTTATCTGAAACCATGTTGGTGGTTGTTGGACGGGGGTCATCAGATCCCGATGCCAATTCCAACGTCGCGAAGGTTGCGCGCATGTTGGTTGAAGGTTTTGGTTTCGGCTGGGGCGAAACCGTCTATTCAGGCGTGACGTTCCCGCTGGTGGAGCCAGGGCTAAGGCATGTGGTGCGCCTTGGTTTTAAGCGCATCATCGTGTTTCCGTATTTCTTGTTTTCTGGTGTTCTTGTGACCAGGATCCGCCAGCACAGTGAACGGGTCGCCAACGATCACCCCGAGGTGGAATTTCTGCATGCCTCCTATCTCGGAGACCACGTAAGGGTGCAAGAAACCTTTGTAGAGCGGGTGGATGAAGTGCTTGGTGGAGAGACGGCGATGAATTGCTCGCTCTGTAAATACAGAGCACAGGTGTTGGGTTTTGAAACTGAGGTAGGCCTAGCCCAGGCCAGCCACCATCACCACGTTGAGGGATTGACCGATGGCTGCGATTTATGTGAGCTCGAGTGCACCGGGGCCTGTCAGCCCGACGGAGTGCCAATCCCACTGGGGGGGGGGCATGAGCCTCACTCGCATGGAGTCCACGCTCACGAGCATTCCCACGACCATGGGCATCACCCCTACCCGCATGCAGAGCATCCTTTAGGACCAAGCACCCTTCGTGGTCGGAGTGCGGATTCAAAGACGGATGCTCTTGAACCCTGAAGACCCGCCTCTGTCACTACCTTTCTTTGTAAATTTGTCTCACGCAAGTCCAAAGAGACTTAGGGACATAAGCGAGACTAATCAATCAAGTTTCAAGCTGATTGTTCCTTCGTTTTCCACAGATTTAGCCACGTTTTCCACGGGCTTTTGCACTCGATCCTGGCTGTTTGCTGGGGGGTTGTGGTTTTTCCATTTATGCCTCAATTGAACTTGACACCGTGCTGGATGCCAGTAGCCAGTTTCAAATCATCGCTCCACGATCTTCGAAAACCACTGTGCTGGAATGATTCTCATCAGGGCTTCCCTCTGTTCGACCTGATTTCTTCGGCTTTGACGGCTACCCCCTCCATGTGTCTTCCTAGGTGGGCACCCCTCTGAGGATTGACCCCACTCCATGGATCGATTTCACCTTGAACATTGCGATAATCATGTTCCTGAATCAGTCAGGGATCTAGAGATTTCATTGGTGAGCATGGAAGCGGAAATTCCCGAAGTTCTTTATCGCGGAATGAAAGATTTCATTGGATTAAATCCTTCTTGGGATCAATATCAACTTCTTAGTTCTGCAATTGCCCAATTTTTAGTTCAAAACGGTTGTACTGATCGAGCAGTCACTGAGCGCTATCTTGACGATCTTTTTACGCGTTCTCAGGTTGGAGCGCATGTAGGCAAGCTCTCCTCGTAATCGCCATCATCGTCAAGGTTGGACTTTGCCACGCTGAAGTGGTCCAACATGAGCCATCAACGACCAATACGTTTGGACAGCGCCAGAGGCGATTCCAGGCATCCACAACACTGTGGTTCTCATCGTTGCCCATTGGAGCTCCACCCAGCTCATGCACGTAGTAGCCAGGCGGAGGTGCACCTGCTTTCATAGCTTCCATAGTGCCGACAATGGGTTCGATCAGGGGCATCTTGATTAGATCGGTGAGAGGTTGCATTTCCCCTCCACCTAGGCCAATGGCTTCAGCCATCATCGAGTGCATGTGGGCCACCATCGCTGTTTCGTTCGCTCCCCAACGGCAGCTGATATAGGGGATGGGAACTCCCCAGCCATCCACTGTTTCCGACAAGCTGACTTTGTTTTGAGCGGAGGGAAGCACTTCCCCATGACCAATCAAAAAACCCAAACGGCAGTCGGGATTCCTTTTTAACCACCAGGGTGGATCAAAGCGATTGATCGCGCCCCAAAGCCCATATCCCCTTGAAAACGGGAGGCCCCCACCACGTTGTGGTGGAAGACTTCCAAAGGGAAGGAAAAAACTTCCGGCCCCCGACAATTGACTACTGGGATCTTGGTCTTGGAGGGATTCGCGGCCACTCCTGCTTGGCACTTGAAAGAATCGGCAGGTTGAAACGTGATCCATCAAGTGACGCCCGAGGCTTGCTGACGGATCCTGAAATCCTCCTGCCGTCGCTGAGCATTCTGAGAGCAATAAAAATCGCAGTGAGGCGATAGTTGAAGCGCAGAGAACCACCAAAGGGGCCTCTAGTTCGATTCTCTCCCCGTTGCGTTGATCGATGACAACGACACCGCGAGCACGACTTTGATCACCGTTCATTAGCAGGCGTTCTGCCAGGTGCTCTGACAGCATCTCCACGCGTCCAGTGGAGAGGGCCGATTGGAGACTGCTGCCAGGACTGCTCGATGGCGGCCATGGACACTCTGCGGACGGTTGATGTGCTGCAAAACCGCGCGAGTGAATCATCTCGATATCTGCCGAGCCCTGGAGGGCAGCAGCCAGCTGTTGTTCTTCTGGGGTGAAACGCAGCGGTGCTGTGGTGCAACCATCTGGGAGTTGCGCGAGTCCATCTTTGTTGCCATGAAGGGCAAATTGCCGCTCAAGAGCGGAATAGTGCTCATCTAGATCTCGATGGGAAATAGGCCAAGAGTGTCCGTGACCATCCCGCTCTGCAGCTTTAAATTCCAGATCTGAGAGTCGCAGGGTGATTCCACCCCACGTCAAACTCCTGCCTCCAACCTGGCGCCCTTGCGTCCAGAGAAAAGGTTGATCTTTTGGAGTGGAGTATGGGTAGCGCCGCTCATCGGCATAGAGAAGTGGATTGTGTTTCCAATAGCCGGGATGCTGAGCTTGCTGTCGGTGCTGACCACTGAGAAGGCCGCGGACGCGTCGCATGCTGTTGATCGGTTCGCTCCCCAGAGCTGCTTGAGCACTTAGTTGGGGTCCTGTTTCCACTACCAGGACTCGAACCCCAGCTTCAGCAAGCGTCTGCGCGGCCACACCACCGGTCGCACCTGAACCGATCACGATGGCTTCGAAGGGTTTCAGCGGCACAGCTCAAGCGATGACCTCTTCTTAGTGTCCCTCTTTGCCCACTGATCTTTTTGATCTGATTGGATGTCTGTGACCAGACGCTTCAAGCATCTGATTGAAAAGCCTTGGTTTGAGCGTCTTAATCGGTTGATCGCGAAGGGAATGTCTTGATTCAATCGTCCTCGACTTTTCAGCCTTAGATGCTGATTTTCCTGGCAAATTAAAGATGAGTTTTGTATTTCTAAACCCAACTTGATGATTATCCGTATTCTGGTAACCGGCTCATTGTGGCCCCTAACTTTAAGCCCACGAAGGCTTAATTCTGTGATTTTTTTAGACTAATCTTATTTCGGAGTTATATTTTTTTAGAAAGAAATTTGCTTTTGAATCTAGTTTGAAGTGTTGGGAAGCGCTGCTGGGCCTGGATGCCAAGAATTCCACGATTCTTAGATTCTCAAAAGGCTTAGTTTTTCTGTCATTAAAAAACCCCTCATAAAAAAGGGGCTTTTTGATTTGGTGGCGGGGGGGAGATTTGAACTCCCGACCTTCGGGTTATGAGCCCGACGAGCTACCAGACTGCTCTACCCCGCGTCGACCCCAAAATTATACAACTTGGTCTACGCAAGCTTGCGGATTGTGAGCGTTCACGCGCGTAGTTCTCCCTTCACTTCAAGTCGGACTCCTGGACCGATGATCAACATCTTGTCTTCCAGTTCGTCCAGGCTCCCCTGAGTCATCCAATCAAGTTGGCGCAGTAGATGGAGTGCTACAGCCTGTTTGGCACGGCGAGAGCCATCTTCCACCTTGATTGCCACTCCTAGGCCATCTCCCGTTCTGCTGAGGCACTGAATGCCTTCGGCGCCACCTTTGCTGATCACCTGTTTATGAGACCGGGACATGAGTTCGGTGTCGAAGCGGCCATCTCCAGCAATAAGCTTGGGGTGGGCGAGCATGGCTCTGCTGATTTGCTCCAGCTCAGCATGGGTTGAAGAGCCGAGATGGGCATAGAGCAAAGCCATCTGGGACAGTTGCAATAGGAGTGTGGGCGCACCGCAGTCATCGCGCTCTGCGACTAATTCTTCAGCGGGGAGCCCGAGGAACTCTCCCACGCGTCGATTGATCTCTTGCTGCAGTGGATGATCGCCCTGGAGATAGCTCTCCAAGGGCCACCCCATTTTTCGTGATGTGGCCAGGAAAGCGGCATGTTTGCCGGAGCAATTGTGCTCAAGGGGACTGTGGCCCCATGCCGGAATTGGGCACTGGAGAGAGTCTGTTTCCAGTTGGGCGTTCCAAAGCAGGCGGAAAGCTTCCCTGGCATGCTCAGCCGTTCCGGCATGGGAAGCACAACTAATTGCCAAGCCTCGATCTCCAAAGTCATAGGCTCCAGAGGTGCCGCTGCTGAGGGCAGGCAAGGCTTGAAATGGCTTGAGTGCAGATCTAACAAATGTTTCATGATCAGGCCGTCCAGCCTTCATCAGGATTCTTCCTTTTGAATCACAAACAACGGCATGCACGCGATGGATTGATTCCACCGATGAGCCTCTTTTCAGCACAACCTCAAAGGCGGGACAGCCTGAATTTCTGGACGATCTGCCGTAGCCAGGAGGAAGTGTCATAGAGGGAGTGTTAGCGAAGGAATGTCGGCGAAATTAGAGAGCTTGACAGAGGCTGGCTCCACCAAGAATGAGCCCTGTTGTTGTGGCCATGGCCCTGCCGAGCCGACCCAAGATCGGGCGAACTTCATGTTGGGCTAATAGAAGATCTCGCTCGCGCCAGGACAAAGGTTTTTCCCAGACTTGCCCGTCATACCAGCCGGATTCTTCGTATTCCACGCGCTCAGAAAGAAGGCGTTTGTGGACATAGGTCCAACCCAGCCATTGGCGTACCAATAACAACATCGGCAAAACAAGTCCAGAGACAGCACCCGCAAGCACGAGCCGAATTGGATCATGTTTCAAGCTCCAACTACCGCTCGCTATCAGCACGGTGAGAGGAACAATGAGTAGCCAGCTCAAGAGCAATGCCTTGTCTAAATCGATTTGTCGATGACGCGGCCAGGCAAAAAACCACGATTGGCTCAGCTGGGTGAACTCTTCCTGAGGACGTTGATCGGGAGGAACAGGACAGGAGATTGTCGCAGCCATATGAACAGGTGTCAGAGGCCTACTGATGTCTCGGAAGCTAGATGGGGACGGCGTTCACCGTGACTCCAGAACGCTTCCAAGTCGTAAAAACTACGTTCGTTCGATTGGAGGATGTGCACAATTAATTCGCCGTAATCGAGCAGGGCCCAGCGCCCTTCATTCATCCCTTCTTTGCGTAAGGGGAGTCGTTTGGCTTCTGCTTCTAGACGTTCTTCAACCGATCGGGCCATTGCCTTGACCTGAACGTCGCTCTGACCGCCTGCAATCACCAACCAATCGGCAAGGCTTGAAACCTCATCAATCCGAATTAGCTGGATGTCTACACCTTTGCGATCGTCGCAGGCTTCGGCTGCCAGCTCAGCCAGCTGTTCACTATCCATAAACGTTCTCGCTGGTAACCGATTGATCGGAGCCCTGTTGCTGAGCCATCTCTGCCCTTGCTTTGCCTGCACTTTTGCGTAGCGCCTCGAGGCGGTCTTCGTAAAAGCTCCTCTTTTTCTTTTTACGTGTCTGTTCCACCAATTCCTTCAGAGCGCCTCCCAGGCTTTTGTACGAGTTCGGAACGCTGTAGCCAAAGCGGCAAGCCAGGTCTATTGCTCTCTCGTCGGCTGAGATCGCATCGCGTAGACGCTTCTCTGCATTGTTTTTGAGATAAAGGCGATAGCCAGCAAATCCTGACAAGCCCAGAGCCATAAACAACAGAAGACCGTCTTGGACCCAAAGCTCACCAATCGCACCGCCAAGGCCGATGGCTAGAGCAGCCATTTCCCAACCGTCTCTAGGAATCGTGTCGTTTTGGATTCGACCGACCTCGTGCCAAAAAAGCAGGTTTCTGTGATCAAGAGCAAAGCTGTCCCATAGATCAAGATCCACCTGAATCTCAACCTCATCTCTGCCGATCTCTTCAAGAGTGATCAAAACCGGTTCAACAGCAGCAGCAGCTTCCACGAATACCCAGCTCTGCATCTCTGGTGGCAGCAACCCTTTCAGTCGCTGGAGCTCACTCATGGTGGATTAAGGACTCCTTTCAACCAACGCTAGCGACCAACCGACCCGAAAGGTTGCTGATGAAATCTTTCAAGTGCTCCACATGGGAGTATTGGCTGGTTTGGCTGAGTTGAAGGCCCATGCCCAGGCGGAACGATCTTCGTCGCATCCTCCTCTTGGGTTCCGGACCGATCGTGATCGGACAGGCCTGCGAGTTCGACTATTCAGGAACTCAAGCTTGTAAAGCCCTGAGGGCAGAGGGTTATGAGGTGATCCTGATCAACTCAAATCCGGCCTCGATCATGACGGATCCGGAAATGGCGGATCGCACTTACGTCGAGCCGCTCACGCCAGACGTTGTCGCTCGAGTGATTGAACTAGAGCGGCCCGATGCCTTGCTCCCAACAATGGGCGGGCAGACCGCTCTCAATCTGGCGGTTGCTCTTGCCGAAAATGGAACGCTGGATCGTTTTGGTGTCGAGCTGATCGGAGCTGATCTCAAAGCGATTCAAAAAGCGGAAGACCGGAAACTTTTCAAGCAGGCGATGGAGCGCATTGGCGTTCACGTTTGCCCTTCAGGAATCGCGTCCAATTTGGAAGAAGCTGAATCGGTTGGTGCCGCGATTAGCAGTTATCCGCGCATCATTCGACCTGCCTTCACGCTCGGTGGAAGTGGTGGAGGGATCGCTTACAACCCAGAGGAGTTCAGTGCCATTTGCAAGACGGGTCTTGATGCCAGTCCTGTCTCTCAGATCCTGATCGAGAAATCTCTGCTCGGTTGGAAGGAGTTTGAGCTTGAGGTGATGCGTGATTTGGCAGACAACGTCGTGATTGTTTGCAGCATTGAGAATTTGGATCCAATGGGGGTTCATACCGGTGACTCGATCACCGTTGCACCGGCCCAAACCCTCACAGATCGCGAATATCAAAGGCTTCGAGATCAGTCGATCGCGATTATTCGTGAGATCGGTGTAGCTACGGGTGGAAGCAACATTCAGTTCGCCATCAATCCGGCTGATGGCGAAGTGGTAGTGATTGAAATGAATCCAAGAGTGAGTCGCTCCTCTGCATTGGCGAGTAAGGCCACTGGATTTCCAATCGCCAAGATCGCTGCGAGGTTGGCAATTGGATACACCCTTGATGAGATCCTCAACGACATCACTGGAAAAACACCAGCTTGTTTTGAGCCAACCATTGACTACGTCGTAACGAAAGTTCCTCGTTTTGCGTTTGAAAAATTCCGTGGATCCCCCGCTGTTCTGACCACAGCAATGAAGTCGGTTGGTGAGGCGATGGCCATCGGTCGTTGTTTCGAAGAGTCGTTTCAGAAAGCATTGCGATCGTTGGAAACTGGCCTATCTGGCTGGGGAGGTGACCGTCCGGAGCCCTCATGTTCCAAAACAGATCTTGAGCGCTCACTACGGACACCGTCTCCCGATCGGATTTTGTCTGTTCGCAGCGCCATGCTGTCTGGAATGACCGATGCTCATATTCATGAATTGAGCAATATTGATCCTTGGTTCCTTGCGAAGTTAAGAGGATTAACTAATGTCGAATCTAAGCTTTTAAAGGGGAAAACTCTGGAAGAGCTTGATGAGCAAACGCTATTTACAGTCAAGGCTCTTGGGTATTCAGATCGGCAAATAGCCTGGTTTGTGGATAGCAAAGAGATGAATGTGCGAGCGCGTAGGGACCAGTTGGGTGTGACGCCTGTGTTCAAAACAGTTGATACCTGTGCGGCTGAATTTGCTTCCTCCACTCCCTATCACTACTCAACCTATGAAAGACCGCTGCTTCGTTTGATGTCAAACGGGCAACTTCAACCCATGGCTCCATCCACTGAGGTTGCGATTGAAACGAGACCAAAGTTGATGATTTTGGGTGGAGGACCTAATCGAATTGGGCAGGGTATTGAATTTGATTACTGCTGTTGCCATGCTTCTTTCTCGGCTCAGGATCAAGGTTTTGCGACGGTGATGTTAAACAGCAATCCCGAGACGGTCTCGACGGATTACGACAGCAGTGATCGTCTTTATTTCGAGCCCCTAACGCTCGAGGATGTGCTGAATGTCATTGAGGCAGAGCACCCAAATGGAGTGATTGTTCAATTCGGTGGGCAGACACCTCTCAAGCTTGCATTGCCTCTTTTGAATTGGCTCTCCACACCCCAAGGAGTTGTTACTGGGACTCAAATTTGGGGAACCTCACCAGAATCTATTGATCTCGCAGAAGATCGGGAACAGTTTGAGGCCATTCTTCGGAAACTGGAGATTCGTCAACCTCGCAATGGTCTAGCTCGAAGTGAAGTTGAAGCGCGGTCGATTGCAGGCAAAGTTGGCTACCCCGTTGTTGTTCGTCCCTCTTACGTCTTGGGTGGGCGCGCCATGGAAGTTGTATACGACGAAGCAGAGCTCAATCGCTACATGAAAGAAGCCGTTCAAGTTGAGCCAGATCATCCTGTGCTTATTGATCAATATCTGGAAAATGCTGTTGAGGTTGATGTTGATGCTCTTTGTGATCATGAGGGTACGGTTGTGATTGGTGGCTTGATGGAACATATCGAGCCTGCAGGAATTCACTCCGGAGATTCAGCATGCTGTTTGCCTTCTATTTCTCTGAGTGATGATGCTTTAGCTCTTATTCGGCATTGGAGTGAGGCGTTAGCAACCACATTGAAAGTTCAAGGATTGATTAATTTGCAATTCGCTGTTCAACGGGCTGCTGATGGGGAAGAAAAGGTGTTCATCATTGAAGCCAATCCTCGTGCTTCAAGAACAGTTCCCTTTGTGGCCAAAGCAACCGGTGTTCCTTTGGCCCGTCTTGCAACGCGCCTAATGGCGGGTGAAACGTTGAGCCAGGTTGGTCTGCTTAAAGAGCCTGTGCCTCCTTTGCAGTCCGTTAAAGAAGCGGTGCTCCCCTTCCGGCGTTTTCCTGGGGCCGATTCTCTTCTGGGTCCTGAGATGCGCTCAACCGGTGAAGTGATGGGTTCTGCATCCGATTTCGGCATGGCCTTTGCCAAGGCAGAACTAGCGGCAGGTGAAGCGCTTCCAACGGCTGGAACTGTTTTCCTTTCTACGCATGATCGCGATAAGACTGCACTAGGGCCTGTGGCGAGCCAGCTGATCGGATTGGGATTCAAATTGATTGCGACCTCCGGAACGGCTAAAGCATTGCGAGAGGAAGGATTGGAGGTTGAGTCCGTACTCAAGGTGCATGAGGGAAGGCCCAACATCGAAGATCTCATTCGCTCTGGGGGCGTTCAGCTGGTGATTAACACCCCGATAGGACGCCAAGCTGCTCATGATGATCGTTATTTACGACGGGCCGCTCTCGATTATTCCGTTCCTACTCTCACCACACTGGCTGGAGCGCGTGCTGCAGTTGAGGCCATTGAGGCCTTGCAAACTCGAACAATCGATATCCATGCTCTGCAAGACGTCCACTCAATGCTTGCTGGCCAGTAGGGTTTAAAAAGCTTGCTGTTGATCCTTTGACCACGACCTCCAAGACAGCGATCGCTCCAGGCAGCGATTGCCGGGATGCTTTTCGTGCTGCTTATCAAAACCGTTACACCTGGGATCCAGGCTTTGCTGGATATTCAGGTCGCTGCATTTGGCTACAAGGTGATCGCTCTGTTGAGGGGACCTTCCGAATTGGTGCTGATTTAAAAGCGAAGGTTGAGGGAGTTACTGACGCTGAAGTTGAGAAGGGATTCGCTTCACAGTTGTGGGAAGTTTGTATTCATCGTGTGCGTCGCACATTTGAACAGACCCATTCTGAAAACACATTTACCGCCGGTGATTGCACCGATGAGGGGCTTGAAGTCATTATTGCTGGTAAGGGTAAAGGTGATAAGTACCGTATTAAAAATGACGTTGTAACGATGGTCCATCGTCATATTCATGGAACGGTGGTAACCATTCATACCGAAAGCACCACCGACACTGGAAATGGCTATCTCAGTCATTCGTATACAAGTCAATACGCTGATCCAGCGACTGGGGAAGCTCGGGGAGGAATGAATCGTTTCACTGACACCTTTGTTCCCGTTTCTGAAGGTGGATCTTGGGTGTTGAGCGAGCGCACCATTCGTACGGATGCTTGCGGAGATTCGCCTGCTAGTGAGCAGACTTTTCGCTTTGTTGACCTGACAAGCGCTTGAAATGTGGCACCATCAGCTGAGTTTCAGTTGATGGATGGAAACACTTATTTCGGCTGTCAACGATCCCATTAATGGGATCGTTTGGGGTTGGCCGATGGTCATCTTGATCGCTGCGACGGGCATTCTTTTGATGTTCGGCCTGCGGTTAATGCCATTGCAACGCTTGATTTTTGGCGTTCGAGTGCTGGCTACTAGGTCGACCGCTTCTGAACAAGGAGATATTTCTCCTTTTGCAGCCTTGATGACATCTCTATCTGCCACGATTGGTACCGGCAACATTGCTGGTGTTGCAGGAGCTATTGCTATAGGCGGACCAGGGGCTGTGTTTTGGATGTGGGTCATTGCCGTGTTTGGTATCGCTACCAAATATGGCGAGGCTGTGTTGGCTGTGAAATATCGGGAAGTGGATGCTCTTGGAAACCACGTCGGTGGTCCGATGTATTACATCCGCAATGGTCTAGGCAAAAACTGGCAATGGCTTGCTGTTTTGTTTGCCACATTTGGAATGTTGGCTGGATTTGGGATTGGCAACGGAGTTCAGTGTTTTGAAGTCTCCAGTGCACTGGAAGCCTTTGGTATCCCCAGGTTGGTAACCGGATTGGTTCTTGGCGCTCTCGTTTTTGCTGTGATTATTGGTGGTATTGACCGCATTTCTCAAGCCGCCTCAGCCTTGGTCCCAGCAATGACCGTTCTCTATATCGTTGCCTGCATTGTTGTTTTAGGGATCAATATTGTTGACGTGCCTGCTGCCTTCGGAACGATTTTTTCTAATGCTTTCAGTGGAGAAGCTGCTGTTGGTGGAGCGCTAGGACAGGTGGTCTTGATGGGATTTAAGCGGGGTATTTTTTCCAATGAAGCCGGTTTAGGTAGCGCACCAATAGCCCATGCAGCTGCCAAAACGAATGATCCAGTCCGTCAAGGCACCGTGGCAATGTTGGGCACCGTGATCGATACCTTGATCCTCTGCACGTTGACGGCATTGGTGATCATTACCAGCGGTGTTTATGGCGGAGGGGAGTCCGGTGCCAACCTCTCGATCTTGGCGTTCAACACGGGCTTGAATGGTGCTGGATGGGTTGTAACTGCTGGCCTCGTGGTGTTTGCGTTTACCACCGTTCTTGGTTGGAGTTTCTACGGAGAGCGCTGCACTGAATTCTTATTCGGCGAAAGGGCGATCAAGCCCTTCCGCTTTGCTTGGGTTGCCGTTGTTGTGATCGGCTCAGTAGCAGGAGATCGTGGTGTTGTTTGGGGTGTCGCTGACACTTTGAATGGCCTGATGGCCCTTCCCAACCTTGTGTCTTTGCTCCTGCTGTCGCCAGTGATTTTTAAGCTCACAAGCGACTACAACTTCAATCGCTCTCAGGAAGAGGGCTAACTTCTTTGAGGCGATCGTTGAGTTGCATGGCCATTGACTGGCGTCCTACTGCTAAAACTTTGAGGGTGTCCTCATGCATGCGTAGTTGGGCGTCAGCTACCTGCATTCCTCTTACGAGCTCTTTTAGGTCATCTGGGAGCTTATTGAGGTCATAGCGTTTTCCTTCAAAGGTCAGAATTGGATTCTGGTCTTGGGAAACGGAAGAGCTGGTCATCAATGGAAAGCAAACGCCAAGATCTTATTGGTTGGTGTGTTGCTTGAAACCATTCATTCGTTGACGCGGATGAATTGTCTTTCACAGAGTTCTCGATATCTACCGCCCTGACTCATTAGATCGTCATGGCTGCCCTGTTGGCTTATACGACCATGTTCGAGAACAACAATGAGATCTGCTTCCTGAACTGTTGCCAAACGATGGGCAATCACAATCACTGTTCGGCCAAGCATGGCTTGCTTGAGTCCAAGTTGAACGGCGGCCTCCGCTTCTGCATCGAGGGCACTGGTGGCTTCATCCAACAACATCACTGTTGGATTTCCAAGCACAGCTCTCGCGATGGCAATGCGCTGGAGCTGTCCCCCTGAAACGTTGGTGCCTCTCTCCTGAAGACGCGTGTTGTAGCCGTCTGGGAGACGGATGATGAAGTCGTGGGCGTTGGCAAGCTTTGCGGCCTGTTGGAGCTGTTCCTGCGTAGCTTGCCGACCAAATCGAATCGCCTCTGCGATCGTTCCAGAAAAGACACTGCTGCGTTGCGGCACAAGAGCAACTTGTTGTCTTAAGTCGCGCGCGCTGACCTGACTGAGATCCTTGTCATCAAAAAGAAGCTGACCTTGGTTAACGCGATTAAACCGCAGGAGCAGAGAAAAAAGTGTCGTCTTACCTGCCCCTGAAGGTCCCACAAGGGCCACAACTTGTCCGGCCTTTATGGAGAGATTGAAGTCTTGAAGAACAGGCTGTCCTGGTGTGTAAGCAAACTCAACTTGATTGAATTTTAAATCTCCCCGCAGGCGACCAAGGGGCAGCGATGGCACCGGATCTGCCGGTTCTGTGGGTTCCTTTTCGATTTCACGCAGGCGGCGAAGTGAGGATTGTCCTTGCTGAAATTCGTTGTAATTCGCGGTGACATGGGCGATCGGATCGATCAGCAGTACCAGGCCAGTGAGATAGCTGATTAGCTCTGGGACTGCAAGATCACCGCTACTGATCCTGATGGCTGCTAAGACCAGAACTGTGGCGAAACCGAGGACCTCGATGATCCCGACCACGGGATGTTGAAGAGCAACAAGCCGATAGGTGTTGTACCGAGCTTGTCGGTGCTGGTCGATTTCTTGTTCAAAACGGCTCTCTAACCAGGGTTCTGCAGCAAAGGCGCGCACGAGAGGCAGCCCTTCAATGGCTTCTCCCAGTAGACCTGCCAGTTCACTGACCTTTTTTTGACTTCGTTCTGTGGCGATCATCACTCTCGCTCCAAACAGGCTGATGAGCCAGGCAACGAAGGGTGCTAGTAGCAGGATCGCGAGCGTTAATTTCCAGTCAAGCCAAAGCATGTAGCCAAGAACAGCCACCAACTGCAGAGCACTTGGGATGCTGTCGTGGAGGGTTTTATAAATCACCTCGCTCACACGATCAGCATCCTCCGTGAGTCGATAGGTGAGATCTCCGGACGACATCTTTTCCAAGGCACCGAGCTGCACCTTCTGAAGCCTTTGAAACAGGTCTCTTCTCAGCGCCTGGCTGACTTGTAAAGCAGGACCTGCAAGCAGGGAGTCTTGGCCAAATTGAGCGATTTTTTGGATCGCGAACACCAACAGAACCAGTCCTATGACCGGCAGGATGCGCTTTAGATCGCCTGATCCCACATCGGGTAACAGCCTGCCCATCAGTCGCATCAACACCAACTGGCTGCTGACAAAAACCAGCATGCAGAGAGTGCCGATCGTTAGGAGCCGCCTGTGAGGTCGCAGCAGTGGAATCAACCTGCGGAATCCCGCTTCTGATGGCTTCAGCATCAGGTCAGACTATCAATGGCGATTGGACTGATTGGTGCAGGAATGAGACTTGATCAATTCCTTAAATGGATGGGCTGGGTGGCGACGGGCGGAGAAGCCAAGCTGAGGATTCAGGGGGGTGACGTATTCGTCAATGGTGACCTTGAGCAACGGCGTGGCCGTCAGCTCAAAGCCGGCGATTGCGTCCAAATGGGTGTCGACTCAGCCGAAGTTTCGGATTCTCTTCAGGCTGGGCCTTAAGTTGTCAGCTGCTGAGATGCAGAGGAAGGAAGCGTGCGCAAACCGGTGATTGCTGGCAACTGGAAAATGCACATGACCTGTGCGCAAGCGAGGGCCTGGATAAGTACGTTTCTTCCCCTTATTGCAGAGCTGCCCGATGACCGACATTTGGTAGTAGCTCCACCGTTTACGGCCATCAGCACGCTTGCTGAGCTGAGCCAAGGAACCCGCCTTGAACTATCAAGCCAGAACGTGCACTGGGAGGGAGAGGGCGCTTATACCGCTGAAATTTCTCCGAGCATGCTCAAGGAGCACAACGTTGAATACGCGATCGTTGGCCATAGCGAGCCTCGCAAGTACTTCAGCGAAAGTGACGAACAGATCAATCACCGGGCTCGATCAGCCCAGACAAATGGATTGATTCCCATTGTTTGCGTTGGTGAAAGCGACGAACAGCGCAGCCGAGGTGAGGCTGAGCGGGTCATCCGTCGTCAGGTTGAACAGGGCTTAGAAGGTCTTGACCCCAGCCAGCTGGTTGTGGCCTACGAGCCGATCTGGGCGATTGGTACCGGCAAAACGTGTGAAGCGAGTGAAGCCAATCGAATCTGCGGATTGATTCGTAGCTGGGTTGGTTCACCAGACTTGATCATTCAATACGGGGGCTCGGTGAAGCCAGCCAATATTGATCAGTTGATGGGAATGAGTGATATTGATGGGGTGCTTGTTGGTGGTGCCTCCCTAGACCCTGAAGGCTTCGGAAGGATCGCGAATTACAACAAGAGCTGACCTTTGATGCGCTGGCCGAAGGATTGGGGCACGCGTACCGCAGTGATGG
This sequence comes from Synechococcus sp. SP2 MAG, assembly GCA_030756895.1. Lineage (GTDB taxonomy): Bacteria > Cyanobacteriota > Cyanobacteriia > PCC-6307 > Cyanobiaceae > Synechococcus_C. The sequence continues at coordinate 60,899 of JAVBIX010000029.1, forward strand.
GAGTGATCAACCTCACTCCCGATTCCTTTAGTGATGGCGGTCAGTTCAATCAACTCGATCGTGCTTTGGCTGAGGCATCGCGACAGATTGCCTCTGGGGCTGATTGTTTGGATCTTGGAGCCCAAAGCACCAGGCCAAATGCCGTTGAAGTGGGAGCTGATGAAGAGCTCAAGCGCCTGTTGCCAACGCTGAGAGCCATTCGTGCAGCTCACCCCAAGGTTCTGATCTCGGTCGATACCTTTCTGGCTGCGGTTGCCAACCAGGCTCTTGAGGCTGGTGCTGATTGGATTAACGACGTAAGCGGAGGACGACATGATTCAGAGATGTTGCCGTTGATCGCACGTGCTGGCTGCCCCTTTGTGCTGATGCATAGTCGCGGGACTAGCCGAACGATGGACCTCTGTACGGATTATGGGGACCAGGGAGTTGTGCAGGGGGTACTGGAGGAATTACGGGCAGCAACAGATCGAGCTGTTGAAACTGGTGTACGTCTTGACCAGTTGCTCTGGGATCCAGGCCTTGGCTTTGCTAAAACAACGGCCCAAAATCTCACCCTTCTCCAGCAGCTCAATACCCTTGTGGCTGAAGGGATTCCTCTATTGCTTGGACCCTCGCGCAAACGTTTTATAGGGGCTGTATTGGATGAACCAAGAGCCCGTGCCCGTCTTTGGGGCACGGCAGCGGTCTGTGCTCGGGCCGTCGATGCTGGCGTAGCTGTCTTAAGAGTGCACGACGTAGGACCTATTCATCAAGTGGTGACGATGGCCTCAGCTATTGGTTCAGATCGCTAGAACAGCGATCTAATTTTTAAGTGTCGATGATGAGTGAAACAAGTCTCACTCTTTTGTATGACGGAGCTTGTCCGCTGTGTCTTCGTGAAGTCAAGTTTTTGAAACGCCGAGATCTTCATGGAAGGCTGGCTTTTGTCGACATCGATCAGGACACGTACGACCCTGCCCAATGGAAGGGGATTGGCTACAGAGATGCGATGGCACGCATTCATGCCATTCGAGCTGACGGAGAGATTCTTCAAGATGTGGCTGTGTTCCGAGAGGCTTATCGCTGCGTTGGCCTTGGTTGGATCTATGCCCCGACCCAATGGCCTTTCATTGGAGCGTTGATCGATCGCATCTATGCACTTTGGGCCTCGCAGCGTTTGCGTATGACTGGGCGTGCAAGTCTCAATGAACTATGCCATTGCAAGCAAATTACATCGTGATTTATTGCACAAATCGGATTTGTAATTAGGCACGTTGGCGTTATTTTCTTTAAAATTAGCTTGGCAATTAGATGATGCCTGTCTCTATTTCAATGTGTAGTTTATCGCAATAATGCATTTGTAAATTTATAGCGCTTATCTTGAAAGGCTGTCAAGGCGCTCCTGTTAATCAGTCGAAAGAATGATTTTGCTTGAAAGTAATTTAATCATTAGTATATTTTAAGGATTATTCGGTAAATTCTTCTGATTATGAATGTGGTTAAGGGGGTTAGTGATTCCTATGATGTGACGCCTTCGATTCGATCTTCAACCTCTTGGTAAAGCTCTTGAAGTTGTTGAATGTTCTCGTCAGATGTTTCCCAGTATCCGCGTCCATTCACTTCAAGCAAGGTCCCAACAATCCGCCTGAAGCTATGTGGATTGAGCTCCAGTAAACGTTTTCGCATTTCTGGATCATTGATGAATGTCTCATTTGCTTCTTCGTAAACAAAGTTGTCAACAGAACCGCTGGTGGCACTCCATCCCAGAGTGAAGTTTAAGCGTTTCGCTACTTCACGCACACCCTCATAACCCGAATCAAGCATGCCTTCGTACCACTTCGGATTGAGGAGTTTGGTGCGTGAGTCGAGGCGAATCGTTTCACTTAAAGAGCGAACCTGAGCATTCGCCGTTGTCGTATCTGCGATATAGCTCGTTGGTGTTTTTCCGTCATCGCGAAGCCCCTGAATCAGCTTGGTGGGGTCGCTGTCGAAATAATGACTAACATCGGTGAGCGAAATCTCGGCGGAATCAAGATTTTGGAAGGTCACGTCTGCAGTTTTCATGACTGATTCGAACACTTCACGCTTTTGATCCATTTCGCCGGGATTGTCGGCATTAAAGGCAAATGTTTTACGGGAGAGATACATCTCCTGGAGTTCTCCTTCTTCTTCCCAGCTACTGTTTTCAACAGCGAGGTTCACATTGGAGCTGTAGCTACCGCTTGCATTGGAAAACACACGACAAGCAGCATCACGAAGGCTTGTTCCTTCTTTTTCTGCTTGTTCAAGAGAATGTTTTCGTACAAAGTTCTGTTCAACGGCTTCCTCAGATTCTGCGGCCATTTTTACGCCTTGGTCAATCAGGGCCATCTGATTAATAAATAGATCTCGGAACACACCAGAACAATTCACAACAACATCGATCCTTGGCCGGCCGAGTTCTTCAAGGGGAATGAGCTCTAGTTTGTTGACCCGGCCTAAAGAATCGGGAACGGGGCGAACTCCGATGAACCAAAGGATCTGTGCGAGTGACTCTCCATAGGTTTTGATGTTGTCTGTTCCCCAGAGCACGCAAGCGATGGTTTCAGGCCAATCGCCCTGTTCCTCTTTCTGTCGTTCGATCAATTTGTCGACAACAACTTTGGCTGCAGCCACTGCTGCCCTGGTAGGAATCGCTTGCGGATCAAGAGCATGTATGTTTTTCCCACTCGGTAGTACGCCTGGATTCCTAATTGGGTCTCCTCCGGGGCCAGGCAATATATATTCCCCATCCAGAGCTCTTAAGAGGCTCTCCATTTCCATATCTGCGCAGATTTGTTGGAGACAGAAACGCAAATAGGTAAAGAGGGTGTCAAGTGCAGCGCTGTCGACGCCCGTGAAACCACCAGCTGAACAGGCTCGGAACCAGGGTGTTGGCAGTTTGAATCCAAAGCGTGAGATCAGATCCAGGAACCATCCAAAGTTTTCGCGCATATTGACGCGACCATCGCCCCCCGTAAGAGATCGCACCATGGATCCAACAGCAGCCCGTGAGACTTCCGTGATCGTGCGATTGAGTTCCACATCTTCAAGAACACCATCGTCATTTCCCTTGTAAATATCTTCGATCTTGCGGCCGATGGATTCAGCGAGTAGTCCAGGTAAGGAACGAAGGCCTTCTTCTTCACGCTCCAAAGCAGCAATACTCACCAGAGTTGCAATCGCCTCTTCTGCTGTGGGTGGCTTGCCAATGGTATGAAGGCCGCAAGGAAGCAGGCGACTTTCAATTTCCATCAATTGGCGGTAGATGGCCCCAACAATGGCGTCGCGATCTTCGAGAGTTAGATCAGACGAATCATCGTCCGGAAGCGTGACGTCTTTATCAAGATTGCATAAGCGTGCAGTTTCTACGATTGCATTCACAATTTGAACTCCTCGACCACTTTCTCTTAGTTGTTGATAGGAACCCACCAACTCACCAAGCTCCTTAAGTCCTTTGTAGAGGCCAGCATTTTCTGCTGGTGGTGTGAGGTAGCTAATTGTGGATGCATACCCGCGTCGTTTTGCAATTGTTGCTTCAGATGGATTATTGGCTGCGTAGTAATAGAGGTTTGGTAAGGCTCCGATTAGGGAGTCTGGATAACACGTTTCACTCATACCCATTTGTTTGCCGGGCATAAATTCAAGAGAACCATGTGTGCCGAAGTGGAGCACGGCATCTGCTCCCCAAACTTTTTCTATGTAGGTGTAATAAGCCGCAAAACCATGGTGAGGACTTGCGCTGCGTGAATAAAGAAGGCGCATAGGATCACCTTCATAACCAAAGGTTGGTTGAATCCCTACAAAAATATTTCCGAAATGACGTCCGTAAATCAGCAAACTTTGCCCATCACTGTTTAAATTACCTGGTGGTTTTCCCCAGTTTTCTTCTAAGCGTTCGGAATAGGGTGTGAGCCGTTCATACTCTTCAACGCTCATTCGATGGGCGATCGAGAGTTCTGGTGATCCTTGAAGAGCTTCGGGGTCGTTGATCACTGTCTCCATGAGTGCCTTTGCATCACGTGGCATGTTCTGCACGTCGTACCCCTTGGCTTTCATCTCTTGAAGAACCCTGTGAATGGAGTCGAAAACATTCAGATAGGCCGCCGATCCCACATTGCCCTTGTCTGGAGGAAAGCTGAAAACGGTAATGGCAAGCTTTTTGTCTGCCCGAGGCTTCAGGCGCAATGATGACCAGCGGATCGCTCTTTCAGCAATTGCGTCGACGCGATCTTGAAGAGTGTGGGCTTTGCCAGTGGCGTCATCACGACCAGACAAAACAATCGGTTCGATTGCGCCATCTAATTCGGGAATCGCGATTTGCAGTGCCACTTGCACTGGATGAAGGCCTAGATCACTTTTCTCCCATTCCTGCGTGGTTTGAAACACCAATGGCAGCGCAACCATGTATGGCCGATTGAGCTTTTTCAGAGATTCGACGGCCTTGGGATGGTCCTGACGCGCTGGACCTCCAACCAAAGCAAAACCTGTAAGTGACACAATGCTGTCCACAAGAGGCTGCTCTGAATTGAGCGGGTCGTAGAAAAACGCATTGACCGGTTTTGAGAAATCAAGACCTCCGCAGAAGATCGGGATAACGCGCGCACCTCTGAATTCAAGTTCTTGGATGGTTGCCACGTAATGGGCGTCGTCTCCCGTCACGATGTGGCTGCGCTGTAGTACGAGGCCAACGACTGGACCCTTGCGGGCTTTGTCGTTGAGATCTGGCCGACTCGCCGTCCAATTCAAATATTCTTTTAAATCCTCAAACATTTGAGGTGCTAGTGGATGCCAAATGCCTAAATCAGGAAAGACTTCTGGATCTGCAACTACTAGATCAGGACGCTCATTACCTTCTGATGCGGGAAACACATATTTATCGGCCAGCATCAACAGAAAATTTCGAAGATTGTCTGGTGTGCCACCCAACCAATATTGAAAACTCAGCATGAAGCTGCGAGCGTCTTGAGCTTTCTCGACAGGCAAATACTTGAGCACGGTTGGAAGCGTGTTCAAGAGTTTGAGCATGGCGTCTTGAAAACCCGCACCGCCGGCTTCTTTTCGCTTTTTCATGAAGCCAGCGATCGCGCTTTTGCTTTGGCCGAGTTGAGCCATAGAAAAGCTGCCTAACTTGTTAAGGCGCATCACCTCTGGCATCGAAGGGAAGACCACTGCGGCCTTCAGTCGATCGCGGTGAGGACTGACTGCATCAACAACTTTTTGGGCGAGATCTTCAATGAATATGAGGGATCCAATAAAGACGTCGGCCTCAGCAATGTCTTTTTGAAAATCCGCGTAATTATTTTCATCACGAAGTTCCTCAATTAGATAACCGCAAAGTTCAATCCCAATCGGACCGTCTTGCGCATTGAGACTGATCGCTGCTTGGGTTAACGCACTCTGATATTGCGGTTCAAGAACGACGTAGACGGCCTTCATGACCGATTGATGATTGTTGTTCTCAGCAGGAACAATCCGACGATCAGCGGAACGGACCTGCGTAAACATCAGCACTTATGAGCAATGTAAAGAAGCTTACGGGTGTCCGTGTCGCTCTGCTTGAGATCTGCATTTCGTGTTACATCCGCGCCTGGCCCCATAGGCTGAGTTCATCTGCAACACGTTCATGAGCGACATCCAGACCGGCTCGATACCCGTTGTCGTGACCGGTGCGCTGGGTCGAATGGGTGCAGAAGTGATTCGGGCTGTGCACCTGGCTCCCGATTGCCATTTGGTTGGTGCGGTGGACAACACACCCGGTAAAGAAGGCCAAGACGTAGGCGAATTACTTGGGCTTGATGCCCTTGATGTTGCTGTTACAGCTGATCTAGAGGGCTGCTTGTGCTCTGCGAGTCAGGCCGTTCGTGATTCAGGGCCTGGGAAAGGAGCCGTCATGGTGGATTTCACCCATCCATCTGTGGTCTATGCCAACACCAGAGCTGCGATTGCCTACGGAGTTCATCCCGTGATCGGGACCACAGGGCTTTCACCCGCCCAACTCGATGACCTCCAATCCTTTTCCGACAAAGCATCCATTGGTGGCGCTGTGATTCCCAATTTTTCTGTGGGGATGGTGTTGCTTCAACAGGCGGCTGCCGCTGCTGCTCGGTTTTATGACCATGCCGAGCTGACCGAGCTCCATCACAACCGCAAGGCCGATGCTCCTAGTGGAACTTGTATCAAAACAGCCGAACTCATGGAGGAGTTAGGCAAACAATTCAATGAATCAGAAGTAGATGAGCATGAATCTCTTACTGGAAGTCGGGGTGGACAGCGTCCGAGTGGTCTGCGCTTGCATTCATTGAGATTGCCTGGTCTTGTGGCTCATCAGGAAGTGATGTTTGGTTCTCCTGGTGAGACCTATACCCTGCGGCACGACACGATTGATCGGGCTGCCTATATGCCGGGCGTACTGCTTTGCGTTCGTAAGGTTCGACAGTTACCGGCGCTTGTCTACGGCCTCGAGCGTCTTCTTTAAGGGGTTGGCACGATGTTGATTCCGCTTCGTCCCGGTGAGTTGCATCGGTTGATTCCCGCTGTTGCCACTGGTCAACAATTCAAAGCTGCACTGGGTAATCCTCGAAAAGTTCTCCAGCGCGTGCTGATTGCCACGATTGGAGGAGTGATCACTCTGTTGATCAGTCAGAGCCAGTTATCCAGTCGTTGGGGCTCGATTTTGCTGCTGGCAGGTGTTGTGTTTTTGCTCTATGTGTTGTGGGGCCCGATTCTGGAAGCCGGTCAAAAGAATGCTGTTTTACGCCGGTATCCTTCGGCAGCTCTTTTTGAAGGGGAGATCGTTAAGGCCTCTCGGCAGGAGCGCGTTGAAAACCAACGGGAGCAGGCTGATGCTCGCGGCCAGCTCGAATTGATTGAAAACCGACGGACGTGGTTAGTGCTGGAGCTTGCTGATGAAGACGGCTATCTCGGGAGGATCTCCTTCCCAATGGCCAAGCAGCATGCATCGATTCGCGCCGGATCGGTGATCCGTTGCGTGGTGCTGAGCGACCGCAACGATTTTTCGAGATTGGGCGCCTTAACCGATGCTTGGCTTCCTGGTCTTCGGATCTGGATCGGAGAGTACCCATATTTGCTTCGCCCTGCGTTCGAAGACCTCTGTCGCATGCGCTTGCGCAAAGTTTCTTCACAAATGGGTTACACTTCTTAAACACCGGCAGGTTCCCCATGACTCAGGCCTCTACAAACGCAGCAACCATCCGCGGCGCAACCGTGACCACAGAAGATGGCGGCCGTCTTAACGCATTCGCAACAGAGCCACGCATGGAAGTCGTGGACGTTGAGAGCGGTTGGGGTTTTCATGAGCGTGCAGAAAAGCTGAACGGCCGCATGGCCATGCTCGGTTTCATTGCCTTGCTTGCAACTGAATTGGCCATGGGTGGTGAAGCCTTCACCCGTGGACTTCTCGGCATCGGCTGATCAAAGTGATGACCGGCCGCCTAGCTCCGATTCGGATCAACGGTGCCGGTCCAACTGGAAGTTTGCTTGCCCTTGGGCTTGCCAACTTTGGATATCCCATTCATCTTTATGACCCTCTGAGTGCAAATCAAATTTGTTCTCGTAGTAGGGCCTATGCGCTAACTCATTCTTCTCGACGTCTCCTAACGCGATTGGGACTTTGGGATGAGTTAGCGCTTTTTTTGTCACCCTTTAAGACCTTGCGTCTAGAAGATCGAGGTATTAATCAATTTGTAAGTTATACATATTTAGATCTTCATCCAGAAAATAGATCGTCCCTATCTGTTGGATGGATTTTGGATCATTGCTTTTTGATGAAGCTCTTAATGAGCCGACTAGAGCGATCCAGCCAGGTCACCCTTTTTCTTGGCGAGGCGGCTGATCAATCACCATTTACCAGTGATGATTTTGGTTTGGTGATCGCCGCAGATGGTCCTCGATCTCCGACTCGCGCACATTTTAAGTTTCCTTGGTGGTCTCACTCGTATTCCCAGGGCTGCTTAACAGCAAAAGTTCGTTTTCGTGATATTGATCCAGAAAAAGCATTCGAATGTTTCAGGCCAGAAGGTCCCTTAGCGATTCTTCCGCTGGGAAATACTGATTTTCAAGTGGTATGGAGTGCATCTCTTCATCGATGTCGTCAGTTAGCTGGTCTTGAAACATCGGCCTTTCTTGACCAGCTCTGCACGATCCTTCCGAATGGTCTTGAACCTGACGTCTTGCTCGATTCACCCGCTGCTTTTCCTTTAGAGATTAGTTTTGCTCCAAAACTGCATCAACAGAATGTAGTTCTTGTTGGTGAATCTGGTCACCGCTGTCACCCTGTAGGAGGGCAGGGGCTCAATCTTTGTTGGCGAGATGTTGAAACTCTCCTTCAACTGATGACCTCTGCTTCCTGTGTTCGGCGTGGGCTAAAAGCTGTTCCTGGTCGTTATTCCAGGCTCCGTTTTTTTGATCTTTTAACCGTTGGTCTTGCCACGGATCTTCTCGTTCGTTTGTTCTCAAACCGACAGTCAGCATTTTTGCTAGTCCGACGTCTCGGTCTTTTCATGCTCAAGCACTCTCCTCTGTTTAGGCGGGTTTCCCTTCAGGCGATGTCGGATGGGCCAAGCACTCTTCTGCAGAAATTGCCAAAGTGAATGCAATTGACTGGTTTTGATGGTCATTAGTAGTGACCCACAACCCAAGGCATCCGCTGCCTTGCTTGCCTACTTGCAAGGCAAGCTTGGATTGAGTCTTAGTGCTATTAATCTGGGCCTGCGCCAAGCCGAATTGGAACAAGCTCCCCTGCCAGTGGTGCTCTGGAGTTTTGGACTTCTTAGCTTGCAAGGTTACCAAGATGTTTTGGACTGGCAGCAAGCTCAGGAGTAATGAATCAAAGATTCAATGTGGATATCGTCGGGAAGACGCTCGCGACCACCTAACGCTGTGAGTTCCACGATGAAGGCGCAACCAACCAGTTGACCTCCAGCCTTCTTGACTAAATCGGTCGTAGCCGAGGCAGTCCCTCCTGTTGCTAAGAGGTCATCAACAATCAAGATTTTCGGTTGGTCTCTCATGGAATCTGCATGAATCTCGAGGCGATCCGTTCCGTATTCCAGGGCGTAATCAATTCCGTATACCTGCCCAGGGAGTTTTCCTGGTTTGCGTACTGGAACAAATCCCAGCTTCTTCTGCGTTGCCAAACCCATTCCCACAATGAAACCCCTGGCTTCAATTCCCACAATCAGGTCTGGCTTCAACGAATCGCACAACGATCCAAGTCGATCCATTACCTCTGCCCAGCCCACGGGATCACGCAACATTGGGGATATATCTCGGAAGAGAATGCCTGGTTTTGGAAAGTCTGGAATATCCTGAATGAAATGACGAAGATCCAAGGACGTGTGTTGGCGAGACTTGTGCGCAATCATCGCAGATATGGCTGTGGATAAGCTTGATTTGCGTGCCCCTTACGCAGCTCGTTGCTTTTGATCTGTTCAAAATGAATCGATCAAAATCATGAGAAGCTCTGATCTATCCTAAAAATTTAGTTATCTGCAGGCGCAATAGCGTCTTTTATTTTCAAAAATCAGTTTTAATGTGAGTCATAATAGTTTATATTGCGCCCGATTGAGTTAACCATGATATTGAATAAATAAGATCTGTCTGTATTTTTTGAGTTAATCAAAGTTGGTTAATTCCTGCTTTATGGCTTTTCTGAAGTTTATTTGTGCAGTCCTTTGGTATGTCGTAAGTCCGATTTATGAGTAATAATCTTGTTCTGCTTGGTACTCTCGTCTCTTGTCTGGCGGGGCTCTGGTGTCAATTCCGGCTGTTGCTGCCATTCCCTTGAAAGAATTGTTTAAAGCCTTAAGGTTGGATTGTTTTGATACGGTCAAACATTTTGGTTGCTGATGAGGAGTCCGTTTCCAGGCTTTTCTGATCGTGTGTTAACACTGCACCCAAGCCTGTCTTGATTGAACTCGAAGCGGTATGACTCGAATCGGTACGCCACCCAGCCATGACTGAAGCAACAGGCACTCCTCTCCAAGAAGCGTCTTTGCCAACAGCTGTGCTTGGCCGTCGTGGGATGGAGCGTCTCGATCTCCTTTTGCTCACTGTGGAGTCCTTGGATTTCAACGGTGGAGAGGCCATGCTTTGGGCCACTCAACAGCTCGGATTCGAAAGTCTGTTCCCTAATCGGGTGGAGCTTTGGAAGCGTCGATGCCACAACCCGCTTCGTCGCTCTACGCGTCGTGGAAGACTTGGTTCGGCTGAAACAGAGGCCCTTATCAGGCTGCTCTGTGCCATGGCAGATCGGCTTTATCCGATGCTTCATCAACTTCTGTCGAGCCGTGAACCCGTCGACCTCAGCGAGCAGCGCTGGGCCTTGGTTGACCAACGCTTAAGGGATTTGATTGCTGAGCGCTTCAATCTCCGTCGGGGTGCAGTGCAACGCTTGCTCAGCTCCGATCATTCCGCGTCGATTCAACGACAACTTGTTTTGACTCTGGCTCTGGCTGCAGGTCCTGGTGGAGTTGATCGACTTCGCGCCAGTCTTCTCGACCCAACACCCTGATGATCTCGATGCTCAAACTCTCTTATCGCTACGACCAAACGGCGGCCAGGCTTGAGGTGGACGGACTTCCTGACTTTTCGTCTGGTCATGGGGAGGGCGTGATTGGGATCCTGTCTGCTTGGCGTCTTCAATTGGTCGGTGCTCCTGAACTGGAGGGGAAACGCGATCACCTCGAAGCATTGATGGCAGTTGTGTTTCCCTATGCACGGCATCAAATCTCTGGGGTTTCTAGGCCCGAAGGATGGTCTCACCACCCAGTGAGCATTCGCCCTGTGGATGGTGTGCATCAACTTGAACTCACGAGCAGTCAGCCCGACGTTCCACCTTTGACAATCAAATTGGACGATGCCGATCTCGCTGATCTTTTGCGCTGCCTCGATGCGCTTCGCTCTGACGATCGCGTCTCGATCTCTTGGCCTGAGATTGTTAATCACCCCTTGAGTCGTCGTGAATTGGTAGAGCGGGTTCCCTTGGTTCGACGTTTAGCTGCCCCTGTGTTTGGTGGTCTTGCACTCGTCGTGGTCGGAGTGATCGCGATGGTTGTTCCATTGCCCACCCAGGAGACCAAGGCTCCTACTGATTCCATAGAGGCTCCTAGCCCAGACCCGGTTAGCGATCCTTCACAAGCCGATCCATCACGTTGAGCCCGTTGTGGTGTTCGCCCATATATTGGCTTTGATTGCTTGCCTTCAATGTCCTCCAGTTGGTCTGATCTGAGACGTCGTGTCGCAAGGATTGGAGCTTCACTGGATGTCGTTGTACGTAGCGATCCGGAGGTTTGTGGCTTGAGTGGCTCTGATTATCAGCTCACCCTTCATCACAGTGGTTATGGAGATTGCACGGTTGGTGATCTCAGTTTGATTGACTGCCCGAATGAGTTGGTTCTTATTGAATTTGAGCGCTGGATGCGTCGAGCCAAGTTGTCCTTAGTGTCATGACCACGAAAAACATCCCCCGTTTGCCGCGCACTCAAAGACAACGTCGAGTTTTTAGCAAAAGCAAACGACACTCCACGCGCGTGCCTGTTTGGAGGATGTTTTTGGAGTCACTGCTTCTGTTAATGCTTGGAACTGGCTTGCTTGCAGGTTTGAGCTGGTTACCGACCAAGGTCGATGCAATCGTTGTTGTGAGTGAGGCGATTGCTGATTTAATTCGCGGCCTCAGTCAACTGCTGGAAGCATTTCTTGGTTTGTCGGCAGTCATTTTGATTGCTGCACTTCTTGTGTTGGGTCTACTGGCACTGCTCTCAGGTTTGATTCGTCTCGTCCGAACGTTTGTCGTGGTTTCTAAATCATCAGCTCGTCGGCAAGCTCTTCAATCTTCTAACGCCTCTAGAAGAAACTCTCGTTCAGCTCGCCGCCGCCGGCTGCGAAAAATGCGCTAAATCAGCTGTTCCTCATCGTGATCTCGATCGAGGGGCGAGCGAACGCTGCATCATCCAAAGTTCATTCAAAGTCAGGCCTCCGTCTCCGTTGCGGTCAAGGCTTTCGAAATTCCGTTGGAGCCAGGGAAGGGATGTCACCTCCTTGCGATCTAGTTGGCCATCAAAATTTCGATCGGCTTGTTTAAATCGTCTTTGCAAGCGCAGCCCGCTTGGGTGTGAAGCGGAGGGCCTGATGTCCTCAATCAACAAATATTTACGGGTGGGATGGCGTTGTAATCGCCGTTCGAGGTAGGGCTGGCCAGTGACTTCTCTGCTCTCCAATCGTCCATCACGATTGGAATCCATTCGTACGAATAAGGCCTCCATCCTGGTGCCGTAATGACGGACAGGGTTGGCTTGCACACCTTGGTCTTGCAGGAGGAGGCTTGCCCCCAGTGCGACGAGTGTGAAAGGGACCCATTTCTCCATCACAGAAGACTATGCAGTGTGATTGGTGAAGAGATGTCTGAGTGATGACAGATCATCAATGAACTGTGACATGGTCCGCCTCAGCGCGACAGTTTGCTTGATGCTCCATACGATCGGAGCATTCAATTGAAGTGGCGACAGTGGTGATCAAATCTTTGTTGATTTGGATGGTGTGGCGATGACTCAACCTTCTGGCACCGCTTCGCACTCCCCTGTCAAAAAAGCTTCGATGATTTGGGTCGTGGATGACGATCCGGAGCTTCGTCAGATGGTCGGTACCTACTTGATTGATCAGGGCTATGACGTTCGCTGTCTTAGTGATGTCAAGCAGCTTGAGGCAAGGCTGGAATTTCAGCGCCCAGACTTGATCGTGCTCGACCTGATGATGCCTGGCGATGATGGCCTGACAGCTTTACGTCGCTTGCGAGATGCCGGCGACGATCTACCCGTGGTCATGTTGACGGCCAGAGGAGATGGAGTTGACCGCATTATTGGCTTGGAGCAGGGGGCTGATGACTATCTTGCAAAGCCATTCCTGCCCCGTGAGTTGTCAGCACGTATCGAAGCAGTGCTTAGAAGACGTAGCTCGATTCCTGCTGGCACTCCCCTTGCTGAAGGCGGCGATGTGACCTTTGGAGAGAATCAATTTGATCTTTCTGCAAGAACCCTGTTTCGCGAGGGTACGCCTGTTGTCATTACCAGCGGTGAGTTCAGCTTGTTGGCGGCTTTCGTGCAGCACCCTCATCGACCTCTGTCCAGAGAACGTCTCATCGAGCTGGCTCGCGGACCAGGGTCTGATACGGATAGTCGCAGCATGGACGTGCAAGTTTCGCGGGTGCGCAAGCTGGTTGAAACGGATCCTGCGCGTCCTCGCTACATCCAAACGGTATGGGGATATGGCTATGTCTTCGTTCCTGATGGACAACCTCGTTCGCGTTGAGGGATGGAATGACCCCACGGGTTTGGCAAGTTCGACTGCGATCTCTATTCGGTTGGAGTGGCCTTGCTCTTGGCAGTTGGGCGTTTTGCTTGTTGGTTCTTCAGGTGTTGTTTGGACAGCAGCTTGAGCAACTTCAGACGGTCCAGCTCGGCCGTGATTTGGCGCTCAATGTAAGGCTCACTGAGTTGGCTCTAGAGCGCTACCCACCCCATTTGGTGACTGAACTCACCGGTCTTGACCTCAAAGTTGCGATCCAACCCAAACCGGTTCAAAAAGTTCCTTCCGCAGGTTTTCAACGCCAGGCGAAAGCGCTTCAGACGCAGCTTTGTGAGCGGCTCTCCCATTGCCCGATGGTTGTGGCGGATCGAGATCACGAGGGTGAACGCGGAATTTGGATTGAGCTGATTTCACCGCTGGAACCGATTTGGTTGCGCGTCAACGTGCGTGCTCCGATGAGCTGGCCGCCTGAACCCACTCTCTTGGGCTTATCACTGGTTGGGGCGGGCATGATTTGTGGTGGCTTGTTCCTGCTCGTGGAGGTAGAGGCACCGTTACGTGGATTGGAAAAGGCCTTGTCCCGTGTTGGGGAAGGCATCGATCCTGATGCTGTTCCTGCTCGTGGTGCTCCAGAGGTTCAGCGCCTCACACGCCGTTTCAATGCAATGGTCCGACGTTTGGCTGCCAATCGGAACGAAAGAGCCACCATGCTCGCTGGCATCGCCCATGACTTACGCGCCCCCATCACTCGGCTGCAGTTTCGTTTGTCGTTGCCTCAACTCAGCGCAAAAGAACGCGAACGTTGTGCTGGTGATTTGCAATCTCTGGAACGTATTACAGGCCAGTTCTTGCTGTTTGCAGGAGGCGGGGATGAAGAACTCTCTGTGCCCGTACCTTTGGATCAACTGCTTGCAGAGGTGGCGAGCAGTCATCCCGCCGATCAACTGCAGCTTCAGTTGGACACGTTTGAGGTCATGGTGAAGCCTGTTGCCCTGAGTCGGGCTGTTGGCAACTTGATTGATAACGCGTTCACGTATGGCCAAGCCCCTGTGGTGTTGAGGTTGCTGCGCACTGCGGATCAATGTTTGATTGAGGTTTGGGATCAGGGTGATGGCATGCCTCAGCATTTGTTTGAGCAGGCTCTTCAACCGTTTCACCGCCTCGATGCCTCGCGTGGAGGACAGGGCCACTGTGGATTGGGTTTGGCCATTGTTGTGCATGTGGCACGTCTCCATGGTGGCCACCTCGATTGCTGTTATGCCGATGGCTTGAACGACTTGAAGGTTCCAGGGCACTTCGCTATTCGTTTGTCATTACCGATGGACCTCATGGTGGAGAACGTTGCGAAAAGCTGAAGTCCTGGCCCTTTTGTTGATTTGGGAGGCACCAATGGGATGGTGCTGATCGCTTCGTTATGGGCCATAAGGAAAACAAAAAGTCAAAACACAACAGCAAAAGTAAAGAGACGGTGCATCCGAATGGATCTAAGCCCCTATCTGATAGGGAGATGGGTGAGCTTGATGGAAGTGGGCCCAATAGCGCGGGCTTGGCTGAACGGCATGGAGATGAACTCCAACGACCTAGTTACAACGGAGAAAGACTGAAGAAAAAGATCTATGAGTCTGAACTGGAACAGCTTCAGACTCAACTTGTCAAAATGCAGTACTGGATCAAGGAAAAGGGCTTCCGCATGATCATCCTGTTTGAGGGACGGGATGCAGCTGGTAAGGGAGGCACGATTAAACGTTTAACCGAACCTTTGAATCCACGTGGCGCAAGAGTTGTTGCTTTGGGAACCCCTTCTGATCAGCAGAAAACGCAGTGGTATTTCCAACGATATGTCGAACATTTTCCAGCGGCTGGCGAAATTGTGGTGTTTGACCGCAGCTGGTATAACCGTGCTGGTGTGGAGCGGGTCATGGGGTTTTGTACCCCTAACGAGGTTGAGGATTTTCTTGAAGATTGTCCTCAGTTCGAGCAAATGTTGGTTCGTAGTGGTGTGTTGTTGTTGAAGTATTGGTTTTCTGTGAGTGATACGGAACAAGAGGCACGGTTTCAATCACGCATTGATGATCCAACGAGGCGGTGGAAGCTCAGTCCAATGGATCTTGAAGCACGTAATCGTTGGGTGGAGTTTTCTGAGGCAAAGGATTTGATGTTTGCAAGTACGAATATCCCTGAGGCTCCCTGGTTCACCGTAGAAGCTGACGATAAGCGACGAGCAAGACTTAATTGTCTAAGGCATGTTCTTAGTAAGGTGCCATGGGAAGATATGACTCCTCCAGCGATTGAATTACCACCAAGACCAAAACAGGGCACCTATGATAGGCCACCCATTAATGAACAGTTTTTTGTCCCTAATCATTATCCCTATGACTAACTCAGGGATGAACAAGGTTCTATCTATTTAGGCCTAACTTCCCTGCATGAGTAATAAATTTTTTCTTGATACTGATAGTTAGGCGCCAATATCCTCGCGATTAGCTTGCATTGTCTATTCGGCAAATATTTATTGGGACCTTGAATGCTTTTGAAGCCAAGCTTTTGAATCGCCATGTTAGATATTGGACTTCGTTGTTTCTGGCTTATGACAATTGATGCTCAAATATAGCTTCTGTTTCTAGTATTTGCTATAGTGAGTATCATCAAAAATGTGTTTTAATGCGGGTTTTGAAAATTCTCATGTTTGCAGTTGTGATCGCTAGTGTATCAGGCTTTGATATGGGAAAAGACACAGATTTGTATTCATCAAAAACAGAAGCCTTTGAAGAATGTGAGAGATGGATAGATCAAGGTCGCGTAATTATTTATGCGACAGATATTAATATAGCGGAGGAAGCCTCAAGGTTTAGCCTTGTGCATCCAACTCCTTTATCACACTCTTCTGGTTCAACAATAGGTCAATTAAAATATGCGGACAGGCTCTATGAATGGAATCAATTAGTGGAGAATTTTCTTGCCAAGCACCCCACAAAAACAATGAAGGTTTCTTCACGTTTATGTGAGTATGAGCCCAAAAAGCAATTGTTTGTAGGTTATGAGAATAATCAGATTCAAGAAGGAGTTTGGAAGAATGAAGAAGGAATGAGAGGAAGAATGGAAGAAGTGAAATCTTTTCGATACTGAGTAATAATTACTCCTTAACCAGGAATAGAAAGTCAGGGAGGATTAGTACCATTTCTGATATTTCATGAATATTATCGATTGGTGAAATGATTTGGTTTCTTAGTCTATGGATACCTTTATGCCTGGGGTTTGCAGAGCAGTTCAGTGCACTGCTCTCGTCTTTTATCTCAGATACAGGCTTTGATTTCATATATCACCATTGATTGTGACTCTTTTTCCAGTGCATAACGTTCTAGCAACTAGGATTTTGCTTATTAATATTTGGTAAATAGATGGATCTTCGTCTCGTTGAGTTGCTTGGGAAGTACCAAGAAGAAGAACTTGAAGCGATTGAGCGTTGGTTCAACCATACTCAGCCATTGGCTCTTGAAATTATGGGAAGCATGAAGATTGCGCGTGGCACTATTAAAAGGGAGAAAAAATAGTAAGTGTTTTAGGCAAGTCATTGAACTGCTGATATTTGTTTGATTAGTTGTTTAAAATTTGCATTCTTGCTTTATGATCTGCTGCATTCTTGTGTCAGGTTGAAAAGTATATGTAAATTTGATTAATTTGCTTGTTCATTGTATACTCACTAGCTGCGAATCTGATACGTCTTCTTGCTGTTATATATACTGGCTTACAAGTCATTCACCACTGTCCATTCTTTTATCTCAATCTATAAAGTATGTAGTATGACTTTAATGAATTGAATAGTTACATTCTGATAATCATATTCTTTGTTTTGTTGCCCTGCGGGCTTTTAAGTGCTGCATTGGCAGCGTCCAAAAACCAACAATATTGGATATGGCTGATTGCCGGATTAGTTTTTGGTCCTATTGGGCTTATCGGCTCTTCTTATGTTAAGGATAAAAGTACACCTTCTAAGG
>JAVBIX010000003.1 GCA_030756895.1 Synechococcus sp. SP2 MAG
GGTGACGACGTAGAAGCGATTCGCTATGTGGATCCAACAACCGGTGAAATCCTCCAAAGCTTGGATGCGATCAGCATTTATCCAGCCAAGCACTTTGTGACGCCAAAAGAGCGTCTCAATGATGCAGTGAAGGAGATTCGTGCGGAGCTGAAAGATCGCCTTGAATTTTTAAATGGTGAAGGCAAGTTGCTTGAGGCTCAGCGTTTAGAGCAACGCGCTACCTACGACCTGGAGATGCTGCAACAAATTGGTTATTGCAATGGCGTAGAAAATTATGCGCGCCATTTGGCTGGTCGTGAGCCTGGATCTGCTCCGGAATGCCTGATTGATTACTTCCCAGATGATTGGTTGTTAATCGTGGATGAAAGCCATGTGACCTGCTCTCAGCTTTTGGCGATGTACAACGGCGATCAAGCCCGCAAAAAGGTGCTGATTGATCATGGTTTCCGTTTGCCGAGTGCCGCTGATAACCGGCCGCTGAAGTCAGAAGAATTTTGGAGCAAGGCTAAGCAGACCGTCTTTGTGAGCGCAACTCCTGGTAACTGGGAGATGGAGATCAGTGAAGGTCAAATCGCGGAACAGGTCATTCGCCCTACTGGGGTGTTGGATCCGATTATTGAGGTGCGGCCTACCACCGGACAAGTGGATGACTTGTTGGGAGAGATTCGTGATCGTGCCTCCAAGAATCAGCGGGTGCTGGTGACGACGCTCACCAAACGGATGGCAGAAGACCTCACGGACTACCTCGCGGAAAACAAAGTTCGTGTGCGCTATTTGCACTCCGAAATCCACTCGATTGAGCGGATCGAGATCATTCAGGATTTACGTCTGGGTGAATACGACGTGCTGGTTGGGGTGAATTTGTTGCGGGAAGGATTGGATCTGCCAGAGGTTTCACTTGTGGCGATTCTTGATGCCGATAAGGAAGGCTTTCTGCGTGCCCAGCGCTCTTTGATTCAGACGATTGGGCGTGCAGCACGGCATGTGGAAGGGAAAGCATTGCTTTATGCCGAGAACATGACGGATTCAATGGCCAAGGCGATTGAAGAAACCGAACGCCGCCGCAAGATCCAGCACACCTACAACGAAAAGCACGGCATCACTCCCACTCCTGCTGGCAAGAAGGCCACTAACTCAATTCTTAGTTTTCTCGAGCTGTCTCGGAAACTCAAGGCCGACGGGCCCGATGCAGATTTGGTCAAAGTTGCTGGCAAGGCAGTACAAGCCTTGGAGGAAGACAGCGCTGGATTGGCTCTCGATGCTCTGCCTGAGCTCATCGATCAACTTGAGCAGAAGATGAAAGAGTCAGCCAAGAAGCTCGACTTTGAGGAGGCGGCCAATCTGCGTGACCGGATCAAGAAGTTGCGTCAGAAGCTGGTTGGAAGCAGCAGATGATCAGGCTTTAGTGGATTAGGCCTTAGTGGATTAAGTCTCAAGCGGAGATTCTGTGCCCTGCGCTTGATGGCATTCAGATCCACCGAGTTGGAAGCCGGCATGCACGGCTTCGAGGGCTTTGATGCCATCGGATTCGGCCACGACACAGCTGGTGCGGATTTCGCTGGTGGCGATCAATTCAATGTTCACGTCAGCTTCGGCAAGGAAGCGGAACATGCGGCCAGCTGTCCCTGCGGTGGCAGGCATCCCAGCACCGATCGCGCTGACGCGGGCAATTGCAGGCCCATCCTCGAGAACGGCCCCTGGCCATTGGGCCAGGAGCGGCGCTAGGGCTTGATCCGAGGCTGCTCTGTCCTCGCGTTTCACGATGAAGCTGATGTCACGGCTGCCGTCGCTGTGCTGCCGTTCGGATTGGACGATGGCATCAAGGCTGATGCCGGCGTCTGCGAGCGCGGAACAGAGGGAACCGGCCATCCCCGGGCGGTCGGGCACATGACGAACGCTCATTTGCGCTTGATCGCGATCGAGGGCGACGCCCCTCACCTCTGGTTCACCTTCTCCGCTGGCCGGAGGGTTGATGTGTTGCTGCTGGGTGCTCAGCTCAAAGGCCTGTTGCGCAGCTTGCAAAGCCTTGCCTCCCATGGAGGCGTCCACCACGCAGCTCACCTTCACCTCGCTGGTGGCGATCAAACGCAGGTTGATTCCTTCTCTTGAGAGCGTGTCGAATAAGCCAGCGGCGATGCCAGGGCGGCCCATGATCCCAGCGCCCCTGATGCTCAGCTTGCTCATGCCGCCATCAGAGCTGAGGTTGCCGCCAAGGCTGTCCACCAGCGTGGTGCAGATGCTGCGGGCTTGGCTCAGATCCGTTTCTGCCACGGTGAAGGTGATGTCGTTGCTGCTGCCCTCATGGGTGGCCTGGATGATCAGATCCACGTTCACCCCCCCTGCAGACAGGCTTTCGAATAAGCGGGCAGCTACCCCTGGCTGGTCGGGCACGTGGGACAGGGCTAGTACGGCTTGATCTTCAAGGAGTTCCACGCCATCAACAGGACGACCGAGTTCCAAACCATCGCGGCCGATCGGTCTGGCGTTTCGGCTGGTGAGCGTGGTGCCTGGTGCATCGCTCCAGCTGGAGCGCACCACCATTTTTACGCCGTAATTGCGGGCGATCTCAATGGCACGGGGGTGGAGCACTGCTGCACCCAGGCTGGCGAGTTCAAGCATTTCATCGCAGCTCACTTGCGTCATCAGTTGGGCATTGGCCACCTTGCGTGGATCGGTGGTGAGCACCCCTGGCACATCGGTATAAATTTCGCAGGCATCTGCACCGAGGGCTGCGGCTAAGGCAACGGCTGATGTATCAGAGCCGCCACGGCCGAGGGTGGTGATTTCAGCGGTTCCGCCGCG
Source organism: Synechococcus sp. SP2 MAG (assembly GCA_030756895.1). GTDB lineage: Bacteria > Cyanobacteriota > Cyanobacteriia > PCC-6307 > Cyanobiaceae > Synechococcus_C. The sequence continues at coordinate 2,803 of JAVBIX010000003.1, forward strand.
GCTGAGGCTGGTGCCTTGGAAGCCAGCCACCACCACCACTTGCCCTTCTGCAAGCCGGGCACGGAGCCGGTCGGTGCGCACATCGAGGATGCGGGCCCGGCCATGGGCGGATTCGGTCACGATTCCCACTTGGGCTCCGGTCATCGAAACAGCTGGCACGCCCAGTTCATGCAGGGCCATCGAGAGCAGGGCGATCGAGACCTGTTCGCCGGTGGAGAGCAACATGTCCATCTCTCGCTGCGGCGGCGTGGCGCTGATCGCTTTGGCCTTGGCGGTGAGTTCGTCTGTGGTGTGGCCCATGGCCGACACCACAATCACCAGATCATTGCCGTCTTCTTTGCAGCCGGCGATGCGCCGGGCGACGGCCTGCAGGCGTTCCACGCTGCCGACGGACGTGCCGCCGAACTTCTGCACCAGCAGGGCCATCAACGCGGTCCGATTAGCTTTTGATTATTTCAGCCCATCTGAATTGTGCTTAGCCCAGTAGTCCATCGCGAAAAGCATCACCAGGTTGTGCCCCGCGTTTGAGAGCTGCTTCCACGTTCAGCAATCGGCCCAGCAAGCCCAGGCAGCGCTGCGAGCTGCGGCCTTGCAATTGCTTTCGCATCACATAAATGCGCTTTGGATTGCCGATGCCGGCCGCCTTTGCAATCACGGTCACATCGCGCTCTCCTTGTTGTTCAAGCAGAAGCACCCAAAGCCAGCCACGGATTTGTCCGGTGAGGGTGGCAACGATGCGCAGAGCGGGTTCACCCGCTTCGATCAGGGCATCCAGAAGGCCAATGGCGCCGCCAGCATCGCCATTCAGCAAGGCATCGCCCACGGCTAAGGCGTTGGTGGCTTGGCCCTCAATCAGGGTGTGTACGGCTTCAGCGCTGATGCGCTCATGCCCATTGCTTTCGGCGTGCAGCGCCAGTTTTTGCAATTCCATGGTGAGGCGTGCGCTGTCATTGCCGATGGCATCAACGAGGGCGGATACGGCTTCCGCTTCCATGCTCACGTTGAGATCCGCAGCTGTGCGCTCCACCAGTTGGCGTTGGCCGGCTCCATCCCAGATCGCCGGAAGCTGGAACTTCTGTTCGTTGGCGAGACCCTGCTTCACCAGTTTCTGTAGAGCTTTCGTGGTGCGTAAGCGTCCGTCTGGCTTGGCTGGGTTGGTGAGCACTAGCTGAGTGCTGTCTGGGATGAGCTCGAGCGCCGCTTCAAAGCGATCAGCCAGTTCGCTTGGGCAGGCATTACAGAAGGGTGAGCGTTGCAGCAACACCACCCGCATCCCCGCCCCAAAGGGTGGAGTGCGTGCTTCCTCCAGGGCCTGTTGCGCTTGGCCGGCTTCATTGCCATCGAGGCGGCTGAGGTTGATGCTGCTCCAGCTGGGATCAATCGCCTGATCAATCAGGGCTGCAACGGCACGGTCGCGGGCAGCACTGTCGTCACCCCAGAGCAGATGGATTGGCATGGAGAAGCTGAGAGAACTGGGGGCGGCCTTGCGTCGATGATGCCGGAGTTGCGTCTTGATTCCTCTGAACCGCGATCATCCGATCTTTACTGAAAGCATTCGCCGCATTCGGGCCCTGCTGGGAGACACCGGTTTGGACCCTTTGTCGCAAGACGTGCTGGAACGGCTGGTGCATAGCAGTGGGGATCCCTCCTTGGCGGCTCTGCTGCAGTTCAGCCCCGGCGCCTGTGATGCCGGACTGCAGGCTCTTAAGAACGGAGCTTTGATCCTTACGGACACGGCGATGGCGGCAGCCGCGGTGCGGCCGATGGCGGCGCGCACCGCGGGTAACGAGGTGCGCTGCCTGCTCGATTGGGCTCCGGCTCAGTCGCCGCAAGGATCGACCAGGTCGGCGGCGGCGATGGTTTGCGCATGGCCGGAGCTGATTCAGGCTTCTACGGTCGCAGGCAAGCCCCTACCGCTGGTGCTGATTGGCAGTGCTCCAACGGCCTTGGAGCAACTCCTGGATCAACTGGATGCGGGGGCAGCGGCTCCAAGCCTGGTGATTGGCATGCCGGTGGGGTTTGTGGGCGTTCCGGAAAGCAAGCGTCGCTTGGCGCAAACCCCCCTGGATCAGATCCGCTTGGACGGCACCCGCGGCGGGGCAGGCCTGGTGGCCGCAGCCCTGAATGCATTGCTGCGTCAGGTGGCCAGTTGATCCAACACCTGGCGTGCTCGCTGCACCACGCTGCTGGGCACCCCCGCTAAGCGGGCGGCTTCGATGCCATAGCTGCGGCTGGCGCCACCAGCTGCGACGCGATGAAGGAACAGCAGATCGCTGCCGGTTTCTTCCACCAGCACCTGGCAGTTGGCCACGTTGGTGCGCTCGCCGGCCAGGGCATTCAGCTCGTGATAATGGGTGGCAAACACGGTGCGGGCCTGGAGATCACCGGCCAGATGTTCGCTCACGGCCCAAGCGATCGAGAGTCCATCAAAGGTGGCCGTACCTCGCCCGATTTCGTCGAGAAGGACAAGAGAGCGGTTGCTGGCGTGATGCAGGATGTTGGCGGTTTCTGCCATCTCCACCATGAAGGTGGACTGGCCGGCGGCGAGGTCATCCACAGCGCCGACGCGCGTGAAGATGCGATCGGCGATTCCGATCCGAGCCGTTTGCGCCGGAACCCAGCTGCCGATCTGGGCCAGCAGCTGGATCAGGCCGATCTGGCGCAGGTAGCAGCTTTTGCCGCTGGCATTCGGACCGGTGAGCACCACTAAATCGATGCCTGTCCCTAAGTCGCTGTCATTTGGGGTGAAGGCGTCCTCCACCAGCAGTTGCTCGACCACCGGATGGCGGCCCTGTTCGATCACCAGGCTGCGATCCGCTGTGATCTCAGGAGCACACCAACCTCCCGTGGCAGCGGCCTCCGCCAGGCTGGTGAGCGCATCCAGGCCTGCGATCGCCCGCGCGGACCGGCGGATTGCTTCTGCGTGATCGCCGATCTGTCCTCGCAATGCACAGAACAGTTCGTACTCGCGTTGCGCAGCACGGGCACGCATCTGAAAGATCTGGCCCTCTCTTGCCTTGAGGTCGGGGGTGATGAAGCGTTCCTCATTCGCCAGGGTTTGGCGGCGAATCCAGTGGTCTGGTACGGCGCCTGAGCGGGCCCGGCTCACCGATAGGAAATAGCCAAAGGTGCGGTGATATTGAAGCTTGAGGTTGCTGTTGTTGCTGCGCTGACGTTCGAGTTGCTCCTGTTCGGCCAGCCATTTTTCTTGGTCATCGAGCTGATTGCGCAAGCCATCCAAGAGTGGGTCGACTCCGTCGTGGATTAGCCCCCCTTCGCTGAGGCTCAGCGGTGGGCTCTCCACCAGTTGATGACGGATGCTCGCCCCTAGCGCCGCTAAGGCTGGATCAGGCTCCAGCACATCCGAGAGCCAAGAGGGGCCGCTATCGAGCTGACTGGCGATCAGGTTGGCGAGCTGGGGTAGGCGCCCTAAGCCATCGGCGATCGCCACGAGATCTCGGGCTCCTGCATGGCCTGCACCGGCCCGTCCGGCGAGGCGTTCTAGGTCACCCATGGGCCGCAGCAAGCGCCGCAAGGCTTGCCGCAACGGTCGCTTGCTCACCAATTGGCTCACGCTTGCTTGGCGGGTGCGAATGCTGGAGGGGTCCATCAATGGGGCCTCAATCCAGCGGCGCAGACAACGGGCGCCCATCGCGGTGAGGGTGCGATCGATTGCCCAGAGCAGCGAGCCCTGGAATTGGTTGTCACGCTGGGTGGTGGTGAGCTCGAGATTGCGTCGGGTTTGGGCATCAAGCACCAGCGCGTCTCCTGGAAAGCAGGTGATCGGACGCTCCAAGGGCGGTGGTGTGATGCCGTCGTCGTCTAGGGGGCAGGTTTCGCTTAGGTAGGCGAGCAGTCCGCCGGCGGCGCGCATGGCGAGGGGAACGTTTTGCAGCCCTAGGCCGTCGAGGGTTTGCAACCGGAACCGCTCCAAGAGCAGCGCTTCTGCTTCTGGTTGGCTGAAGGGTGTGTTGCCGATGTCGCAGCGTTGCAGGCGCTCCGGACACCAGCTGGGTGCAACGTTGTTTTGGCTGTGGTGGATCAGTTCGGCTGGATCGAGCCGCGCGAGTTCTTGATGCAGCGCAGCGCTGTTGTCTTGTTCGCGGACTAAGAATTCGCCCGTGCTCACATCGGCGCAGGCCAGCCCCCAGCGAAAGGGCTGCCGGCCTTGTGCAGGTTCAACCACCACCGCCGCCAGCCAGTTGTTGCGGCGCGCGCTGAGCAGGCCTTCCTCCAGAACGGTGCCTGGTGTCAGCACCCTGGTGATGTCACGGCGGAGCAAGGTTCCTTTGGCGGATCCACTGGCAGGGGCGGCTTCCAGTTGGTCGCACAGCGCCACGCTGAGGCCGCGGCGGATCAGTTCTGAGCAGTAGCGCTCAGCAGCGTGATGGGGAATGCCAGCCATCGGCACCCGTCCTATCTGTTTTCCTGCCTCCTTCCCCGTGAGGGTGAGTTCGAGCAGACGCGACAAGTTGATGGCGTCTTCGAAGAAGCACTCGAAAAAATCACCGAGCCGGTACAGCAAGACCCGCTCAGGATGGGCGGCTTTGAGTTCCACGTAGTGGCGGAGCATCGGGGTGAGCTGCTCCGGGCTGATCTGGCTGTGGTGTGACCAAGGCGGGAGGTCGTCGTCGCTGTTGGCGTCGTGATTGCTGTTGTTGTCGTTGCTGGTGGGTTCGGAATGTGGTTGTTGGCCTTCGCGCTGAAGTTGGCGTTGACGGGGGCGCTGCTTGGCGTCTTGCGTCAGCTCATGATCATCGAGTTGATCGGGCTCATCTTCTCTTCTCTGGCCCTTGCTTGGCGGCGAACTGGCCGGTTCCGCATCCCCAAAAAGGTTGCCCTGCAGGGCCAAGTCCGGTTGGGGCACGGGTGGCATAGCGATCCATGGATCGTAAGACTCACAGCCGCGAAGGTCGCCTTTGGATCACCACAAGCTGTGAAGCTTGATTCCAAGGTGGGCCAGGGTTCCAGGTGCATGTGAGAATCTTTCGCACCGCCCTGGCGTCGATCAATCTCCATGCAGATCCTCAACACCCTCACCGTTCTGGCCCTGGTGGTGATGTCGTTTGCCCTCATCGTGGCGGTTCCTGTGCTGTATGCCTCGAATGAGGACAGCGGACGTTCCAACCGCCTGATCCTGCTGGGTGGGATCGCTTGGGTGGCCCTGGTGCTGCTCAATTGGGGCGTGAGCTACTTCGTGGTCTGAAGACCATTTCTGACTCGGCTACGTCTTGATGGGAGCATGGTCACACTTGCCCCAGGCTTTTTATGGCCACGTTTGAAGGACGCTTCACTGATTTAGGCCAGGTTCGTATCGCCGTTGTGGTGGCCCGTTTCAACGATCTGGTGACGGCAAAGCTGCTGAGTGGATGTTTGGATTGCCTATCCCGTCACGGCGTTGATACGACTGCTGAGAGTGCTCAGTTGGATGTGGCCTGGGTGCCGGGTTCGTTTGAGCTCCCTCTTGTGTCCCAAAATTTGGCCCGCAGTGGGCGCTACCAGGTGGTGATCACTCTCGGTGCCGTGATTCGCGGTGACACCCCCCATTTCGATGTGGTGGTCGCGGAAGCCAGTAAAGGGATTGCTGCTGTGGCGCGTGACACGGGCGTTCCTGTGATCTTTGGGGTGCTGACCACCGATACGATGCAGCAGGCCCTCGAGCGTGCCGGAATCAAGAGCAATCTCGGCTGGAGCTATGGATTGGAGGCTTTAGAGATGGCTTCCTTGATGAAGGCATTGCCGGGGCATTGACCAACGGCCCCTTTGTGTTGCATGCTGCCCAAGTCGTAGGAACAAAGCGTTCAACACGGCTTTGCGGATGTAGCTCAGTGGTAGAGCATCTCCTTGCCAAGGAGAGGGTCGAGAGTTCGAATCTCTTCATCCGCTTTTTGTTTTAGCTCCGCTGTCGGTGGCTTCCCTCAGCACCCATTCCAGGGGATTAGTGGGGCTTTTGGACGAAGAGCTGCCAAGCCTCTGCGCAGGATGACTCGTTCATTGCTTGCGAATCAGCAATTGCTGAGGGCTTGCTGGTTCAAATCCCAGCTGTTGGTAAAAACCAGAACTGTTTGTGGTCATCAGATA
>JAVBIX010000030.1 GCA_030756895.1 Synechococcus sp. SP2 MAG
GGAATATCGTAGCCAAATCTAGACATATATTCGTCACTATCCAGAATATAGTCTATAAAATAATTAAATCCTTTTTCTGCAATGATTATCGATAATGCCAAGCCTTCGGTTCCATTGTATACTTTTCTCCCCAATGCTCTTGCTATGACTTGTTCTGCCAATCGGTAGTTGTTATTGCATTCTATGTAACCTCTCCGGAATCGGTCAGAAAGAAAAAGCCCACGGATGAAATCGCGTACGGTTATTGAATTATTACGTAATTGTGATTCAAGATATACTTCTCTATCGTTTTCCAATAGGTGGAAAAATATTTGTCCATAGCAATTATTTATTAGTTTTCCTACTTCATCTTCTGTATTAATCTCTATGTTTTGATTGCTGACTCCTTCAACCCTCGAGTTTTGAGTTGAGAGTGTGAAATCCTTTGGAGGAATTGCCATATTGTTTCATTAGTTTTCTCATGCTATGCATTCTGGTCTCTTTTAAGTTGTTTATTGGTCACATTGCCGTGTATCAATGGTGGCTATTGCTCGCTTTTCCTGGTTTAGTCCATCTGCGAATCAACTTAAGGCCTGATGCTCTTATTAGGCAGATAGTAAAAGTAAGAGTTGTTGTCGCAGGATATTCTTGCTAGCTGCTGATTGTCTGATATGTAAGTTTAGTTTTTCCTTGCTTATGATTGCAAATTGCTTTCAATATCACTGAATTTCTCTTTTATTTTTTCTTCCTTTCATGTATTGAATGAGTTGATCTTTGATTGTTCTGACTATTTCTTTGACTTTCCTCAGGGACAGCCTGCAGTGGCGTCCTTAGCCATGGAGCTGCTCAAACCAATATCCGGCGAGTTGCCACGAGCTAAAAAGAAAGATCGCAAGAAATAGCCAGTTCACCCAGGCGGGCCGATCGCGGTTCTCAAACATGCAAAGAGGGGGGATTTCCCTTCAATTCTGCCCGATAAGCGCTGCGAATTCATAAATTCTTTTGAATGCTCATACCAGAGTCATGATTGAACGGATTCTGAATACCAATCTGCATTCTGAAGCGACACCTGAGATCCTCCAGCACGCTTGAGATCATGCATCCCTTCAAGCTGTCGATAGACGGCTTTTAATTGTCTTTGTATGTGATCCGTGTGCGGCATTGCATACAAGGTCAACAGCGCTTCCTCGAGATGGTGCTTGGCATCAATCAACAGGCGGCAATCGGTACTTCCAGGTTCGTAGCCCACAAATTTTTTTACGTCTTTACCCATTTAGCTTGATTGCTTCGAGCAAAATTGTGGCAATTTTTACCAAGTGGCATATATCTAGGGTTCTTGTTGATTACCTGTTGCCTCGAGCAAGTCCCATGGTCGGGCAATCCCTCCTTGTATGGCCCATAGTCCTGCTTCCCTAAGTTGAGCTTCACTCTGCAATTTCTGATAGTTCAGGTCGTCGCATCGGCCTAGGTAACCGTCGTAGGCAAAAACTCGTCCACTGCTAATGAGAGGGGAGGCAATGTCAGTTTTTCCCTTCAGTAGTCTTGCTATAACCCGACCATACACATCGCGGGCCCGTAGTTCCATCTGTACGGAAGAGCCTTGCTGCAGTGCTTTGCTTAGTGCTGACTTCGCTTGATTAGACCAGGGTTGTTGCTGGTGCAAGGGAGCTTGAATGCAGGCCAGACGAACCGCTCTTCCTTCTCCATTGATTTCAACTAGCACCTCTTGGCCATTGTTGACCTTGAGTACGGTGACAATCTGGGTGGGATGGGTCGGTTCGGCGGCTACCGCCATGGGTAAGGCAGCATTGATCACAAGGACCAAGAGCATGTTGCGACTTACTGCCTTCCTAGTTGGTGCCATGACGCGTTCCTTGCTCAACTCACGAATAACATTTCCCGATAAGAAGGTAGAGGCCAACGATCGTCATCGACGAGGCCTTCAAGTGCATCCACAACATCACGCAGCTGCAGAAGACGTGGCAAAAGAACGTTTGCTGCGTGGTTCATGGATGCAGTGGTATCTCCGTGATGCAGCTGGTGCAATTCATCATCGAGAGCATTGACTTGATCCTGCATCCGTTGCTGTAGCTCTGCCGTGTATTGGAGAGTTCGTTGATCAGGGTTCAGGCCTACGTTTTGTAGTTGGCTAATACTGCGTGCCAATGAGCCCAGATGTTTCTGTACAGCGGGGCTGATTTGTGTTCTTGCAATTGACAGTGCAACTTTGGCCTCAACTTCTACTGCAAGCGTGTACTGCTCGCTGTAGACCTCGTAGCGGCTCTCCAATTCCACAGGTGAGATCACAGCTTGACGCTGAAACAGTTCTTTTACGTCATCCCGCCGCAGCACAGGAAGGGCGGTGGCAGTGTTGCGCAAGTTTTCCAAACCCCGTTGCTCTGTGGCCTCCTGATGCCATGCATCGGAATATCCATCACCTCCAAAAACGGCTGTGCCGTGTTGGTCCATCACTTGCTTAAGAACGGCTGCTGCACACTTTTCTAAGGATTGGCCAGCTGCCATATGTGCCTCGAGTTGATCGCTAATCCATTCCAGTGAGTCAGCGAGAATCGAGTTCATCGCTACCAGTGGTCCAGCCACTGATTGTCCAGATCCCACGGCTCTGAATTCAAATCTGTTGCCTGTAAAAGCAAATGGCGATGTTCGGTTGCGATCGCCAGCATCCTTCTTGAACTCAGGCAGGCTATCGACACCCAGACGCATCACATCTCCTGTGCTGCTTCCGGTCACTTCGCCACGCTGGAACTGCTGGAAGACTTCTTCAAGCTGTTTTCCCAGGTACATCGAGATAATTGCGGGTGGAGCCTCATTGGCTCCTAATCGATGGTCATTTCCTGCCGTCGCAACGACTGCTCGTAAAAGCGGACCGAAGCGATGTACCCCGCGGATCACAGCGGCGCAAAACAAGAGGAATTGGAGATTGTCGTGGGGCGTTGAGCCAGGATCTAGAAGGTTTCCCTGCGTGCTGTTGCCCACAGACCAGTTCACATGTTTACCGGAGCCATTGATTCCCGCAAATGGCTTTTCATGCATAAGGCACGTAAATCCATGGCGCTTTGCTGTGCTGCGAAGCACAGTCATGATCATTTGTTGATGATCCGTCGCCACGTTGGCGGCTTCATGAACAGGCGCTATTTCGAATTGCCCAGGAGCAACTTCGTTGTGTCGAGTTTTTGCAGGAATTCCAAGCCTGTAGAGCTGGTGTTCAACGTCCTGCATATAGACCTGCACGCGTTCAGGAATCGCACCGAAATAATGGTCGTCAAATTGCTGTCCCTTGGGAGAGGGAGCACCGAACAGGGTTCTGCCTGCGAGCAAAAGGTCTGGACGGAGCGTTGCAAATTGACTGTCGATCAGAAAATATTCCTGTTCAGCGCCGCATGAGCTATTCACTGCAGCCACGTCCTTGTTGCCAAGCAGATGAAGCAACCGTTGCGCTTGGCGATTCATTGCTGCGTTAGATCGCAGGAGTGGGGTTTTTTTGTCGAGAGCTTCGCCTGTCCAACTCACGAACACTGTGGGGATGCATAAGGTGACACCATTAGGCGTTCGCATCAAATACGCAGGGCTGGTGATGTCCCAAGCTGTGTATCCACGGGCCTCGAAAGTGGAGCGGATCCCTCCATTTGGGAAGGAGCTTCCGTCTGGCTCTCCCTGGATCAAGAGTTTGCCCGAAAATTCATGGATGGCTTGGCCATCTTTTTGAGGACTGATAAACCCGTCGTGCTTCTCAGCCGTTGAGTTTGTAAGGGGGTAAAAAACGTGCGCGTAGTAGTGAGCACCATTGTTGACAGCCCAATCCCTCATCGCTTGAGCTACCGCATCAGCTACCTCTAAGTTCAGCTTGCCTCCATCACGGATCACGCGACGCACGACTTTGAAAGCTTCTTTAGGAAGTGCATTTTTCATGCGCGCCAGTGTGAAGACATCACTGGCCCAGATCTCTTCTAGAGAAGGAGTTTTCTCACAAGCCATTGGCTTGCGTTGTTGAATGGCCTGTAGAGCAGCCAGTCGTGATGGATGGGGCATCGCTTCTAGGCCCCTCAGGGCATATTTTTGTCAACCAAGTTACGCCCTCGCATGGGGGACAACGCCTCGCTGCTTGAGTTCCATGACATCAGCTCATGACATAAACAGTGTCATTGCAAAGCATCGGAACCAAATAGAGGCTTTTAGGCTGTCCTCAATCTCAAGCCTTTCTCTTAGGCATGATGTGCTTCTTGCTTACATCGTTACTGATCAAATCTGTCTCTCAAAAACAAGTGCTGATTATTGAGCAGGTTAAGGTTTGGATTCCTTGCAAGTTATTTGCAATAATTTTTTGGTAAATTCTTAGTCTATTTTATCTAGTAAAGTGGCTGTATGAACAGAACGGTGCAGTTTTAGCTGGTCTGACTCAATAATGATGCATTGATGTATTTACAACGAAGTCGTAGTAGGTAATATGAATAAAATTGTTCAGCTATCAGCTTCATCAATTTTTAAATACTCCTTAAATTCTCAACCTGTTTTTAGTGATGGTTTCACCTGCAGATCAAGATCGTCTCTATTTCCCAGCAACAGAGCGAAATCGCGGCCCCATCGGAGACGTTCTTGCTGAAATGCTACCGGAACAAGGCTCTGCTCTTGAAATTGCAAGCGGAAGTGGCGAACATGCGGTGACTTTTCAGCGTCGCTTTCCTGGCATTTTGTGGCAAGCCAGTGATCCTGATCCGAGTCATTGCAAAAGTATCAATGCTTGGATTGAACATGAATCTCTGAGTGCTTTGATGCCACAAGCCTTACAGATCGATGTTCTTGAACCGTCTTGGCCGCTTCCTGAACATTTAAGTGTTGACTTAAAAGTTATTGTTGCAATTAATCTAATTCATATTGCCCCTTGGAGCTGTTGCAAATCCCTTGCTAAGCAGGCATCTGAAATTCTGCCGATTGGAGGTCGTTTGATTCTTTATGGACCTTATCGCCGAAATGGATCTCATACGAGCCTGAGTAATGAGGCCTTTGATCAATCGTTGCGTGAGCGCAATCCATTATGGGGGGTACGTGATCTTGAAGCTGTAGAGAAAGTTTGTTTTGATGTAGGCCTCAGAAATATGTACGTCCACGATTTACCCGCCAATAATCTCATGATCAGTATCTCTAAATCCTTGCATATCTAATCGATAGCTGTGCTTTTGCATTAATCATTTCGTGATGAATGCTATTAAAATTTGATAATAATAATTTTTTGATGTATTGATACCGCTGGCTTGGGTCAAAGTAGGCATAATCTGTATATTTTAGCCAATATTGCATAGCTTTTAAGCAGATTTTGCATTATTATGCTATTTGATCATGGCTCTAAATATGTATCGTTCGAAGAAACTTGCAATTGCTCTATCTTCGTTTCTTTGCTTCTAATGATCGAAAAAGTAGTTATTAATTGTAAATATGATCTATTGATAGGAATTCGGTTTCAATGAGTTTCAAGATTTAGGAATGCAGCACCTTCTTAAAACTGATATCGCCTCCAGAGGAATATTCTTAACTTGATCTAACAATCAAAGTGATGATTACTAATCGAATTTATTGCAGAAATTATTCAATTAAAAGTACATAATCCCGAGGGATTATGTAGAGGTTACTGGTGATTTTATAATCTCTGGCAATTACATCGAAATACTGAGCTGGACTCCATGTACATGAAGCCACTGACACCCTGTCTGCTGTTTCAAATAAGAATTCCCTCAAGAGGGAGGGAGAGCTCACTGGAATGATCCCCATCACCCAGCCCATCTCAGAATAGATCGATTCCAACAGTGTGAACCAGCAGTTCTCCACGGCTTTGAACGAACGCTCCACAGATCAGCTGAGTGCGGACTCGTTTTCCCACATGCTGTGGAGAAAATTGGCGACTGAGTCCTAAAAAGCTGACTTTGTGGAAAACAGGCCAAAGTGTGTCATGCTATTGATTCCCCATCACCCGCCCCGCCTGGCTCAGCTAAGCGGGGCTTTTTGCTGAGGTTACATAAGCAAAGAACCGATTTCCATCAGCGCATGATCCAAACAGTCAGAACCTCTCTTCGTGGGTAAAGCAGCTGGTTTTAGGGAGTATTTTGATTCTGGATATTTAGAACGCAGTACTTTGATATGTTAGTTATAACCGTGGCGATTAAATTATTTGGTGGAGGTGAAGCAAGGTTCAGACGTTAACAGTTTATTACATCACTGAGATGTTACTGGTTGGCAATTTTTGAGTGCTTGCCTTTTCGTGTTTATCAGCCATCTTCTCTGATATGTGTTGTTTCTGTCTGAATGGATATACGGAGGACTCGCTCGTTGTTCTGTCGATGTGAGTCGGAGTGAAATGCCATTGACATCAAACTGAGACAGTTTCCTCAATCTTGGTTTCTCCCATGACTTCTGAGCTTGCATTGATCCAAATAATCCCCTGTTGTCTCACCAAAC
>JAVBIX010000031.1 GCA_030756895.1 Synechococcus sp. SP2 MAG
CAGCCAAAAACTCATTGAACAACAAACCAACAATATTAAAATTGTCTCTTACGAGTTGCGAGTCCCTAAATGCATTAGGGCAGGCAGCGATAGAGCTATAAATAGAAATTATGCATAGCCATTCCCAGCTAGAAGTATCAGATCAAACAAATTAGCAAACTAGTAGAACACCAATGCTCAGCTCTTGGTTTGGATGTGAACACTTTGCTTGCTATTGGGAACCACAATGCGAGACGATAGCCTCAATAAGTAAAATTACTCATGGTCAATATTGAACGGCTTACTCCTGATGGCTGGAAACCGAGTGCCAGCCAGGCCGATCTTCATGCTGCCGTCACTTACGCGAAAGAACTCTGTACGTGGAAGGTTCTTCCATGCAGAGCCCTTTCGCGTAAGTGATGGCAGCATGAAGATCGTCTTGGCTGGCACTCGGTTTCCAGCCATCAGGAGTAAGCCGTTCGATATTGACCATGAGTAATTTTACTTATTGAGCTCATCGTCTCGCATTGTGGTTCCCAATAGCAAGCAAAGTGTTCACATCCAAACCAAGAGCTGAGCATTGGTTTTCAACTAGGTTACCAATTTGTTTGATCTAATACTCCAAGCTGGGAATGGATATGCATAATTTCTATCTATAGCTCTATCTCTGCCTGCCCTAATGCATTTAGGGACGCGCAACTCGTAAGCCACAATTTTACTATTGTTGGTTTGTTGTTGAATGAGTTTTTAGTTTGTCAAAGCATTTTCGCTGGCGTCTCCTGATTTGTTCGGTCGTTAATGTGGAGTATCATCTTCAGCTCTAATTTATTGGTTATGATCTAAGTACTAAAAGTGTTTTCATAAGAGGTTTGGTTGAGTCCGCACCTCCACTTTGATCTGTTTTCAGTTTACTTCCACTGACTCTTTGCAAGGACTCATCTTTTTGATGGCCGTCGGAGTGATTGTCAAAAAATGCACCGATTATTTGTGATGACCCGTTGGCCTTTTGATAATCAAGTAGAGTTCACAAATTGATTTATAGACTTATACTGAAAGAATAGTTATTCTTTGCATCAACTCAACTCTTTTTAGTCAAGATTTCCATGGTGGAGACCACAGCAGAATGTTAATTGCCGATGCATGTTTCTGAATGAAGTTTGTTCTTGTGATTCTTTTCTTAGTCTAGATCTGTTGCGATGTAGCAGCGTCTGCGGAGCTGGTCGACAAAAGCTCTTGCTTCTGTACCTCTGTACTTTTCCTTGAGTTGATCAACGATTCCGCCTTGATCAAGGTTCTTGCCGTAAGCATCAACCACCAGGTCTAGGGCAAAGTCGATTAGTTCAGCTTCTTCTGCGCTGAGTCGTACATCGACAAAATTTTCCATTCGATTCACGTTCCTTTATGGGATTTCATCCGAATTCTGGAGCATCGACCTCGACTATGTCTTGGGTGTGAAGTTAAGTTATTCCTTGGAGTCTTTTTATTTTGCTCATTTTAGCTCTTTCTTGAGGTTTGAACGCTATTTTGATGCTCAAATTAACTGCATTGTTGCTACTTAGTCGCTTGAATATGCTTGTTAAGTATTTAAATTGGTATGGTTTTATATGTTTATATTCTTATTAGGCTTAGAATCGTATTTATTGTTGTCGCAGAGACTATTGACATTCTGGCCATGAGTCCAGGCATGCCTGGCGCCTCTTCTACTCCCAATCTTGTCAAGTATTGATACTAGTCCGTTTTGAATCTTAAATGTTTTAATTGTTCCTTGCTTTGCGTCATTCATTACTTGTATGTCTCTTACGTTCGAGCTATTAAAATTTCAGTACGCATCAAACCATCCCATGGCAGTCCTTTTTGCCTGCCCTATAACGCAGTCGATTTATCGTCGCTACTGGGTTTTGTCTGCTCAGTAAGTCATATCGACCAGTGCCTATTTTTTTAATTCTTTGTACCCCCGTCATGCTCGGGGGGCGAATCCTTAGGGTCAATCTTTTTGTTTTGCGTTGATAATGTCAGCACAAGTTATGTCTTTCTTTTTAAAATTATTACTCTCATCTATTGCAATGCTTAAAATGCATTCATGGTGAAGCTTCTTTTCCTTGTCATCTTCATGTTGTTGGCTCAGGCCAGAGTTGGAGGAGCTAGTGATCAGCGCCTTCCTCTCGTTCGTTTTCAGGGCTGTTATGACGGGGATACATGTACGACAACTGATGCTGAAAAAGTGCGGTTGGCTTGTATCGATGCTCCTGAAAAAACTAGACGTTCTCGTTTCAGGGCCACCAGGATGAGCCCCATTTCTTATGACAACAGCTTGTTCGAGCGTTCTGCTAACCACTTGAGGGCCTTAGTCTCAGGACGAATGGTTGGTATTCGCCGAATCTCAACAGATCGCTATGGACGTACTGTTGCTGAGCTTTTCGTTGACAATAAGAACGTTGGGCAGTTGCAGGTGATGAGTGGGCACGCTGTGATCTCTCGGAAATATGCTTGGCAGTGTGCGTGGTCATTAAGCTTATGATCATTCATGCGCTCACATTCATCTGTTGCAAACCATGGCTGGCTTCGATGAGTAACGTTCTGCAGTTCAATCAGGAAACCGATCATTGGGGTTTTCTGGGAAGAGAATTAGCGCACATTTTCAGTGACTAGGTCTTCCTTACGGAGTGGAAAGAGGAACGTGCTCATCGGGAGGCTAAAAAGTTGTCAAGATCTATTGTTGCGAGTTGGAGGTTGTGGTTAATCGCTCACAGCTGTCACCGCTCTTGCAGGAATAAAACGCATATCCCTGCCCATCCAGTTTGGCGGTAGCGCTGTTATTAGTCCAGCAACTAATACAGAGAATATCAAGTCTTTGTTATCGATATATCTGAGGACTTATAAAAGATTACGTGATCAAGGGGAATCGGTTATTGGTTTGACGATGGCTATCTTTTTGAATCCGTTCTGATTTTTAGTCATCGCATGAGAATTAAAATATTTGTCATTTGTATGGTTGATATGGGCTTATAAGAACCTTGACCATTAGTGTTATGTATAAGAATTCCATGTGCCTAATTGCCAGTGAATCAACGCTTATACATGATGTTGCTCCAACCTTCCGCTTAGTGCCGTTCAGGCATAAAGACTCTTTGCATTTTGTAGCTGGCATTATTCAGTCATTTCGGCAATAAAAAGCCCAGTCAGTAACTGGGCATTGCTTGGTTAAAGCACGGAGAGGGTCGGATTCGAACCGACGGTGGGCTTGCACCCACGCTGGTTTTCAAGACCAGAGCCATAAACCACTCGACCACCTCTCCAGGTGTTCCAATATTTTATCATCTCGCCTAGTTTGAGGTTGTTATGGAAACTCAGCTCATTTCTTTGTGATTGCTGAGATATTTTCGAACCACCAATTAAATTTTGGTTTAAGGAATTGTCAAATACTGATCTAGTGTCTGATTGAATTGAATACTGGAATGAAAAAAGAGCTCAAGCTAAAAGCCAAAGCTCTTTATCTAATTTTTAGCTGTTAGGTTTCGCCAAGGGTAAGAGGCATTTGTCTGAATCGCATCCAGCTGGTCCTGCTTCTGTGAGCTCTCCATTGTCATACATTTGCAATGCGTCAAAAAAGTCATTGTTGACTCGGCGTTCAATGACTTCCTTCTGCATGCGCTCGTAGGTTTTCGCATCGATTGGTTCGAAGGGCAGGCGAGGGAAGGTTGCATTTGCATCGAATCGTGCAAGGAGTGCCGCAGAAATGTATCCACCCCCTTGTTGGATTGTCTGATAAAGAGCATCAGTTAAAGGTTCGATCTCATGTTCTCGAAATTCGATCGTGGCCGATGTGTTGTGGGCGGTGAAGTGCGTCTGGACTTGCATGTAGAAGTCAAACTGCGCCAATGCTGAAAATGCATTGATATCCACAGTGTCTGCTCCTGGCAGATTGGCCCAGCTCACTTCGGTTGGTATTTCTACTAACCATTCCGTGCAGCGCGTATCAAATGGATCGTTTAAAAGGCGACCTTGATCATCCTTATCCGACTGAGATGGAACAATGGTGTAGCCATAATCCATGCAGGCCATCGCAACAGGATCATTTTTGCGAAATGTGATCCTGCGGATAAAGCGTTGAGCTTTGGGGGGATGCCATCCAGGTGCAGCTCCTGTGAGCAGGCTTTTTGTGCCGGCTGGCTGAACTGTGGTGCAGCGGTTTGGACAGCGCAAACCATGTCGTTCGCAATAATCCCAGACGGTTTCATTCACGATGGACTTCCAACGTTTTAAATACTCAGCCTCTTGCTTTTTATAGTTGAGACCCTCCTCGGTTTCAGGTCTGCCAGCTTCCCACCACTGCAACCAAGGTGTTCCAAATGCATGAACGAAGAAGTCAAATAAGCCAGTAAAGCTCACACCCACAATTGGGTCCCAGGCGCGACTCTGCCGGTAACGTTCCACTTCAAAGTTGTGATTAAGTAGACACGCAACTGAAAGCGCGCCTGCTCTAAAGGCGTCTCGTTGTGAATCCTCATCCTTGGGATCAATTTGGTTGAGATGTACCTCTGCAAGGTTGCAATGAAAATCTGCGCCTAGTATTTCACCGCAAGGATTTAAGCCATAACGGCTCAGTCGATGCTCAAGCTCTTCTTCAGAGATCGGACCATGATTTTGTTGAAGCCAGCGACCAGCTTCCTGACGGCCTTGGTCGCAATAAATCTCGATAAATTCGCTTCTTAGTTCTTGAGTGGATAGGAGATCAGCGTTTGATCGAGCGAGTGCTTCGGGGGCGAATTGAATGGCGCCTTCTCCGCTGTGGAATTGACGCGTAACAGCTTCCAGCAGCACATCTCTGCTTGGGCGGGTGTGATAGACGCGCGTGTGGTTGGCCATTCGCAGTGCATCACGCTCTGGATCAATCCTCCAGTTCCCTTCTGAATCCTTTTGCCACAAGTTCTCCTTTGCACCAGCTGCTGATGTGTCATCGGATGCGAATTGACGCATGCCTGCGCTGCGTCTGATGTTGCCAGCCACAATGGTGACGGCTGCCTCATCAATGAGGAGACAGCATTCAATCGAAGTGAGCTTTCTGCCAATCGCTCTGCCTAGCAATTTGGCTACTCGACCGTAAAGATCTTTCAGCTTCACTGGATTCGCCATGCCTCCAAAACCCTTGAGGGTTTCGCCGACGGGGCGTACGTCAGAAAGATCTATATCAACCTTGATATTTCGCCCCTCGAAACGAGAATCACTACTGAGTTCTAAGAGCAATTGGTAGCTGTCAACCCAACCTCGTCTTGTGTCGCCCACCTTGATTGAAACGTTGTCATCGCTGATGCTGTAGGTCGTTTTTTCTTGACGCTTTTCTGCAGGAGTGATTCCAATATTTGAAACGCTTAAAACTTCAATTGGATTGCTGATGACTGGTAGTTGATCGATGAAGTGGGGCTCAATGATGGCGCCTGTCCCACATCCCATCATCGCTAAATCCATCATCAGACCAAACGCTTCCCAATCCACAAGGTTTGTGGAGGTGCAGTTGTAAGCCCCCGAAAAATTTTCAGGCTTCTCGATCCAAGCAGTGCCACCAATCCATTGCCAGCGACCTGAGGGAAGTGCTTTCTTCTCAGCCTGCATCCTTGCCAAGAGTTCCATTTCCTCGGCATTAAGGGAGCCAAGCTTGAGGAGTCCTGATCGATTTCTTTCCCCAACTTCATGCCAGCTTTCTCGACCTTTGGGCAAACGACGGCTGTAAGTCCGATAAAACACCGGGTTGGCTGCGGGCGCAGAGACAGGGAAGTCACCATTTGTTGGGGTGATCCCTGTGGATTGCGTATCTAGCTTTTCGGTGCGGCTTGGTGTGAGAGTCACTAGCGGTTGATGGCTTGTCCTTTTGGGATCTTAACGCCACCAATGGGGTGTGTATGTCTTTCTAAGCACTATCAACGGTGTTTGGGCTGTGATGGCGGTATGAGTTCCCCCTTAATTTCGCTTCGCTGCCACTATTGGAGTCTGTTCTTAGCGACTAATGACCATGGTTGAGCGCCGCAGCTGCAGTCGCTCATGGAAAAGGCGGGCACTGGTTTTTTTGTTTGCCGTTGTGATGTCATTGCTTCCAACGATGGGGCTCAGATCTGCGCAAGCCCGATCGGTTGACGTGGTTTCAGCCCCCCCGAACGCAATTCCACTCCAAGAGCAACCTTTTTATCCATCCCTGCAAGCCATTTCATCGTCTTGGACTGAAATCGTTCTGGGTCAAGTGGTTGGGGAGAGTCCAAAAGTCACACTGCTGAATTTTTATGCCGTTATGGCAAAGGTTGGGCATCGTGCCGACTCGCTCGGGCAACAGGCAACATTGGACAATGGACTGTTTTCTTCTAAAGAACGGCGAGAGCAAATTGAAGATACAGATTTGTTTTTTAATCTGGCTGTGAAGTCGCTTGATTCCTCACAATTTCCGGAGAGTGTTCGTAGTGATATGGCTGACGAGGCGGCGATTCAACTTAAACATGTTCTTGACTATGTGTTTTCTCATAGTCATCAGCCAATCATTATTCCAAGCATTGCGGATTTAAAAACGTCTAGTGATGATGGGTCTGATCCAGTTACTTCTTGGAGAATTCCAGGTACAGCCATTGAGCTGACAACCGTGCTTGATAGTGATACTAATAATCAAAATTTTTATTTTGCAAGTAATACGGTTTCATCAATCCATGAAATGTATGATGAAATTCAGAATCAACCGCAAGTCAATCAACCTTTTGCGACTCCTTATTTTTACAAAGACTTCATTTTTACGCCTGGATATCTGGTTCCTCCGAAATGGTATTTGATGCTTCCCGCTGGACTAAGGCGTGTCATCGAGATCCCTATTGAGGGACAAACGCTTTTTCAAATTGGGAGTGCGGCCGTTGTTTTTGCCCTTTATCTTTTGGTAATTCTTTGGCTTGTTGGTCAATTAATTACAACCTACAGAGACTCAGGATCTCTCCAAATTACCGTTTCTGCTTGGCTCCAAGATAATACAGCATGGACAAGAGTCGTCGTTATTCTTCCTGTTGTTTTTTCAACTTACTTGACGGATCAATTCATAGATAATGTGATTAATTTTACGGGCCTTCCGTTGGTGCTTGCAACCTACTTTTTTAATATTGTATTTTATTTAACAGCAAGTGTATTTGTCTTTTATTTCTTAGAAGCTTTAGGTCGTAGTGGCGCTGAACTACTTACCCGCCTTCGAGGTGGTAGTTCGAGACTCCAATTGCAACGGATCAGCAACCTTGTGATGCCTCTGAGTAGGGCTGCTGGACTTCTTGTTGCGGTTGTTCTTATCTATCGCTTGTTGCTTTTATTGGGTTTGCCTGCAAGTACAGTGCTCGCTTTTTCGGCAGTTCCAGGTCTTGCCATTGGTCTTGGTGCATCAAAATTACTTGGAAATTTATTTGCTGGCTTGTCGATTCAGACGGATCGCCCGCTTCGCGTGGGTGAATTTTGCCAAATTGGTGACAACCTTGGCTTCGTAACGAAAATTGGGCTTCGTTCGTTAGAGCTGCAAACGCTTGAAAGTCTTGTCAAGATTCCAAATTCCGTGGCGGATGAAGCCACCATTATTAACTTCTCGAGGAGAGACAGTTCTCCGTCACCTAATCCTCGACAGGGTATGGAATTACGCATGCAATTGCCTGCTCATTTTTCACCCTTTCAGTTGGAAGAGTTGCTTTGTCAATCGCGTCTTCTGATTGATGATCCTGAACGCCTTCATGGTTTAAAAGCAGAGTCATCTCTTGTGAGCTTGGATAATGATTCTGGCGATGGCAAGACACTAATTGTTTTTGTTTTGGTTGAACTACATGGTTGGCCAGCCTATCTCCATATGAGAGAGACCCTATTGGTGCAGCTTGAGGAACTACTTGAGAGGATTGATTTGTATGAAATTACGATCGGTGTTTCTTATTCCACAACCTCGGAGCAGTTAGTGCGAGTTCCCGAGCTGTTGCGTTCAGCTGTGAATGTTGATCCGGATCTTCACTGTGTTGCTTGTCGCTTGCTTAAAATCTCCGCTTGTAGCTATGACCATGAGATTGAAATATCTTCATCACATCGTATGCAGAATGATTTCGAAGATAGTATTCACAGGCTCCATCAACGTTTCATTAAAGTCCTTGGCGAGAATGATATTGAAATTCCCTTCCCCTCCCAGACTCTTTTTGTCGAATCTCTTCGTTCTTGATTTTTATGCAACGTTGTCCTGAACCGGAGTTAATGAATGCCCCTGATCAGGTGATTGCCTATGCAGAGGCAGACTTTAGTGCTGGTGATCATTCTGTTGTAGAAAGTTTGCTTGAACTGATTTCTAATTCTTGCATTACTTTGCCTTCAGCTAGTTTAATTCTAGATTTAGGTTGTGGACCAGGCAATGTTTCTGAGTTGCTTGCTTCTTGTTTTCCCTCGTCTGATGTGATCGGTATTGATGGGGCCTCTTCAATGATCAGCATGGCCAATCAAAGACTTTTCGCTAAAAGGATTTTTATACAGAATTTGCAGTATCAACATGTTGACTTAAGTCATTGTTGTCTTGATGATTTGCAGCAGATAAGAGATGCCTCTGTAATCGTTAGTAATAGCTTTTTGCACCATCTCCATAACCCCCAAACGCTTTGGGATTCCGTCAAGCAGCTTGCTGCACCCAATGCCTTCATGTTGCACCGCGATTTACGTCGCCCCTCAAAGGAGCAGGAGGTTGATGCGCTTTGTGATCGCTATGTCAGTGAGGCCCCTTCCGTCTTGCAACGCGACTTTCGAGCATCCCTGATGGCTGCCTTCACGGTTGTCGAGGTCTGTGACCAGCTTGAGCTTGCTGGTTTGAGCCAATTCATGGTGAAGGAGATTGGTGATCGATACCTCGAGATTTCTGGTCGGTGGTGATCCTGATGCTCCTGCGACCATTGACTGTCAGGCTGGTGGTGTCAACAGCGAGATCATGAGCACGCGTTTGGGAACTGAGAGCAGCGATTCGTTTGGCGTATTTAGAGGTGAGGATGGTCTTGCTGAAGCTGTGGCTCGACGTCGCAATTTTGCGATTATTTCCCACCCAGATGCTGGGAAAACCACGCTTACCGAGAAACTGTTGCTTTATGGAGGCGCGATTCAACAAGCTGGTGCTGTGAAGGCTCGAGGCGAGCAACGCAAAGTCACCTCCGATTGGATGGAGTTGGAAAAACAGCGCGGTATTTCGATTACGTCGACAGTGCTGCAATTTGACTACTCCGGCAGCACGATTAATTTGTTGGATACTCCCGGTCACCAGGATTTTTCTGAAGATACTTACCGCACTCTTGCTGCCGCTGATAACGCGGTGATGCTTGAAGATGCCGCGAAGGGCCTTGAACCTCAAACTCGCAAGCTGTTTGAGGTATGCAGGATGCGTGAGATTCCTATTTTTACGTTCATCAACAAGATGGATCGTCCTGGAAGAGAGCCCTTAGCTCTGTTGGACGAAATCGAAGCTGAATTAGGTCTTACTCCCTGGGCTGTGAATTGGCCGATTGGCAGTGGTGAATTGTTTCGTGGAGTGATCGATCGTCGTACGCGACAGGTTGTTCTGTTTAGCCGTGCAGAGCGCGGTCGCCAGTCTGAGGAAAAGCTGTTGGATTTGGATGATCCGCAATTGAAAGATTTAGTTGAACCAGAATTGCTTGCTCAGGCTGTTGAGGATCTTGAGCTTCTTGAAGCAGCTGGTGCTGAACTTGATCTTGAATTGGTTCATGCCGGTGAACTCACCCCGGTCTTTTTTGGATCGGCCATGACTAATTTTGGTGTCCGTCCATTTCTCGATGCGTTTATGGATATGGCTCAAAAGCCTGTTGCACGTATAGGTATTGATGGTCCGGTTGACCCCTTACGCCCTGATTTCAGTGGGTTTGTTTTCAAGCTGCAGGCGAATATGGATCCACGTCATCGTGACCGCGTAGCTTTTGTTCGTGTTTGTAGTGGACGTTTTGAAAAAGATATGTCCGTGCGTCATGCCCGTACTGGTCGTACCATCCGTCTTTCGCGGCCTCAGAAATTATTTGGTCAAGATAGGGCTGTTGTTGAAGATGCCTATCCTGGTGATGTGATTGGTTTGAATAATCCTGGAATGTTCTCAATTGGAGACACTCTTTATACAGGAACAAAGGTTGAATATGAAGGTATCCCATGCTTTAGTCCGGAGATCTTTAGTTGGTTGCGCAATCCCAATCCCTCTGCATTTAAAAGTTTCCGCAAAGGAGTGAATGAGTTACGTGAAGAGGGTGCTGTTCAAATTCTCTATGACACCGACGAAAGTAAGCGCGATCCCATTCTTGCTGCCGTTGGCCAGTTGCAGTTGGAAGTGGTGCAGTACCGCCTTGAACATGAGTATGGGGTAGAAACTCGCCTCGAACCTCTTGGTTTTCAGGTGGCACGCTGGGTGACGGGTGGCTGGTCTTCCTTGGAGGATGTGGGTCGTATTTTTAATTGCAAGACAGTTCGCGATGCATGGAATCGTCCGGTGTTGTTGTTCAAAAATGAATGGAATTTGAATCAACTTGTTGAGGAGCATCCCGAGCTTGAAGTCAGTACTGTTGCGCCTGTTGTGAGTGGTGTTGAGCCAATCAGTCTTTGAGCAGCGATTGCGGCTTTTGACCACCCACGGCATTGCTTCATGCTCGCCAGACTGATCCGATGGATCTGCTTGTCTTGCGTCACGTCTGGCTTTTACGTCCATGCTCCGATGGAGGGACGGACTACGTATGTTTTCGTCCTGGACAGGATCGTGTTGAGGTGGTTGAGGGCTATCACCTTCCACCCCAAATGCCGTTGATCAAACGTAGAAAGTGGCTCGAGAGCGCTGAAGTTCCCCAATGCAGACGGCAACTTGAAAAGGTTCAAGGGTTCAAACACGGGCAGCCACTGTTTTGATTCAACTCAGCTCTCCCGATTGTGCGCTCTACTCGATACGCTCATTAGAGATTGAAGTGGATTAATGGCATCAGGGGTTGATCTCGGCTCGAGCTCAGAGTCCCAGGATCCTTATGAAAGGCTTGGAATTCCTGCTGATGCGGGATTCGAGGACGTGCAACGTGCGCGTGAAACGTCTTTGAAGGCCGCCGGTGATGATCCCATGGCCAGGGCTCGCATTGAAACGGCTTACGACGCAGTTTTGATGGGACGCTTGCGCGAAAGACAATCGGGAACCATTAGCTCTGCAGCTGTTACGGCTTCTCGACTTGAAAAACAAGGTGTATCGACTCCCTCAACGTCGCCGGTTAATACCTCTGCTCTCTTAACCAGAATCCGGAACCTCTCTCTGCCGAGTCCCAAGTTGAACTCTGCAGGTTTTCTTCCAAGTTTGAGTTTGGTGGAAGGCCAAGGGTTGCTCGTAAGGCTCATTGCTGGTGGCATTGGTTTATTGCTGCTGATTGCTGCTCCAACAGCTGTCGACTTAGTGCTAGCCCTCTCCACGATTGGCTTGTTCATTTCGCAAGTCAAGCGAGGTCGAAGACCACTTGGTGCTTTGGGTTGGAGTTTGGCTTTAGTGGCCTTGGGCTTGGTTCTCGGAGCGGTGATCGGTGCTTTGTTCGCCACCCAAGCAGGGTTGCCCTTCAATTCGATCCTCCTCGAAGCATTACCAGCCTATTTAGTTGTTCTTGCTGGGATATTGCTGTTGCTCTGAGTTGGAAATTTATAAACTATTGATGAGCTCCGATAATTCTTTTTCGTTAAGTTTGTAGACTTCATTGCAGAAGTGGCAAATGATTTCTGCGCCTTTGTCTTCCTTGAGCATAATATTGAGTTCATCCTTGCCAAATAATCTCATGGCGTTGATGCTTCTTTCTCTGCTGCAAGGACATGAGAATTGAATTGGTTGTAACGGATCTCCAGCTGGAATCGGCTGAGGATCTAAATCTGGAAAAACAGCTTCAAGCAGATCTTCAAGGTGATCCTGACAATCTCGTAGATGTTTGCTGAAGTTGTGAATTTCTCTACAACGCTCCTCCAGTAATGCAACCAGTGCTGGTTCTTCTGCTGCTTTCGGCAGCACCTGCACTAAAAGTCCACCACTGCATTCCAGCCCCTCTTGGTTGATGGTTTCTCCAACAAAGACGGCTGAGGGTGTTTGTTCTGAATGCAACAAATACGATGCAACATCCTCGCCAATTCCTCCACGAACTAATTCAACAGTGCTGCTGAATGGTTCTCCTTTCCCTTCGTCCCTTACAACGTGAAGATAGCCTGTGCCTGCTGCGGCATGGAAATCAAAGCTGTAGTGACCGGCTTCATCTTCAATGGGATCTAATTCAAGTTCTGGGTGCCCTACATACCCGCGTACGCGACCATCTCTGCCTGCATCGACAAATAATCCACCGATTGGTCCATCGGAGCCAATACGCAAGTTCACACGGCCGTGTCGGACCTTCATAGAGCTGGCTAATAACAGCCCAGCACTCATGGCACGCCCGAGCATCACCGTCGTTAAGTAGGACAGGCCATGCCGCCGCCTCGCCTCACGAGTGGCTTCTGTGGTGATCACCGCCACAAGCCTGATGCCTCCGCCAGCTGCCGTGGCCCGGACAAGGCAGTCACCCATGGCGTTTGTTCATCACAGGGGCAATGGTGACAGAGCGTGGAGACGTCCTTCTCTCAAGGTCCAGTGGTTTCCGCTCCACTCTTCAAAGAGATCTGGTTCATGGGTCACCACGATGAGTAACCGATCTTGGGCGAGATCTTGAAGTAGCTCGAGCACTTCGGAGCGCACGGACCAGTCAAGACCAGCGGTTGGTTCATCCAGTAGCAACACTTGTGGACGCCGTAGCAGCTGAACAGCTAAGGCAAGGCGTCGTTGTTGCCCTCCGCTCAAGCGTTCTGGGGCTTGTCTTAGATCCACATCGCCGAGCCCTACACGCCTCAGCACATGGCTTCGCTCTTCACTCGTGAGCCGTTTGTGGCCAAGCTTTAATTCCTGAGACACATTCAATCCCAGAAAGTGCCTTTCAGGAAACTGAAACACCACGCCACACAGCCAGCGCCTTTGCCGTCGCGTGAGTGCTTCCTGATTCCAGTGGATTGAGCCTTTCTGTGCTCCTGCTAAGCCACTGATCACTTCGAGCAGGCTCGTTTTGCCACTGCCGCTATTGCCTGAGATCAACACCGGCTCGCCTGGTGATGCTTTGAGGTTGATGTCGTTCAGGACCACGCGTTCTGACGTGGCCGGCCGGAATCGAATGTCGTTCAGCTCCAGCATTGGGCTCAGATGGTTCTGTTGATTGCAGTGCTGTATTCAGCATGATTGATCATGATCGTGGCCGATCTCTTTTGAGACAGCGATGATGCGAAGGTCTCAGATAAGCCATGGACGTTCGTTTTCGAGAGGTTGATCCGTTTAATTGCTGGGTGTGGCTTCGGTTTAGTGAAATTCCTGGTCAGGGCGAGCGAAATTATGTGGATGGCATCTTTGACAGCTGGTATGTGATCGGTCGGCTTGGTGGCTTCAATGCCGAGAACCTCCAGGTGCATGAAGAAGCAGAGGACCTGAGCTTTATGAGTTACGACAACGACGATGCCTCCTCAGCGATGCCCGCCTTGATGCACAACATGGGTCAGCTGGAGTATCAAGAGGAGTGGGCTCGCTGCTGGTTGGATCTGGGTACCAGTGATGGAATTGGTCTAGACGTTTTAATCAATGCTTTGAAGCAACTCAACTCTGATGTTGTGAAGCTGGATCAATTGCTGATCGGTGGCGTCAATGAAGATTGGCCCGTTGAGGATCACCCAGACAGCGTGTTTCCGAACATGAACTGACTCTTTGTTAAATTAAGGCGTCCTATTCACCCCGCACACCTGTCCGTTTCGGGTGCTCGACGTTGTGCTCTGAGTTTTTGCTCACCACACGCCATACCTGACAGGTGGAGGCGAACCCGAAACCCCTAAACAAACATGGCTGTCGTCACTCTCTCCGAGATGATGGAAGCTGGTGCCCACTTTGGTCACCAGACCCGTCGCTGGAACCCCAAGATGTCGCGCTACATCTATTGCGCGCGCAACGGAGTTCACATTATTGATTTGGTGCAGACAGCTGTCTGCATGAACAACGCCTACAAATGGGTGCGTACAGCTGCGCGTAGCGGCAAGCGTTTCCTCTTTGTTGGTACCAAGAAGCAAGCGTCCGAAGTTGTGGCTCAAGAAGCCCTTCGCTGCGGATCGTCATACGTGAACCAGCGCTGGTTGGGCGGAATGCTGACCAACTGGACCACGATGAAGGCAAGGATTGATCGTCTCAAAGATCTTGAGAGGATGGAATCGAGTGGTGCCATCGCTATGCGCCCTAAGAAAGAAGGTGCGGTTCTGCGTCGTGAACTCGAGCGTCTTCAGAAATACTTGGGTGGTCTCAAGAACATGCGTCGGATTCCCGACGTTGTGGTGCTTGTGGATCAGCGCCGTGAAACGAACGCAGTATTAGAGGCTCGCAAGCTCGACATCTCGTTGGTTTCGATGTTGGACACCAACTGCGACCCCGACTTGTGTGAGGTTCCTATTCCTTGCAACGATGACGCGGTCCGTTCGATTCAGTTGGTGTTGAGCCGTTTGGCTGATGCAATCAACGAAGGACGTCATGGCGGTCAGGACGGCCGTGGCGATGATGGCCAGGGCTGATCATCAGCTTTTAGATCCTTAGTTTTCGCCGCTGCGTGTTCATAGCCGTAGCGGCATTCTCATAGACCCCCCACTTAATTCACATCATGGCGTCCGTTTCAGCCAAGCTGGTTAAAGAACTGCGCGACAAAACTGGCGCAGGGATGATGGATTGCAAGAAAGCCCTCGGAGAAACCGGTGGTGATACGACGAAAGCCGTCGAATGGCTTCGTCAGAAAGGCATTGCAAGTGCCGAAAAGAAATCAAGTCGTGCAGCTGCAGAAGGAGCGATTGGCAGTTACATCCATACAGGTGCTCGTGTGGGCGTGTTGCTAGAGCTCAACTGTGAGACTGATTTTGTCGCCCGTGGTGATCTCTTTCAGGGATTGCTTCGCGACGTGTCGATGCAAGTTGCAGCCTGCCCCAACGTGGAATACGTCAGCACAGATGAGATTCCTCAAGACATCATTGATCGTGAGAAATCCATCGAAATGGGTCGCGATGACCTGGATGGCAAGCCAGATCAGATGAAGACCAAAATTGTCGAAGGACGTATCGGCAAACGCTTGAAGGAATTGTCCTTGTTGGATCAACCATTCATTCGTGACAGCTCAATGTCAGTGGCCGATTTGGTGAAGGAAGTGGCTGGAAAAATCGGTGAAAACATCAAGGTTCGGCGCTTTACTCGATACACCCTTGGTGAAGGTATTGAAATCGAGCAAGTTGACTTTGCTACGGAAGTGGCATCGATGACAAACAGCTGATTTTGACGGCTGAGACTCACTCCCCGAGCGGTTACGACCCCAAGGAACAGCTGCGTCGGCTTCAACAGCGATGCCGACGTCTGGCTCCTTTGCTGTATCGAGAGCAAGCACTTTATCTACAACTACTGCGCAACCTCTTGTTGCCGAGCGTACGCAGTGCAGTTGGCCATCTTTTGTGTGAGAGGGGCGAACGATTGTCGCGGATGTCTTCGGAGCAGCAGGCTGAACTTCAGCAGACTTTTGATGGGCTCATCCAGCGTTGCTCCAGCCTGTTGACTGTTGAGCAGCTCATGGATCTTTCCAGGCGTCTTCAGAAAGAAGCATCGGAGTTTCGCCAGCAAGCCCAACGTGAAGTGAGTCAGTCTCTTCAGGCTGATGCTGAGAGCGAACCGCAAGAGATCCATCGTGGCGGGATTGAGTTAAGCCTTAGCCCTCCCATTGAGCATCCTGATCTTCTGGAGGGATTGCTTCCACGAATGGATGCTGAGGTTGATGACCCATCCATTGAGCCGGTGGATGAACAGCCGCAGCCTGTTCAAGATCCGATTGATCCTGAGTCTGCTTCCGACCCCACGTCGTCTGACTTTGACCTGTTGCGTTCCCTGTTTTTGATGGCTGGTGAGGCAATGCAGCAGGGTGATTCGGCTGGTGAGCCAGTGAGTTTCGAATCTGATGCCTCTGGACTTGGTGCATCTGTTGTCCCAGCAGATCAGCTGGAGGAGGAATTTCTCCCCTCGATGCCAGTGGAGTTGGTGAACTGGCTCGACGGACAGGAATCCGCCTTAAGCCGCAGGATTCGAAATTTGTCCCATGCTCTAAACGTTGAGTTGCTGAGAGCAGGTTTGGTTAGCAGCCTTCTTCCCACCACGCTTCTTGATGCTGCGATCTCTGGACAGCTGCAGGCGCTTCCTTCGCCATCGAATCTTTTACGGCTCAAGCTTCCCTTGCCTATTCCCTCTCAAGAACAGCCGATAGAAATCCTCAGCGTTTTGCTGAGACCCGCTGATCTGGAATATGACAATGGTTCGCTGCGGCATAGCCGGACCCGATTACGCCACCATCGCAGCAATTTGCTCACAATGGTGCAGCAGCAGCGGCATTGGCAAAGCCGTCTTACCAGTCAGGAGGTCCAGAGTCAGTGGTGGCCGAATCCGCCGACGACAAGTCAGGACTGACTCCGGCGCTGGATCGTCAGGGTTTGGAATGTTTTCTTGCCTGGCTTCGGCCGCTGCAACAGTCCCTCTCCTTAGAAGCTGATAAGGGATTTCTCGATCTTCAAGGTCGTCATGAACGGTTTCATGCGTTCTTGAGCCGTCAATTGGCAACGCCACCCCCGGTGACTTTGCCTAAAGACAGCTTGATTCGGCTGCAGTCTTTAGCGACAGATTTTGCTGCGTATCCCGAACTTGGTAATGCTGGTCGCCGCCGGCTCGTCACTGGCACCCGGCAATGGCTTCACGGTTTGCGCGCTCGCCTTGAACCATCGGCACCGATGGCACCCCCGCGCATCAGGGTGTCGTCGTCTCCGCAGGCTGCCGGGCGATCAGCTGCCCCACCTTTCATGCTCGATTTGGAGTCACCGCTTGCCAGAGTTCATGGCATTGGTCCCAAGTTGGCCGAACGCTTAGCAAGCCTGGGTCTGCTTGTCGTTCGGGATTTGATTCAGCATTACCCACGCGACTACGTCGATTACTCCGCCTTACGCAGAATTGAGGCGTTAGAGGCTGGAGAAACCGCAACGATTGTGGCCACGGTGCGTCGATCCCATGGATTCACTAGTCCTCGCAACCCCAATCTTTCGATCATTGAGTTGCAGCTTCAAGATCCCACCGGTCGGATCAAGGTGACGCGATTTTTGGCAGGAAAAAGATTTAGTAATCCTGCTTACCTGCATGGTCAAACCCGTCAGTACCCTGCCGGAGCCACCGTGGCGGTGAGTGGCTTGGTCAAAAGTGGACCGTATGGAGTCAGCTTTCAAGATCCCATCATTGAGGTGATGGAAAGCGCTAGTGCTCCGTTGCGTTCTCGCCAGATCGGGCGGTTGTTGCCTGTGTACCCCCTCACCGAAGGACTCACTGCTGATCGTTTTCGAAGCTTGGTGGAAGCGGTTTTGCCCGCTGTTCGTCTTTGGCCAGACCCCCTGCCTGCGCCGCGCCGTGAAGCCCGTGGCTTGCTAGCCCGCGATAAAGCGCTGGTTGCCATCCATCGACCTGAAAATAGTGATCAACTACAGCAAGCACGTCATCGCTTGGTGTTTGACGAATTTCTGCTTCTTCAGCTCAGCTTGATGCAACGTAGAGCCGCCATGCGTCAGCGTTCAGCGCCCGTGCTCCATGGAGGTTTGGAGTGTCAAGGATTGGTCGGTCGCTTTCTTGCTCTTCTCCCATTTGAACTCACAGGTGCTCAGAAGCGGGTGCTCGCTGAAATTGAGCAGGATCTAGAGCGCCCCGAACCGATGGCGCGGCTCGTGCAAGGGGATGTGGGAAGCGGAAAGACTGTTGTGGCGATTGCCGCGCTGCTGCGTGCTGTGGAAGCTGGTTGCCAAGGAGCCTTGATGGCGCCAACAGAGGTTTTGGCGGCGCAACACTACCGAAATCTGTGTAGTTGGTTGCCTCCGCTGCACGTCAGCGTGGAGCTGCTCACTGGCTCCACGCCACGTCGCAGCCGACGGCAAATTTTGAGCGATCTCTCTGGAGGTACGTTGCGCATTCTTGTGGGCACCCATGCCCTCTTGGAGGATCCAGTCTCATTTGATCGTCTGGGACTGGTGGTGGTTGATGAGCAACATCGCTTTGGAGTGCGTCAACGCAACCGTCTTCTCGACAAGGGCCTGCAGCCCCATTTGCTCACGATGACTGCCACACCGATTCCGCGAACGTTGGCGCTTTCGCTCCATGGTGATCTCGACGTGAGTCAGATCGATGAATTACCCCCGGGTCGAACGCCGATTCGCACCAAGGTTGTAAAGAGCTCTGAACGTGAGGAGGCTTATGAACTCATCCGTGAACAGGTGCTTCAGGGGCAGCGCATTTATGTGGTGCTTCCCTTGGTGGAGGAATCAGAAAAAGTGGATCTGCGCTCAGCGGTTGATGTGCACCGTCAGCTTTCGGAGGAGGTGTTTCCAGAGTTCAATGTCGGTCTGCTCCATGGCCGCTTAGCCAGTGCTGAAAAGCAGGCTGTGATTGCTGATTTTGCTGGTGGTGCCACGCAGATTTTGGTGTCTACCACCGTGGTGGAAGTGGGGGTGGATGTTCCTGAAGCCAGTGTGATGGTGATTGACCACGCCGATCGGTTTGGCCTGGCTCAGTTGCACCAGTTGCGGGGACGGGTGGGCCGTGGAGCGGCCGCTTCTTTCTGCTTACTCGTGAACGACAGTCGTAATCCGTTGGCTAAACAACGCCTTGAAGTATTAGTCCGTTCCAATGATGGCTTTGAGATTGCCGAGATGGACCTTCGCTTTCGAGGACCTGGTCAGGTGATGGGTACCCGTCAATCGGGTTTGCCCGATTTGGCGCTCGCCAGCCTGGCGGACGATGGATCTGTCTTGGAGGAAGCCCGGGATGAGGCGGCCAGCATCCTGAAGGAGGATCCCGACCTCAAGTCTTATGAGCAAATGCGTGTGTTGTTGGAACAGCAACGCAAGCGCGCAGCAGCAGCTGTTCAACTCAACTAGTTATTCATTGGATCGACAGCGCATGCGGGATGCGTCTTCACCAAGAAACTGGCAATCTGCTGACAGCGTTTTTATTGTCGCGTCACCATGCTGCGTCCATGGCATTCGATCTCGATTGACGATTGCGGTGAATTCTTACGACCGCTGCGCTCTGTTGTGACCTGCATGGAGCCACACCCCTATATGGCATTGGGGGCGCCCTACGGGAGCGGAGCAGATCCCTTTTGTCTTCGCCAAGGAGTGAGGAGCCGTTTGCTCGCTGCTCAAGTTCATCTCCAAGGAATCACGAGGGGGGCTGGGCTTCAACCACTTCGTTTTGGAATCTTCGATGCTTGGCGTCCCGTGTCAGTTCAAGGCTTCATGGTGAACCATGCCATTGAGCAGGAGTGCATGCGCCAAGGCATTGATCAGGAGGATTCAGAACAGCTGAATCGTTTGGAGAGTGTTCGCTCTGAGGTGGCACGTTTTTGGGCTCCACCGAGTTCTGATTTCTTGATACCGCCGCCTCACAGCACTGGTGCTGCTGTGGATCTCACTCTTATTGATGCAAAGGGCAGCCCCTTGGATATGGGGGGAGAAATCGATGCGATCGGCCCCGAGTCTCTACCGCTTCACCATGCTGAAGAAGCATTGAATCATCCCGATGGGATGGCTGCTTTATTCCATAGCCGTCGTTGTTTGCTGCATCGTGTGATGACTCAGGCGGGGTTTGTGCGTCACCCGAATGAGTGGTGGCATTTCAGTTTTGGTGATCAGCTTTGGGCTTGGAGCGTTCAAGCGGATCGTGCCATCTATGGAAGAGACCCAGACTTATTCAGCTTGGAACCTTGAGCATCTCTTGAACGGTGGCATCACCAAGTTTGGTGATGTGTTCGCCAAAGCCACGCCGTCCGCCAGCCTCTTTCCAACTTTGAAGCAAAGGTTCGATTGTTGTTTCAAGGTCTTCAAGAGGCATCTTCTGTAGGAACGGACGAGCTAATTGCTGCAAATTAGCGCTGCCACCAAGCCAGAGTTGATATTGGTTAACGCCGCTTCCTACAAGACCAAGTTCGGCCATGTAAGGACGGGCGCACCCATTCGGGCACCCGGTCATGCGGACAAGAATGGATTTTTTGATTTCCAAATGATTGAGCTGGGAATCAAGTCTTTCGAGAACATCGGGAAGCACTCTTTCCGATTCGGTAACGGCCAGTCCGCAGGTGGGTAAGGCTGGACAGGCGAGGGCATGGCGGACCAGGGGAGAGACATCTGCTGGCAGTTCAAACCCCAATTCGGCCAACTCATTTTTAATGGATGACTTCTGACTAGAACCGATATTGCAAAGTAGTAAGTCTTGGTTAGGAGTGAGTCGTATTTCTAATTGATATCTTTCAACAATGGAGCGAATTCCTTCCTTGACAGCTCCTTCAATTCGGCCGCACATGAAGGGGAGTCCCACAAACCATAGCCCTGGCTTTTGGCGGTACCATCCCAGGTAATCCATTAATTTTGCAGGTGGTTCGTGAATCAAGCTTTTAATATCTTTTTTAAAATAATCCTTGATTAAGGTTTCGCGAAACCACTGAATACCACGACTATGTAAAAGATATTTCATGCGAGCATGCTTTCTGACTTCGCGATCTCCATGGTCTCTTTGTAACGCCATGATTGATTGCAGAAGGTCAAAAATGTCTTCGGCCTCTACATAACCTAAGGGGTCAGCAATTCGTGCAAAAGTATCTTCTTGATTATGGGTTCTTCCTAGACCTCCACCCACATAAACATTGCATCCGCGCATACTTCCGTTCTTGTTTGTAAATAGAACAAGCCCAATATCTTGTGTTAGTAAGTCGACAGAATTATCTCCTGGGACAGTAACAGCCACTTTGAATTTCCTGGGAAGATAAGTATCGCCGTAAATTGGTTCATCCTGACTTCCTGAAAATATTCCATCTTTGAACTGTCGTTCGCGGGCTTGTTTCACAGGCTTTGCTGGCTTAAATCGATAGCTAAGGTCGCCATCAACCCACATGTCTAAGTAAGAACCTTCCGCCGCTTTCGGGCTCAGTAGATCAGCAATCTCGTCAGCAAGTTTTCTGGCAGCAGGGTATCCATTGTTTTCAAATGGTGCTGCTGGTGCCATTACGTTTCTATTAATATCACCACAGGCGGCCAAAGTAGATCCCAAGTTTTTAACTATTGTGCCAATAACTGTTTTAAGGTCTGCTTTCGGGATGCCATGCATTTGAAAGGCTTGGCGTGTTGTGATCCGTAGTGTTCCGTTTCCGTATTGATTGGAAAGGTCGTCGAGAGCAGAAAAAAGTTGTGCTGGTACTTTTCCGCCTGGATTTCTAAGGCGAAGCATCATTTGCCAACATTTAACTTTATCCGTTTTTCTTAATTCTCGATGATTCTGTTGGTAACTCCCATGAAACTTCAGTAGTTGAACTGCATCCTCACTAAAGCGAATCTCTTCATTGCTCAGCTCTGTCAACAACGGTTCTCGAAGATGCCCGCTGTATAGCTTTCGCTTTTCAGCTTTAGACAGAGCTGTGTCGATCGATTCTGTAGGTATTGAAGGGCCATCAAGCATCCGATCGCGCCCTGCTTCTTGCGTCCCTGAGCTTGTCGTCAAACCTTCGTTCACGGATTCAAGGGATAGGTCTTTTGAAGCTAGCGAAGCGGCTTCCAATACAGTCAATTCCTACATATCCAATCGGCGTGTCCTCAACATTCCTCCTTGAAATCGGTACCGAGGAACTGCCCGCAGAGTTTGTGCACTCGGCTCTGCAGCAGCTTCAGCAAATGGTGATGTCCGACCTCAAGGACCTTCGCGTAAGTCATGGCCAAGTCAGGGTGTCGGGGACACCTAGACGCCTTGCTGTGGTGGTTGAGTCGTTGATTGATCAACAGCCTGACTTAGAGGAAGAACGCAAGGGACCTCCCGTGAAGCAGGCTTTGGTGGATGGCCAACCGGGTCCTGCCGCTTTGGGTTTTGCCAAGCGTTGCGGTGTGGATCCTGCAGAACTCCAAGCGCGTGACACGCCGAAGGGTCCTTGTTTATTTGCCCGTGTTTGTACCCCAGGTGAAACGACTACATCCCTCCTTAATGAGCGCATTCCTGCCTGGATCAATGGCTTGCAAGGCAGGCGCTTCATGCGTTGGGGCGATGGCGATCAACGCTTCAGCCGGCCTGTGCGTTGGCTGGTATCGCTGTATGGATCTGAGCTGATTCCGGTCACCCTTTCGGCGGCGCAGCCACCTGTCCAAAGCGGTCGCTTGAGTCGCTCTCATCGTCTTCTCGACAAAACATTAGAGATCGAGCATGCGGATGATTATTTCGGTGAATTAGCGAAGGCTGGTGTGATGGTGGATCGTACCCAACGGGAACAATTGATTCGCTCAGCCTTGGATACGGAGGCCGCAGCTTGTTCTGCCTCTGTTGATTGCCCTGAAGGTTTATTTGAAGAGTTGGTTGATCTTGTGGAGGCACCCAGGGTGCTGAGTGGGGAGATTGCTGATTGTTATCTCGATTTGCCTCCTGAGGTGATTGTCACTGTGATGCAATCCCATCAGCGCTATGTCCCGTTGAAACGGGAGAACGCTCAATACGATCCACTGGCTCTTCAGGCACGCGACGTCCTGCTGTCCAAGTTTTTGCTAGTGAGCAATGGCCTCGATCGTGCCGACGGTGCCGACGCAACCATCGTGCGGGGCAATGAGCGGGTGTTGGGGGCCCGCTTGGCGGATGCTGAATTTTTCCTCAATGTGGATCGGAAAAGTCCGAGCGAGGCGCGCCGCGATGCTCTGGATCGCGTCACCTTCGCGAAGGGGCTCGGAAGTCTGCGCGATCGATGTGAGCGGATGTCTTGGATGACAGAGCGTTTGATCGAATCGCTGACTATTTCTTCTGATATTTCTATTCATGCCAAGCGAGCAGCTCACTTCTGCAAGCATGACTTGGTGAGCCAGATGGTGGGCGAGTTCCCTGAGCTGCAGGGTTTGATCGGTGGTAAATACTTGCTTGAGGAGGGCGAAGATCGCCAGGTAGCCCTTGCAGTGGCTGAGCACTACCAGCCCCGTGGTGCTGGAGATGCTCTCCCTAGCAGTGATGCAGGAGCGCTGTTGGCCCTAGCGGATCGCTTGGAATTGCTACTAAGCATCTTCTCCAAGGGCGACCGCCCCAGTGGTTCATCCGATCCTTACGCCTTGCGTCGGGCTGGAAATGGCATTGTTCAGATCCTTTGGGATCGAGGTTGGCGTCTTTCTTTGCAGAGCCTGCTCTCGGATGCAGCCTGTTACTGGGCAGAACGATTCCCATCCTTTGCGGTGCAACCTGAGGCCTTAGTAGCTGATCTGTCTCATTTATTGCGGCAGAGGATGGTCTCTCAGTTTGAAGAGGATGGTTTCCCTGCTGATTTGGTTCAAGCCGTAGCCGGAGAGACTCTCGCCGATGCGCGTTTGCTTAGTGATCCAGTGGATGCTCGTGAACGTCTTGTTTTGCTGCATCAGCTTCGTCGCGATCAGCGCCTACAGGCGGTCCAGGCTGTGGTGCAACGCGCTTCAAAACTTGCCGATAAAGGAGATCTTGGCGTCGATCAGCTCACACCTTCGGGGGTGGTTGCATCCGATTTGTTCGAATCCGCAAGCGAAGCGTCCTTATTGCAATCGTTGAACGAGCTGGCTCCGCTTGCTCAATCTCGCGATTACGACCAACTTGCGGAAGGGTTGCAGGGAGCTGCAAAAGCATTGGAGGCCTTTTTCGATGGACCGCAAAGCGTGATGGTGATGGCGGACAATCTCGATGTCCGTCGCAATCGCCTCAATCTTCTTGGTGTTTTGAAGAATCAGGCATCAGTCCTGGCGCAATTTGATTGCATCCAGTCCTGATGCCTCAGCAAGGTTTCAGCTTGCTGTGACCTTGGAACGCTCCTCCTCGATCTCCGGTTTACCTTTTTTGGCTGCATGACCAGAGGTTTGCGCTTTGATCGCTTGGGCAGCTTCGTCGGCAAGGAAGTCACCATCGGACCGACCCACTGCTGAAGGAACGCAGTCGTAGGACGAGGGAGCTAATGCTTGACCGCGAAGAAGACTTCCAAGGGTGCGAGCGGTGAGTTTTACTTGCTGCCAAGGATTCATCATCACCACCTTTTTGTATAGATAGCTGTCGAACGTCAGCTTCTGAACGTCTTGGTCATCGCACATTTCGACGAACGCTTCACGGGCAGCATCGGTGCGATAGAAGATCCGTTGAAGAATATCAAGCACAATGTATGTTGCTCCGTACTTGCGGTCCCAACGTTTCAGGTAGGTGTTCTTGATCTCCTTTTCGGTAGGCGTCTGGGTGCCGTTTTTGGAGATTTCAACGATCGCTTCCGCACACATGCGACCACTTTTTGCTGCGAAGTAGATGCCTTCACCAGAACTTTTGGTCACGTAACCAGCTGCATCTCCCACCAAAGCCATGCGACCGACCACTCGGCGAGGACGGGGATGCTCTGGGATCGGATGCGCTTCAACCTTGATGACTTCGCCCTTGAACAGGCGCTTACGGGCGCGTTCGCGAATGCCTTTCTGAAGACCCTTGATCAGGGATTGGTTTTCTTGCATGGTCCCTGTGCCCACGGCGACGTGGTCGTATTTAGGGAACACCCAGGCATAAAAGTCTGGTGAGACATCTGTTCCTACGTACATCTCGGCGAGATCTTCGTAGTAGGCCATCTCTTCAGCTGGGAGCTTGATGCGCTCTTGGAACGCAATCGCCACTTTGTAATCACCGGCGTCCATCGCTTTCGCGACGCGGGAGTTAGCTCCATCGGCGCCAATGATTAAATCCACATCCAGGCTCTTCATCTCGCCGGTGGGACCGCCTGCGCTGTAGTCGGCGTAGTGAATGGTGTAAGGACCTTGGCGTTTGTCACCTGTGTCGATCTTTTGCACCAACCCATTAATCAGAGTTGTGCCTAAGTCGGCAGCGCGATTGCGAAGGAAAGAGTCGAACACCTCGCGTCGACACATACCTATATAGGCATTGTCGTCGTAACCGAGTGGGTCCAACTTGATATCAACCTCCCGATTGGAGGGTGAAATCATCTTCATGTTCCGAACTTTGCGGTCGATGATCGAATCCGGAAGATCGAATTCTTCAACCATGCAAAGCGGAATCGCTCCCCCGCAAGGCTTGGCGTTATCGAGTTTTCTCTCGAATAACCAGGTCTTGATGCCGGCCTGTGCAAGCACTTCTGCGGCACAGGATCCGCTCGGTCCACCACCGACAACGGCAACTCTCAGCATCTCAGCAAACTCCGCCGGGTCTTTGATTTCAAACTAATCACGCATCTTGAAAAGGGCTACTAGGCCCTGGCGGACCCCCTTACGATTGAAACAACACTGCATGATTCCTCTGGGAAGGGTCGTCGCCGCTCGCCGAAGCACCCGGGATGACATTCCTGTCGCCCGTCGCTCGAAACCTGCTCCTCGTAAGCGTGGCAGCGGGTTTGCTGTGGTTTTGGCGTGTCTCCTTGTGGGAGGAGGCAGTTTGGCTGCTGTTTGGTTAGGGCCAGGATTGCTGGCGCGTCGTTCCTTTTTGTTTCCCTTGGCCCCAGTTCCAGTGGTGGATGGGATCGAAGCGCCGCCAGATCAAGACGGTCGTCTGCTTGGACACTTCCCTTATGAGGAGGCGATTGTCAGCCAACTTGTGCCCGTTGAGGCTGGAATTGAGTTGCATCAAGATGCAGCACTTGCGCTGGATTCGATGCGCCGTGCCGCAGCCTCAGATGGAATCGATCTGAGGTTGATCAGTGGCTATCGCTCTCATAACTTGCAGCAGGGAATTTTCTTTGATGTGAAATCAGAAAGAAATCAAACGGCCGAAGAACGGGCAAAGGTTTCAGCTCCGCCCGGCTATTCCGAACACAGCACTGGCTATGCGATTGATCTTGGTGATGGCAGCCGCCCAGATACCAATCTTTCAGTTTCTTTTGAGATGACTCCGGCATTTCGCTGGTTACAGGATTACGCCGCCAGCTATCACTTCACTCTGTCCTTTCCTGAAGTGAACCCACAGGGTGTGAGCTATGAGCCATGGCATTGGCGTTTTGAAGGGTCAGCCGATGCTTTGCGTCAATTTGAACCAGCACGTCAGCTAGCTCTTGGACGTTAGAGACACCATCTTTTCCAGAGTTGCTTTTCCCTGCTGCAAGAGCGTTCCCGTGCCATGCCTTTAGAGGTGTTTGTGCGAGGGGACTTATGTGTGGCCTATTCCTATCAGTGCCTCAGCAGTGATCCGTAATGGCAAAGCACCTAGCAGTGTCGATCAGAACGAGTGGTGACTCCGCTTGATCTGGGGCTTCAGCCCGTTTTGGCAGATGGAGAGCGCGGTAGCACCAGGAGTCAGGCCGTTTTGGAGACAACCCGGGACCACGGTTTGGATCGTGAGCGTTTGGGCGGTACGGGCTGGTCTCTTGCGCTGGTGACTTCTCGTTGGATGTCGCGAACCCGCTGAGCTTGATTTGGATCTTCGAAACCTGGGGGCTCGATCGTCTGAGAGCCAGTTGTGATTTGAACCTCAGCTAATTGCTTGACTTGGTGAAGGATTCTCCACCGGAATGGATCGAGCTTTTGTGGAGCATCCACTGAAAGCAGATCATGGCTGTCGCAATACTCTTTTCAACAGCAAGCCGCAAACAGGAGTCGAGGCTCTATGTGCCCTGCTTCATGCGGGAATCAAACGCTATCGCCTGAATCTTTTCGATGAAGACGCCGAGGCAACTCGACTCTGGATTCAGCTTTACAGCGATGCTCTTTTGGGTCACCCCCTCTCAGCCGACGTATGGAAGAGGGAGCAAAACGATCTCAGGCTCGGCGTCACGCGTGGCAGTTTGCGCATCGGCAACGAAAATCAAGCGTTACAAGTCTCACTTTGAGATAGCATGTCGCGGCTGCGCCTGCGGGCGTTCCCAAGTTTCCCTTAATAACGTTACGGACCTCATGAGCGCCCCGAATAAGGCGATTCGCAATATAGCGATCATCGCCCACGTG
This sequence comes from Synechococcus sp. SP2 MAG, assembly GCA_030756895.1. Taxonomy (GTDB): domain Bacteria; phylum Cyanobacteriota; class Cyanobacteriia; order PCC-6307; family Cyanobiaceae; genus Synechococcus_C. Next base: position 27,061 of record JAVBIX010000031.1, read on the forward strand.
GATCACGGCAAAACCACTCTTGTGGATGCTCTGCTCAGCCAGTCCGGAATCTTTCGCGACAACGAGGCCGTTCCAACCTGCGTCCTTGATTCCAATGATTTGGAGCGTGAACGCGGAATCACCATCCTTTCGAAGAATACTGCGGTTACTTATAACGACACGAGAATCAATATTGTTGATACACCTGGTCACGCCGATTTTGGTGGAGAAGTTGAGCGTGTGCTCGGAATGGTGGATGGATGTTTATTGATCGTTGATGCCAATGAGGGGCCTATGCCCCAAACACGATTTGTTCTCAAAAAAGCCCTCGAACAGGGTTTGAGGCCGATTGTTTTCGTGAATAAGATTGACCGTGCGCGTGTTGATCCAGAAACGGCTGTTGATAAAGTTCTAGACCTTTTTATAGAGCTTGGTGCTGATGATGATCAGTGTGACTTCCCCTACTTGTTTGGTAGTGGTTTAGGTGGTTTCGCTAAGCCCGACATGAAAACAGAGAGCGATAATGTGCGTCCTCTTTTTGATGCCATTTTGCGTCATGTTCCACCTCCTGTTGGGGACCCTGAAAAGCCACTTCAACTTCAAATTACTACCCTTGATTATTCAGACTTTCTCGGTCGAATCATTATTGGACGTGTTCATAATGGTGTTATTAGACAGGGTCAAAAAGCCTCTCTTATTAAGGATGATGGCAGCGTAAAGAAAGGTCGTATTAGCAAGCTTTTAGGATTTGAAGGTCTGCAAAGAGTTGACATCGCAGAAGCTTCTGCTGGCGATCTAGTTGCAGTTGCTGGTTTCGATGATGTCAACATCGGCGAAACGATTGCTTGCCCGGATGAACCAAAAGCATTACCTCTTATCAAGGTTGATGAGCCCACGCTTCAGATGACCTTTGTGGTTAATGATTCGCCTT
>JAVBIX010000032.1 GCA_030756895.1 Synechococcus sp. SP2 MAG
AGTCGCCAGCTTCGAGATCGTCTGCAGCGCGAATTGCTCACGAACGTTGCTCTAAGGGTTGAAGATACAGATTCTCCCGATAGTTTCTCTGTTTGTGGTCGCGGTGAACTTCATCTCGGGATTTTGATTGAAACGATGCGCCGTGAGGGATTTGAATTTCAGGTGTCTCAGCCACAGGTTATTTTTCGCACCATCGACGGCACCCCTTGTGAGCCTGTGGAAACACTGGTTATGGACGTTCCTGAAGCTGCTGTTGGTAGCTGTATTGAGAAGTTGGGAACGCGTAAGGGCGAGATGCAAAACATGGAAACCGGCGCTGACAACCGCACGCAGCTTGAATTTGTGGTTCCGTCTAGAGGACTCATTGGTTTCCGAGGTGAATTCATTCGCGCTACTCGCGGAGAAGGAATTATGAGCCATTCATTTTTCGAATATCGTCCGATGCTGGGTGATTTTGAGAACAGAAGGAATGGAGTGTTGATTGCTTTTGAAGAAGGCACAGCTACTTTCTATGCTCTAAAAGGAGCTGAAGACCGTGGACAATTCTTTATTACTCCAGGAACAAAAGTTTATAAAGGAATGATTATTGGTGAGAACACTCGCCAACAAGATATGGAAATCAATATCTGCAAAGCCAAGCAAGTTACTAACATTCGTTCTGCTGGAGCTGATGTTTTAGATTCGCTGCAGTCACCGATTCAGATGACTTTAGAGCGTGCCTTGGAATATATAGGACCTGATGAAATGCTTGAAGTTACTCCAGAATCTATGCGGCTAAGAAAATTACCTGCCAAAAAAATGGCTAAGCGTTGAGCGCTCACCACGATCCTCGATTCCAGCAGGCTGTCGATCTCTTTAATCGACATGCCTGGTATGAAGCTCACGATGCTTTTGAGGAAATTTGGCATGAAACGGCTGGAGATGATCGGCGATTGTTACAGGGAATACTCCAAATTGCAGTTGCTCATGTTCATTTAGAACGGGGTAATCTCAGAGGTGCAACAATTCTGTTGGGTGAAGGAGTTGGTCGACTTTCTTCTGCAAAAACAGGAGATCTTGGCCTCGATTTACCTTCGGTTCGAGATCAGGCTCGTTTGAGACTGGAAGCGCTTCAACGGGAGACCGATCCTGTCGCACTTCCAGTTCCTGAGTTGCGTGAACACTCCTGAATTTCTAGGTACATTGGCTGAGATAATGAGGGTGACCTGATGTTTGTTCGTTCCCTCTCTTTTGCGATGACCACTTGGACTGCCAAACTCTCATCTGTTGCTGCCCTGTTAGTTTTTACTGGTTCTGTTTTTCCAGTGACTGCCCAGACGGCTACAGGCGAAGACAGTTTGATCACGATTGAATCGGATACGCAAAGCGTTGACAACATCACAGGTGTGGTGACAGCAGTGGGCAATGTCAGGATCGTTTATCCCTCTCGTGGAATGGTGACAACATCGCGTCAGGCGCAGTACTTCAGCAGGGAAGCGATGCTTGTTTTAAGCGGAGATGTGGATGCGGTGCAGGAAGATGGAAACAGTATTCGCGCTGAGCGCGTGACTTACAACCTTGATGAAGAACGTGCTCTGGCAAATCCAATACCAGGTCAGCAAGTTCAATCCACCCTGTTGTTAAAGCAGAGTCCAGATTCGCAGACTCCCTTAACGCCATGAGCTTGAGTCTTGATCAGGTCACTCTGACCCTTGGCGGCCGGACCTTGGTTCGCTCCCTCTCACTCACCTTGAAGCCAGGTGAAGTCATTGGTTTGCTTGGACCCAATGGGGCAGGCAAAACCACCAGCTTTAATTTGGTGATTGGGTTGTTGCGACCTGACAGTGGTCAAGTTCTTCTGGACGGGCATCCCGTCGCTGACCTGTCGATGCCTCAAAGAGCGCGTCTTGGAATTGGCTACTTGCCGCAGGAACCCAGTGTGTTTCGCCAATTGACCGTGCAAGAAAATCTTGAACTTGTGTTAGTTCAAAGTGGACTTTCCAAGGTTGATAGTCATCAACGTCTGCATCAACTAATAGAAGACTTTCATCTCGAGCCTTTTATTCATCGTTGTGGCTATCAACTCTCTGGTGGTGAACGTAGGCGCTGTGAAGTGGCCAGAGCTCTTGCTGTTGGTTTAGAGGGTCCTCGCTACCTACTTCTTGATGAACCCTTCGCGGGGGTAGATCCATTGGCTGTGGCGGATCTACAGCAAATGATCGATGGATTACGCCAGCGCGGAATGGGTATCCTTATTACCGACCATAACGTTCGAGAAACGCTTGCCATTACAGATCGGGCTTACATTCTCACGGATGGCAGCATCCTTGCTTCCGGTCGCTCCGATGAAGTAGCCCATGATCCACTCGTGCGTCGTCATTATCTAGGGGAGGGGTTCCAGTTGTGATAAACGATCTTTGGATTAGAGCTCAACGTGAGCTACGCAAACTTGTTCATCGAGTTCCATTAATTGATCGTTGGCTTCTTGGTGAACTTATCGGGCCATTGTTGTTTGCTCTTACAGCATTCACTGTGGTGTCCCTATCTGTAGGGGTGATGTTTGATTTGGTTCGTAAGATTGTTGAATCGAACCTTCCTTGGACAATCGCCGTTCAAGTGATGTTGCTGAAGTTGCCAAGCTTTTTGGTGATTTCTTTTCCGATGGCCACATTGATGGCATCTCTGCTTGCCTACAGCCGTCTTTCTGCCAATAGTGAGCTCACCGCGCTTCGAAGTGTTGGAGTAACGGCGACTCGAATGGTTGCACCTGCCGTCGCCTTGGCACTCTTAATGACAAGCCTGTCGTTCTTATTCAATGACGTGATAGTTCCTCGAACAAACCGCTCTGCGGAATTTGTGATGCAACGTGCTCTTGGAAAAGCTATTGCTGCCGAGAAGGGAGAAGATATTGTCTATTCACGTTTTGGTTCAATTTCTGATTCAGACGGTGTAAAGGGGAAAGGTTTAACACAATTGTTTTATGCAACTAATTTTCAAGATGGAACAATGATTGGGGTGACTGTTCTAGACTTCTCTCGATCTGGGTTTACGCAAGTGCTTGTAGCAGATAAGGCAAATTGGAATGAATCTCAGGCTATGTGGGAGTTTATTGATGGACAAATACTTACTTTGACTCCTACAGGTAGTTCAACAACAGCAGATTTTGATCGATACCTTTATCCGTTGAGCCCAGCCCCTTTAAGAATCGCGCGATTGCCAAAAGATGCAAATAATATGACTGTTTCTGAAGCCATTCAAGCTGAACAACTCTTATCTGATGCTGGAGACCGTAAAGAAGCTCGCAGGCTCAGGGTTCGAATCCAAGAGAAATTTACATTTCCGATGGCTTGTTTAGTTTTTGGATTAATCGGTTCAAGTCTTGGTGCAAAACCCAACAGCAGAACGAGTCGTAGTCAGGGCTTTGGAATCAGTGTGGTGCTCATTTTTGTTTATTATGTGTTGAGTTTCAGTTTCAGTTCTCTCGGTGTGAAAGGGACGTTGGCTCCCTTTTTGGCCGCTTGGGGACCTGTATTGATTTCTCTTGCAGGAGGTGGAGTGTTGTTGCGGCAGGCCAGCCGGTAACCAAACACGTCAGAATCAGGTTGTTAAACGGTGAAGTTGTTCATGGAGATGGCTGGAATGGATCCGGTTCTTGCTCTTGGATTGTTTGCGTTCGCCCTTTTGCTGTTGGCCTTACCGCTTGCCTTCTGGAAAGTGAGCTCAGACAAGACGTCTGGCCTTGTGACGCTGTTGATTGCTACAGCGAACCTCGCCTTGACGGCTCAACTCGTTCTTCGTTGGTGGCAGTCGGGTCATTTCCCGATCAGCAACCTCTATGAATCGCTGTGTTTCCTGGCTTGGGCCTGCACGCTCACTCAGCTGTTAGTGGAAAGATCTTGGCCAACACCGATCGTTGCTGCTTCGGCAACCCCGATGGGTTTGGGATGCATCGCTTTTGCGAGCTTTGCGCTCCCTGATCAGCTTCAAGCAGCGTCTCCGCTGGTTCCAGCGTTGCGATCTAGCTGGTTGGTGATGCATGTGAGCGTGATCATGGTGAGTTATGCCGCTCTTTTGGTTGGCTCTTTGTTGTCAGTGGCTGTTTTGGTGACGGATCGAAGTCATGCATTGGAGCTGCGTAGCAGTTCGATTGGTAGTGGAGGGTATCGGCGTGCGGCGCTTGCGACTTCACTTGGAAGTGTGGGGGAGCCTGAGATTCAGTTGTCTTCCGTGCAGTTCACACGGAACGAGCTGTTAGACAGCCTCAGCTATCGCACCATTACGGTTGGCTTTCTACTGCTGACCGTTGGGATTATCAGTGGTGCCGTATGGGCTAATGAGGCCTGGGGTAGTTATTGGAGTTGGGATCCCAAAGAAACCTGGGCCCTGATTTGCTGGCTAGTTTATGCAGCCTATTTGCATACGCGCTTGAGTAGAGGATGGCAGGGTCGGCGTCCGGCTCTAGTGGCGAGCGTCGGTTTGGTTGTGATTGGTGTTTGTTATATCGGCGTGAATCTTCTTGGTATTGGTCTCCATAGCTATGGCTGGTTTTTTGGATAACGAGGTTTCTGTCGGGTATTTAGTAGTAATCTGCATGAAGACAATTTCGCAAACGTCAAGCATGACGATAAAAGCGATTTTGCGATTGTGAATCATGAGTTCTCTCTCCTGTCGATTCACTACTTGAGAACATCTTAACTATTCGGTTGTTTTAAAGCTCACCGACCTGAGCCAGAACTTTAAGATTACATGATTTACTTCAGTTGCCTTGCAATCAATAAGCATTGCAAAGTAGAAGCCGTACGAGAATTACCATAGGAATATTTTTAACTTAGCATTCTATTTGGCAAATAGTTCTCTTCATCATCAGCAGATAAGAAGTCTTTGATGTCATGTAGCTGTTGCTTTAGCTGCTTGTTCTCTATCCGAAACTGATTATTACTAGATAAAATTTCTATATTCAAGTCTTTCATGTCTTGGAATAATTGGTATTGTCTAGTGATACTTGATCCATCTTTATAGGTGTCAAAGATCTCCCAAATCATTTTTTTAATCTCTTCAATACGCTGATCTGATACTGTATCTTTTGCGTTTAACATAAGATCGATAGTAAATTATCCAAGTCCTCTATGAATGGTTGCAGAGGCAGGATTAAAATGAATAACGTGAAGCTAAAGCTTGAAGCGTGCTGACTTAGAACTTCTTCATTGTAGCCTTTGAGTCGTTCATAGCTTTATACCACTCCTCGTAGCTAGAACGGACCGTTGTACTTCTTGATTATTTCTTTGGATCTTTAAGGAATTGGTCATTTATTTGCTATGCAAATGAAATAGAAGAAATTATGTTTCTACGTTTGTATTCCGCTCGTGTTTCACGAGTTAATTGATGTTCCTGTGTTTTTTATGTCTGTGATTCCATTCACTGGTTTTAACATAAAACTAAGCTTTATTTTTGTTTTGCTAGCGACATTTTTCACCATTTTCTTAGGGGGATTGAAGGAAGTTGTTTATCTCTGTTGCTCCGTACAGCATCACTATTCAGTAACGGCTCAATCTAACAAAATCTAGATCCATCTCCTTCAATATGTATTGTTTTTATTTTGTTCTGCTCATTCAGCAGCCATGCGCCATATTGGTGTATTTTGTTGGACCAGTGATTTTGCTTACTCGTTTATTGATTAAATGATTTGAGTGACTTCTTCACCATTTACTGATTTGCTCATATTGCTAAATAATATTTTGTTGTGACCGGTGTCTTGAGACTCGAATGATGTATAGGTTCCGTTAGAGCACTCAAAATAATGTGGCTTTCTCTATACAGTAACTATGATGTGCGCAAGTAATTGTGTTGTTATTCTTTGTTCATTGTTCAAACTTCTCATATTAGACGCAGCAGAAAGTTTGCCTTTGTGTCTCCAGATTAGTTAGGAAGTACTTAGCAATTCTTCAATAGTCATTC
>JAVBIX010000033.1 GCA_030756895.1 Synechococcus sp. SP2 MAG
CCCTTCGCGGGGGTAGATCCATTGGCTGTGGCGGATCTACAGCAAATGATCGATGGATTACGCCAGCGCGGAATGGGCATCCTTATTACTGACCATAACGTTCGAGAAACGCTTGCCATTACTGATCGGGCTTACATTCTTACGGATGGCAGCATCCTTGCTTCTGGTCGTTCCGATGAAGTAGCCCATGATCCACTTGTGCGTCGTCATTATCTAGGGGAGGGGTTCCAGTTGTGATAAACGATCTTTGGATTAGAGCTCAACGAGAGCTACGCAAACTTGTTTATCGAGTTCCATTAATAGATCGTTGGCTTCTTGGTGAACTTATCGGCCCGTTGTTGTTTGCGCTTACAGCATTCACTGTGGTGTCCCTATCCGTAGGGGTGATGTTTGATTTGGTTCGTAAGATTGTTGAATCGAACCTTCCTTGGACAATCGCCGTTCAAGTGTTGTTGCTGAAGTTGCCAAGCTTTTTGGTGATTTCTTTCCCAATGGCGACCTTGATGGCATCACTGCTTGCCTACAGCCGTCTTTCTGCCAATAGTGAGCTCACCGCGCTTCGCAGTGTTGGCGTGACTGCGAGTCGGATGGTTGCACCTGCAATCGCCTTGGCATTGTTGATGACGAGTCTTTCGTTTCTTTTCAACGACGTCATTGTGCCACGAACAAACCGGTCAGCAGAATTTACATTGCAACGTGCTTTGGGTAAAGCTATTGCTGCTGAGAAGGGTGAAGATATTGTGTATTCTCGTTTTGGAAGAGTCACGGGTCCTAATGGAGTCGTCGGGAATGGTTTAACGCAATTATTTTATGCCACTAAGTTTAAGGATGGAGAGATGATTGGTGTTACTGTTTTGGATTTTTCAAGATCTGGCTTTACTCAGATGCTCGTAGCTGATAATGCAGTTTGGAATGAATCCCAAGTTAAATGGGAATTTAATGATGGTAAAATTCTTACGCTAACTCCATCTGGCAGTACTACATCAGCTGATTTTGATCGATACCTTTATCCGCTTAGTTCTGGGCCTTTACGGATAGCAGAATTACCAAAAGATGCCAACAATATGACCGTATCTGAAGCCATAGAGGCCGAACAACTTTTGTCTGATGCTGGTGACCGCAAGGAAGCACGCAGACTCAGAGTCCGAATCCAAGAAAAATTCACCGTCCCGATGGCCTGCTTGGTGTTTGGTTTGATCGGTTCGAGTCTTGGTGCAAAGCCAAACAGCAGAACGAGTCGTAGTCAGGGCTTTGGCATTAGTGTGGTTCTTATTTTTGTTTACTACGTGTTGAGCTTCAGCTTCAGTTCTCTTGGCGTCAAAGGGACATTGGCTCCCCTTTTGGCCGCTTGGGGGCCTGTACTGATTTCTCTTGCAGGTGGTGGAGTGTTGTTGCGGCAGGCCAGCCGGTAACCAAACACGTCAGAATCAAGTAGTAAATCGGCGAAGTTGTTCATGGAGATGGCTGGGATGGATCCGGTTCTTGGACTGGGATTGTTTGCATTCGCACTTTTGCTTTTGGCCTTACCGCTCGCCTTCTGGAAGGTGAGCTCAGACAAGACGTCTGGCCTTGTGACGCTGTTGATTGCAACAGCGAACCTTGCCTTGACGGCCCAACTCGTTCTTCGTTGGTGGCAGTCGGGGCATTTCCCGATCAGCAACCTCTATGAATCGCTGTGTTTCCTGGCCTGGGCATGCACGCTTACTCAGCTGTTAGTGGAAAGATCCTGGCCAACACCAATCGTTGCTGCTTCGGCAACCCCGATGGGTTTGGGATGCATCGCTTTTGCAAGCTTTGCGCTTCCTGGCCAGCTGCAAGAAGCTTCTCCGCTTGTTCCGGCGCTGCGATCCAGCTGGCTCGTGATGCATGTGAGCGTGATCATGGTGAGTTATGCAGCCCTGTTAGTGGGCTCTCTGTTGTCAGTGGCTGTTTTGGTGACGGATCGTGGTCATGCCTTAGAACTGCGCAGCAGCTCGATTGGAAGTGGAGGTTATCGGCGTGCTGCGCTTGCGACTCCCCTCGGAAGTGTGGGGGAGCCTGAGGTTCAGTTGTCTTCAGTGCAGTTCACTCGGAACGAACTGTTGGACAGCCTTAGCTATCGCACCATTACGGTTGGCTTTTTGCTGCTCACCGTTGGGATTATTAGCGGCGCGGTTTGGGCCAATGAGGCCTGGGGCAGTTACTGGAGTTGGGATCCCAAAGAAACTTGGGCTCTGATTTGCTGGCTGGTTTATGCCGCCTATTTGCATACGCGCTTGAGTAGAGGATGGCAGGGTCGGCGTCCTGCTTTAGTGGCGAGCGTCGGTTTGGTTGTGATTGGTGTTTGTTATATCGGTGTGAACCTTCTTGGTATTGGTCTCCATAGCTATGGCTGGTTCTTCGGATAACTAGGTTTTTGTTGGCTATTTAATTGTTGCCTTCAAAAAGACTATTTGGCAAACGTCAAGCACGGTGTTAAAGGCAAGTTTTTTTCTGTAAGTCAATCATCTCTCTAATGAACTGAGGCCAAATCCCACATTCGAGTTAATCCCTGGTCACCTGTCTCACCCCATTTGGGTGATGCATTAAATAACACCACTTGTGGTGGGGTGGTGGATGGTGAGGGTAACTCAGACTTCTGCGCGTTATCCAACGATTTCTTGCTGTGGTCCTGGTCCCCTGCGGTTAACGCCAGCTATATCGCCATTAGCAAAGTAACTGTAAGCACTGCCAAGCATGCGCATCAAACCTCCTCTGCAGACACGCCCCCAGGCTCTTTTGAAGCATCGCTCGAAAGAGCTCCAGTGATGGCCAAATTGATTCCTATCGCTCCGTCACGATCGCGGCACAGCCTGCCTCATGGGTTCAATCCAAGATGCGTTCACGGGTATTGGTAGCGAATCGATCTGATTAGAGGAACGAATAAATTGTTCTAAAAGATGGTCTGGATCGCGGGCGGTTTCGAGTAACCCAACCGCAACCTTGAAAGCAATTGCTGTAACTCAGCTCGTTTCTTATGCCATCTTCTAAGACCACTTGAGCACCCTGGCCTTAAAAATTGAATTTGGCAATGCTTAGGCGATTAATAGCACGAGTGTCCTTTTTTGACATACAGGCACTGCCACCAAAATTGGCCCCTAAGGCAAGTTTGTGATTGTGAATCATAAATTCTATCTCTCCTGTTGATTCACTACTTGAGAACATCTTTTTATTAGGTCGTTTCAAAGCTCACTTACCTGAGCCGGAAGTTTAAAATGAACTGATTGACTTCAGCTAACTGTCAATAAAGAAAATTCGCAAAGCAGAAGATCTATGAGCATTGCCGTATGATTGTTTACTCACCTAGCATTCTATTTGGTAAATAGTTTTCATCCTCATCTGTAGATAAGTAGTCTTTTATGTCATGTAGCTGTTGCTTTAGCTGCTTGTTCTCTAGCCTGAACTGGTTATTGCTAGATAGAATTTCAATATTTAAGTCTTTCATGTCTTGGAATAATTGGTATTGTCTAGCGATGCTTGACCCATCTTTATAGGTGTCAAAGATCTCCCAAATCATTTTTTTAATTTCATCAATACGCTGGTCTGATACTGTATCTTTTGCGTTTAACATTAGATCGAAAGTGAATTATCCAAGTCCTCTATGAAAGGATGCAGAGGCAGGATTAAAAATGAATTACGTGAAGCTAAAGCTTGAAGCGTGGTGACTTAGAACTCCTTCATTGTAGCCTTTGATTCGTCCATGGCTGTATACCACACTTCATGGCTTGATCGGACCGTTGTACTTCTTGATTGTTTATTAGGATCTTTAAGTCATTGGTCATATGTTTGATATGTAAGTGAAATGGAAGAATCTGTTTTTTACCTTTTGTATACCATACTTGTTTCTCGAGTTAATTGATGGCCTTGTTTTTTATCTCTGTGATTTTTTCATGGGTATTAAACTAATAATAAGCTATATTTTTGTTTTGCTTGCGATATTTTCCACCATTTCCTTAGGGGATTGAAGAAATTTGTTTAACTCTGATGCTTGGTACAGCACCACCATTCAGTAACGGCTACATCTTTAAAAATCTAGATCCACCTCCTTCAATATGGATCGTTTTTATTTTGTTGTGCTCTATAGCACCTATGTGCCATATTGGCGCATTTTATTCGATCAGTGACTGTAACTTACTTGTTTATTGATTAGACTGTTTGAGTGTTCTTCTCCATTCCCTGATTTGATCACTTTGTAATTAATGTCTTGTTGTGCCTGCTGTTTTGAGACTTGAATAATGAGTAGGTTCCGTTAGAGCACTCTCCAAAATAAGGCTTGCTCTTTTCAGTAACTTGGATGTGAGGCAGAGATTCCGTGGCCATTCTTTGCTTATTGTTCAATCTTTTCAGAGCAGATGCAGCAGAAAGCGTGCCCTTGGGTCTCCAGAATTAGTTAGGAAGTACTTAGCAATTCTTCGATAGTCATTCTGTCAAATATCCTGATGCCATCATAAGCAGAGTTTGATTATAGAAATATGGCTTAGTTGTATAACTAATGAAGCTGCAATTATTTAGCGATCAATTTCTATATAGTATGGCAGCTCTTTTTCTTGATTTTTATTGTAATTCGAATATATTCAATTTTGTTTCTGATCAAGCTGCCTTTCATGCAGATTTTAGACTTCTATCTGGTTCAAAAGTGGTCAGCGATTATTGTCAAGGTATTGAGATGAAATCAAAATGTTTCCACTTCCACACCAATCTCATTGTGATAGTTGATACTGAGAGGCTTAACCCACACATTAATTTAACGCATTGGACAGTGGTGCTCGTTATAGTGAATATGTTGTT
>JAVBIX010000034.1 GCA_030756895.1 Synechococcus sp. SP2 MAG
GATCCTAAAGAGAATGGTGGCTTGGATAATCCAGCTAACCGTCATAAGGACAAAGTCCTTGACGATATCTGCGATACCCACCCTGGCTCACCCATGTGCAAAGTTTTTGATTGCTGATCTTAAACTGTCGATTAATCTGTTTAGGATATTTAATTAGCTGTGAGTCTGCATCTTTTTGATGCTTTTTCGCAGTATTTTTTTTGTATATTTTCTTGGATATTTTGTGTAAGAATATATTTTGCAAAAATATCTGCTTGCTGTAGTTTTTGGATGACATTTGCTCATCATCTTTCTTGGCTTCCCAAAATTTTGGTTACGCTGTTTGTATATATAGGACCTATGTTTTTTGCCTTCTGCTCATTGATCATTCTTGTGCATTCGGTTTACTTCTGTAAGTTCGTCTGCAATCGAGTATTTCTGTTTGTAAGTGTGATGGCAGTTTTGTGAGCCTGATTCTCTTTTGCTTCACCTCTCGTTTTTCAGCCTCTAGCCATCAAGCCACTAGTGGCAGCAAGAGGCGGACCACGTACTTTAGATTTCCTTTACATTCCGCCATCTAAGTTGGCATTCTTTTTTCGAGTGGGTTAGAGCTGTAGTAGTTAGGGCTGAATCTATGAGTTATGAAGCTAAGGAGCGAATGCCATTTCCCTATGGACAGGTTGCTTATCCTGCCTTTCTTGGTGTGAAACCCGGTGACTACATCATTGTGAAAGGGGAAAATCAAGTAACACTCAAGAAAGACCACAGCTGGTGGATGGGGCAGGTTGTGTCCTGTAAGAAGGAAGCTAGAGACGCCAGCGGTCAACACGTGATTCAAGTTGTTGATGTTGATGACGAAAAGACTAGTTGGGTCAATGTGGATGAAATATCACATGTGCTTTATGGGCTGGATGGATTGACAAATGATTAACTCTGATTCTTTCTCATGTCCTACTGATTGATTTTTATCAAGCTCAAAATGCTTTGTATTGCTTATCATTCCTGTTAGTCTTTAACTGGCTAGTTTATTGGTGGTCTAAGTATTCTTTAAGCTGAGTGCTTTCTGTTGAGTTTTAGTAAAATCTCACTTATACGTATAGCGCCATAAATTCTGTTAGTGTAAGGCCTTCATTTTCTGCAGAATTACAGCAATCCTTGAAAAGTTCATCGTCAGTCTCGGTGCGAGCCAAGTCCCGAAATTGTTCAGAACTTAGTTGATTTTGATCATTGCTTTTGTTGCACATTGAATTCCATTTGGCGCAGAGTGAGTCAACCATTTCTTTTCGTGAATAAGGAAGACTAGTTTTTTTCTCTTTTGCCAAATTGCTGAGCCTCCAGTCCGTCATCAAACTCTAGAGACTCACCATTTTTTTACACTAAATCTTCGTGGTTATACATTTTATGTTTAGGATGTGACATTATTAATGCTTCTTTGCTCATTATCGCGAAGATATTTTGTTTCGATGACTTTCATAATCTACTAATTAGGGGAACGCTTGATTCATTGTAGATTCATGAGTTGGTTCGTTTTGGCTTATCAGCAAATATTTACTAACCTTCTCATTTAGGTTTTAGTCTCAACTTGCCAGTGTCTGGAAAGAAGCAAAGTCATTATTCATTCGTGATCGCCATCTTCTAAGTTCATAATGATCCAGCATGGTTCGGCGAGATTTTTCAGCATTAGCGAGACGTTTGATCAATGCATCGGTGTCATGGGTTGAAAGCTCTCCATCCGAATCCCATTTCATGCAGAAAACAGCTTTTCTGGGAGTTTTGACCATTGGATTGACCTGCCCTGTTCTGTCACGGTATGCGCACACAAGTCCTTCGCTATGGAGCAAACCTTAAGAAGTCTTGGGTGCGACTCTTGCGACGGTTAATCATTCTCTTGATTTGTATTGTTGGCTTTAAATTTCCCAGACCGTCAGGAGGCCCGGCACAAAATGCTGACTTTCCTGAATGGCTCTTCCTTCTATCTACGGAGAGGGTCAACCCAAGTTTGATGGTGGGTGACCCGAAAAACTCTTTATTGATTTGTTTGAGTTCGTTTTTTACGATTATCTATATCTTTTATGTTTGCATTTAATTATTCTTTGCTGTTCAATGCTTTGCTGCTCCCAGATAGGGTTAAATTCTTGATATCTACGTTATTTTTACTATCAACTGCTCTTTCGTTAGTGAAAGGTTCAGTTACTTGCTAGATTTCAGCGTATCTCTACAATTCGCGCGAAAATAAGCACGTTAATATAGTTAGGAACGCTTATGGTTGTCCCAGTTAGCTCTTAAGGACCTTCATCTGCGTCATTGTGTTGGTTTGGATGGATCAGTGCTCATTGTGAGGTTCTTGCTGATCACAGCGTTATCAATAGTCATTTCTGGTGGGCCGGCATTGTCTGATTGTGTCTCGCGTTACAAAGCCAACGAGTGCAATAGCCGCGGCGGAGACGCTGATGATTAACGCGGATGCAGTGTTGAGGCCACCGATTCCTGGTACAACATCAGAATCTGGAATGGGAAGCTTGAAAGTGACAAGGTCTGTGACAAGAACCCGCCCAGTGGCTACTGCGCCTGTGCTGTCTATGGGATTTATTGACTGTTTGAAGTTTCAGCAAGCCTTGACAATTTGCGCCCAATAATGTATGCAAAATTGTTCATATTTGCTTCAGATTGCCTTACGTGCATGCAAACTGCCTATGCCTGAACGAAGCGTGAAAGATAGATTTAAACTATTCTTTTGGAGACAACATATTGTCATGTTGCAACTTTCATGGTTTGCTCTTCCAGAAACATATTGAATTCCAATAATTGTTCATCACTAAGGTGTTGACGTGATGTTGCCCCTAGTTTTGATTGAAGGAAGCTTTTTGCTCGTTCTTGATCCCATTTCAGCGTTGTGAGCATTTCGTCTCCTTGAGTGATTAAGTCGCTTCTGCGTAGTGGAGTCTGTACTGCACCGGCTTCAGCTCCCACTTCGAGGCTTTTAAGCTTATTGAGATAGGAAACTAAATCGCTGTATCTCGTTAATTTGTGCCTGCTTCCATGTCCGTACGCTCGTTCTAAATACATGTGTTCATGTTCACGGGTCCATCCGATGCGTTTGAGCTGTAGATCGATGGCGGTGAGCTCTTCACTCCAATCGTCTGGGTCTGTGGGTGCTTCGCTCGGTTCTTGGATCTGTTCTGCGTTCGGTTCTGAGATCTGTTCTGTGAATTGTCCTGAGACTGCTTTTGGTTGAGATGTCTGATCTTCAGACAGTGGAATTGAGGATGTTTTTGATTGGTTTTGCTCCTTATTGGTTGCACCTTTTTGGCCTTTGAGCGGATTGACCACGCCCTGCTCTTGCTTTTTTATGGGTCCTTCAGTGGTTTTCTTTCGTTCTGGGTGCGAATTTGTCTTAGACACTCGTTCCATCAGCCGCTCTCGTGCACGGTCTTCTGCTTGTTCTGCATCAGCAGCCTCTCCTAGTGAGCTGCCTAGAACCTGATCGCCTTCGATGCCGCTGACACGCACCACACATCGGTTGCTATCGATGTGGCAAATCTCGACCTTTGTCTTCATGCCTCTGGAGGGGGGTAACCATTTCTAAGCTGTTGGGATGGATTCAGCAGCCTTACCATCTCTAACTCCTTTTCTCGATGGTGTTGATCGATGGGCTGAGCTTTTACCACTGCTTCCAGTGCTTGTGGCCTTGGAGCTGGTGCTCTCTGCCGACAACGCTATTGCTTTAGCTGCTGTTGCTCGAAAGCAAAAAGACCCGGTTAAGGAAAAAAAAGCTCTCAACTACGGAATTGCAATTGCTTTTTTTCTCAGAGTTGCCTTGATCTTATTGGCACAGTGGGTTTTAGCTTTCAAACCGTTGCAACTTCTCGCGGGTATTTATCTGCTGTGGCTTTTCTTGTCTCATATTTGGTCTAAGCCATCAAACTCTGATACTCCTACGGGATCCTCTGGGCCTTCATCCACGTTTTCCTTCCCTAGAACGATTGTTGCATTGGCCTTAACTGACCTAGCTTTTTCAATTGATAGTGTTGCTGCTGCTGTTGCGATTAGTGACCAACTTATTCTTGTCATTACGGGGGCTTTGATTGGTGTTGTTGCACTACGATTTACTTCGGGTCTGTTTATTCGATGGCTTGATATTTATACACGCCTAGAAACTGCTGGTTATCTTGCAGTTGCTTTAGTTGGAATCAAACTTATCTTTACATTGATCTTCTCGGAATTACATCTGCCTGAATGGTGGACGTTGTTGACCGTAGCGCTACTGATGATTTGGGGTTTCTCTGAGCGCAAAGAGCCATCGGCAAGCGAAGTCTGATCTGATGATTGTTGAATTACGTCAGTCTGTGAACCTCGTTTTGCTCGACCGCTTGGAGTTGAATGATCCTCCAATGCCCGGGCAATGGTTTAAACATAATCAGTCTAGCTACCTTGTTATGCAAAGACGTCATCGTTATAAGTTGCACTCGGGCTGCTATGAACTTTCTTCGATTGTTTTGCTTGTCAAAGTGCAGAAGCAACCTACTGATGCTCGCTTTGTTGGTCATGGTTGGGTGATTGGAGATCCCGATTGTCGCTTCAATGCTTTGAGCCCCTTGCTTCGTTGCGCCGTTTTACCTGATGGACCTTGTGATCGTTGTGTTCACAGAGAAGCGCGTTCATGATGTCGCTGAGCTGGCATGCTGCTGTTCTTCTTGAGGGACACGGAGTCGCATCTGGTCAAGCTTTGAATGCAGGCCAATTAAAAACGTCTCCCTACCCCAAGGGCACTATTGCAATGCAATTGCCCTTTTTCGCTGGATTAGGTCTTGATCTCTCTACGTTCTGGCCTGGCACGTTAAATCTTTCATTTGCTCCTGCCGAGTTACGGCTTGGTAGCCCAGATTATTTGTTTCAGAATCTGGAATGGACTCACTTGCATCCGCCTGAGACTTTTTCTTTTTGGAAGATTCGATTGCGTTCGGCTGGTCATTGCGATTTTAACGTGCCTGGTTTGGTTTATTATCCTCATCCGGATACGAAAACAAGACATTGGCAAGGTTCATCTGTCCTGGAGATCCTGGTCCCCTTTGTTGGTCCTGTTTGTTTAAATCAACGGTTTGAGCTAGGGGTGAATCCTGCGGCCATTCAAGTTGTCTGCTCTTCTACATAATTCTCTTATCGCTGGTTGTCATATTGTTTGACCTAGCATGTTTGCCAATGTTTGCAATCTCAATGGCTTCTTTTTGTTATTTGCTTGTAGACCTTTTGTGTTTTGTTTAAGTTGATAATTTTGGTGTGTCTCTTCACTCTGCTTTGCTTCTGCATAACCCCTGAGAATGTCTCGATCGGTGCTTTCTAATGAGCAACACTTAGTGATTGGTTCTAAATTTTTTTGGTGGAAACTTGATGACGGATGCTGAACGCATCAAAACTCGCTCAGTACTGCTTGAATTTTTGAAATTCAGGGTTCTAGCGGCGGGTCAGGAGTTTTTTGATGGAACGGGTTTTGAGCATCGACGTCAGTGGTTGGGGCTGGTGCACCCGCAAGCGCTTGCGCTGTCTGATGACGACCTAGAGCAGATTTGGAATCAGGCTCGCTTCCTTTATACGGAGTGCTGAAGGTGTGGATCTAGGCTGATCCTTTCGCCTTGCCGGCCATTTCCGCTTCCCCTGTTGTATCTGAGTCCGCAACCTCTGGTTTTGATTCCCTTGGTTTGAGTCAGCCGTTGCTGAAGGCTCTGCAGGAGAAGGGATATACCGCTCCGTCGCCGATTCAGTTGCAGGCCATTCCTGCTGTGATCTCTGGGCGGGATGTGATGGCTGCTGCACAAACAGGCACGGGTAAAACCGCAGGGTTCACGCTTCCGATGTTGGAGCGCCTAAACCATGGCGCTCGTCCAGGGCGAGGTCAAATTCGTGCCTTGGTTCTCACCCCAACTCGCGAGCTTGCTGCCCAGGTGCTGGCAAGTGTTCGCGACTACAGCAAACATCTTCCACTCACGAGTGATGTGGTGTTTGGTGGTGTGAAAATCAACCCTCAAATTCAGCGGCTTCAGAAGGGTATTGATGTCTTGGTGGCTACTCCAGGCCGGTTGTTAGATCTGCTCCAGCAAGGGGCTGTGCGATTTGACCGGGTTGAGTTTCTAGTCCTTGATGAAGCCGATCGCATGTTGGATATGGGCTTCATTCCTGACATCCGTCGGGTGATTGCTCGTCTTCCTGACCGTCGTCAAACCTTGATGTTTTCGGCCACTTTTAGTGCGCCAATTCGAAAGCTGGCAACGGGGTTGCTTAACCACCCTGTGCAAATTCAGGTTGCTCCTGCCAACCAAACGGTGCGATCTGTTGAGCAAGTTGTTCACCCTTGCGACATGGTCCGCAAGATTGATTTGCTGAGCCATCTCATCCGTAATGGTGAATGGCTCCAGGTGTTGGTGTTTTCCCGCACCAAGCACGGTGCGAATCGTGTCGTGGAACGCTTGAGTCAGCAGGGGCTTTTAGCGGCTGCTATTCACGGCAACAAAAGCCAGGGTGCGAGAACACGGGCCTTGCAGGGATTCAAGGATGGTTCGGTGCGCGTTCTTGTTGCTACGGATATCGCTGCGCGCGGGATTGATATCCAGCAGCTGCCTCACGTGGTGAATCTCGACCTTCCCAACGTTGCCGAAGACTATGTGCATCGCATTGGACGCACAGGTCGTGCTGGAGAAACCGGTCACGCTATCTCTCTGGTTGCTGCTGAAGAGGCACTGCTCTTGAAGGCGATTGAGCGCCTTACCGGTGAGTCTTTGCGTCGTGAAAATGTTCCCGGGTTTGAGCCCACTGTTCTCAGCGCTCCCCCCCTCGATCTAAGCGGTGGGCGGGGTCGTCGTTCAGGAGGTTCGTCGCGCCGGCGACAAGACACACGCAGCACGAGGACGTATCGCCGCTAACGCATTAACGTCACGTGAACGTGCCGAATAGCTGTTTGGGCTGGGCATCTAATTGTTGAATAAGTGAGTCGCCATCGCTCCGTCCTTTGCCTTCGAGCTGTGCAGCACGAACCAGGATCGGACATCCACTTGTGCTGATCACGATGCCGATTCCCTTGACACAGTCGAGCACGATTCCTGGTGGATCACCTCCTGTGGACCAGCGCCCGATGAGTGGGTGTATCTCGGCAGGGAGCTCCTCTTTCAGTCGTTCGATGAGCGGTTCGCAATGCAGAAGTTTGAGTCGTTTGTTATTCCAAATCGTTACTGCATTGGGATAAAGCGCCATCACTTTGCGGTGAATGGTGAGTGCTGAGGCGGACCAGTCAATCTGGTGGTCTTGTTTGGTGAGCATGCGGGCGTAGCTCGTTTCTCCAGGGCGATCGGCTTGGTCGCTCACCTTGAGCCTTGCTCTGCGTTCGGGCTCGCTTCCATGTCCTGCTGATTCAATTAAGGGCATGGCTTCCACCATGAGATCAGCGGTGAGAGCGCTCATGCGTTCAGCCAGGGTGTGGCCGTTATCGAGCAACCCAATCGGTAGGTTTCGCTCAATCAGAACAGGGCCAGTGTCGAGTCCCTCTTCCATCGCCATTACACCCACGCCAGTTTCAGGATCTCCTTCGAGCAGCGACCACTGAATCGGTCCGGCACCGCGCCATCGAGGGAGCAGAGATCCATGGCCGTTCCAGCAGCCCAGCGGCGGTTGATCCAGCACACTTTTAGGCAAAATTTGCCCAAAGGCCACCACCACGGACAGGTCTGCTTTGAGCTCAGCGAGTTGCTCTTGGCAGCTTTCGTCCTGCTTGATCCGTTGCGGCGTGAATACTGTCAAGCCCATCTCAAGGGCTTTGGCCTTCACGGGCGATGGAATCAATGTCTTCCCGCGCCCCCGACGTCGATCCGGTTGGGTGACTACTCCCACCAGCGTATGGCCGGCTTGCTGCAGTGCCACCAGTGTTGGCACTGCATAGTCGGGTGTCCCCCAGAACAAAATGTTCATCGATGAGGGCTCAGGCTTCGCCTGTTATCGCTAGGCCATCCACCCAAACATGGGGTGAAACGCCTTGATGGGTCACCACTTCGTTTGGTTCTAAGTGAACAATCCCTTTAAGAACGTCTCGGATGTCGCCAGCGATCGTGGCTGCTTCCACAGAGATGCGCTCTCCATCCTTCACGAGCCAGCCATCAAACGGAAGAGAGAAGGCTCCTTGGCTGGCCTTTACGCCTGCATGGAGTGCATTCAGGCTTTCGATCAACACGAAAGTCTCGCTCGCGTTGCGGTGGTCGAGTTGTTCCGCTGGCTGACTAGATCCTTTGCTTGAGCTCACTTCAAACCAATCGGGTCCAACGGAGACTTTGGCTCCTAGTCCGGCGTGACCAGTGGGATGCACACCAAACTGACGTGCCGTGGCCTCGGAATGAAGCAGATTCTCCAACGTGCCGTTGCCAATTAAGCAGAGACGTTTGGTTGGTGTGCCTTCTCCATCAAAGGCAGCTGCTCCAACATGAGCGGGGTGCAAACCGTTGTCGTGCAAATTGAAAAATGGCACGGCGAGTTGTTGGCCAAGCGATTCCTTGTTGCTCAGGCTGACGCCATCCAGAATGGATCTGGCATTCATCATGCTGCTGAAGGCACCAAGAAGGTCTAGGAATGCCTCCGGTGTGAAACAGACCAAATATCGACCGGTATCGATCGGTTGGTAGTTGAGATGGCTGATGGTGCGTTCGGCTGCTTCCTGAATGCAGCCACCGAGGTCAAGATCAGCACTGCCAAGAGCTACACGAACCGCCCCACCGCTGCGTGGTTTTCTACCGCTTTCTTCAGCGCGGGCATAGAGGTAAAGGCTGGCTTGCGTTCGTTGCATATGGCGCAGAGCCCCCTCGCTGTTGAGGTAGATCCGCTCGCTATTGCCTTCGCTTAAACCGTTGTATGGGACGGTTTCAATCGCAGGGTGTTTGGCAAGCAACTCACCTTCTACATCTTTCAGAGTGCTGAGCAACGTCTGAATGCTCTGAGAGGGTTTAAGCGGCCGATCAAGCTCTGGGATCGGTGCAGTGGCCAGTGGCGAAAAGCCGGGGATGTCTTCAGCGTTGCCAAAGGAACTGGCCTGATAAGCGCCCTTCAGGGCTTTTTCGAGTCCTCCCGGTGAAAGGTCAGACGTGCTTGTCACCCCAACCAGTCCTTGCTCATTCCAAACGCGCACCGTGATCGAGCTGCGTTGAGCCGCCTTCATTTGCTTGGCTTCACCCCGATCCACTTGAACCGAAGCATTCATGCCTCGACTGGCTCCAAGATCCCACTGACGAATCCCGTCCCTGGTTGCTAGGGCGTGGAGCTGATCCCGCAGCTCCTGCACATTGAGAGGTGTATGGGTCATGGTCAGCGGCCTCCCACCGTGATCGAATCAACCTTGATGTGGGGTTGCCCCACCGTGACAAAAATGCTGCCGCTCACCGATCCGCAGTAGCCAGCAGCCAAATCGAGATCGTTGGCACACATGGAAATCCTTGGCATCACTTCCTTGGCTTCACCGATCAGCGTTGCTCCCTTTACGGGACGGCCGAGTTGGCCGTTCTCAATGATGTATCCCTCTTCCACAGAGAAATTAAATTGGCCAGTTGGTCCCACGCTTCCACCGCCCATGGACTTGCAATACAAGCCACGGTCGACCGATTGGATCAGTTCATCGGTGCTGTGGGGACCTGCAGCGATATAGGTGTTGCGCATGCGGCTCGCAGCTGCGAAGCCATGGTTTTGCCGCCTTCCGCTACCGGTACGTGCATGACCGGTTCGCAGTTCTCCGGCGCGATCACTCAGGAATCCTTTTAAGACGCCCTGCTCGATTAAGACCGTGCGCTGTGATTCCATCCCCTCGTCGTCCATGGACAGGGATCCAAAGGCGCCGGTGCTGAGACCTTCATCAATTGCGGTCACGGCAGGGTTGGCAATCGTTTTTCCAACTTGATCGGCAAACGGGGTTGTGCCGCGTTCCACCTGGGTGGTTTCGAGTAGGTGGCCGCAGGCTTCATGGAAGATCACGCCACCAAATCGATTCGCGAGGACCACGGGCATCTGTCCTCCGTCTACGTAATCGGCATGAAGCATGGTTGCTGCACTGCTGCACACTTCATTGGCCGCTGCATCCACATCCCATTCCCGTAAATCATCCGGGCGGTCGCTAGATCCAAATCGTCGAGCAATGCTGGCGCGATGCTCGCCTTCTGCTGCTAACACGCTGAGACCACTGGACTGGTGCAGGCGGATATCGCGGGCGTAGGTCCCATCACTCGCAGCGACAAGAACCTCTTGCCAGTCGCGTGAAAAGCTGCCGCGACGCACCTCAAGGTGCTGTCCAAGCTGATCGAGTCGTGCTGTTCCTTCCAGCAGTCGTTGCGTGATTTCGCTGAGTTCAGGTGACTGAGCAAGCCAGGCGTCTTTCTTGGCCCCAAAATCTCTGAGCTGACGGAGTCCTTCAAAGCCTCGCTCATGTTGAAGAGCGTTGTGCTCCAATTCGAGCATGGCCAAGGCTTGATCAAGGGCTTGGGCGAGACCGGATTCACTGAGATCGTTCGTGCTCACGAATCCGTCTCGATGTCCAAGGAAGACGCGGATTCCAGCGCCCATTCCGAAGGATGGAGACACACTCGTGATGCGCTCCTGTTCTGCAAGAACTCCTATGTGATCTGTGCGTTCTAGGAACACTTCAACCAGATCAGCGCCAGCACGAACCCCTGTCTGAAGGAGCGTTTCCAGGCGATCTTTCCAGGGTGTGTGGCTCGGATCCAGAGTGAAGGTCTGGTTAAGAGCGGGATGGGTTTCGACCAAGCCCCTCGTCTGCGTCAACCTTGATTATGGAGAATCGCGGTGGAAATCGGAGACAGAGGCTCCAGTTAATTGCCAGCTCTCAACGAACGCTTGGGTGGTATCGCTCGCTGCGAATCGGTGCCATCAAGAAAAGGGATGCCATCTGAGCGCCGTTGGCCACCCAATGGGGAAGCTTGCGTAGCAGTTTGATGGGTGCAGGAGCTTGCGTTGCATCCACGGCGCTGAGCGCAGCGTTGTTGTTCACCAAGCGTTCTAGACCATTGAAAAAGCGTGGATTCTTGACATCAAGAACAACTGGAAACACCCGTGCAGTGTTTTCGTTGGTTTTGTCGATGACCAAACGGTCGTATTCACGAGCATCCAGACCCAGCGATTCGTAAAACTCCTTGCGTGCCACATCACGCACATACATGGTGGCAAACACCGCTAAAAGAAAGAAACGGCACCACAGTCGTGCGCGCAATCCCCTAACAGTGTCTGGCTGAGATTTCATCAATGCGTCAAAGAAATCACCGTGGCGATTTTCGTCTTGACACCAATTCTCGAAGAAGTTGAAGATCGGAAAAATCTTGCAGTCGGGATTTTGTTCAAAATGGCGGAAGATAGTGATATAACGCCAGTAACCAATTTTTTCAGACAGATATGTGGCGTAAAAAATAAATTTTGGTTTGAAGAATGTATAGCTCTTACTGGCTGTTAAGAAGCCAAGATCCAGTTGCAGGCCAAAATCGCTCATTGACTTGTTGAGGAAGCCAGCATGCCGCGCCTCATCACGGGCCATATGCGAGAAGCATTCGGCGAGTAGGGGATTTTTGGTTTTGATCCGACGGCTGAGCTCTTTGTAAAGCAAAAACCCGGAAAACTCAGACGTGCAACTTTGTTCTAGAAATTCAACGAATACTTTGCGAGTTTCTGGGTCAAGCTGATCTGCCGCCCCATCAAATTCGCCATTGCGAACAAAGTGATGGCGGTTGTAATCCTTTCGAAACTCTTCGCAAATGGCTTCTAGTTCTGCCTCATTCGGACGCAGATCCATGGCGGCCATCGCCTCGAAATCTGTCGTGTAAAAACGAGGGGTCAGGATTGTGTCCTTCTCCGGGTCTTTCGCCGTAACGTTGGACCCTGGTGCTGCTGTGGCTTCCGTCACGGCTGTTGGAGGCACCATCGATTGCGTCAGTCACTACGACTCATCGTAGGTCGCCCTCCGGTAACGAACAGCCCAGTGTTACGACCTCTCAGTTAATTCCCACCCAGCCATTTTTGTCCGTTCAGCCGCTGCAGCAATCGCGACTGGAGAAGGGCCAGGTTGATGCGCTTCTCATCGATCAAAAAGGATTCCAACAGGCTTGGCTCCGTTCCGGATTCTGCAAGCGCAATCGTTTTACCGGATGTAATCGAATCCGATTCAAAGCAGACCCAGAACCGCCGATCGCCAGGTAATTCACCGGCGACCATCCAGCAATTGCCTCCTACAACAGGACGGTCCCCTTCGATCAGATCGATCGAAGCGGTGATCTGATGATTTGTGCTCAGCGCTTTGCTGAGGGATGGGATGAGATCGTCCTTGATGAACGCCTGAAAGGGCTTGTCCTCCAGCTTGGGCTTCGGAGCAGGTTTTGCTGCCGGCTTGGCCGCTGGTTTGGCATCTGCTTTGGCTGCAGCTTTGGCTGTTTCGGGAGTTTCGCTCACCGGACTTTGATTGCTGGGCGAACTGTAGACAGCCCAGGGCTCTCTCTACCAATCATCGCCAATCTGTTGATTCCAGTCGTCGGGATCAGTCGATGCTCCTCCCCCTGCATCGGCAGCAGATGGATTGGCCTGTTGTTCCTTTGGCTGGATGGGGTTGGTGTCTTTTGATTGGGTTGGTGTTGCTTTGGCCTGGCTGCCTCGATGCACCACTCTGAAGGGCACTGAGACGGTTGGGGCTGGATCGCGCACGTCACGTTCAGGCCATGGCGTGGGTTGAGCCGGTCTGGCCTGATGTTGTTGCTCACGAGGCAACGGCTCTTGAAAATCGGGCCCTTTTGCCGGCCGACGAACCTCTCGGCGCAGCACAGGATTCGAGGTCACCATCGCCAATCCAGCTACAGCGCTGACCCCTGATCCCAGGACCGTAGCGACCGCGATCCAGGCACCAATGGGCAATGTGGGCAATCTCCATGTGAGCACCCGCAACGATGACGCTTGTCCGAGATTGAGTGAGGCGATCAACAACATCAACACCACCGGACTCAGACAAGGAATCAGCAGCAAGCGTTGAAAGGGTGTCATGGCTGGCGACCCTGCCAACGTTTCAGAGGACTTAAATCTTCGCCGAGGGAATCGAAGAGTCTCACCACTAAGAAATCAACCATCTCGCTGAGATTTTGGGGCTGGCTGTACCAGGCAGGGATGGGTGGTGCAATTCTTGCTCCCGCCTCAGCCAGAGCTGTGAGATTGCGGAGATGAATCAGGCTCCATGGCATTTCTCTAGGGGCCAGCACCAGTGGTCGTCCTTCCTTGAGATGAACATCAGCACAACGTTCGAGCAGATCACTGGCCACTCCGGCCGCAATACGCCCGACGGTGCCCATCGAACAAGGAACAATCACCATGCCTCGGGTTGCCACACTTCCACTGGCAATCGTTGCGGCTTGATCTCCCCATCGATGGCAAATCAATGATCCTGTTTCAACATTCAACCGCGATCTCCAAAACCGCTCCTGAAGCGCAGGGTCGACGGGAACCTGGATGGATTGTTCGGCGAGCCAAACCTCATGAGCCCCCCGGCTCATGATCAGGTGAACGCTGCGGTCCTGTTGAAGCAAAAGTTGTAGGGCCCGCTCAGCAAGCGGTTGGGCTGAGGCGCCGCTCACCCCTAAGACATAGGGACGATCAGGTTGCTCCAAGAAGGACACGCCCCTAACCCTCACTCACGGCCACAGGCATTGGTGACTCGTCTTGTTGTGCTTGTTCTGGGGTCATCACGATGTCTAGGTCGATCTGATTGCGCAGGACGTCCACCTTGGTTACCCGAACCGTGACGGGATCTCCAAGTTTGTAAACCCGGCGATTACGGCGACCCACAAGCCGGTTTTGGCGCGAGCGATATTCGTACCAATCGTCGTTTAAGGAGCTGACATGCACCAGACCCTCCACCATGGAGGGGGCAATTTCCACGAAGAATCCATAACTCTGAACGCCGCTGATCACTCCTTGTTGTTCATGATCGAGCATCGGTTCGGCGCTTCGTGCTTGAGCCATCGCAATGACATCTCTGCGTAGCTCTGTCTGCTGGCGACGCCGAGAATTAAGCCGTTGCAGTTGGCGTTCTTGGAGAAGCTCCTGCAAGCGTTGTTGGAGCGACCCGCTAAACAGCGGCCAAGACAAGCTTGAAGCGGCACCTTTACTGCCCAGGTTGACCGTTTCTTTCTGGCGAACGCTGGGACGATCCTTGCCATCATTGAGCAGCTGACACAACACCTGCTGGTTCAATAAATCGGCGTAATGCAGGCCGGGACAGCACCAAGGAGCCAATAAGGGAGTCGATCCATCCTGAGCAGGAGATGACATCTCATCAGAGTCGTTTGCAGTGTCAATGGCCTCAAGACAGTCTTCTGTCTCAGTTGCTGATCCATCGTCTTCACCGGCGAGTGCGATGTGCTTGGCCTTTGCCTGGATCAGGCGGTACTGGGGATCCGGGAGGGTGTGTCGCAGCTGCAGATTGAGCACCCGTCTCGATGGGCTTGCGATCAAGGCTTGTGCGAGTTCGGATGCTGAGGTGGTGCCCTCTTCATCGAGAGAAAGAGGCAGCTCTAAGGCAATGGCTGCTTTGGCGACATCATTCAGAGGTCCACTGTCGGGATCATTGGCTTGCAGCACCAGAGCTGGAAGATTGAAATCCAGGCAATGCTCAGTCCAAGTGGCATGAGCTGCTCGCAGAAACACAGCCAAGATTGAAAAGGGATCCTCGTCCCTCAGCGGTTCAATCCACTGCCGGTTGCCACCATCAGGTTCGGTGGCTCGCAGGTCTCCCAGAGTTTCCAAATTGGGTGTTGGGAGATCCAATTCGATTTTGCCCTGTCTTAGATCTGCGGCGTGAAGAGCTTTGGCGCAAAAGATCAGAGTCTCGAGTTGTCCGATTTGATCTTTGATCGATTTGAGTGCTGCTGGGATGGCACGAGATCGGGGCTTGCGCCCCGCCAAAGCAGCCAAAGCCTCCGACGTCACTTCAGCGACAGGTCGAATCTGAGTCAGACAAAATTCCCAGCCGCGAGCTTCGCCTTCAGCATCGAGATCAATACGAAGACTCACCGCTGATTGTGAGTCTCCAACCTTGAAAGCGGCCGCTTTGGAGATGTTGGCGCTCAGCAACGGGATCCATTTATTGCCCAAACAAAGCGCTTCGCTTTGTTCGCACAGCCATTGATCAAGACTGTTGCCGGGGTTCACGCGTTCTGCGACAGCAGGGGCATGAATCCACAACTGGGTTCCACCGTCATGGGGGATGACATGGACTGCAGGCAGGAGGGGGGCACCATCAATCTCCCAGTTGTTCAGTAATAAACAGGGCTGATCGGTGAGGTCTTTGCGTCGTTTATCTGCTGGAGCCTTAATCGTTGTTCTTGGGGCACTGGCCCTGGAGTGCAAATGGGCCTTGGTGAGTAGGAGATCGCGATCAGCATCGACACCGCCGTTGAGTGGCAGCGAACGGGCCACATGGCCGCGGGCTGGGTGTTGAGCGATCGGGTATCGATCCAGCTGCACTTCCACCACTGATGTGACTGGTCCCTCGAGTTGGTAGTCGCTATCTCCCTCGGGTAGCTCGATAGAGGCGAGAAGACGATCATCGAGAGGAACGGCGAGCAGTCGTTCATCTTGTTGCTCCACTTGGGCCAAAAGACTCGTGGTTGCCCTTTGCAAAATGCATTGCACCCCGCCCTCTGGAGATCGACGACGGCCTGCATCACGGATGATGCGCACCAACACTCGGTCACCATTCCAAGCGTGATTCAGCTGATGGTCACGGATGTAGATGTCTTCGTCGCCGTCATCACGAATGGCAAAACAGAA
Organism: Synechococcus sp. SP2 MAG; assembly: GCA_030756895.1. Taxonomy (GTDB): domain Bacteria; phylum Cyanobacteriota; class Cyanobacteriia; order PCC-6307; family Cyanobiaceae; genus Synechococcus_C. The sequence goes on from JAVBIX010000034.1 coordinate 15,811, forward strand.
CCCTTTGCTGCTGCAGCGCAAACGGGCTTCAATCAAGCCGATGTCGTCGCTTCGGGAGACCGAACTCTCCTCTTCAAGGTTCAGTACACCAAGGCGATCAAGGCCCTTCAGCGCAATGCTGAGTGACTGTTTGTCGGCTCTGTTGGTTAGACGGAGAATCTTCTCGAGTTTGCTGACCTCAAGTGAGCCGTCTTGGGGGACCTGGTCGAGAAGGTCGGCGACCGTGAATTTCATCGGAGCGTGCAAGAAACCGGCCTTCAGGACCGGGAGTTGAATCAAAACCGTTGCACTCGAAGAGTTGGTAATGCAATCAGTAATGACAAATCAACTCTAATCGTCCGTCTGAACGCAATCCCCCTCTTAGTCGTCGGTCTGGCTGGATCCCAATCCGGCTTGGAGCATGGGCATCAGCAAGCGGCCTCCAATCACCAAAAATCCAGTGGAAGCCACCAGTTGCAGCCAGTCGGCGGGAATCACAGCGGATAATGACCCTCCTGCCACAGCACCAATCAAGCTGGCGAGTACTAAGGCGCTCGAGGATCCGAGAAACACCGCCAACGGTCGATCGGATGTGCCGCTGATTGCCACAGTTGCCAGTTGGGTTTTGTCACCGAGCTCTGCCAAGAACACGGTCACAAACGTGGAAATGAGAAGGGTGAAGTCCATAAAAATTTCAGAGTGATTGGGTCTCTATCAGTGACTTCAAGGCCTGACTGCCCAGCCACAAACCCAGTCCAACCATCAGCAAACCTGCCATTTGTTCCAGGCGTTCTGGGGGAAGGATGGTGGATAGCCAACGTCCCACCAGAACTCCCACCAGGCTTGAACAGATCAATGCAAGCGCGGCTCCGATAAACACCAACCATGGTTCGCCGGATTGGGCGGAAAGGAGAAGGGTGGCTAATTGGGTTTTGTCACCCAATTCAGCGAGGAATACGGTGGTAAAAGTGCTCAGCAGAACGGCATTAAACCCAAGCTTGTTGTCGCTACCTGCTTCAGTCATCGGCGTCCTGAGGTGAGCGGATCAACCGTTCGAACTTACGCAGTTCCAAGCTTCTTCCGCCATGAACCGATCGAATTTGCTGTCTACAGCAATCAATAGCGAAGGCATTGACCTCCTCCGCAGGTACCGCAAATAAGTCAGCTAAACCGCTCACCCTGCAAAAGTCAGGGCGGTCTTCATAAATCCTGCAGCGCCGGCCTCCCTGGTCGAAATTCCTGCACCATCCGTCCTCCCCCACCATCTCCAGATAGATCGTTTGCTGATCGTCCGATAACGCTTCAAGAGCTTCCTGTCGTTCAGCCGGAGCAAGCCTGCAACAGGCACCGCAGTGATTCAGGCAGGACCAGTGAAGAGGCGGTCGGCTCATGGTTCAAATCAGAGGTTGCTGTGACAAGGCATCACATTGATACCTCTTAATAAGGGCAATGCGGTGGAACGCCCCGTAACCTTTTGGAGGCATCACGCTGATCAACTGCTTTCCTTCCATGGGATTTGATATCCACCTGATTGCAAATTTTGGGGCTCTTGCTCTCATCACGCTTGCTGGCCCAGCAGTGATCTTCATCCTCTTCTATAGGCGCGGAGCTCTCTGAAGCTTTGCAAGTGCGTGATACACCGGTGTTCGTGAGACCAACCGGCCGGTGTAAGCGGCAATCACGGCTGTAAGGCAAGCTCCTGCAAACAATTGTTGATCGCCTACGAGTCGCCAGGAAAAAATTAAAGAGACCAGTGGCAATTGGGTGGCTCCGGCCAATCCTGCTGCTAAGCCAAGACCTACGCCTACTTGGGTGCTGAATCCAATCACCGCACAGACCGTGTAGCCGAGAACGGCACCGAACGTGAGTGATGGATCGATTAATCCGCCTGGAACGCCTGGTGCGAGGGCAAGCATGGGGCCGATCACCCTGACAACGGTGATCCAAATGCTCACGATCCCTGAGCGGAAATCAGAGTGCTCTGAGCCAAGTTCCGGCAAGCCTCGTTCGAGCAGTTGTTTCACGAGTGCTTCACCATCTGCAGTGCTTGTACCCCAGCTCAATAGGGCGAGCACACTGAGTCCGGCGCCAAGGCACAGTCCGGTGCGTAGCGGACGCTGCCGGACCATTGGAGCTAAACGCGCTGTGGTCCAAACCAGTCCTCGATTGAAGAATCCGCCTACAAGACCAGCGGCGATTCCAATCGGAATCGCCAGCATCAGTTGTTCTTTTTCCGGCGCGTACACATTGATTAGACCTAAGCCGAAAATCGGTTCTCCTCCAAGGTTTGAAAATCCAGCCGCGGCGACACACACCAGCAAAGCTGGCCAGATCGTGACGATTGAATATTCAGCTGTGAGCTCCTCAAGCATGAACACAACGCCAAGCAGAGGGGTGTTGAAACCACCAGCTAGGCCGGCTCCTCCGCCAATGGCGACCATCTGTCGTTCGGTGAGAGCTGGCATCCAATTGGGCCAACGTTTTTGTGTGGCGCGTGCCACTGCGGCGCCAAATTGCACCACTGGACCCTCCCGTCCCAGAGGAAACATGGCTGCTGTCGCCACCGACCAAAGGATTCCTCTATGCAGAGTGCTGCTTGCTTCCATCGCATCTGGCATCAACGATGGATCTTCAAGCGCGTTCATCGTTGAAGGAATTCCTGATCCAGCGCCGCCTCGCCATGGTCCCCGTTGAAGAATCAATAGGACTGGCATCACCACAATGGGAGCCAGGGCAATCAGCAGACCAATGGAGGTCCAAGGGCTTTGGCCGGTTGTTGGCAAGAAATTGAAGAGCCACTCCTGAACGCGATCAACGAGATTCAGGGGGAGGCAAGCCAGGCCAATCAAGACGCCAACAACAAGCAAGCCAATGAAATGGCGTGCAAGTCGCTTGATCTCGTTCAAGACCGAGGCTGGGCCACGGAACCGTGAGCTGGTTGTGTTGAGTTCAGAGGTCATGGAAGAAGGCCAAGGCCGATGCAAGCGTCTTGAATGAGGCCAGCAACGTAAGGGTGTCTTGCCCTGTTGTCTTCACTTACAAAGACTCCGTTGCTGTTGACCAACCCAGACAGCCGTTCTCCAGATGGATTCTGAATCTCAATGGTTGATTCTTGGGGGCTTGTGCAGCGATAAACGCCAAGGCCGCGGTGCAGATCTAAACAGGCGTGATGTTCTCGTAGAGCCTGGATTTCGAGTTGCAGTTTTGCTTCTCCTTGCCAGCGGTTGAGGCTGATTCGAAACGCCACATCCACGATTGCGGGGAGTGGTTGAGTTTGTTGCCAGCGCCAAGCAATGGCTTCCCGCTCACAGTCGTTTTGCGCCAAGGTGAGTTTCAGGTGACCGCCGCGGAGCAATCGTTGGGATGTCACCCTGCAAGCTCTCGACCAAAACAGTGGCGCTGGATGCCCGATCCCAAAGGGTTCGAGAGAGAGCAACGCTGACCAGAGTTCGTGATTGATCGCTGTTAACGACAACAGTGCTTCTGGTTCCACCAGGATTCCCTCTCCACGCTCTTGAATCCAGGTAAGGGCCAAGGCATTGAGCTCCTCATGCAGGCGATGCACCTGCTTGGCTTTCACCGTGAATCCTCCTGCGGCGGGGTGGCCGCCATGGCGCTCTAGTAAGGCTGTGCAGTGGTCGAGAGCGCTGTCGACGGCGAACCCTGCTGGAGCGCGCACCGAGGCTCGCATCAGGCCATCGCCATCAGCAGCCAGTAAGGCTGTTGGACGTTGGAATCGTTCCATGAGGCGTGCAGCAACGATGCCAATCACCCCGTGATGCCAGTGGCCTTGAGCAAGAAGAAGAAATGGTGGTAATGGATCACGGTCAGACTCCAATAGGGCCAAAGCTTCTGCCTCAATGGCATCACACAGTTCTCGGCGCTGTCGGTTGAGACTGTCGCATTGGCGGCCTAGCTCAATCGCACTGTTTTGGTCGTCTGCGGTGAGTAAATCCACCACCAATTGGGGATCGCCGATCCGCCCCACCGCGTTGATTCTGGGGGCCAGTTGAAAGCCGATGTCATCGGCGCGCAGTGGCCGATCACCGAGTCCTGCAAGTTGCTGCAGGGCGCGCACTCCTGGACAGTTGCTTCGATGGAGATGAAGCAACCCTTCTCTCAGGAGTGTCCTATTGGCACCTGTCAGCGGTGCCATATCAGCCACCGTTCCGATGCAAAACAAATCACGAGCACTGGCGATGGCTTCTGGTTGGCGCATGCGTTCTGCGAGTTCGCGCGCTACGACGTAGGCGAGCCCAACGCCTGCTAACCCGCGATACGGAGAGTGATCCGGCGTGGTGGCTGGATGAATTAAAGCGAGAGCTTTGGGGCGTGTTTTTGGGAGCGTGTGGTGATCCGTGAGCACCACCTCCATGCCCAGATCTTCAGCTCTATTCAAGGCCTCGTAAGCAGCCACTCCGTTGTCGACAGTGACAATCAGCCGCACTCCAGCGTCGTGGAGTTCATTCACCATTGAACAGTTCAAGCCGTAGCCATCAGCCATACGGCTTGGGATCGCTGCTTGGGGTTCCGCTCCCAAAGTGCGCAAGGTGCGCAGCAACAACGCCGTACTCGTCATGCCATCGGCGTCGTAGTCACCACAGATCGCAACGCGTTCTGCCTTTAAACAGGCCTGATGCAAGCGTTGGACGGCCTTTTCCAATTCAGGGAAGTGGCCATCAGGCTTGGGTAAGGGGGAATCGATCAGTAGTGCATTCACCTGATCTGGATCTGTCAGACCGCGGCGGAATAACAGTGCAAGGAGGGGCAGAGGAAGGGGAACCGCATCCAGAGCAGTGAGGTCAATACCCCGCGGTAATTGCCATTGCTGAATCGAGGCGGCAGACGGCAACGGGCAGGAGCTCAAGCAGCCTGCATTGTGCTTCGTCCTTCAAGCTGTTGCCATGAATTGCATGGCCGTCATGCCTGTCTTGAAGACCGTGTTTTGGGATGTGGATGGCACCCTTGCTGACACTGAAATGGATGGGCATCGACCAGCCTTCAATCGAGCTTTCGTTGAACAGGGTTTGGATTGGAGCTGGGATCCAGAGACCTACAAGCGTTTGCTCAGCATTCCTGGTGGAAGCCTTCGCATGAAAACCTTTGCGCAGGAGCAGGGTGAGGTCTTGAGCGATGCTCAGTTTGCTCAGTTGCGCCTCTCCAAACAGCGTCACTATCTCGATGCAGTGCGTGCCGGAGCTGTGTCTCTTCGCCCAGGTGTGGAAAGACTTCTTCGTGAGCTTCAGGCGCGGGCGATTCCTCAATGGATTGTGACCAGTAGTGGTGGTCCTTCCGTATCCGCGTTGTTAAACACCTTGTTTCCCGGCGACGACCATCCGTTTGCTGGTGTGATTAGTGCCGATGATGTATCGAGGCATAAACCCAATCCTGATCCCTATTTGAAGGCGCTTGAATGCAGTAACACCGATCCGGATTCGGCTTTGGCGTTTGAGGATTCAACGCCGGGCCTTCGCTCTGCAGGAGCGGCTGGCCTTCGATGTCTGCTGATGCCCTCCCCGTGGGATCAGGAGCTCCATCGTTATCAAGATCAGGCCGTGGCGGTGCTGGACCATCTAGGGAGTGCCCAGATTCCATGCACTGTTTCGAGCGGCCCCCCTTGTCTGGACGGGCTTGTCACGCTGGAGTACTTGCAGATGCTTTTCGTCTTACCCGATTGATGACGACCCATCTCACTCGTTATGAACAGTTTCAGAGACGGATTGGTGTTCAACTATCACGAGCGCTAACCGGATCTTGGCGTCGCCGCAGCCTGGGTGTTCTCTCCCTGCTGTTTGGCTTTCTTTTGGGCAGCAACTTCACCATGTATTGGTATCAAAAAATGGACGGTCAACGTCCGTTTGTGGTGCTCTCGATGGTGATCGTGGTTGAGCTGTTGGTGCGAGCAAGGACGTACGTCAAACGCGAACCTTGGCCGATTGGTTGGCTGGCGATCGACAACATCCGAATTGGAGCCGTCTTTTCAGTTGTGTTTGAGGCCTTCAAGCTTGGCTCTTGACCCGTTTCAACTGGCTCCTAAAGGGTTGCCTTTGCTCCTTGAATCCTTGGGTTGGTCAGATCCCGAGCTCTGGTGGAGCCATTGGCAGCAACGCGGTGGTTTTGAGCTTGCGCGTCGCGTCTGGCCCGCGGAAGTGAAAGATGAATGGCTTCTTGGTGTGGCCTTGCCATTGCTTTCACAGGCCGAGTCTCTTCTGGAGATGGGTGGCCGTTCTCTGCTCGGATTGAGTGCTCTCCCTGGATGTGGAAAAACCACCCTTTGCGATTGGCTTGTGCAAGCCAGCTCCGAGTTGGGATGGTCGATCGATGTTCTTTCGATCGATGATTTTTATTGGCCTGGTCCAGAGCTTGATCGACGGATGGCAGGAAATCCCTGGGGAGTGCCCAGGGCCATACCGGGTAGTCACGATCTGGAGTTGATGGCCACGGCTCTCGATCAGTGGCGAGAGACGGGGGTGTTGTATGCGCCTCGCTTTGACAAAGCCTTACGTCAAGGTCGAGGCGATCGCAGTGAATGGGTTCGCTCCACTCCTGATTTAGTTGTGCTTGAGGGATGGTTCGTGGGCGTTCTTGTTTCCGATCAGTTGCCTTCGGTTCAAAACACCCATCAGCTTGAGCTCACGACGGAAGAACTGGTGTATCGCGAACAGCTCATTCAGCTCCTACCTGACTACGCACCTCTCTGGGACCGAATCGATAAGCTCTGGCATCTCAAAGCTCAAAGCGGTACGTCAAGCAGGCTTTGGAAGAAACAGCAAGTGGATACCCAAGCCAAGACCACTGGGGTTCACGTGCCTCAAGCAGCTCTTAGAAATTTTGTTCGAATGATTGAAGCTGCATTTCCAGTTTCATGGCTGCAAGATCTCCATCGATCCGATGTTGTGATTGATCTCACGAACCAACGCGCTGTTCGTGAGATCACCTTGAAATGAATTCAGTCCTCGCTGTCATCAGCATCAGCAACCGGGTACACAAAACCTTGCGCGCGGCCACTCAACACTGATTTGCCGATTGACATGGCACGTTGTGCAGCAGTGGCTGCTTTTGCCTTCCAAACAGCATGCCGTTGATTGCGCTTGCCTTTAGATGTTTTCTTCTTCGGTACAGCCATTGCAGCCGGAACTCTTCCAAACGCCCATAATCTACTTTCGAGAGTCCGCCCGTCAAATCGCTACTCTTAATACATCGCAGGAACGGTGTGAGTTCAGGTCCGGAAGATCGTGAAATCATCGTCTCCCAGGCATCTGGGACCGATGCCAAGGAAAGGTCCACCAATCCGTTTGCTCGTTTTGAATCGGATCCCCCGCCGAGTTACAGCGAGTTATTGACGCAAATTTCAGCGGGGAAAGTCAAAGATCTGCAATTGGTTCCCGCACGTAGGGAAGTGATCGTGGAATACGACGACGGCCGCAATGCCACTGTTTCCACCCTGGCCAACGATCAACAGATCTTGCGTACAGCTGAAGCTGCTGGCGTTCCTTTGACGGTGAAAGATGTTCGTCAGGAACAAGCGTTAGCTGGTTTGGCCGGGAATGTGGCCCTGATCGCCTTGATTGTGGTCGGTCTTTCCTTCCTGCTTCGTCGCTCAGCGAAGGCCGCAAACAAGGCCATGGGCTTTGGTCGCAGTCAAGCGCGGATCCGCCCTCAAGATGAAATCACCGTTCGATTTGAGGACGTTGCCGGAATCAGCGAAGCCAAGGAGGAACTTCAGGAGGTCGTGACCTTTCTCAAGCAGCCGGAAGGTTTTATCCGTCTTGGAGCGCGGATCCCTCGGGGTGTTCTGTTGATAGGACCGCCGGGAACGGGAAAAACATTGCTCGCCAAAGCCATTGCTGGGGAAGCTGGGGTTCCGTTTTTCTCGATTGCGGCATCTGAATTTGTAGAGCTGTTCGTGGGCGTTGGTGCCAGTCGTGTTCGCGATCTATTTCGCAAAGCCAAGGAGAAATCGCCTTGCATCATTTTTATTGATGAAATTGATGCCGTTGGTCGTCAACGCGGTGCAGGAATCGGGGGTGGAAATGATGAGCGGGAGCAGACCCTGAATCAGTTGCTCACTGAAATGGATGGCTTTGCTGATAATTCAGGTGTCATCCTTCTTGCCGCCACCAATAGGGCTGACGTGCTTGATACGGCATTGATGCGTCCAGGCCGTTTCGATCGACGTATTCATGTCGACCTGCCTGACCGCAAGGGGCGTGAGGCGATTCTTGCGGTCCATGCCCGAAGTCGGCCTCTTTCAGACGAGGTGTCTCTGGCTGATTGGGCCTTGAGAACTCCAGGATTTTCAGGAGCTGATCTGGCCAATCTCATCAATGAGGCCGCGATCCTTACGGCGCGATATGACCGTTCATTTGTGGGCAGCTCAGAATTAGAAGCAGCTCTCGAACGCATCACAATGGGCTTATCGGCGTCTCCACTGCAGGACAGTGCCAAGAAACGGCTGATCGCTTATCACGAAATTGGCCACGCCCTGGTGGCAGTCCATACGCCTAATGCCGATCCTGTGGACAAGGTCACCTTGCTTCCACGGAGTGGTGGAGTGGGCGGATTCACACGATTCTTCCCTGATGAGGAGGTGATTGATTCCGGCCTGGTCAGCAAGGCTTATTTAAGGGCGCGTCTCGTAATGGCTCTCGGTGGACGTGCTGCAGAGACGGTGGTTTTTGGTCCTGGTGAGATCACCCAGGGAGCTAGTGGAGATCTGCAAATGGTGTCTCAACTCGCCAGAGAAATGGTGACTCGCTTTGGATTTTCATCTCTGGGGCCCGTTGCTCTTGAAGGTGGAGATCAGGAGGTGTTTTTAGGCAGAGACTTAATCCATACCCGTCCCTCTTATGCAGAGAGCACAGGTAAAGCGATTGATGCTTGTGTCCGCCAGCTGGCAATCCAAGCTCTTGATGAGGCGATCGCTTTATTAGAGCCCCGTCGCGAGGTGATGGATCGTCTTGTTGAGGCCTTGATTACGGAAGAAACGCTTTCTAGTTCGCGCTTTTATGAAATAGCGGGATTAGACAGGCCTCAAAGTGGAGAGAATCAATTGAAGATTGATGATTTTCATAAACCTTTTCTGGCTGAAAAGCCAGCTGCGACTTGATTCGCTCCACCCCAGTGGCAAAAATCATCCAGATGATGGGGCGTTTTGGGATCTTGTTGATCCCACTGATTGTGATCGTTTCAAGGTTGCAGGTGGAGTGGTACTGGTTCGATCAATTTGAACTCGGATCTGTTTATAGCAAACGTTTATTCCTTCAATTAGCAGGCGCTCTGTTTGCGTTTTTGTTTGTTGGTAGTTGTGGGCTTTGGCGTCAGTCTTGGCTTCGCCCGCCTGAATCCGAAACCGATGAGCGAAGACCTGTACTAACTGGCTATCGCTACGGGTTCTGTCTCGTGGCGTGTCTCCTGGTTCTGCTTTCCGTTCTCGCGATTGATACACGTTTGGCTTGGCTGGCCTGGAGTGAACCATTCTCATTGGCGTACTGGTGGAGTCTTCCCTTTTCGACAGGGTGGCCGCTGCTGAGCGCATCCATTCTGGCGCTGACATTGATCTTGTTCGGCCTCACTCGCAGCCGACGATTAGGTCTTGCCCAGGTTTATGGAAGTATCTGCATTTGTTTGATCGTCGCCCGGAGCTGGGGACTCTGGAGCCTTGCTCTCGCGATTCCTGATCTCGGTCGTCTCGAACCGATGCTCGGCTCTGATGTGAGCTTTGGTTTGGGTCGTTTTTCTGCAATCGCGCTTGGCCTTGAGTTAGTGCTTTTGCAGCTTTCACTCACTCTCAGTACAGCTTTATGGAGTCGATTAACACGTTCAACCTGCATCAGTGATTGGGTTTTTCCAGGATTAACCGTGCGTCAGCGACATGGTTTGAGACCTGGTTTTGCTTTGGTGCTGATTACCTGCTCCGGTCTGATGTGGCTCTCAAGGCACCAGTTGCTTTGGACACAAGATGGAATCGTCGCAGGTGCCGGTTGGCTCGATGTTCATCTGCTGCTTCCATTGCGATCCGTGGGCTCGATTGCGCTGCTCGTGTTGGCATTTGTTGTTTTGCCATCACCCTTCTCCAGTCTTCGTCGTCGCCAGTTACGGCTGATCCTGGCCTGTATTGCCGTTGCGTCGTTTGGCTTGGAGATGGTGTTGTTCCCTCTGATGCACTGGCTTGTATTGCGTCCGCGGGAATTACAACTTGAGAGTCCTTATATCAGTCGTGCGATTGAGGCCACACGTCAGGCTTATCAGTTGGATCGAATTACCACCACACAGGTTGAACCTTCTCCTCGCTTAAGCCCTCAGGACCTCAAGGACGGCGAAAGTACCTTGCGCAATATCAGGTTGTGGGATAGCCAGCCTCTTCTCGCTACCAATCGACAGCTGCAGCAGCTCAGGGTTTACTACCGCTTCACCAATGCAGCAGTTGATCGCTATCAGTTGCGTCCTGATTTGCTTGAACGTCAGCAGGTGATTCTCGCTGCGCGTGAACTCGATCAGGCAGCTCTCCCCAAGCGGTCACGCACCTGGCAAAACCGTCACTTTGTGTTTACGCATGGCTATGGATTCACATTGAGTCCGGTGAATTCAAGCGGAGAAGATGGTCTTCCGGATTATTTCATTAGTGATATCGGTCGTTCAGCGCGTATTGAAGGCAATGAATTCCTAGATATTAGTCGCGCCGATGTCAAAAAGAATGTTCCGATTGGAAGGGCTGCCCTCTATTTTGGGATGCTTCCTTCTCCCTATGCCGTTGCACCAACTCAAATTGAGGAGTTCAATCATCCAGAAGGTGACGAAAACACATATAACCATTATTCAGGACGAGCTGGCATCCCATTGGCATCTTTAGGGCAACGGATTGCTGCATCGGTTTACATCCGAGATCCAAGGTTGCTGAATACGGGCGTCTTGCAAGCTGATTCAAAATTATTGCTTCGACGCGATGTCAAAAAGCGCGTGAAGGCTTTGGCACCATTTTTGCAGTTAAAAGGTGATCCCTATCTTGTCTCCGTTCCCATGGAGTCTGATCTCAATGAGTATCAGGAAGATCAACATCAATATTGGATTGTTGATGGATACACCAGCTCTAACACCTATCCCTATGCCTCAACGCTTCCTGACGGACAAGAGATGCGCTATGTACGCAATTCTGTCAAGGCGATTGTTGATGCCTACAACGGAACGGTACGGCTGTATGTGAGTGAACCGGACGATCCGATGATTCGTGGTTGGCAGAAGGTGTTTCCCGAATTGTTCCAGCCCTTGGCCGCTATGCCTTCGTCTTTGCGACAGCATTTGATGGTTCCTAGTGCCCTGTTTGAGTTACAGGTGCAGCAATTGCTTCGATATCATGTTACAAATCCACGTATTTTTTATAGCGGAGATGATGTTTGGCAGGTTCCAATGGAGCTTTATGGAAAAACGCAGATTCCTGTAGCTCCATATCATATTACTGCGCAAGTAAAGCCAAGCGTTGACTCTGAATTCTTACTCTTACAGCCACTTACTCCGCTCGCTCGCCCCAATCTTTCTGGTTGGTTGGCAGCAAGAAACGATGCTGACCATTACGGAGAGCTCATCTTGCTGCGCTTTCCTAGTGATGTTCCGATTTTTGGCCCTGAGCAGATCCAGGCTCTGATCAACCAGGAACCTTTGATCAGCCAACAGTTTGGCCTCTGGGACCGAGCGGGCTCTCAAGTCGTCCAAGGGAATCTTTTGGTCGTACAGCTCGGAAATGCTCTTCTCTATGTTGAGCCGATTTATCTAAGAGCACGACGAGGTGGTTTGCCGGCCTTACGGCGTGTGGTTGTCAGTGATGGCAGTCGTGTGGCGATGGCCAAGGATTTGCGTACGGGACTTGATGCACTCGTGCAAGGGAGTGGGTCTAGAGATGTTGTTGTGCAGGAGCTGGATAAGGCCTTATAGACCTAGTTTTTGTTTGGATAAACTTATCCAATTTGACGACGTGCTTCTCTCAATGTTTTTCCAGGTTTGAATAAAATAAATAGGCCCCAAAGCAATAAAGGTATGATCACTAATAATGTATAGGCGCCAACCTGTGGTGAACCATCAAGAGGTTCTGGAATCTGGCTCAGGAACCAGACTGGTACTAACCACCAAGGACTGATTCCAATGTCGTTTAATCTTCGAATATCTACTGGCACCATGATCGCAAATCCTGCAATTGTTGTGAGTGATAGATTTTTATCCCAGGTTTCCGGGGTGATCTCTAATCCTACTAATAAGCATAGTCCAATATTGATACCAAGGATTAATGACAGAATAACCAATCGCTTGATGATCTCTTTTAAGTAATCTAGGCGTCCAAGTTCACCTCTCCAGTCGAAGAATTGCGGAAAATCTTTCATCGTTAGCCTTTGCATATCATTTTAGATGGAATGGACGATCTGTTCTGAGCAACGTGCAAACGTTTGCTCTATTTGGTGCAGAAGGTTTTGGCTTGCTCCACGCCTTTGTTGTTTTTCATCTCCTTCACGACGCAATTGCAGGTGGCATTCAAATGACTCAATAGCAGTTGTTTGTCAGCTTTCTCGTATTCCTTTCTCATGGCAGAGGAGCACTTGCTGAAAATGATGTTGTCCACCATGCCTGCACGGGCTGGAAAAACAGTGATTGAAGCAATTGCAGCAAAAGCAATCACGCCTGGCAATCGAGGCATTCATTCAATGGGCTATTGGCTTCATGGCAAGGTTGGCCAGACGACGGGTGATTGTCCGTAGTGATACATACTCATCTTCTTCGCATTTGCAACTGAGCAGCTGCAAAAGTGTTAGCAGTCTTTACTCATCCATAAGCCTGAGACATAGGGTGGCTGCTACGACAAGACAGCTAGCAACAACAAGGAGTCCCATCAGGATGAGCCGAAGATAGTCTCATCATTTGTCTTTTAGTCATCAATCGCCTGTCTCCGATGACACTGATTACTTCATTCGCGCACCAGCCACAGTCAGCAACGTGCTGTCCCGTTGGATCAGCTCGCAATTTTCCTTTGTTTGAGCGACGACCGACAAGACGTGTTGGCATGCTTTTACGTTCACAACGGCAAAGTGCACAAGCTTGGACGGAATTCCGATGGCGATTTGTCGAATTCGATATCCAGCCAGGAGATGCGTTTGACTGGCCCACAAGCAGGACGACGCACTAGCTGAAATCACAGAAAGAGAAGACAAAAAAAAACGGGATAGATCATTGACCTATCCCGTTGCTTCGATCATGAGGCGATACGACTTCAAGTCCCTGCAAGAGCAGATACTTAATGGGTTATGACGGAATCGATCAGCCGATCGCAGCAAAAAACTCTTTGCTGCCTTTGGGATCAGGCTTCATGGTCTTCTCGCCTGGTGTCCAGTTTGCGGGACAGACTTCATCAGGATTGGACTGCACATACTGGAACGCCTGAAGGACGCGCAAGGTCTCGTCAACATTCCGGCCAACGGGCAGGTTGTTGATCGTGGCGTGCATGATCACACCTTCTGGGTCGATGATGAACAAACCACGCAGAGCTACGCCTTCAGCGTCATCGAGAACGTTGTATGCAGTGGAAATTTCCTTCTTCAGGTCTGAAACGAGCGGATAGTTGATATCGCCGATACCGCCTTGATTGCGTGCGGTTTGGATCCAAGCCAGGTGACTGAATTGGCTATCGACGGAGATACCGAGAACTTCAGTGTTTTTGCTCGAGAAATCAGAGTAGCGATCGCTGAACGCTGTGATTTCTGTTGGGCAAACGAAGGTGAAGTCCAGAGGGTAGAAAAACAGCACCACGTACTTGCCGCGGTACTGAGACAAGCTGATCTCTTTGAACTCTTGATCAACTACAGCGGTAGCGGTGAAATCAGGGGCCTGTTGGCCCACGCGCAGGCAACCGTTGTCGGTCATGATGAAAGGTCGATGGGTACGTGACGGAAGCAGCGGACCAGACTCAATCCAAAGTCGGTCCGACTTCTAGTTACATCCCTTAATTTATCACGCCCTCTCCTGGCTTGTAGTGGGATGAACCGCGGACAGTTTTTTGCTGATGGAGTCCTAAAATCATTAGATGATTGATCAACCCATGTCTTGGGATCAGGCCCTACTGCGGAAATTCAGCAGTACAGGTCATTTCCGACTCTTAAATCAAGTCCGCAGCGAGCTCAAAAGTCAGCCACTGAACCGTGATGCCCAGACTAGAAAGCTCACGCTTCAGGCAAGGCCTCACCATGGGCAATCTGTACGACAACAGCGGCGGCCAAATCCTGTTCCAGAAGATCAACCAATATTGACGCTTGAAGAAACGACGAATGACAACCCAACATCATTCAGAGAGCGATTAAATGCCATAGAAATGCGCTGAAAAACAGTCGCATTAAAACGGTCTAATTAGTACAAAAATGGCTCGGGGGAGACTTGAACTCCCGACCTTGGGGTTATGAATCCCACGCTCTAACCAGCTGAGCTACCGAGCCGTAACTTTTAAATTTTAGACGATCGCCTGTACGTCTTAAGCCCGACGACGTGCTGGGAGCTTTGCCATTGGATCTAAGGCTGAACCACCGCGCTTGCGTATTTCGAAGTGCAGATGAGGCCCAGTGCTTCTTCCAGTACTGCCCATGAGTGAGATTTTCACTCCCTGGGGAATGATCTGTCCCTTGCGAACCAAGAGCCGGCTGTTGTGGGCGTAACGGGTGGATGACCCATCGGAGTGAGCTAACTCCACCAAATAACCGTATCCGCTGCTCCAGCCAGAAAATTTCACAAGGCCATCTCTTGCGGCAACGATTGGGGTTCCAACGTTGTTTGCAATGTCAATGCCCTTATGCATACGGCCCCATCTCCACCCAAAGCCAGAGGTAAAGACCCCTTTCGTTGGCCACATGAAGGTTTGATTCCCTGCTGCACCATTTTCCATTCCAGGCAATGGGGGCAGTGCTGGGAAGCTTGCGCCACCAGAAACTGTTGGACGAATCGCCAAAAGGGCCCGCGGTGAAGCCTTGGCAACACGCACTTCGCTACCGATGGCCAAACGGGCTAGATCTAAACCGGGATTGAGTGAACGCAATTCACTCAAGCTGACCCCTTGGTCTCGAGAAAACGTTGAAAGGGATTCGTTGGCTTTGATGCGCACAACGGATTGCGGATCTGGAGGAGACAGGAGCGGTGCTTTGTGAAGAACCGTCGTTCTGTCAAGGCTGTC
Organism: Synechococcus sp. SP2 MAG; assembly: GCA_030756895.1. Taxonomy (GTDB): domain Bacteria; phylum Cyanobacteriota; class Cyanobacteriia; order PCC-6307; family Cyanobiaceae; genus Synechococcus_C. Next base: position 30,986 of record JAVBIX010000034.1, read on the forward strand.
TACGCTTGCGAGGCTTTCCTCAGCGTCAGCAGGGAGAACGATCCAAGAGCCAGCCTGGAATGTCTCAAAGGATGACTGGTCGTTAAGAGCAGTTAAATCAGAGGAGGAAAGGCCGAGATCCTTGGCTATACCTTTAAGTGTGCTCTTCGTCGAGACCTTTACCCAAATTCTGCTTTGGGTCGCTGGTGCCGATGCCAGAAGAAAAGGTTCATGTACGTGGCCAGCATCCGCAAAACCTGGATGCTGTGACAAAACAGATAAAGACGTTCCTGATGCGATTGCCGTAACGAGAACGAGAAGGGGCTTCATCTGAATCAGCAATTGATAAGGCTCCTGGAGAAGCCGCCACAGCTCAGGAACGGCCTGAAAGTAGCGGGTGTAGGAGATTGACGCAAGGGCTGAAGTGTCAGCTTGCCAATTACCACAACTGAAGTTGGGAACCTGCTTGGTGGCTGACGATGGCACAAGCCACAGAAAGATTGAGGCTTCGCACGCCCCCTTGGCCATCTTCTCCGGCGCTGCAGGGCATCGAAATGGTTGTGATTTGAGTGCAGCGGCTGCGGGTTGCGTCCGATAGGCCGGTGTCTTCTCGACCGAACAACAAAACATCTCCCCTTTGGAACTGCATGTCTTGAAGAGGAACCCCTCCTCGACGGCTACAGCCAATCACCCTTGAGGATTGCGCAAGCGACTCAAAAAATGCGTCGACGTTCTTGTGGATGGTGATGTCAACGTGAGGCCAATAATCAAGTCCTGCTCTTTTCAAATAACGATCTTCAAGGCTGAACCCAAGTGGTTCAATTAAATCTAGTGGTAAACCAAAAGCAGCACAAGTACGGGCAATATTTCCTGTATTTGGAGGAATCCTTGGTTCAAATAGTGCCACCCTCAGAGGCTTTTGGATCAAAGACGGTTTATCCAATGAATGATTACTTGTGCATTGATTGTTTGAAGCTTTCTTCACGGAACGAGTATGCCTAATTGAGTGAGATTTAAAGCCCTTCCTTGAACAACGAGCCAGCTGTCTGTCGCCTGTTGTTCTAATCGTTGGGCCAGCCAGCCTTGCCGGTCCCGAAACAACCCGCCAATCTTTGTGGCTGGTACTACTCCCCAGCCTGTTTCTTCAACCACGACCACGGTGGGGCGTGTTCGCGTGAGAAGACTTTCAATCAGCGCTCCTGTTTCTTGCTCCCACTGAAGATCATCGTGATCGAGGAGCCCTGCTGTAAAGCCGCCGAGGGCATCGATCAGCAAGGGGTGATTGGCCTCTTCTTTGCGAATGCATTCAGCAAGCTTTGATCCCGGTTCGCGAAGCTGCCAGTGAACGGGTCTTCGTTCTCGATGCTCTCGCATTCGTTCATCCCAGCTGGGATCATTCGAACGATGAGCGGAGGTTGCGACGTAGATAACCGTTTCTTGAGAGCTGAGCAAATGTTCAGCCCACCGGCTTTTCCCTCCACGGCTTGGTCCGCTCACAACAATGAGCCCGTTTGGAACCTCTGGTCTTTGCTTGTTTGAATGAGTCAAGGCTTTATCCGCCTCCGTTCATCCCTCTCAATGTGGCGACAGAGGATGGACTGACACGATTGAGGTAGCGGAAGATCCAATATTTGAAAATTGTCGCCAAAATCACCGGGAACGTAGCGATGAATAGAAGAATAAAGTTTTCACGAGCTGGAAATCCAAAGTGATTAGCAATGCCATCCAGAAGCACAGTCCAGCCTTCTGGACTATGAAATCCAACAAAGATGTCGGTGAAGAGAATGATCGCAAACGCTTTGGCTGAGTCGCTTAATCCGTAAACAGCTTCATCAAAAAAGCCGCGAAGAACTCTGAGCTCTTCGCGGCTGAATAGGCAAACCATGACGAAAGCAAGCGTGGCTGAAATGTCCGCTAAGACATTTTTCACAGCATGGGTACTTTCAGCGTCAGCCTCTTCTTTAAGCTCAGCAGCCTTTTTCCCTAATTGTTGTTGTAGTTCTTCTTGACTTGGGATTGAGTCACCGCGAAGAAGAGCATCGAATTCAATTTCTGCCTTATACACTCTCAACTTTTCTACTGCCTGTTCTTCAAGTTGTGGCTTTGGGTAACTCAAGAAAGGCAGATCTGGAGCAAAGCGGTCGACAGCAGGACTGATGATGTAAGTACGGCTGACCTGTTGGACTAACAGCGGTACCAGAATCAGCAGTAAAAGAACCTTCAACGAGATCAGAGTCGAATCCCTGCGTCTGCGAAAGCCTGCAACTAAGGTTGCTTCTCCAGCTGGATTGAGCTGCCTGCGCACCTTGTCGAAGACCCCCAGCAGTGAGCGCGGCAGCGGATCTGGAGCGCGAGTCATGGTCGGAGCGGCCGAAGCCCGTTTAGGGCTATACCGGTTCACGACACTTTCAATGAGCTGAAGTTGACGTAATTCTTGGGGATCCAGCTGGGCACGCTGGTACTCCAGTTGATCTAGCGACGCACGACAAACATTGATCGCAACTCGAAATTTGCGCAGTACTGTTGCCTGCACTGATTTCGGGACAGAAAGCTCAAGTTCGGGACGGATGGGTCGGTCGCCGTAATACTCCAGCTCCAAGCTCTGGATTAATAAGGCTGCTTCATAGCCCCGATCGAGATCAGAGTTGACATCCAGCGCGCTGGCTTTGCCAAAGGCTCCTATCCAATTGCGAAATGCCATAGCGGATCAGCGCGAGAAAACCCACCAGGTGGCCATCGGCACGATGGTTCCCACCACCAGCAGCACAATCACCCAGGTGAAGGCGTTGCTTTCGCTCGTTTCCTCAACAGTGGGAACGTTTGTGGGGAGAGCGGTGCGTTCAATTTGAATCGGTGGGCCTGGATCTTCGCCCCCATTGAGAACCACTGCAATGCGTTCAATTCCATCCATAGATGCCTGGCGGAATCTCTCGCCATCTCGCATCGGCTGGCTCATTGTTGTGCGCGCGGTACTGCGGAGCAAGGCGTCTGGCAGTTGATCACTTAGCTCAGCTGAGACAACAACCGCAGCTTGTTTGTTCTGAGTTTCTTCAAGGAAAAGAATTAGCGGACGCTCACTCCTGTTGTCTTTATTGGACCAACGTTCCACCAATTCTTCTCCGAATCCCGTGAGACTCAGCCCGTAGTCCAGTTTCCGCAGGGTGATGACTCTGGCGTCCACCTTGGAGGACTCCAGTTGATTCAGCCGAGTTTCAATTTCATTCTTGCCAGCCCGACTCAGCACATCAGCTGAATCAAGGACGGCATTATCTGGCGGCTGAGCTGGTAGGTCTTGGGGAGATAAGGCAAAACCCGCTGGCACTGCCAAAAAGAAACAGAGACTTGCGGCGATGAGTAGCTGCAGAGACTTGAAGGGGCTAGGCATCATGAGGCGTTCGATGGGTGGAGTCTGCCGTCAGCTGGCAAGGCTGTCGTGATTCAAGGCCATGATCGCGTCCATCACGGCTTTGGCTTTGCCCTGAGGGAGTTCGACGCTTTGAACGAGTTCGTCGAGAAACGTTTGTTCTTCATTGGTCACGGTCCTATCAGCGTGAACCAGCTGCACTGCCACAGCGAGAGCTGTTTCCTTTTGGGTTTCTTTGAGCTGGGGCAGGGCATCTTTGATCAATTGACTTGATCCTTTCTCGCGAAGGCGTTTGAGTAGTTGGTCAAACAACATTGCCATCTCGCTCTCGCTTCGATCCTTATATGGGGTTCGATATTCCAGTTGACGTCTTAAAGCATGTGCTTCATCTTTGCCCAGCACTCCATCGCAAGCCACTGTGGCCAGCGCGATCGCTGCAAAGGCTTCGGATTCGGTCATTAGCGTTGGAGGATTGACCTCTATTTCAGCAAAAGTGCATTGATCTGACTGCTCATGAGTTGCAAAACATGTTGAGATCCCACCAATGGTGTTTGCTTGCAGGTGTTCTTGTTTTGGGGCTTTCCATCCTTAACGCCAGCACCGCTGAAACCATTACTCCAAGCTTGGAGCGAGCTGATGTTCTCGCCGGGATGGCAGGCGTTGGCTTCATGCTGGTTTCAATCCTCTGGACCCGGGCCTCTCCACGCAGTCCGGAGGCGGTTGAACTGGAGGGTGAGCAGGGTTTTGTGCTCTCCTCTGATTTGGCCGATGCGGTTCGAGCTGAAATGGCTTGGGGTAGCCATCAGTTCCTGACTGCGACTTCTGCGGCCACGATCCTTGTCTTTTGGAAGGGCTCGGTCCTGCTTCGCCGGGGCCTTTTGGGCTCTGGCGATTTTGAACCTGGTGAGATCTGTCGACGATCCGTTCAAAAGCAAGAACTGATTTCCCTTGTAAAAACAGCCCTCTACCCAGGGAAAGCAGAATTTGACCCCGTCTTGCCCGGCTTGCCTTCCGTGATGGTGCAACCCCTTGGAGAGAGTGGGTGGGTTGTGATTGGTGGCTGGTCGGAACGATGTTTCACTCGATCCGATGAGCGTTGGCTTACGGGTTGGGCTGAACGTCTTAAAACGACATTGAGTGTTGAAGAATTAGAAGAAGAAACTCAGTTTTAGCAGTCGGTCTTGGCTGTTACGGTTTGCAGTTACCCTCACGGGATCCGGCAACTATCTGTCGCCAACTTTGAATGCTGAACTGATTCCAGTAGGAAAGGCTTCTCTGTTGTTTCTGATGGCCTTCTGTGCATCCAACCAACCTCTGGTTCGTTAGGCCTATCGATGGAATGACTGCGTCGATCACGTCGCCGAGTCACTCAACTCACATCAATAGGGCAGAGGAAATGCTGAGGCCGTGGTCACATGTAACGGCGGTCAACGAGCTAACGGTTGGTGAGGCTTGACCAAGTGATTCAATTGCCTTAGAACTCGCTTAGTAGTTCAGGTGTATTAGTGAGTGTTGATCGTGTTTCGTTAGCTGTCAGTTCACTCGAAGGGATCAAGCCGCCGACATTCCTAAGCATCAAGGCTGGTGACTTTGTGATCATCCAAGCAACACAGCAGGTTGCTCACCAAGTCAATGACGATTGGTGGATGGGACAGATTGTTTTCTGCGAAGGAGGTGCCCGTGATCCACGAGTGAACACAATGTTTCAGGTGGCGGACGTCGATGACGGTGGAATCTTCTGGGTCAACGGTGATGAAGTCACGCATGTCGTCCGATCACTGGATGGATTGGCGTTGAATGCTTGAGCTCGTTGATGCTTAGACAAAAGAAAACCCCGCCAAAGGCAGGGTCTCTCGGCTTCT
>JAVBIX010000035.1 GCA_030756895.1 Synechococcus sp. SP2 MAG
TTGCAATTATGTTTCAGACGTCTTGCTTGTTTTCTGCAAAGGATATGCATGACTTATCTTCCATTCCTTCCCCGCCACGAGCGGGGGTTTTTAGTGCCCTCTGTCATGGGTCAATCCAACTCGTCCAGCTAATGCCTCATCGGCAACACCGGCTAGTCAAATGAGCCTGGTCGGACTGTGCTTTATGGCTTGAGCGGACACGAGCAACTTGGTTTGACTAAGTGAGCAGTTGATGGGGATTGCCTATCGAGGAGACACCGCAGATTTCCTTCCCGTCCAACTGACTATTGGACGACGATTCGCATAACGTTCAAGGGGAGCCACTTCTTCCGGGAGTGGCTTTTTCATTGCCTGCTCAATAGCAGCAAAGCTGTAACTGCCTACTGCCTACTGCAGCGGGCATCAGCAGCTCAAGCAAGGCATCATTACGACATCTATTAACGCCCCGATGTTGCGTCGTTTCTACCTGGGGCTTTTGGCTTCTGCCATCTCCATTGCTTCTCTTCCTGCCATTGCTCAAGAGGACGGCAGTGCTGATGACCTTGGTGTGATGAGCATCAGCCTTAAGGATGTGGTCAAGCCAACCCTTGGGTTTCAAGGTGCCTTGCAGGGAGCTGGAACACCAAATCAGGCAGGTATTGGTGGGTTCCTTCCACTGTCTGTCGGCGACAACAGCGTCTGGTTCTTTGATGTCCTCGCTAACGCTAATTTCGCTGACCGTGCAGGCGAGAGCAGCATCATCAATACCGATGTTGCAGGAACAACGATCAGCACCTCATCAAGACTTGGTTATCGCTGGCTGAACAGTGATCGCAGCTGGATGTATGGGCTGAATGCTGGTTATGACAGCCGTCCCCTCACTTCAGGTGATGCAGACACAGGAGTCAGCGTTAGCAATAAAAGAACTGCTTTCTTTCAGCAGATCGCACTGAATGCAGAAGCTGTCTCCAATAGCTGGACATTGAACGGCTATGGACTGATCCCTGTGGGTGATGTCGAGCAGAAGCTCAATAGCGTTTATCAAGGCGGGGCGTTGAACACCTATGGATTGGATGCTGGTTATTTCATAACTCCAGTCTTGAAAGCATCAGCTGGTTATTACTACCAACACCGTGATCAAGAAGAAGTTGATGGTTCTGGTGTGCGTGGACGATTGGCCTATGACATCAGCAGTGGCTTAACAGCAGGAGTGAACATCTCCTACGACAAGGCATTTGATACCAGAGTGTCTGCAGACCTTAAAGTTCGCTTTGGTGGTGCATCTACAACAGCGAAACGTAAAG
>JAVBIX010000036.1 GCA_030756895.1 Synechococcus sp. SP2 MAG
AACGCTTGAACATCGGCAATTGCTGAGCTCTCGCTCATCCACATAGGCCCACTCCACCACCACCCCGCTTCCTGCAAGTGCAGATGTACTAGTGCTGTAGGAGTTGTGGGGTCAAGCTGCTGTTCGCTTCCTCTCGCTTGCAAGCCGCGTTCGTCTCAGCTCCAGTGCCGAGTCTGAAATCGTCCTGATGATCTCCATTTCCCGCTCACAGGCATGGCTGAACTCTTCGGCGATTTCATGTATTGGATTTGGCTTGTCATCTCCTTCGTATTTACGGCTGATGCTTGTTTGCTCTTCAAGCGCCCACCAACTCCAGTATTCGTTCTGGTGAGGGGTTAGGTCGTCAACCTCAAAGGAGAACTGGGCATCAAGCAGTGGGTCCACCAGCAGGGCTGACTTCTCAAGCTTTTTGATTGTCTCGGGGCTGAGGAACTCGCAGTCTTCGTTCATCTCATCACCCAAGCAGCGGATGTAGCTGCGCTCAACCCCCAATCAGGGGGTTTGCACGTTAGGGATCATCGGGAGCTCGGGCGAGCTCAGCCCCGATCGTCCGCATGGCTGCACTCTTCCATGACTCCTCAGCATTGGCAAAGCTGGACTAACTAGGGAAAGCCGTGGTCTGCCGACTTCAGGAAGCTGGATTCAACAGCTCCTTCAGATATGGCCTGAGCTGAAAGCCCGGCTCATCTAGATAGGTGATGTTGTTGATTTGCCAGCTGCCCTTGCTGTTTTTACTCATCTCGTAAAGCAACTGGCGAGGGGTCCCGCTGGGTCTGTTTCTCAGGCCTACCTCCACATTCACTTCAGCCTCGAGGCTGATTGCCTTTGGTGCGCTGCAGCCGATGACTTTGGCTCCGAATGTCGCGACTTGGGTATTGCTAAACACGTCGAAACTGAGATAGCGGCCATCACGCATCGGTTCGAGTTTTCTGGCCTGCAGCAGCAACGCAAACAGCGATGGTGTGAAGCGCTGGCGCTGGCTGGAGAGATCCTTGATCCGGTCAACACGCTGCTCCATGTGCTGAACCTGCCAGCGGTAAAAGTCATCAAGTTGATTGACCACCCCTGCAGGGCAAGGACCAGCTTTTGCTGGCATCGCTATTGCGATAAAAATGCCGGCCAGCAGGGAGAGTATGGGTTTATTCGACTTGGATCAGTCTGATGGTGGCCCTGTTGGTTGAAGAGGAGCGAGACAGGCTTATGGCTTGACGGCTGAGCGTGAGTCTTTAGTCCTTTAGGGAGATAATCCTGAGCTCATTACCCCCCAAAGGGGTGATGACTATTGCTACTCATGCAGCGATATTTAGATGGACGTTAGTAATGACATCACTCAGATTTGAACTCAACAGAGAAAGTGCATAATCTTCTATTCGAAAATTCAATTGCTGTGGTTGTTTGAGCAGTAGCAGTATTTATTTGCGATATTTCATATATCAAATACTCAATGTATTCCAGCAGGAGAATGAATTTAGCTGATAAATATTAGCAGATGGACTCGACTATTTAAGAATAATTGTTTAAAGTGCTGTGAATAATGACTTTTGGTTTAAATTTATAATGCATGATAGTTATAATAGGATAATAAAGAAGCTTTTAAGGTATATTTAGAATGTAATTTGGTCGCAATCTGCACGTAAAGGTTTTCTGATCAAAGAAGAAACAGAAGGATAACTATGAAAGAAGTCCCAATAAAAAATATCTTATCTGTACCCTTGTCTATATCGAAAAGGTCGTATGGCTGTTGATCCATTTGGATGCTGAAGTTACAGCCAACAATATAGACCATTTGCTGTCTAATCGTGATCTTCCGCCCTACTGTTGTATGAATTGAAGAGCTAGGAACTTCTGGGAAAACATAAATTCAGTTGGTTTTTATGGACATTCGTCCCTTTATCGATGACGTGAACCTATGGAAGTCATGCCCAACTGAATGAAAGTAACTAACCAGTCTTGCCTGTCCAGCTTCATGTATTTCAGCAAGTACTTCTTCTTGGGCAGCTAGTGTTTTGAAGAAATGTATGCGGCATCTGTAGGGGCAAACTTCAGTTGGTGCAATGAATCTCAGTGATAGACCCAATTTCAATGTGTTAAAACAGCACTGGAGGTTGAGACTGCTGGGGGATTGGATCCTGACCGTTTGTTCTCTCTTCAATCTTGACCTGTGAACGCACCTTGTTGCCTGGTGCCGCGAACGTTAGTGACCCCTCGTCCCCCACAGATCCGCTCAATGTTTGGGCTTCGGTGATTTGATTGTTGCTCTCACGTTCCACGCGAACCCCTCCAGACGCCAACACTTCGTCCGTTTTCCAATTCCATCGGCATTGTTGAGCTTCCAAAAGTTCGCCAGGCTGTTGGATTCGACATCCTTCGGGAATGACCACGGAGGATTGTTCGAGTTCAGCTAGGAATCGTTCACCGTTGATCTGGGTTTGATTGATCAGTCCTTCAAAGGGGTCGTTGCTGCTCAGAGTTTGTTTGCGGAAATTCCAGCTGGTGTCTTGGGCGCGTAGGAGGCCTTTGTTTTTAGGCATGGTCACAATCACAGGAGATTTCACCGTGATCACGCCTCTCTGAGTGTTGCCGATCAATTCTCGCCCCTCGAGTTGTTCTAGAACGACGCCCTCTTGATCACGGCGTTGGCCCAGAACAGGTCCAACAGCTTTGAGGGCTCCGTTCTCTAGGTTCCAATACGCCTTACCTGTGCGTACTGCCGTATCTGGTTTGACAGTGAGCGCGAGCTTGTCTTGCCAACGATCAAGTTGAACGGGACCACTGAGCGTGAGGTCATTGGTGTCTTGTTGAAGGATGGCAACAGTGGCTGTAATTCTTGATCGATCATCAAAAGCCCTTGGCTGTTGCTCCATCACAAGGCGGGAAAGTTGTGGTTGCCAACGTAATCTTTCGCCTTTGATTAATATCTTTTGACCATTTACTTGCTGAAGTTGAACATCACCTTCAAGTATGATTTGATCGCCATCGTTGACGACGACTGCAAAATTAGCTCTGATTTTGAAAGATGGTTTGTTTTTGCTGTAGAGAACTCCAACGGGTTGTTTTGCCCTAACTAATCTACGAGAGAATTCATAGCGAGCTTCAGGGCTCGAGAGTATCCAGTCGATATCACCACTCGATTTTTTCTGTTCTAGCTCGAGCTTCCGAAAGACAAATGGAGGCGGTGCAACTGTTTGCGAACGGTTCCCTGTTGAGGAGGAGCAGCCCAGNACGAGCGCACTGAGAATCACTGGAGTGATCCAAGTGGTGCTTTTCAGCAAGTAGCCGGAGCAAAAACGCTGAGCCACAGTCACAGTGTTTCTTCGAGTTCCAGTCGTTGCATCACAGGCTGAGGCTGCGGGAGGGGATGGCCTGATTCGAGGCCTCCCCATACCAGTTCTCCGGTCCAGAGCGTCGCATTTGAGGGTTGGTTGAGTTGGCTCAGAATCCGCTCGCTCAAATCAGGAACGAGGGGTTTTAACAGCCATCCCACCAAGCGCGCGCTTTCTAAAACTCCGTATAAGTCCACTGCAACTTCAGCGTCCTGACCACCCTTCTTCATTTTGCTCCAAGGAGCTTGGTCGTTGAGGTATCCGTTCGCTTGAATGGCAAGCTGAAGAATGGCCTCAGCCGCTTTCTGAAAGGCCATGGAGGGCATGGCCTCGCGGACAGAGGTGATGGCTGTTTCGGCTGCTTGGCGTAACGCATGACCATCACTGTCTTCGGAGTCAACGATGGGTGTGGACTCGTTAAACCATTTACGAGACATCGAAGAGGTTCGGTTGAGTAAATTTCCAATGGTGTTGGCGAGATCATTGTTGACAAGATCAACAAAACGCTGTTGTTGGAAATCACCATCATCTCCAAATTGAATATCACGTAAGAGATACCAGCGAACGGCATCTGTGCCGCAACGATTCAAGAGCACCTCTGGATCAAGAACATTGCCAATTGATTTGCCCATTTTTTGCCCTTCTCTGGTTAGAAACCCATGCCCGAATACTTTTCTGGGTAGAGGTAAACCCGCTGACATCAACATTGCTGGCCAATACACAGCATGGAAGCGGAGGATGTCTTTACCAATCACATGTTGATTTGCAGGCCAGCCAACAGCGTTTAGGCGTTCAAGGTCAATACTCCCCCCGTCATCTAAAAGAGCTGTGAGGTAGCCGAGTAGGGCATCGAACCAAACATAAAAGGTGTGGCCTTGATGCCCTGGTACAGGTAATCCCCACTCCACATTGACCCTTGAAATGGAAAAGTCGCGCAATCCGCCCGCTACAAAGTTTTGAATCTCTTTGCGCCGACTCGCTGGTGCAATGAAATCAGATTGGTTGAGAAGGGCTTCAATTTTCTCCTGGAAGTGCGACAAACAAAAGAACAGGTTCTCCTCATCTCTCCATTCCAATGGTTTCTGGTGGATAGAACACGTTGGGTTGATCGCTTCGGCAGGATCATCTTTGAACTCCTCGCAGCCAACGCAATACCAACCGGTCTGACGGCCACTGCGGATATCGCCTGCTTCTTCACAGCGTTGAAAAAACTGTTGGACAAGCGGCAAATGGCGTGGTGACGTGGTGCGGACAAATCGATCGTGGCTGATGTCCCATTCGTTCCAGGCCTTTTCGTAGCTGGCAGTGACTCGATTGCAGTGATCGATGGGACTGATTCCCTGTGCAGCGGCTGTGCGTTGAATTTTTTGTCCGTGTTCGTCTACACCAGTCACAAACACCACTTCATGACCTTCAAGTCTCTGAAACCGAGCCAGTGCATCACAGGCAACGGTGGTGTAAGTGCTTCCTAAATGAGGTTTGTCGTTGACGTAATAAAGAGGGGTCGTAAGGGTATAAATCATGGTCGTCTCGGGGTGATCCCCTTCCGGCCTTGGATCCTAACGACCTCCCTTCGCTTCGTCATGCCACTTTTCAACCTTGCGTTCGTGGATGAGGCCAGGTCGACTTGTCTGGCAGCGTTGCATCAGCTGGCTGAGCAGCTCAATGACGTCTGTCCTATCCAAGACTTTGCTTAAGACCATTGCCGAGATCCGGATCTTGCTGACATCAAACGTCTGTTCGCGTCGGACCCCAATTGAGCGAAGCAATTCCTGAGGTCAGCGTTGGCGGTTGCTTTAACTGATGGCCTGGGCCGAAGCGCTTGGCCTCAACAGCGAACTGATCAGCAGCTTGATTCCCTGCTCCATGTGGGGGACTCAACCTTGAAGATCCATGGATCCCCTGAAGCAATGGCTTGATGCTGTGGATCCTGGTGAAGAGAGGATTTTTCGTCCTTCATCGTTCACCTGATTCCTTCTCAGTGCCCGTTTGAGCGAGACATCATTTTGTTTGGCCGCAAGCTGGTTCATAGTCCACCGATGTGCACAATCAATCCCTTGTACGAGCAGCTTGTAAAGCTGCGCCTTCGTTGCCTTGGCCATCTTTCAGTGGATGAACAACTGAGGATCAGCTGTCGCGATACGGCTCAGCTATGACCACGCAAACTTGCCATAGCCCAGTGCTGGTCTGGGGTGGCGGCACTGGAGGTGTTGCGGCCGCACTCCAGGCTGCTCGGTCCGGTGCTAACACGCTTTTACTGACTCCTGGTCGTTGGCTCGGTGGAATGGTCAGTACGGCAGGAGTGTGTTGTCCTGACGGCAATGAACTTGCCCCTTGGCAGACCGGCTTGTGGGGTGCCTTCCTCAGGGCTTTGTATCAAACCGAGCCAGATGGCCTCGATCAGAACTGGGTGAGTTGCTTTGGTTATCGGCCAACGACAGCTGAGCGAATTCTTCAAAACTGGGTGCAGCTTCTCCCGAATCTTCAGTGGTGGGCAGATTGTCAGCTGCTGGATGTGGAACGTTCTCGATCAGCGGTGCAAGCAGTGCTGATCCAACGCGCTGGCGATGTTCATCGCATTAGCTGCGACGTCGTGATCGATGGCAGTGATCGCGGAGATCTGTTGCCCTTGGCGCATGCACCCTTTCGTTTTGGTTGGGAGGCTCAGGAGTTATGGCAGGAGCCGAGCGCTCCTGGTGAGCAACGCCTTAAGACAGAAAGCTTTTTTCTTGAGCAGCCAGTGCAGTCCCCCACCTGGGTGGTGATGGGTCAGCTGAAAAGCGATCGACTTTTGGTTGATCCGGCTTCAGGCTTGGATCCAGATGGCACACCGTTGTTGCCACATCCCTTTGAACAGGCCTGTGCAGCTTTTGGTTTGGAGCGCACCATCAGCTACGGCCGCTTGCCTGGGGGATTGGTGATGCTGAATTGGCCTTTGCATGGCAATGACTGGCATCGGGGACTGGAGCGAGCCTTCGTTGCGGATCCCAAGGCCGAGCAGGAACTGATGACTGAAATGCAAGCTCACAGCATGCATTTTGCGGATGAGCTTCAGCGCTGTAGTGCTGGTTGGTTAACGCGGGGCGAGGCGTTTCCCCAAGAGGCTGGAAGCCCAGCTCCCTGGTTGGCTGCGATGCCCTATTGGCGTGAGGGGCGGCGGATGATTGGGCTCCAGACGGTGATTGAACAGGATCTTCTGCCTCAAACGACCGGTCAATCGATCGCTGCGCTTCCCTTGAACGCCACCGGTGCGTTGGAATCGATTGCTGTTGGTAATTACGCCAACGACCATCACTATCCCGGATCTGATTGGCCGCTTGCCCCCAAAAGCTGTCGCTGGGGGGGGCGTTGGTCAGGGACTCCCTTTTGCATCCCTTATCAAGCGCTTGTGAGTGCTGAGTTGGATAATTTGCTGACCGCTGATAAGTGTTTCAGCACGAGTCATATGGCCAATGGGGCTACAAGACTGCAACCGCTAATTTTTAATGTGGGTCAGGCAGCTGGAGCAGCGGCGGCCCTGTCGATTCGGCACCGACGTCGATTAGCAGATCTGCCAGTACGTCTCATTCAAGAGCTCCTAATCGAGGAGCCCACGGCTCCCTCTGGAATCGTTCCGCTCTGGGACACAGCTTGGCATCATCCCAGTTGGCAAAAGCGACAGCGTGCCTGTCTTGACAACCCTGAGCTACTGGGCGCAGATGGTTGTTGGCTCGGTCAAGAAGAGCAGGTTTCGATGGCGCCTCCTCCCCAGCCTCAACAGGCCGTTTGGTCGGGAACACTGGTGCCTGATCACAACGGTGGATACGAACTCGAACTGGTGAGCGGCCGTCGTTGGCCCTTGATCACCTTGGAGCCCGAGCTCAGCGATTGGCTGGCGAATCAGGAGCGCCCCCAGGCCATTGAATTACTTGCAGTCGCTAATGCTTGGGGCCCCTGGTTACGGGGCATCAGCCTGCATGGCTCCAGGGGAATTTAATGAGCTGAAGCCACCAGCCTGAGTTGATCACGCACCGAGTCAACATGCTGCACGTTGATCAACAGGCCCTCGCCTGGTTCTGAATCTCTAGGGCATTCAGCGGCAACGTCCATGGCGAGGTCGTCAATTCGCACCAGTCCAAGCTGATCCTGAGGCCGCAACCAACGCAAGAACTGAGCAGCCCACTGCTCCTTGCGATGGTGTTCAAACCAAACTTGCTGCCAGTGTCGTTGATCTTCTCGGGAAATACCAATGCCTTCTCGCACTGCTGCATCAAAGTCACTCAAGAGAGCTTGCAGTGCATCACGGTCGAGCGGAACTTCGCCACTGTTTTCTTGACTGAGTTGGGCTTGGAATTGCCGCTGAACAACGAGATCGCCATAGCGGCGAATGGGGGATGTGGCTTGGGCATAGGAGGCAAGTCCCAAGCTGAAGTGTGCGGCAGGTTGGGTTCCCATCAATCCGCGACTAAGACAGCGCTTAATGGCGGCGAATCGTACGGCTCCATCTGGCAGTGCTTCCAATTCAGAGCTGGGGGGGAGGTCAGCCGGAAGCTGGCTACGGAACGGCAAAGCCAGGTCATGCACTTCCGCAATTCGGGCCACCACGGCACCCGCCAAAATCATCGCTTCAGCCACCATTTGCCTTGACCTACCAGGTTCACTGACCTCCAGAGATGGCTGACCATCTCGACAACGAATCCGGCCTTCTGGAAGGTCCATGAGAAGGGCCCCATTGCGAACTCGGCAGTCACGCCTTCGGCTGAGAAGCGCATCTAATTCTGCTAAGTCGGTGTCTTCTGGGGGTGCCAATTCGATCAACTCGTCGGCGTCTTCGTAGCTGAGTCGATAGGTGGGTTGCACCCAGCTGCGTTGGATACCGTGATCTCCGATTTCACCGTCGCTTGTGAGCTCAGCCCAGATGCTCCAGGCAGCAGTTCGCATCCGTGCTCGCAAACTGAAAGGCCCCGTCGATAAGCAATCTGGAAACATAGGCAGATTGCCTTTCGCTAAGTAGAGGCTGCTACCGCGACGTCGGGCTTCGAGGTCGAGGGCTGAGTCTTGATCAATTAATCGCCCAGGGTCAGCGATGTGAATCCAGAGTCTTTGCGTGCCATCCTCGCGACGTTCCAGCGCGATCCCGTCATCAATATCTCGCGTGTCTTCATCGTCGATCGTGACGCAGCGCTGCTGGCAAAGATCGATGCGCTCGGAGTCACCGGGGCGTTCGCTCGTGTTGAGCTCCACTAAGCGTTCAGCTTCCTCGAGCAGAGCAGGGCTAAATCCTGATGACCAGGTTGTGCCGGCCATCGATGCCAGTTGATGCGGGTCCCAAAGGCCGAGATCCACCAAAAGAAGGCGAAGGTCTGCCCGGTCTTGATCAAGACGTAGACCCACCAGGCTTTGCTGAACCACCCGGTCAAGTTGTGCGAATTCGAGGGACCCTGAAACCACTTCCTTGAGCTGTTCGAGTCTGTCGCCAAGAGCTGGGGGAAGGCTTTGCAGATCAAGCTGTTGTCGGGCGCTCAGCAGTTTTTTCCACCTCTGTTCTATTTGCTGTTCAAGAGCTTTGAGCCGCTGTTGTCGGCGTAGCGGTTTGAGTTCGGCTGCCGAACGAGCTTTGATTTGATCCTGCTTGTAACGGAACCAAAGTTGGGGGCCCATCAAGGCCAACCAACACAGAGCTAATTGGCTTGGATTGGTACCTCCACAGACGAGATCACTAAAAAAGTCAATCTCAATGGTCTCATCTGATTCCAGAAGCAAGAGCCATGCCGCGCCCCAACTGCGACGATCGAGACAAGAAAGATGGAGTTGCTCGGCTTTGAGATGCCATGGAGAAGCCCCCAGCCCATCGGGAAGCTCAGCTCCAGATGGCAGGGGGCAAATGAGATCCAATTGCCGCTGGGGTAATACAACGGATTTGCGATCAAATCCAAGCTTCAAGCGCGCTTTGCTGCCTTGAAGAGATTCGACGACAGCGAGTTGGTTCCCCTTCGACTCTTGGACGCCGACAAGATCTCCTGGTTGGAGAGAGGACGAAGCCAGTGGATCAGCCTTCTGGGTTAACGAAGGGAAGCAACGCCACAATGCGTGCACGCTTTACAGCATTGGTCAGATCGCGCTGCTGCCTGGCAGTCAGCCCGGTTAAGCGACGAGGAAGAATCTTTCCTCGTTCGGTAATGAATTTCTTAAGTAGATCCACATCTTTGTAGTCAATGGGATCTCCAGGTTTGATCGGAGAAAGACGCTTCTTAAAAAAGGAACTAGACATAACTCAGGAAAGCTGTTGAACGATGGACACCTGCAAAATCACTTGATTTCCTTGTGGAGAGTCATTTTGTTGAGCTGGGGACAGAATTTCATGATCTCCAGCCGCTCAGTGGTGTTCCGTCGGTTCTTCTCCGTCGTGTATCTCGACACGCCGGGAGAACGCTTTTCGGAGGCGGAGGCGGACCGGCATTCAGTGCACTCGAGAGTGATCACGATCCGGACGCCCTTGTTTTTAGCCATAAAGGACGTTGCGCCGCAAAAGCGATGCGTAGTAACAAACAACGACTTTACATCTTCAGCTGACACCACAACAGTTTTGAAGATTGCTCGGAGCTTCGTAGGATCAATATCCGATTGAATCGTTGACGTGCGGGTCTCCCTTTCCTGGTTGCAGGATCTCGTCCAGGTAAATGAAGCCGCTGATCAACTCGGCGAACGCCTATCCATGGCTGGATTTGAGGTGGAGGAGATCGATGATTTAAGTCGATTGGCCCAAGGCGTTGTGGTGGGCCATGTTCTGGAGCGCGACAAACATCCCAATGCCGACAAGCTCAGTGTCTGTGTTGTGGATATTGGGGCGGAGGAGACGGTTCAGATTGTTTGTGGTGCCAGCAATGTGCGGGCAGGCATTCATGTTCCAGTGGCCACCATTGGTGCTGTTCTTCCTGCGGTCAATCTCACGATTAAGGCTGGTGAGCTGCGTGGAGTGGCGAGTCAGGGAATGATTTGTTCGCTCGCCGAGCTCGGACAACCCACCGACGTTGACGGCATTGCTGTCTTGGACGATTTACTTGAAAGCCCTCCGGCACCTGGTACGTCAGTGGCGTCTTGCCTTGGTTTAGATGACACTGTTTTGGAATTGGCGATCACCGCGAATCGGCCAGATGGTCTGTCGATGACAGGAATTGCAAGGGAAGTGGCGGCACTGACAGGTGCCGCTCTGCAGTTGCCTAAGCCATTGGCTCCACAGTCGTCAGCTGACTTGAACCCCTCAGCTGAACATGCTGCCGCCATGAAGGAGGGGGGTGTGTATGCCTTGACAGAAGTGAGTGGTCTTGATGGCGGGAAAAATGCTCCTGCCTGGCTCCAGCAGAGACTTCTCCGGGCCGGTGTGAAACCTGTTAATGCGATTGTTGACATCACCAATTTGGTGATGTTGGAACAAGGTCAACCTCTCCATGCCTTTGACCTTGATGCCTTGGAACGGCTGTGTGGCAGCGATCTAAAACCCTCTGATTTTGGACTCAGGCAGGGACGGGGGAAGGAACCCTTTACGGGATTAGATGGCCGCACCATCGAGGTTGATGAACGCGTTCAGTTGGTCACCTGTCGTGATCGACCGGTCGCAATTGCGGGAGTGATCGGTAGTGCTGAGAGCGGAGTGACGGCCACAACAACCAAAATCTGGCTGGAATCAGCTCTCTTCACTCCCGCCTCGATTCGCAGCAGCAGTCGTGCAACAGGACTGCGCACGGATGCCAGTTCTCGTTATGAGAAGGGTTTACCGCGTCAGATCACCTTGCCTGCAGCGGGTCGTGCGCTCGAACTGATGGCACAACTGCTTGGAGGTGTGGCAGGCCGAAGTTGGCAGTGCTGTGCCGAGGAAGGCCCGGAACCCGTCGTGACTCTGCGCCGTCATGCTCTTCATCAACTTCTTGGTCCTTTGGCTTCTGAAGGACAAGAAGGATCCGATGTGAGTGATCAGCAGGTTGAGGAGTGTCTTTCCGCACTCGGCTGCCAACTCAACGCCTCCGATGACGGCTGGATGGTGGTGGTGCCCCCCTCCCGTCGGATGGATCTTCTTCGGGAAGTAGATCTGATCGAGGAGGTGGCGCGTCTTGTGGGATTTGACTGTTTTGGTGCTCATTTGCCGGACCCCCTGGCTCCTGGTGGTCTCACGGATATGCAGCAGGCGGAGCGTCGGTTGCGCCGTCGCCTTTGCAGTGCGGGCCTCCAAGAGATCACCTGCTTATCCCTCACTGGCGCCGATGCGGATGATCCCAATCGCATTCCAATTAGCAACCCACTCCTGGCGGAGACCAGCCATCTCAGAACGACGCTCTGGCAGGAGCATCTTCAGGTCTGCCAACGCAACCTGCAGGCCTCTCAGCCCGGTTGTTGGCTGTTTGAAATTGGCAACGTTTTTCATCCACAGGACCGAGAGATTGTGCAATCAGCCCGTCTTGGCGGGGTGATTTGCGGAGAACGGCGTGTGTCTCGCTGGGCCACCAGCGGCAAGGCATTCGTGCCTGATTACTTCATGGCTCGTGGAGCACTCGCCACTGTCTTGAATTCCTTGGGCCTTGAAACCCAAGACCGGCCATTAGCTGACGATCCGCGTCTTCATCCCGGACGTGCAGCAGCAGTGGTTGTGGAAGGCCGAACCCTTGGTTGCTTTGGTCAGCTCCATCCCATGTTGTGTGCTCAGTACGAGCTTCCCGACGCCACCTACCTGTTTGATCTTGATCTTCAGCGGCTGCTGGAAGCGGTGACGCGTCGCAATCGCTGGGTGCCTTCCTTCAAATCGTTCTCAACACTTCCAGCGATGGAGAGGGATCTTGCGATGCTTGTGCCGAAGACATTGCCCGCTGCCGACTTGATGCAGGCCATTCGTAAAGCTGGCAAGCCACTTCTAGAAAGTGTTGAGTTGATCGATCGATTTGAAGGAGGTCAACTTCTTGATGATCAATGCAGCCAGGCCTTCCGACTTCGCTATCGCGGCAAAGACAGCACGCTTACAGATGAGCAACTTCAGCCAGTGCAAGAGAAGGTTCGACAGGCTTTGGTTCAACAATTCAAGGTTGAACTTCGCAGTTGATTCGCTTCATGAGGACCAGGCATTCCAGATGGGTTGTTTGCGGAAAAAAGTCCACCGGTTGAATGCGATCTATGGCGTAGGGACCACCCTCTGAGACCAGTCTCTTGAGGTCCCTCGCCAAGGTTGCTGAGTCACAACTCAAGTAGGCCAAGCTCTTGGGCGGACAATTCAAAATGGCATCAAGTACATCTGGGGCCAATCCTTTTCGCGGTGGGTCCACCACAAGAGCATCGTGACTCGGAAGGTAATCACTCAGTAGCAAGGCCACATCACCAGCTTCAAAGCTGGCATCAGTGATTCCATTTAAGGCCGCGTTTTGTCGTGCCTGTTGAACAGAGGCGGGATTGATCTCAAGACCAACCACGCCTATGCCTGCTGCAGCGATCGGCAAGCTGATGGTTCCGATGCCGCAATAGGCATCGATTAAGCGTTTGCAGTTCCCACGCTTTAGAAGCCAATCCCGCAAAACAATCACGATTTGTTCAGCACGCTCAGTGTTGATTTGGAAAAAGGTTGTGGTGCCAAGCAGGAGTTGAAGATCGCAGAAGCGTTCGCTGATGCCATCTCGACCAGCGAGGGTGTGGGTGATCGCACCGAGGACGGTATTGCTCCGGCGCGGTTGCAGGTTCAAGGTCACACCGGTGACGGCAGGCCACCGTTTCATCCACTCCACTGCCAGCTCTTTCACACCATTGAGCTCGCTGGTTGCACTGACCAATGTGATCAGCAGTTCCCCGGTTCGTATACCCACGCGCAAACCAAGATGGCGAAGACCCAGTTCGCCATTCAGGTCAGCATCAGCCGGCCACCCGCTGGCTTCTAGGTCTTGTTTAAGGGGTTTGATCAGGGCATCGATGCGTGGGTCTAAGACGGGACAACGATTGAGGTTCACGATGCGATGGCTGCCGCGTCGGTAGTACCCCAAACGCAGCTGATCTTCTTTTCGAAGCAGGGGAATCAGGGCTCGATTGCGGTAGCCCAAGTGTTCAAGATCGTGATTGATCGGGGCAGGCGACTGGATGTCGATCCCACCGATTCGTTTCAGGGTCTGTTCAAGACGAGTGCGCTTCCATTCCGACTGAACGCTTTCCTCGAGGTGTTGCAGAGAACAACCTCCACAGTCTTTGGCAAGGATGCACGGAGGTTTCCTCGCGCCTGGAGCGGTAACGACGGTTTTGAGATGGCGCGCAAACCATTGCGACTTTTTGCGTTGCAGCAATTGCACCTGGGCCTCTTCACCTGGAAGCAACTGGGGAACAATCACCACCCAGCCTTGCCAGCGAGCGACTCCGAGGCCCTGGTGGTTGAGATCGGTCCCCAGAACGGTGATGATTTGACCAGCTACTGGTGGGTCGCTCAAGGACTGGGCCATTGCAAAGGCGTAACACCAATCGCTGCAACTGCATGCGAAGCGATCGATAGCTCTAGACTCATTCAAGCTTGCCAGCTGACATGAGCGTTGTTCGGGATCTGATTCTCAAAGCAGATGACGATCTGCGTTACCCCAGCAGCGGTGAACTGCGATCAATGGTTGATTTTCTCAGCCAGGGTTCGATTCGTTTATCTGTTGTTCGAAGTCTCACAGAGAACGAGAAGAAAATCGTCGATGAATCAGCTAAACAGCTGTTTTCACGCAAACCCGAATACGTAGCTCCTGGAGGCAACGCTTTTGGTCAGAAGCAACGCGCCCAGTGCTTGCGTGACTACAGCTGGTATTTGCGCCTTGTGACCTATGGAGTTCTTGCCGGAAGTACTGAGCTCATCCAACAGATAGGTCTTGTGGGCGCCCGTGAGATGTACAACAGTCTTGGGGTCCCGATGCCTGGAATGGTTGAAGCCATGCGCTGCATGAGAGAGGCCTCCCTGACACTGCTTTCTGAAGACCAACAAGCTCTTGCAGCCCCCTATTTCGACTACCTCATTCAAGGAATGCAGACCTCGACATAAACGGCTTTTTTTATTCCATAGCCGCCTGAAAGGGCGGTTTTTTTATGCCAACGCCATCAAGACGTAGTTGCATAAGTCTCACTTGAGACAAATTATGGGTCTCGCTATTCATCTCACCTGCGACTTGTGAGATGGCAGAGGGCGTGCATTTTGGCCATGAGGTTCTTGAGTGGCAGAGCCATGCTGTATCGCGTGAATGAAGCTAAGGGTTTCTGCATCAAGACAGGCAACTCTTAGCCGTGAAGACATAAAAGCTTAGTCCTAGTTGTCTTGGGTGAGACTTATCATGATTCTCATAAAGAGACTCGTATAAGAAGAGTGCGTCTACTCATTTGGCGCTCGAGGGCCTACCCCAGTGTTTGGGTTTCAAAAATGTTGGACAGGGTCAAAGAGTTGTCTAAGGCTGAGTGGCTTCGCGTGTGCTTGCGTCACTGTGTCTACAGCAGGTACGCAAGCTCTAAAAATGCTGCTACGACTTGTGTTTGTATTGGCCAAGAATCACTTGGACATTCGATTGTCCGACTTGGACAGGCTGTAGACGATCAACTTGTTGCTCATCGAAGCGAAATGGATCTTTAGGCCTGGATGGTCTATTGGTTTTTGTTGGCTCAATGAATGAGGAATTGGGAAGGCTTGCATTTAAAACAATGGAAAAATGAGTTCATAACAACAAACTAATCCTGCGTCTCGCATGAGACTAGTACTGAGACTAGTGAAGAGACTCAAATGAGATATTTGCTTCTTATGCATCTCACTCGTGTCTTGTCTTAAGTCTTATCCTGGAACGCATTTGGGATTGCTACGACTCTTTATCTCTGTAGAGCTCTCGCAGCATCTGATAGGCCTCATTCAGTCGTCTCATTCCATCCGTAGAGCCACCGGCATCTGGATGGGCTTCGATCGCTTTGTTCTTGTATGCGTCTCGGATGGAACGCAAAGTGAGGGATGCTCCAGCTTGCGTGGGCAGATCTAGTAATCGCAGCGCACCATGCAGGGTCATGGTGGATTCCAAGGTTTCAAATGACGTCACACGCCGACTCCGTTTGAAGCGGTTCACAAAGCGACGAATCAAAGTTGGGATGCGATCCTCCACGTTGCCTGCGGCAAATGGATCTTCGAGAACTGCAGCAGCGACAATCACATGTTCAAATTTTGGAGTCTGCACGGACCAATCAGTGCAGACATCCTGCATCGATTGGTTGACCTGGCTCCAGGTGAAGGTGCGCCCCTCGCTTCCGTCTAATTGGGGCCAGATATCTCGGGCCATCCAGAGCATCACAGCTTCAAGAACCGTTGCCCCCGGCGCTGATCCATAAAGACTGGTCCAATGATCGATCGCTTTATTGCAGCAAGCAGTGAGGTGATCGAAGCCCACCACTGGTACAAAGGGACTGTCACGTCCTTCTTCTGGTGTTTGAGGCTGTTGCAGGCTGGTACGGATGGCCTGCGTGCGGCTTCGCACAAATCCAGGTAAGTCGATGCCGCGACTTTTTGTGCTGCTCTCCCTCGGCTGACTGGTGTCGGGTGTGAGCAACGATGTTGTGTCTTGCTCCTTAGGGTCTTGACTACGGCGAACCAAGACGATTGCCCGGTCTTCGTTGTACGAGGGTTCCGTTGGTCGCTGGTCTCGCTTTAATTCAATGGCATTAGGCGAGGTCGCGACTGATAAGTCCGTTGGATCCTCGTTGACTCCTTTGTTGAGAAGGTCGCCTACACCTGATTCGAAGTCTGTCTCAAAATCTGTCTCATCAGTCCAGATTTCTTCCAGCAATCGCGTTAAGCAATCGCCTCTGGCCCTAATGCACCACTCTTTCTTCAGCTCGTCGATGCGATCAACGAGATGATCAGGAAGTTCAAGTGTGATCCGACGCCCCATCAGCCTGCCGCGATGATCTGAGTAAAACGATGCGCGAAGCTTATCGACCTTGCAGTCGGCGCAGCCAATCCTGTTGAGCCTTAATGGCATCGCGATAGCGTTGCTCCAACGAGTCATTAACGCGCTGAGGCATGATCATCGCTGGTGGCAACTGATTGGCGCCAGTTGATGGCGCGGCAATTGTCGTCGGCTGAATTCTTGGGGCTGGTTTCGGATAGGTTCGAGGTGTGGCTTCATGCTGAGGAGATGTGATGATCGTCTTTGGCTCGTTGTCGTTCGCCTGAAGGGGATCTGGTTGTGCATTGATCGCCGGTGGAGGCGTTGGCGGAACAACTTTGCGTTTTTTTGCCGCTGCTTCAGCTTTCCTTGCTGCTTCTAGTAACTCTTCACGACGACGAAGCAAGGCGAGCTGGGTCACTGGAACCACGCTAAGCAAGTGGCCTGGCGTGGCATCAGCTGGATAAACAACGCTCACTGTGACGGGATTGACAACGTTTGCCTGAACATTGATTTGGCCGATGGGCAGGCTCTGTCCTGATTTCATCCCAACATGAACTTCTCGATAGCCTTCCGCACTTTTGATTCCGATCGATCCTCTGAATGCTGTGAAAGGTTTCCGACCGGATGCAACTGGATGGCTTAAAACCAACTCATGAGACCCAATTCCAGAGAGATTCAGCTCAACATCAAAGCGCACTCCGTAGGTACCAACATTGTTAAGAGCGGAATCAATCATTCGTGTTGATAATTGATTAACCTGTACATCTTTTGTCCCAAAGTGATGTCTGCGAGTACTTGTTAAAGGAATATGTAATGCACTTTGCGTTAGGTCATGGTTGATTGAGGCCTTATATTCATCGCCGAGAGCAACACCAGCCACTCTTGAAAAGACTTTTCCTGTACGAATCTCATTGAGACGGTTTAAATAAATGCGCCCTGGTGCTAGTTTTTTGCTGTCAAGAACAGCGATAAGCTTTTGCTCTTGGTTTGTTTCCTCTGCTGCTACAACAGCAAGTTGGAATTGCCCGTCACTGCGACCTCTCAACAGACCGTTCATAATTCCTCTGGCAGGAAGAACGGAACTCACAATCACTTTGCGACTTCGAGGTGGAATCGTTATTTGCTGTGGGAGCTTGCGATCAAGTTCTCCTCTCAGCATTTGTACTGCGGTTGCGTCACCCGGTCCTGTATTCCAAGGCCGTCTACCGAGGGGCTTTACCCCCATTAAACGATTGGGGTGATAAGGAGCTTCGAAACTGTTTTTAACAGAGCCTCTTTTGAATTTAAGGGTCACAGGCTTGCTGCCTGGGTTGATAGCAATTGCTGCAACCGTTAGCAATCCTCGTGCTCGACGACCACCTAATTTACTGCTGTCTTGAGGGTAATACTTATGGTGCATATGCAACCCGAATTCGCCATTAAATGTGAATTCAGGATTCCTTAACGGCTGGTTATTTTCCGCTGCAATCGCTGAACCTGGCGCTGTATTGACGAGAATCCCAGGTCCTTTGACAATTTCGGGCTGGTTGGAATGAAGGACTGGAACGTTATTAAAAGTGCCATTGAGAGCACGAGCTCTCTGCCCAGCCATCAAAGGCACGTAGGCGTGCGCTTTCTCCACGACACCAAAATCGTATGTCGCAATTGCGACACTGATTAGGACCAGTTTTGATAATCGGTGAGACACGCGAGACTGGTTTTGGGTCGTGCGGCTTGATTCTTCCGCAAGTTCTAAACCTAATCGTCTGGTTCAGAAGCGCCAACTGTGTGTTGGCAGTCTCGATTTCTGGAACAATTCGCCAGGATTATGAAAGATCTTGTGCTCAAGCATGTTGCCTCCTTTTTTCTGTCAGCCCTCATCTGAGTCCAGTCATTGGCGGAGTCATCACCAACAACGCAAGTTGGAGATGCTCCGCTTCTGGCGCGATGGACTTGAGCGTCAACTTGCTGCTGTCACTGCAGCGATGACCACACTTGAGGGCCAAATTCAACGCGACCACAGCGACGAATCTTGATCGACAAGCTCCTGTCGCAATTGTGTTAAGGCCCGTTTCAGCCTTCTCTGCATTGTCATTGCGCTAACTCCCTGCTTTGTCCCAGCAGCTCGGAGGCTGTCACCCTCAATTACTACGTCAATCAGCGCCCTTTGCTCCGATGGTGCCAGTCCATAAATGGCTCTCCAGATTCGACGGGCGCTTTCCTGCATCAGCATCGGTTGCCATTCAGGTTGGTCTGCTGCCACCCTGCTCTCGTCCAAGGGTTCCCAAGATTGACGACGGCGATAGGTATGGACATTGAGCTCCATCTCCGCTGACATCGTTCCAGCTTGTTGCGGTTTTGAACAGCTGTTTTTAATTGTGTTCTGGGCTTCTTCTTGGAGCCGTCTAGGGAGTCGTACCAGTCCCACGCTGTCTCTGAGGTAATGAAGAATGGCTCCCCTGATGTGCGGCTTGGCATACACCTCAAACGGCTTCTCTTGTCCTTGCTCATAGCCTTCTGCGGCACGCAATAAGCCAAGCCTGCCCACCTGTTTGAGATCATCTCGATCGATGCCCGAACGTCTGGCGTAATGCCCAGCAATCGGATCGACCAGGTTCAGATGATGCTCGATCCGTTCGTTTCTGATCGTTTGGGTTTTGTTCATGGCTGTTGTACGAGAAGGGTGGTCAAAATCAGACGGTTGTCCTTCTTCAGACAGACAGCTAGAGGGATGACTCCACAACCGTGTTTCCACGGATTTCGAGAACCACTTCACGCAATAAGGCCTCGGGGCCATGACTTTTGAGCCAGTTCAGATCAGCGCTTTCAGTTGCCAAGAGGTATCCAGCAAATCCAAGTGCATTGATGCTGAAACCTGCTGCACCTTCTCGACGCCGCCTCACCATCGCCATCCATTGTGGAGTCAGTAACAGGTTGTAGAAAGATCTCGGGTGTTGATCTTGAGAGGGATGTCCGTTACCTAGTTGTTCCGAAAGTGATAGATAGCAGTCATAGAGATGTTGTGCTTGTTCATCTTGATTCTTTCTTTGATTCAATCTCGAGACAACGGAGCAGCAGTTCAACAACGAATCGCTTGTTGTTTCGATTTTTCTTTGTGTGGCTAATTGTTGTTGAAACCAGAGCTCCCTGGGACAACTGATCTCATCTTTTCTGCGCGGCAGAAGTTGAAGGTGTCGATGGGGTTGACTCGCACCTGCAATCGGTCCGCTGTTGAAAAACCAAAGCCCTGATGTGTCTTGATCAACCTGAACTAATGCTGTCCAGTCAGCCAATGTGAGCCAACTATTCTGGGCGGCCCAATTGGCAGTAATCAGAAGCATGTGTCCGCGTTGGACCGGATATTTATTCAAAATCACCGCATGGCCTGGATCCAAACGTGCCACCTCAAGTTGTGGGTCCCATGGTTGAAAGGGATTGGGTTTAGGTCCTTCTCTCTTTAAATGTTTGGGCAAGCGACTTTTGAGAGTTCGTAACTCAAAATTGGATTCTGGACCTCCAGCAAGACGTTCTAATGAGGTACTGAGAGGGACGAGTGCTCCAGACTTCAATGCCCTTTCGCTTTGCTCGAGCGCTCGATTCCAGAAGGTCTCAGTTCGCATTTGTTTTGAGCCTCGCTAGGGATGCACCCACGTAATAACGACTAAGGATTTCATTGAACTTGAGCCCCTTCATTGCCAGGTTTTGTGCGCCGTGCTGACTCATACTTGCTCCCAAATGGCTGTGTGCCTCAGCAGCGATTTCACTGGTCGATGCGTACAGCGATTCAACGAGTCCTCCTTGAAAACTGAGCACCAAACCCTTGGTCGCTTTCGTTGCGGCTGCCGTGGGCTCGCTTTGACTATTGAGGCCTCCATAGGCTTGCCAGCGGGTCGTATCACCAAGATTGAAATCGGAATCTGCAGGACGTACAAGATGCACGAGGGCATAGGACCGTGCGGCAACAGCCTGTGCCTTTAACGCTTCAGGATTCCAGTGACTCGGCATCTCTGCACCAACAACAGAGGCTACATAACGCTCCAATGAAAGTTGATTAATCGCAATCCAACCATCACCTCTGTTGAGGAAATAAACCGTTTCCGGATAGGGACGTTCATTCACGACTACGGCCCCATTTTGACCTGACTGGCAGGTCACTAGGTTTAAATGAGGATCAGTAAAAAGTTTTTTAAGGGTTCTTTTTTGCACGACCTCACCGTTGCGGAATCGGCACTCGGCTTGTCCTGATAAGTCCACGGCGCGCGGTGGCGATTGACTCAATAAAGCAACGCGCACAATTGGGTTGCCAGGAGCGCCTAGTGGTCTTGCCCTTGCACCATGAGCGGAGTGCAACACCGATTTGTTTGGCGGTCCATGAATCTCACCTCCATTCGCAGAAGAGGGAACCGTTGCTTGATCTTTTTCGGAGCTCTCAAGCAACGTTTCAAGCTTAGTTTTTTGGATTCGCTGTTGATCGAGCTGCCCAATTGCTTGGACACCCCAGGCGACGACACCGATCAGTCCCGCGGTGGCGGCCATGCCCAGCAACAGTGGGGTGAGCTGTCTCACTGTCCCTCGGACAACGTTTTCGATCATGCCTGAAATCAACAAAGTTGCTTGGATTGGCCGTGCATTGATCGTTGGCCGTGGTGGTCTTGGTACGGCACTTGCGGAGGAGCTGCAACGCCGTCAGCCCGCTCTTGAGGTCATGCTCTGCGGCCGAACCTTGGGTTCAGCGGATGAGGAATGTGGGAACTGGCTGGTGGACCTCGAGTCTTCCCAAAGTCTTGCAATGTTGTCTCAGAGGCTCCTGGAGGATCCACAGCCCCTGCGTTTGGTGATCAATGCCACTGGGCGACTGCATGGCGGCTCCCTCTCTCCTGAGAAGCGTCTGCAGCAGGTTTGTGCCGATCATTTGATGGAATCGTTTGCGATCAATGCTGCGGGGCCTCTTCTCTTGGCTAAAGCGATTGAACCTGCCCTGAAACGTGATCGCCCTTTTCACTTTGCGAGTCTCAGCGCGCGAGTGGGGAGCATCGGTGACAACAAAACTGGCGGCTGGTACGCCTATCGCGGAGCCAAAGCAGCCCAGAACATGTATTTGCGTTCGCTGAGTGTGGAGTGGGCACGGCGTTTTCCACTCGCCACAGTCACGATGCTGCATCCAGGCACCACTGATACAGCGCTTTCCAAGCCATTTCAAGATTTTGTTCCGCCGGATCGTCTGTTCAGCCCTCAAAAAGCGGCCGCATTGTTGCTCGATGTTTTGCTTGAGCAGACAGCTGGCGACAGCGGCCGTTTTCTGGCATGGGATGGTCAGGAGATCCCTTGGTGAGCGTTCTTTTTGAGGATGTCCAAGGGGATGATCTGGAGCGCTGTGTGCTCGGTTGCTTCGAGTCGTACCGGTGGCGCCATTCCGTCGTCATAGGCCTGTTTCCAGCGTGGGGCACAGACACACCAGTGATCGCCTGGTTTGAGACCAGGGAAGCCGAAGTCGGGCATGGGAGTGCTCAAGTCATTGCCCTGGGCCTTGCTGTAATTCAGAAATCGTTCAGACATCACGCAGCAGACGCTGTGTTGCCCCAAGTCGCTGGGATCTGTGCGGCAGTGTCCATCTCGAAACCAACCTGTCATCGGCTCGCAACTACAGCCTTCAAGCGCACCACCTAAAACATTCAGATCACCCTGCCCAACTGGCTTTTGCTCTTGTTGTTGTGACGGCATTCGCTTGCATTTGCTGCCAGGAGTCTGCCGAACGACTGGCACATTCCGAGACGAGATGGTTGACGGATCACGGGGGTTAGGCGTTAGAGGTCGTTCAGTTATGCCTCCTCGATGGATTGGGAGTTCACTGAAGACGCGGCGTTCATCGCCCTCTGCGATGCGTTCCGCGAAAGTGGCGAGTCATCGGCCATTGAGTTCCTTGCCAATGGTGAGGGAGCCTTCCACTTTCAGGATCTTGCACAGAACGCTGCGGGAGAAGGATTTGATTTGAGCGAGTCCAGTGCGCTGGATGATTTTCAGCAGGACGTGATCGACACGATGGAAAAGCTCTGCCAGGAGTGATCCTGCAGAGCTCACATTGAATGGGCTGTCAGCTGAAATAAAAGCTGATTTCCTTGTCCTTCAGGCCTTCCCAACCAGCCTCGATTAATCGGGTGTTCAGGACCTCTTGGCTGAAATGTTTGGCACCGGTGCGGACGATCCGGTTCCTCATCGACTTACGCACTCCGCTGCGCTTTCGTTGTGCCTCTTGATCCATGACCTCGCGGTAGAGCGTGAGCATCGCTTCTGGAAGAGGGCTTCCATCGATGTCCAACCCAGCCTTAATCGCATTGTCGATGGCGTCGGGGCCGCTGAAGTCCATTGGAGCAAGTGCAGTGCCTCAGAAGTCTGAGGCAACACACTGCTGTGTGGCTTTAAGCGCTGAAGTAGCGAGCATTGCTATGCAAAGCAACCAGGGCTGTTGTGCTCTGTTCTGGATGCAGTTGATCGCTTTCGTCCATGGTCAAACCAATGCGATCAGCTTGAAGCCATTCCAGTTGTTGACGGGAATCCGCCACGTTGGGACAGGCTGGGTAGCCAAAGGAATAACGGCTCCCCCTGTAGCGCTGGGCAAAGATGTCTCTGAGACGCATCCCGTCTGGATCGGAGAAGCCACATTCACGGCGAATGCGGGCATGGGTCCACTCAGCAAGCGCTTCAGCCATCTGAACAGCTAATCCGTGAAAAAACAGATAGTCGCTGTAGGCATCCTTGCGAAATAGCTCTTGGCTGAAGCGACTGGCTTCCTCACCCATGGTGACCGCTTGCATCGGGAGCACATCGCAGGGTTGACCCTGTTTGAGGTCTCGGAAGAAATCGGCGATGCAATAGCGATTCCCACTCCGCTGACGGGGGACGTCAAATCGTCCCAGTTCTGCGCCACCCTCCGGGTTGAACACCACCACCGCGTTGTCATCGCGACCACAAGGGAAATAGCCGTATGCAACGGCAGGATGAAGGAGTTGGTCTTCTTTGGCGCGCGCCAGCCATTTTTGGAGGATTGGCTCTGCCTTGTCAGCGAGATCCTGTTCATACTCCTCACGGCTTTGGTTCTTGGCTTTGCGCATCTGCCACTGACCAGCGAAGAGGGCTTGTCTGTCGAGGAACGCAATCACTTCTTCGAGAGGAATCTGCTCTTCTCCCTGGAGGACTGATGCGCCAAGGAAGGGAGTGATGACAGCTTGCTCTTCAGGAACAGCTTCCGATCGGTCGTAGCTAACGGGAAGCTTTAGATCAGCTGTCTCAGATGGCTCAGAGGAGCTCTCAGGCGATGCGTTGACTGTTTCTGAGGGTTCCGAATCACCACCAATCGAGAGACCATCGGGGGTGCCATCAAGGAATCCAGCACGATCATCCCAGCGATCCTTTGCTTTTGCCGTCACTAGGGCATCCATAAAGCGCAGATCTGTGAATGCATCTTTTCCATAAATCACTTTGCCTTCATATACATCATTGCAGTCTTTATTGACGAACCTGGGTGTAAGTGCAGCACCACCTAAAACGACCGGGACATTAATACCTGCTTCGTTAAAAGACTGCAAGTTGTTTTTCATGAATGCTGTAGATTTCACTAGGAGTCCACTCATGGCAATGCAATCCGCTTGATGCTCTTCCTGAGCAGTAATGATTGCATTCACATCTTGTTTGATGCCAAGATTGATAACTTCATAGCCATTGTTAGTCAAAATAATGTCTACAAGATTTTTGCCAATATCATGGACATCTCCTTTCACTGTTGCAATTAAAAACTTGGCTTTTGCAGATCGTTTGCCTTCCTCTTTCTCCATGAATGGCTCTAAAAATGCCACCGCAGATTTCATTGTTTCGGCAGATTGCAGAACGAAAGGAAGTTGCATTTGACCGGAACCAAATAGCTCTCCAACCACTTTCATGCCGTCAAGCAAATATGTGTTGACGATGTCTAAGGGCGGATAATTCTTTAAGCCCTCTTTTAGGGCCTCTTCCAATCCAATCCGCTCACCATCAATAATGTGTTGTTTCAGGCGTTCGTCGACGGGGAGGTCGCTCAGGGATGGTCCCGATTCACGAGCCGCTTTGGCGCTTACACCTTCGAATAACGTTGTTAAAACTGTAAGAGGGTCATAAGTGCAAACATCGCCTTCAAAACCACGGCGATCATTGATCAAGTCTCGACAAACTTTCTGGTGCTCTTCGCTGATTTTCATCAGTGGAAGAATCTTGGCTGGTGAAACAATGGCCGCATCCATTCCAGCTTCGCAGCAATCATGCAAGAAGACTGAATTCAACGTAATTCTGGCGGCAGGAGACAAGCCAAAGCTCACATTAGACACACCAAGAACAACGTGAACTTGGGGTAGATCTTCGCGAATCCTGCGAATGGCTTCGATTGTTTCAGCAGCGTTGCGTCGATCTTCTTCGATGCCAGTGGAGATTGGTAGCGCGAGCGCGTCGTAAAAGATTTCGCGAGCTGGAATTCCATACTCCACAGCATCTCGATAAGCCCTTTTTGCAATTGCAACCTTTTGGTCTGCAGTCCGGGCCATACCGTCTTCGTCGATCGTGCCAATCACCACTCCAGCTCCGTATCGTTTGGCTAGCTCCAATACCTTGAAGAAACGTTCATCACCGTCTTCGTAGTTCGTTGAATTGAGAATGCACTTCCCTCCAGAAACTTTTAGTCCGGCTTCCATCTTTTGCCATTCGGTGGAATCCAGCATCAAGGGAAGATTTACGTTGGTGACCACTCGATTCACCAGTTCGCGCATATCTCGTTCACCATCACGACCGACATAATCAACATTGATATCCAGCACATGAGCATTCTCTTTAACCTGACCTCGGGCAACGGCTACCAGTCCGTCCCAATCCTCTTTATTCAGTAATTCCCGTACTTTCTTAGAGCCACTGGCATTAAGTCGTTCACCGATGATCAAGAAGGAATTGTCTTGTAGGTAGGGAGTTGCGCCATAAATTGATGAGGCTGCCGCTTCGTAACTGAAAGCTTTTCTCTCATGGTGGTGGGAGCGCACATCTCTAGGTGCTGCATTTAGCTCTGATGAAATTTCAGAAAGCGCTGCAATATGAGCCGGTGTTGTTCCGCAACATCCGCCAATGACCTGAACGCCGAGATCTTCTACGAAGTGCATTAATTGCATCTTCAATTCCACTGGTGTCAGCCGGTAATGCGCCACGCCTCCCACGTTTTCTGGTAAGCCTGCGTTAGGGATGCAGCTCACTACAAATGGCGCATTCTCTGTCAGATAGCGCATGTGCTCTTTCATTTGTTCAGGACCTGTTGCGCAGTTCAGGCCAAGAACATCAATCGGGAAGGGTTCAAGAATGGCAACAACAGCTGCGATGTCGGAACCCACCAGCATGGTGCCTGTGGTTTCCATCGTTACGGACACCATCAAGGGGCGGCGTTCTCCGCTGGTTTCAAAAGCTTGCTCAATTCCTTGAAGAGCAGCCTTGATTTGCAGAACGTCCTGACAGGTTTCAATGATGAGTAGATCCACATCGCCGGCAATCAGTCCTTCCGCTTGCTCCTGATAGGAATCACGAAGGAGATCAAAACTGATATGTCCGAGCGTGGGTAATTTTGTGGTGGGTCCCATCGACCCAGCTACGAATCGTGGTTTTTCATCGGTGCTGTATTCCATGGCCACTTCTTTGGCCAGTTCAGCAGCACGCTTGTTGAGTTCGAAGGTTTTGTCTTCTAGGCCGTACTCGGCAAGGACGACAGATGCGGCACCAAAGGTGTCGGTTTCGATGACATCACAACCGGCTTCAAGAAACTGTCGATGCACGTTTTGAACGGCATCGGGGCGTGTGACCACCAAGTTTTCATTGCATCCCTCTAATGCTTCTCCGCCGAAATCCTCTGCGGATAGGTCCAGCTGCTGCAGGGAGGTTCCTGTAGCTCCGTCAAACACCAAGACGGGCCTTGATGGATCATGCAGCCGCTTTAAAAAACGTGAGGCGATCAGGGTGGGGGTCTCGGTGACGGCCTGCATCGCTCAGTTACTTGTCTCCATCCATTCTATGAACTGCTCTTGATCTGTAGGCCGATCCTTAGTCCTCGAGCTCGATTCTGGTGACCCAGTGGCTGAATTCAGAATCTCGTCCTTCTGTAATCGATACCAGACGTTGTCTTAAGGCATCCATCACCGGTCGATTGGTCGGTAAGACCGTGGATTCGAGTTGACGAATCGGCGTGATTTTCGCCGCAGTTCCTGTGAGGAATACTTCATCGGCGATACAGAGTTCGGTTTTATCAACGGGGCGTTCGATCACCTGCAATCCCATGTGCTTTGCCAGCTCAATCACGCTTGAGCGGGTGATTCCCTCAAGAATGTCTTGATCAACTCCAGGTGTGATCAGGACGCCATCGCGCACCAAGAACAGATTCATGCCGCTGGCCTCGCTCACCTTTCCCCGCGTGTTCATGAGCAGGGCTTCGTCGAAGCCGCTGGTGACGGCTTCCGTTTTGGCAAGTGAGCTTGTGATGTATGCACCACTGATTTTTCCGCGCAGGGGAAGGGAGCGATCTTCCTGCCGGGTCCAACTACTAATTCGGCAACTCACGCCATCAGGAGAGAGGTAATCGCCGAGCTCTAAGCCGTAAATCAGAAAATCAGTCTCAATGTTGTGCAGACGTGGGGCGATGCCTAAATCACTCGTGTAAACAAACGGCCTCAGGTAGATGGGCGTTGTGGGCTTATTAGCCCTTAGCACTGCAACGAGAGCCTCCATCACGGTTTCTTCCGTGAGATCAGCGAGCAGGAGTTTGGCGCTTTGGGAGAGACGCCGGGCATGGCGGTCCGGTCGAAACAACAGCATGCCGCCAGGCTTTGCGGGATCTGGAATCGCGCGCATGCCTCCGAAAGCACCGGTGCCGTAGTGAAGGGCATGCGTGGCGATCGAAACTTTGGCCTGTTCAAACGGGATGCAGCGGCCTTCAAACCAGGCGTAGGGCAGGAACTGATGCATCGCTCATTGATCGATGCTCAAATTTTCTCACTCACCTCGCTCGGTAGGTGTGATGTGATCAGACCAGAATGAAGAGATGCATCGACTGAGCAGTCTTCCTGGCGCCGAAAGCAACGAGGTTTTCACCGTTGTTGAGCAACCGCCTGCCCCCATTCTTTTCCTGACCAGCGCTGCGACCGATATCAGTACGCTCTCTGCTTGTCTTCGCCAGCCAGAGCTAGGGCAGTGGAAGGAGCAATTGCGTGCCTTGCCGCTCGATTGTCTGCGACATCCGGCGCAAATTGACCACTATCTGGCCACAACGGGGAGCACGGCTCGGGTGCTTGTAGTGCGCTTGTTGGGTGGGCGGGGGCACTGGAGTTACGGGCTTGAACAGTGCCGACGCTGGCAGTCGTCTGCCCCAGAGCGAACCTTGATCGTGTTGGCGGGGACCGCTGATCAAAACGACGAACTCCATCCGATTGGATCCGTGTCTTCCACCCTCTCTCAACAGTTAGCTCTGTTGCTGCGTGAAGGCGGGATGCCCAACATGACGAAGGTTTTGAAGGCGATTCATCCCTTCATTACCAGCTGCAAGGAACCTGAAACCCTCAACGACGCGAGCGATCTTCAGCCGGAACGGATGGCTGATCCAGCCCCTTTTGATTGGCGGGATGAGTCAGGTGCGAAGGTCGGAGTCCTGCTGTATCGGGCCCACGCCCGCGCTGCTGACACGGATTGGTGTGATCAACTTCTAACGGCGTTGCGAAGCCGTGGATTAGCTCCCCGTGCCCTCTGGGTGAGCAGCTTGAGAGATCCCGTGGTTCAAGAGGGGGTGCAACGAGCGTTTCAAGCGCAGGATGTTCAGCTGGTGGTTAGCACCACGGCATTTGCATCGGTGCAGTTTCAAGAGGCGGGGCTTGGCACTCCGCTTTGGGATGGTTTGGATGTACCGGTGTTGCAGCTGCTGTCTTCGGGACGTTCGAAGCAAGCCTGGGATGCAACCACTCAGGGGCTCGATCCCATCGATCTTTCCCTTCAGGTGGTGCTACCTGAGTTGGATGGACGCATCACCACGAGAATCGGTGCATTCCGTGAAGTCCAGGATGCGGAATCCAGCTTGTCGACCGCTGTCAAAGGGTTGGTTCCCGACGCTGCTGGGCTGAATTGGCTTGCGGACCATGCCCGTTGTTGGGTGGATCTTCGTCAAACGAACGCAGCAGAGAAGCGCGTGGCATTGGTGCTTGCGAATTACCCCGTTCGCAATGGACGTTTGGCTAACGGGGTTGGTCTGGATACTCCCGCTAGCACCATCAATATCTTGAACTGGCTTTCTGAAGCCGGCGTTGCGCTTGGCAGCGAGTCGCGTCCAGATGAGTCACAGGCGCTGATGGCCAAACTGTTATCTGGACGCAGCAACGATCCGGAGAGTTCTCACCTTCAGCCCCTTGCCTATCTTCCCCTCAACCACTACTTGCGCTGGTGGCGCCAGCTCACCCCTGAAGCTCGAGCTCTGATTGAGCGCCGATGGGGCTCACCGGAACAGGCCGTGGATCTGGAGGAGAAGGGGTTTGCTGTGCATGGTCTATTGCTGGGTCATGTGGCTGTGTTGATTCAGCCCAGCCGTGGCTACGACCCCGATCAGATCAGTGATCTTCATTCCCCTGATCTCCCTCCTCCGCATCGTTATTTGGCCCAATATCTCTGGCTGCAGGAGGTGCATGGCACCCAGCTGATGGTCCATGTGGGGAAACATGGCAGCGCCGAATGGCTACCAGGCAAGTCGGTTGGCCTGAGTGAGGCCTGTGGGCCAGGACTGGCGCTTGCTCCGATCCCTCACGTCTATCCGTTCATCGTGAATGATCCTGGGGAGGGTTCCCAAGCCAAGCGTCGGGGGCATGCGGTGATTCTCGATCACCTCACGCCGCCCTTGGGTCGGGCTGGGTTGCACGGATCTTTGCTGTCTCTGGAAGCCTTGTTGGACGAGTACGTCGAGGCTCGTCAGGTTGCTGCTGAACGATGCGATCTGCTTGAGCAGCAAATTAAGCAGTTGCTTCAACGCCTTGATTGGCCTTCCTTCCCCAATTCTTTCAACGATCCATCAAGCGCTGTTGATCAAGACAACGATTCTTGGGCCCGCTGTCTTGATCAGGTTGAAACCTATCTCTGTGAGTTGAAGGAGGCGCAAATCAGAACAGGTCTGCATCGGTTGGGCAGTCAGCCTGAACCGTCGATTCAGAGAGAACTCGTTTTAGCCATTGCGCGATCGCCTTCCGGTGGCTGTCAAGGCATCACTCAGGCGATGGCCAAGGTGGTTGGACTGGAATGCGACCCCTGGTCGGATGAAGACGGTGCCCGTCTGAGCGACCACGACTGCAGAACCCTTGAGCTGTTGGGTTGTGATCAGCCCAGACGTGTATCGGCAGCTGTGAGTTGGCTCGATGATCAAGCGCTCAGGTTGCTGGAGCAGATCACAGACGAGCCCTCTGAATCTCTTAGTCCTTTGCTGCAGCAGTGGCTCCAAGAGAACAAAGAGCCTGCTCTGCTGCGCTTGCGCGATGAGCTGTTACCGCGTTTGTTGGCCTGTGCTTCCAGTGAAAAGAAGGCCTTTCTTGCTGCCTTGGCTGGACGACGCATCGCTAGTGGACCTTCCGGAGCCCCAACGCGTGGCCGTCCAGACGTTTTGCCAACGGGTCGAAATTTCTATTCCGTGGACCTGCGGGGTCTTCCCACAGAAGCGGCCTGGGATTTAGGCCGGCGTAGCGCAGAGCAATTATTGGATCTCTATCGACTCGAGGAAGGAGAGGATCTGAGGCACCTTGCGTTGTCGGTGTGGGGAACGGCCACGATGCGCAATGGCGGTGAAGACATCGCCCAGATGTTTGCGTTGCTGGGGGTACGTCCTCTCTGGGATGGTCCAACACGCCGAATGGTGGAGCTTGAAGTGATCCCTTTGAGCCTGCTGGCTCGACCGCGGGTGGATGTCACCTTGCGGATGTCAGGACTGTTCCGCGATGCCTTCCCCCAGCTTGTGGGCTGGGTGAATCGCGCTGTGCAACTCGTCTCATCACTCGATGAAACAGACGATGAAAACCCACTTGCCGCGATCACCCGTGAGGAAGGGCCTCAATCAAGGATTTTTGGTTCTGCACCGGGTGCATATGGCGCTGGATTACAGGCCTTGATCGATTCGGGGCAATGGGACAACCAGGACGAACTTGGCGAGGCTTTTTTAGCCTGGAGTTCGTGGAGTTACGACAGCGACGTTCGAGCCCAAGCCAATCGCGCAGGGTTAGAGGGCGCTCTGCGTCACGTCCAGGTTGTGCTCCATAACCAGGACAACAGGGAACATGATCTACTCGACTCTGACGACTATTACCAGTTTCATGGGGGGATGACTGCTGCGGTGCGTCGCTCCGGTGGAACCTCGGTGCAGCCCTGGTTTGCAGATCACTCTCGCCAACAACGGCTTCGCATTCATTCCCTCAGCCGTGAAATCGACAAGGTCGTGAGGAGCCGCTTATTAAACCCACGCTGGATCCAGGGAATGCAACAGCATGGGTATAAGGGAGCATTCGAGATGGGAGCCAGCCTTGATTATTTATTTGCCTACGACGCTTCCACGAACGCAGTTCCTGATTGGTGCTACGGGGCCATCTGTGATCAGTGGCTGCTGGAGGCGGGCACACAAGAGTTTTTAAACCGGTCCAATCCCTGGGTTCTCAGGGATATGGCCGAACGACTACTTGAAGCTGCCAACCGAGGATTGTGGTCTCAACCATCCCCCGATCAGCTTGACCAGATCAAGGGATTGGTTCTTCAAGCCGAGGAGACCGTTGAGAAAGGAGGCCTTAGTTGTTGAGGTCGCGAACCATGGCCTTAAACGGATCAATCGATCCAGGTTTTGCAGATGGATTCCGGGTTCCTGACGAATCCTTTGGCTGAATTTCGGGTTCGGACTTCAATTCTTCCTTTCGACCCATAAGGGCGGCGTCAGGGGCCATTGGTGTATTGACACCAGCTGTGCGCAACGCATTGCCCTTAAGTTTTTGATCCAGTTGCGACTGGGTCATCGTCTCAGCGAATGTCTTTTTGACTGGCTTAGGAATTCCGCTTGAGAGCAAGGACGGAATCGCGGGTTCTTCATTGGGGTTCTCATCGCCCAATCCTTTGGTGCGCTTTCCAACGGTGACGTCCATCGCGTCGACCTTGGTCACCAACTCTTTATTGCCAGGGTTGTCAGCAGATCCTGGGAAGGTGCGACGAATCGTCTTGGCTTCTCGCATGTAGTCCACGTTTCCGTAGGACGACGACGCGTCGGAATCGAGGTAGAAAGCTTCTGCTTTCGGCTTGGCACGACCCTTCGGAAGGTCATTTTGACCCTCGTCCTTGGAGCTTGATTTCAGCAGCCGATCAAAGAGGCCCATTCCTGTGATCCAGATCGTTGACTGAATTTAGCGGCCTTTTAGGTCCATACCGTGGGTATCGGTGCCACAGCTACGCAAAAGGCCAAGGTTCTTCAACTGTTTGTCGATCGATTCACAGATCAAAGGGGTAGAAGCCCAACGTTGTTGCATGTCGTAGTCGTACCAGGCTTCACCACCGTCGAAACCCAGCTCTGCCGCCGCTTCAATCAATACGGAGAACCCCAATCTGTAGCGACCTGGATGGGCAAGAATTGCAAGCCCTCCGGCGTTATGAATGGCTTTGCGGACCTCACCAGCCCTAAGGGGAGCACCGACTGCGGCATCGCCGCTGGAATAGGGCAAAAGGGCGGGATGTCCTTGCCTAAAGCCAAGAGCTAAGACGTGGACCAAGCATCCTCGCAGGATGCAACTGATCTCCATCCCACTCCAAAGCGTTGGAGTGGTTTCGCCGCGATCCCGGGCGCGATCCAGCCAATCAACCATCGGAACGTAGGCAGCGATCGAATGGTGATCGGTGACCGCAATGTGACTCAGCTTCCGCTCACTGGCTTGTTCGATTAGAGCAATCGGTTCCAGACTGCCGTCACTGCAGACGGTATGGCAGTGAAAATTTAGTAAGCCTGGACAGCTTTCAGGCCCAACCGTGTCAAGGACAGCTCGCAACGGGTGGTCGTCATGCATCACGGACTGACTCCTGCGCAAGGGCTGCTTCACGAAGACGACGCCAGCGGGCATAAAACTGAATGGTTCCTGCCATGAACACCACCAGTCCGACGGTTAACCAGGTTGCCGCCCCAGTAGGGAACTGGGTCTTGAACACCACCAGCATCACCACCAGGACGAGCAACAGGGTGGGCAGTTCATTGAGGGCACGCAGTTGTCGTCCGCTCCATTGGCAAACCCCAGCCTGAAGTTGGCCCATCAGTCGATAGCAGAACAAGTGATATGCCAACAACAAGGCCACAAACCCGAGCTTTGCGTGCATCCAGCTTTGCTGCAGCCAGGACGGTTGGGCGATCAACAGCCCTGCGGCCATCGTGACGGTAAGGATCAGTCCGGGTGTGGTGATGATGTTGGCCAGTCGCCTTTCCATGACGGCGTACTGGGCTTTGAAGGCCTCGCGTACAGGTGACTCTTCTTGCTCTGCTTCAACGTGGTAGATGAACAGCCTGACGAGATAAAACAATCCGGCGAACCAGACCACCACTCCAATGATGTGCAGGGTCTTGAACCACAGGTAAGCCTCAGGAGGAAGCGTCAGTGTCATGACCCAATTCAGCGCAGCTCAACAATAGAAAGTCGTTAGCTGAGCGAGTCAAGAAACTGTTGCGCCTTGGAGTAATGGGTTTCCATCACCTCAGGTGCCATGCGATCGAGATTGCGCGTCATCATCGCCAGCCTTGGTTGAGAACGAAAGAAGTCGCCATGACGGTGAATAAAACTCCAGAACAAACCATCCCAAATCCCACACCAGTCACCCTGTTTGTAGTCAGACATTTTGCGCACGTAATTGGAACCTGATAAATAAGGCTTGCTTGTAAAGATTCCACCATCAGCAAACTGACTCATCCCATAAACATTCGGGACCATCACCCAATCGTAGGCATCCACAAAAAGTTCCATAAACCATGTGTAGATGCGGGTGGGGTGGAAGCCGCAAAGAAGCATCATGTTTCCGAGCAACATTAAGCGCTCAATATGATGACAATAACCAGTATTAAGGGCGCGTTTAATGGCATCATCAATTGGCGGAATTCCTGTCGTTCCTTGGTAAAAAGCATCTGGGATGGGACGATCCTCAAAATTCCAAAAATTGCTGTTTCGCATCGTTACTCCGTGCCGCAAATACATGGCGGCCATGAATTCACGCCAGCCAATGATTTGTCTCAGAAAACCTTCCAGAGAATTCAGGGGGATCTCACTAGCGTCTGCTGCAGCGAGCGTTCGGTTTAAAACCTGTTGGGGAGTAAGAAGTCCCAGATTGAGCATGGGAGTTAAAACGCTATGCCACATCACACGGTGCTGGGAGCTGATCGCATCCTCATAGGTGCCAAAACCAGCCAGTCTGTGTTCAAGAAAAGTGTCCAACCATTGTTGTGCCGATAAGTGATCAACGGGAAAGTCAATAGATGGTTCTTCGGGAACAGTGATTCCCTTGGGAAGTTTTTTACGGTTATCGGCGTCAAAACTCCAACGCCCTCCTACAGGAGCCCCCTGATCATCGATCAATACTCCCAGGCGTTTGCGCTGCATTTGATAGAAATGGACCATCATTGGCTTGCGTCGGCCATTGAAATAGTCATCCATCACTTCAGTTGGTGTGAGCAACATCGGAGTGGGCAAAATCTCTAGGACGCAACTTCGCTGTTGCAGGGTCTTTCTGACTCTCTTAGTTAAAAGATCGTCGACTGGATCAGCGAGGTAAAACGTTTGATAGCCAGAGTCGATCAGTTGGTTCAGCAGATCTGACGTCTGTTGCTGTGCGTTTGGCGTCAGCGTGAGAACGCTATGGCCTTTGGATTCAAGGCGCTTTTTATAGGCAAGCATCGATTGTTGATGCAATTCGAACTTGCGTGGATGGATGGTGAGTGGCCACTGAGGATCACCTCCAAGGATTAAGCCGTCAGCCATCAGGGCAATGCTTCTGTTGGCCTGAATGCCGGGATGGTGTTCAAACAGCTGATGGGGAAAAACAAGGGTTATGTCCATAACGCGTTATCCGACTTCTCCCGCGAGTCGACAGGCACGCTTGCCTAGAGCTGTGGCTGGGATGCGATCTACCAGTCCGCCTCGTGGGCTGAGCTGTTGGTTGCGGCAGTCCATCACCACCCGTTCTCGATGCCCCTGTTGATCTTCCAGGCGCATGCGCAGCTGCCAATGATTTTTAGCGCTTCGGGTGATCTCATCAGCGCACACAACACCTGTGCAAAGGCCAGGTGCAGAGAGAACCCGATCAGGACTGATCAGCGTGATGGCGACCCCGATTAAAACAGTGAAGATCAGGGTCGTGGCTTGAAAGCACCGTTTCATGCCGTCTCCTCGCCTGCCGTGATCACCTTGTTTTCATCCTCTTCCTGAGGATGAAAATAGGCGCGGATCTGTTTCGCCAGCGAGAGTCCAACCCCGGGAGCTTGATGGAGCTGGTCCGCGCTGGCGAGCTGAATGGCATCAATCGATTGAAAGTGGGCTAAGAGATCCCGCACACGTTTTGGCCCCAGTCCAGGGATGTCAGAAAGTCGTGAGCGTTTCATCCGCTGGCCCCGTTGCTGTCGATGGAAGGTCACCGCAAAGCGGTGTGCCTCGTCGCGCAAACGCCGCAGCAAGGCCACTCCGAGTTGATCGGGTTCGCTTTCGAGAGGTTGCTTTGCTTCTGGAAGAAATACCTCTTCCCGTTGTTTGGCCAAGGAACACACCACAAGATCCTCATGTAAATCCAACTCGCGCAACGCTTCCATCACCGCTGATAACTGACCTTTGCCCCCGTCAATCATCACGACATCGGGCCAGTCATGCAGTCCATCCATGTTCAGGCTGCTGCTGGATTGACGTCTGATCTCGACCAGGTCAGCACCTTCCGCTTT
This sequence comes from Synechococcus sp. SP2 MAG, assembly GCA_030756895.1. Lineage (GTDB taxonomy): Bacteria > Cyanobacteriota > Cyanobacteriia > PCC-6307 > Cyanobiaceae > Synechococcus_C. Next base: position 35,193 of record JAVBIX010000036.1, read on the forward strand.
GACGCGGGCCCATTTGCGAAAGCGCCTGCGCATGATTTCAGCCATGGCCATGAAGTCATCGCTGTGGCCAGCCTGAATGCTGCTGCTTTGGATCTTGTAACGGCGGTAATGCTGCTTTGCAGGAAGCCCGTCAATAAAGACCACCTGGGAGGCAACAGCATCGCTGCCTTGAATATGACTGATGTCATAGCCCTCGATTCGCCTTGGAGGTGTAGCCAATTCAAGAAGTTGAGCGAGATCTTCATTCGCCAAGGCCTGTTGTTCTTGGCTTTGGCGAGCCCGGCCTAGTTCGAATTCAGCGTTACGCATCACCAAATCAATTAGATCTGCTTTTTGGCGCCGTTTGGGATGCAATACCTGAACTTTGCGCTCTCTTTGCTCGCTGAGCCATTCGGCAATTAAAGGCTGTTGTGGAAGTTGATGCTGCACTAAGACTTCTGGAGGAATCTCAACAGCATCAACCTGGCTGTAGTGCTCTTCGATTACCCGCTGAAGAATTAATCCAGCTTGTAGGTCTGTTGCGTCTGCCGCAAATCCAAGCCTTCCCACGAGTTTTCCAGCGCGCATCTGGAACAATTGAATCGCTGCAAAGTGATCATCTTGGGCAACGGCAAGAACATCTCTACTCACCGATGCATCCGGCAAGCTCATTTTTTGATCAGCGGTTAACTGATCGATTCCTTGAAGTTGATCGCGTATCCCAGCAGCAGATTCAAAATCTAGTCTCTCGGCGTAGCGTTCCATCTGCTGGTTGAGGAGTTGCCTGAGTTCATCACTCCTCCCCTGAAACACCATCGCAACCTTGCGTAAAATTTGGTGATAGTCCTCAGAACTTACCTTCTCCTGACAAACACCTGGGCAACGGCCAATTGAGTAATTGAGGCAGGTGCGATTTGGATAAAGAGGTCGTGGACGTTGGCGTAGAGGAAACACTCGTTTCACAAGAAAAAGGGTTCTTCTAAGTAATCCCACATCTACATAGGGTCCATAAAATCGATCAAGCGGGCTTCTAAATCTTCGACGTCGAGTGATGAAAATGCGGGGATATGTTTCGCTCCAAGTAATGCATAAATAAGGATATTTTTTATCATCTTTAAGCAACACATTAAAATGTGGTTGTTGGTTTTTAATGAGATTGGATTCCAGAGCGAGTGCTTCTGCCTCGCTGTCAGTCACGATGAATTCGATTTCGCAGATCTGACGCACCATCAAGCGGATGCGTGGGCTCAGGTCATGGCTGCTGCGAAAGTAGCTTCGAACCCTGCTGCGCAAGGTTTTTGATTTTCCGACGTACAGCAACCGATCGTCGGCATCGCGCATGAGATAACAGCCCGGCTCAGGAGGGATCTCTTTCAGGCGCTGTTCCAGGCGCTCCGGTTGCTCAAGCAAAGGACGCTGCATGTATTGAATCTAGAGACCCTGCGCTGCATAGGATTCGATCAGTCCTTCATGACTGATGCGCGCTCTCTACCCGGGCAGTTTTGATCCCCTCACCCTTGGACATCTCGATTTGATCGAGCGTGGCTGTTCTGTATTCGGAGAAGTGGTTGTCGCTGTTCTCCAGAACCCAGGGAAGTCACCCGCTTTCAGCCTTGATCAACGGCTAAATCAAATCGCCCAGGCCACATCCCATCTGCAGGGGGTCACGGTGACCAGCTTTAACGGCCTGACGGTGAACTGTGCTCGCCAACATCATGCCCAGTTGATTTTGCGCGGCTTACGCGCGATGAGTGATTTCGAATATGAGCTCCAGATTGCTCATACGAATCGATCTTTGGATTCTGAATTTGAGACCATTTTCCTCAGTACTGCAGCCCACTACAGCTTTCTGAGCAGTTCAGTAGTGAAGGAGGTAGCCCGATTTGGTGGTCGTGTTGAACACATGGTTCCGGCGGTGGTGGCGGAGGACCTCAAGAGGTTCTTTAATTCGGCTTTATAAGTCAGTTGCGATGAGCGAGATCCAGTTCTCCGTGCTCGACCAGCTCGACCAGCTCGAGGAAATTGTCCTCGAAGGTAGCCGCATTCCCTTTAGTGGTGGAAGGTTGGTGAATGAGCAGGATGCTGTCGAGATCATGGATGGCGTTAGAGCATCGTTGCCTGGGCAGGTTGCTCAAGCTGATCAGTTGCTGCAGAAAAAGGATGAGTTCATCACCTCAGCGCGCAGTCAGGCCGACGAAATTGTTCAAAAAGCCCAGATTCAGCGCGAACAGCTCGTCAGTGCTGCTGCGGTTCGGCAGGAAGCGGAGCGCCAAGTTAATGAGATGAGAGATCAAGTTCGCCAGCAGTGCGAACAGTTACTCCAGAGCTCTCGCCAGCAGGCCGCTCAAATGGAGCACGACATGCAGTCCAAGCAAGTTCAGCTGGAGCAGCAATTTGCTGCGCGTCGGCAGCAGTTAGAGCAAGAGGCTTTGCAACGCCGTCAACAGCTCGATAAGGAAGCGCTTGAACTGAAGCGCCAATTGGCCGAGCACCATGAGCGCAGCCGACAGCAGTCAGCTCAGGAGCTCGAGCAGATTCGTACTGAAGGGGTCAAACTTCACCAAGAAGCTCAATCAGAAGCTGAGCGTATTCATCACGATGCGCTCCAGTTTCGCCAGCAGACCCAACAGCAGTGCGAATCGTTAATTCAGCGCACACGTCACGATGCTGCATCCGTTCAGGACGGTGCCAATCGCTATGCCGAGCAAACACTGGGAGAACTTGAGCAAAGACTCAAAGAGATGGCCCAAGTCGTCTTGGCTGGTCGCCAGGAGCTTGTCAAAATTCAAATGATTCGCCCCGACAGTTCTGCACCTGAGAAAGAGACCTCTGAACCGAAAAACCGTCAGGGGAAATCAGTCACGATGAACAAAGCACGTCGTGCCGCGTCCCGTCTCAGATCGATGAAGGGCACGGGCTGAGGTTGTATACGGTCCTTAAAATTAGGCCGATCATTGCGTTTGGTCGGCTGGCACCATTGGAGATCATGCTCAGGTACCGCGGACCATCGCTGGTTTGGAGGATTCCTGAAATCGAGCGCACTCCGCTGATGGTTCCTGTTTTTCCCCAAAATTTTCCTTGGATCGGTGAGCCAATGAAGTAATTGCGCAGCGTTCCTCGCTGTCCAGCAATCGCCATCGACGCTTGGTAGTAGGCGGCGTAAGGATGTTGATCCATCCGCATTAACAACGCCGCGATGGTCTGACTCGACACACGGTTGTTGCGCGAAAGTCCACTGCCGTCTGCAACCCGCAGCCCCCCCACGGGGATTCCTTGTTGTTGCATCCAACGGTGTGCGGATGCCGATGCAGCTCTGACATCCCATTGGTCAGCTGCTTGTCTCAATAGAACTTCTGCCGTGAAGTTGTGACTTTCAGTGTTGGCAAGGCTGAGTAGAGCATGCATCGGAGCAGATTTCTCTTCATGCAGCACGATCCGATCCACGCTCTGTTGAGTTTGTTGGATGTTGCTAATGGGTCGGGCTTGTTGCACTTGGATGGATCCGCCACGACGCTTCACCTCTTTTTTGAAGAGTGTCTCTAACCGCCTGTAGGGATCGCTGACGGCACCTCCCAACGCGTTACTCGTTAAGGCCAGCCGAGTAATTGGGGCTCCATAGGCATAGGCGCGATCTGCGGGGTGCCAATCATTCGGCCACCAATTTTGACGAGGTTCCTCTCTCACCATCAAGTTCACTGGCCCGGCTGAAGTTCCTTGCGCTCCCCCCTGGCCCATAGCAGCCATGGCAAAACGCTGTAAACCGGCAATTCCAAGATCAGGATCCCCTTGACCCTTGAGCTCAAGAGTTCCATCAGCACGTTGGACTAACTGAGTTCGCAAGCGGAAATCTGGACCTAATTGATCGAGAGCAAAGGCCGTACTGATGAGTTTTTGGTTGGAGGCTGGAATGCGTGCCATCGCGCCATTGACATCACCCAGCAGATCACCATTGCTGTTGACCACTGACACGCTCCAATCCCTGGCATTAGGAGCAATTAAGCGATTCAAAGCTTGCTGCAAAGGAACACATGAACGCCCATGTTGTTGAAGATCAGGAAGAGGTTGGTCGGAGGGAGGCGGTGGAGGGGTCAGTAACGCAGGCTCGGCCCGACCAGGCATCGATGCCGTACTAGTTGCAGCCAGCACTAATAGAAGGAGGGCAGCTCTCATTGCACCTTGACGCCGCTAACAGTTCCATTCAGGCGGTAAAGAGCACCTTCAAGTTCCACGGGTGTGCCGACTTTCAACTTGGTGCCTGCGAGAACTACGCCGGATTTTGAAACTGTTGCATCGCCTTCGAGCACAAAGCGAGCATTCAAGGTGCCCACATTCGCCCGGTTTGGATCGGGTGCTGTCACGACGGATCCATCGGGTTGAACCTCAGCCAGCACTGGGGTGATGTCGTCGACGCGAGTCAACTTGACGCTTCCAGCAGGTTGATTTCGAATAATGATGCTCGTCCTTCCTGATACAAGAGCGTCCTGGACCAAGGCTTCAGGGTCTGCTGCACTCACACGACGGACGTCGACCATCACTTGCACGGATTTCACTGACCCGTTTGCTTTGGCTAACGCATTGGTGAGCTTTGGACTCCAAAGCACACCACCAATGGCAAGTAGTGCAATCAGGCCAGCAGTGGTATCAAGGGCTGAGAACCCTTGTAATCGGTTTCTTAAAGCCATACCCATTCCGATCACTTAGCCACAGTAAAAGCCTTGTTTGGGAACATCAACCACGTAAATCCTCTATGAAGCGATCAACGGCACCTAATTGACGCCCAAGACTGTCACTATCACCATTCAGTGCCATCCCAATCGCCTCAGCGTCTGGTTTTGAAGGCATGGTGCCCAGGAACCGATAGCCATCAGGATCCGCTTTAAACAAGTGCCACATCTCCTTTTCGGTTTGTAGGAGTGCCCCTTCAGCAAGCGGCTCTAAGTGGAAGGCAGACCGCCAGATGGAGAGAAACCCTTTGCGTCTTCCCCTGGCGACACTGCCAATGCCCACACCGGCATCTTCAAGCTTTCCATTGAGGAGAACCACCGCTCCCTGCCAGCCATTGCAGATCTGCTCAACCATTTCGTAATCGCTTGGCTGCGGTCCAATTGCCAAGAGCATTCGGTCAGTGATTTCTGGATCGTTGGAGAGCATCAGATCCTTTAAGGCAAAGCAGTGTGCAGCCAATTCAGGGCTTTCTCGCTGCGCCAGGGCCGTTGATCCCGCATCAGGCCAGCCCAAGACCACGTCTTGTCCTGCAGTCTCCAATGCCGTGGCCAGGCGCAAAGCTGGTTTTAAGAGCCTCAGGCCTTCAAAGCGCCAGGTCACGGTCCAGCGCCGTTGCTGAAGATCGCTCAGAGCTTGCTTGAGGGAGGCGAGCGTCATCGCCTCGGCCTGTACAAGATCGGCTGGAAGGGTAACGGACAATCTCAACTCGTTGGAGTGCTGCGCGGAGAGTACCTAGACGTCAGGCGCAATTGTGGTTCATACGATCAATGGCGTTTTGAATTCGATCATTGATCGCAGGCAATGTTGCAGGGTCATTCCAGTAACCAAGACTGAGCCGGAGCCCTGATCGACGCCACAAGGGATCCACCTCCATCGCTGCCAATACGGGACTATCACTATCTCGGCCGGAGGTACAGGCACTCCCACTGCTAGCCGCGATTCCTTCACGATCCATGGCACGTACCAAGGCGCGACCCGACATGGGCTGACCGTGTCGATCGGAGACTAGTACTGAGAGATGGTGCGGTAGACGCTCGCTTGGATGACCACTGAGACGGATTGCATCGTTCTGGCAAAGCAGGGCAAGCAAGGCATCGCGTAACCGAGCGATCCCAGATCCTGATGTTTCGACCTGATTCGCCTGACAAGAAGCAATGTCACGGAATGCTGCTGCCATGCCTTGCGCTAAGACGGGGCATTCAGTGCCGGCACGAAGCCCATTTTCCTGTTGGCCGCCGGCAAATAAGGGCTGGATCCGCTCAGCGATTTCGGGTCGTAAAAGCAACAACCCGATGCCTCTTGGTCCTCCGCACTTGTGGGCTGAGGCCGTGAGGAGATCAACTGGAAGCGCACTCCAATTTGGGCAACCCTGGCTCAATACTTGCGTGGCATCTGTATGGAATGGAATCTGTCTTGAACGACAGGCATGACCCACAGCCTGGATCGGTTGAAGCGTTCCCACTTCACTTTGACCCCAGATTAAAGACACGATTTTGGTCGGAGGCGCTAGTAATCGATCCAAATGCTGCATTTGGATCTGTCCGTAGCCATCGACAGGCCATTCTTCAACGGTCCATCCGCACGTCACCAATTGCTGAGCTGCAGCCGCAACAGCGGGATGTTCCACCGCAGAGATCACCAATCGCCCTGCTGATTCAGTTTTGGCCAGCCCTAGCAATGCAAGATGGGCCGACTCGGTGGCACCGGAGCTGAACAGGATGTCTGATCGGTCAGCCCCCAGGCTGTTGCCGATTGAAAGGCGTGCACGTTCCAGTGACTCGGCTGCATCACAGCCGATGCGATGAAGGCTTGAAGGATTCCCCCAGCTGCTTTGCTGTGTCTTGAGCATGCAAGTGATCACGCTCTCTCTCAGAGGAGCAGTGGCACACCCATCCAGATAAAAGTAGGGGTCTTCAGGGTTTGTCATCGCGATTCAAGCGGGACAGGGTTCGCTCTTCGAGGGAGTCGCCAGCGAGATTGAGCATGGCGTCGAGAGAGGTTGACGACAAAAATTTTTGGACGCGCGCCTGGGCTTCATCGCGTAAGCAATCGTCCGGTAGCTGGCAGCTGTCTTTGCAATCATTTGCGCAGTCCAAGCTGTTCTTGTTTTGCCTTGATGGTGTGGCGACATCAGCGGCAGAGGGCGTTGTTTGTTCAACAGCTGCCGTTGCAGTTAGCTGATCTTGCTCTGTCTTAGGCAGTAATTCAGGATTTAAAACGCCATCAAAAACTGCTTCAGCCGGTCCGGTCATAAAAACGGAGCCCTTGGGATCAGGCCAACTGATCTCGAGAGGCCCGCCTGGAAGGATCACCGTGGCTTCTGATTTCGATAAACCGAGCAACTTTGCGGCAACGAGCGTGGCGCAGGCTCCCGTTCCACAAGCGAGAGTTGGACCGGCTCCGCGCTCCCATACACGGATCTCAAGAGTGTGCTGATCGATCACTTCCAAGAAGTGCACATTGGTTTTAGCTGGAAACAAAGGATTGACTTCCAGTGCAGATCCCCATGCGTCAAAGGGAATGGCTTTGAGGTCTTGCACCGGCACGACCACATGGGGATTGCCCATCCCCACAGCAGCGAGCTGGAGAGTGCTGCCCTGGAGTTTGATTTCTCCTTGGGGAAGTCCAGACCGTCCCTTTGAGAGTGTGGTTGGAACTTGATCGGGTTCAAGGAATGGCTGTCCCATATCGACCCGGATCTGTCCGTCATCACAAAGTTCAGGGACGATGACGCCCGCCATTGTTTCGGTTCTCCAGGTTCGTCCTGGCTGATCGCCATCGCTGTCAGCAAGAAAACGGGCTAGGCAGCGAATGCCGTTGCCGCACATTTCAGCCTCGCTTCCATCCGCATTGAAAATGCGCATCCGCAGTTCTTCGCCATGCTGAGGGGGCAGGGCCAAAATCAAGCCGTCGCCGCCGACCCCAAATCGGCGATCACACAGCTGGCGTACCCAATGGGGATCCGGCTCCGTGATGGCTAATGGAAGTTGCCCTCCGCGGCCTTCCAACAGCACGAAGTCGTTGCCCAAACCTTGGTACTTGCTGAATTGCAGCATGAAATGTCCGATCCCCCTCTGATCCTATGGAGCCAAGTTCCTTTGATCCGAGCTTGCCCAGCATTCGCTTGCTGCAATCCTGGATTCGTGAACGGAAAATTCTCAGTCTTGAATTAACCGATGGGCGTCGGCTGATTGGAGTGCTGATCTGGCAAGACCAAAACTGTTTGGCGCTTCAACCGTCGGATTCTGACGACCCGGTTTTGATCAGTCGTGCAGGCATGCTCCTGGTCCGGCCATTGCCTCGGGGCCTTTAAAAGACAGCATTTGTGTCACGATCTGTCCAAATGGTCCCTTGTCGTGACGGCTTCCTCGTCCCCATCCGCCAGCCCAGCCTCTTCGGCTACTGATCGGTATCAACCCCTTGCGCTCGAAGAGCGCTGGCAAGCGCTTTGGAAGGACCAGTGCCTCTATGAAACGCAGGACCCGAAGCCAGGCCAGAGAGCTTTTTATGCCTTGTCGATGTTTCCGTATCCGTCGGGGACGCTTCACATGGGGCACGTCCGTAATTACGTGATCACGGATGTGATTGCTCGGGTGCAACGCATGCGGGGTGATGCGGTGCTTCATCCCATGGGTTGGGATGCTTTTGGCTTACCAGCTGAAAATGCCGCTATCGAACGGAAGATCGAACCCGGCGTTTGGACAGACAGCAACATTGCTCAGATGCGAGGCCAGTTGGGTCGCCTGGGATTATCAATCGATTGGAATCGTGAGTTAGCGACTTGTCACAGCGATTACTACCGCTGGACGCAGTGGCTCTTCCTGGAACTTCATGCCGGCGGGCTTGCTTATCAAAAAGACGCCACTGTCAATTGGGATCCCGTTGACCAAACAGTGCTTGCAAATGAGCAAGTGGATGCAGAAGGACGCTCCTGGCGCTCTGGTGCCTTGGTGGAAAAGCGCGACTTGCGCCAATGGTTTTTACGCATCACTAATTACGCCGATGCCCTGCTTGATGATCTCGACCAACTAAAGGGTTGGCCTGAACGCGTCCGCACCATGCAAGCCAACTGGATTGGCCGTTCCATTGGTGCAGAGATCGATTTCCAAGTGGAAGCCCATCCAGGTCTTTCAGTCACTGTTTTTACAACGCGTCCAGACACGTTGTTTGGAGTGAGCTATCTCGTTTTGGCTCCTGATCACGCTCTTGTTGATCAACTCACCACAAGCGATGAACGCATCTCGGTTACTGCGTTCAGGGATCTTATGGCTGAACTGAGTCAAGATGAGCGGACATCTGATGATCAACCAAAACGCGGAGTTCCTACCGGTGCTTTTGCTATCAATCCGGCCAATGGTGAATCGATTCCTATCTGGATTGCTGATTATGTGCTGGCTGATTATGGAACAGGCGCTGTCATGGGTGTACCCGCCCATGACGTTCGAGATTTTGCATTTGCTCGACAACATGAACTACCCGTTCAACGGGTCATTGAAGTTCCAGGAACCAATGAGCATCTCAATGACGGTGAAGCCTGGACAGGACCAGGCACCCTGATCCATAGCGCTGGATTCAGTGGATTAACGAATGAAGAGGCCAAAACTGCGATTACTAATCATGGTGCCGAAAATGGTTGGGCTCGGGCTAAACGTCAATACAGACTTCGCGATTGGTTGATCTCCAGGCAAAGATATTGGGGTTGTCCAATTCCAATTATTCATTGTGATGATTGTGGTGCTGTTCCGGTCCCCCGCAATCAGCTACCTGTTGAATTGCCAACTGGAATTGATCTCAATGGAGCTGGAGGATCACCACTGGCTCGTGCGGAGGATTGGGTCAGTGTGAGCTGTCCTAAGTGCGGCAAACCAGCTCGACGGGAGACCGATACGATGGACACCTTTATGTGTTCTTCATGGTATTACCTTCGATTCGCCGATCCTCATAATCAAGATCTTCCATTTGATGCAACCTCCGTTAATCGCTGGTTGCCGGTGAAGCAATATGTAGGGGGTATTGAACATGCAATTCTTCACTTATTGTATGCGCGCTTTTTTACTAAGGCTCTGAATGATCGTGATCTGCTTGAGACAAATGAACCATTTGAACGCTTGCTAACGCAAGGCATGGTGCAGGGCACCACCTATCGCAATCCGAGAACAGGGCGTTATGTCTCCCCTTCAGTAGTGGCGGATGAATCCAATCCCCTCGATCCCGATGACGGTGGAGCGTTAGAGGTGTTGTTCGAAAAAATGTCTAAGTCAAAACACAACGGCGTAGATCCAGCTGCTGTGATTGATCGCTACGGCGCTGATACCGCTCGGATGTTCATTCTGTTCAAAGCGCCTCCAGAAAAGGATTTGGAATGGGACGACGCCGATGTGGAGGGTCAATTCCGATTTTTGCAGCGTCTATGGCGTTTGGTTGATTCAGAGGTCAACCACGACGAGGCTTCCCCTGCAACGGGCGAATCAGACAGTGACATTCGTCGTGCCGTGCACCAAGCCATCAAGGCTGTTGGCGAGGACCTAAGTGATGACTTTCAGTTCAACACAGCGATTTCGGAGCTAATGAAACTGAGCAATGCCCTTTCCTCTGGCTTAGCTCAAGCCTCTAAAGGTGTGCGGCAAGAAGCGATGTCAGCTCTTGTGCGCTTACTGGCGCCATTTGCACCACATTTAGCCGAGGAGTTTTGGCAACGACTCGGCGGCCAAAACAGTGTTCACATTCAGCCATGGCCAGACCACGACCCTGATGCTCTGGTTATGCAATCCATTGAAGTGGTGATTCAAGTCAAAGGAAAGGTGCGGGGATCGATGTCAGTTGCTGTTGATTGCAGCAAGGAAGAGCTGGAGCGCTTGGCGCTTGCCAGCGACGTGGCCAAGCGCTGGCTGGAAGGCAAGCCCCCCAGACGCGTGATTGTGGTTCCCGGAAAGCTCGTCAACCTGGTGCCGAGCTCTTAATAACGGATCAACCTTTGCTGAAGCGCAGAGAGGCTGGACTGTCCCAGCTTCCCTGTGCCATGTATCCACGATCGTTGCCCGTGAGATGACGCAGGATCCAGAAAATCGCCTCTTCGGTGCCTGATCCAATGGCCTTCTGAATATCGACTGCAGATCTTGACACTCCGTCGGATAAAACGTCTTCTACTTGCTTTTGCAGATTGAGAATGGCGGCTGCGGCTTTTTTACCTGCTTCCACACCTGGTTGGTGATAAGCATTCACATTGACCAACTCTCCGTATAAACCAACGGCCCGCTCGAACAATGCGATCAGTGCTCCGAGACGGCGCGCGTCAAAGCTACGCATGCTGATACTCAAGCTTTGACGCCCTCCTTCCGTGAGTGCTGAGCGCGTTCCTTGCAAGAACCCATCAAGGAAGTCACCAGGACGCTCACCCTCAATTGAAGGGATGTCATCAACATCACGCAGGACTTCGATGAAGGTTACGAAAAAATTATCGATTCCGTCACGCAACTGCTGAACATAGGCGTGTTGGTCGGTTGATCCCTTATTTCCATACACGGCAATGCCTTGATGCACTTCCTTGCCATCGCGATCAAGGTGTTTACCTAGCGATTCCATCACCAGCTGTTGGAGGTACCGACTGAAAACCTCAAGGCGATCCCGGTAAGGAAGCACGACCATGTCACGTTTGCCTTTGCCTTCGCCTGCGGCGTACCAGGCAGCTGCCATTAATGCTGATGGATTGCGGCGTACATCTGGACAGCGCGTGGCTTCATCCATTTGGGCGGCTCCTGCCAAGAAGCCACGGATATCGCAACCGATCAACGCCCCTGGTAGTAAACCAACAGCACTCGTGATGCTGGTTCGACCACCAATCCAGTCGAATAGGTCGAAACGCTGGAGCCAGTTTTCTTTTTCAGCCTGCTGATCAAGCTTGCTGCCCGCCATGGTGACCACGACCGCTTGCTCTGGCCAACTGCCTCCGAGAGCTTCGAGGCGATGTCTGGCTTGTTCCATGCCGAGGTGGGGTTCGGGGGTTCCCCCCGACTTGCTCACCGTGATGACCAGCGTTGTACGGAGACGTTCACCCAGGTTTGCGAGGACCCGGCTCATGCCATTGGGGTCCACGTTGTCGAAAAAGTGAAACGGCAGGCCTACTCCATGGTCCTGAAGAGCGCGAACCATCAGCAAAGGACCGAGAGCGCTCCCTCCGATTCCAATCCAAAGGACATCAGTAAAGGGCTTCCCGTTGGGAGCCTGAATGGTTCCACTAAGAATTGACTGGCCGAATTGATCGATGGCATCAATTTCAGCAGAAATGCTTACTCCAATCTGTTGATCCGGCGCTAATTGCGGCTGACGTAACCAATAATGGCCAACTTGCCTTTGCTCATCGGCGTTAGCGATAGCACCTCCCTCCAACGCTTCCATCGCCTTGAACGCTTGTTCCAGGCGGGGAGTGAGCTCCTCGAGAGCAGAATTATTGAGATGCATCCGACTGACATCAAGCCATAGCCCGAGATCGTCGTGATACCAAAGCAAATCGCAAAAGCGTTGCCACTGGGTCTGGCTATCGATGGCGCTGAAATCCGGGAAGCTCATCTCTTGCGGAGAACCTTCATCCCTGAACCTATCCGTGATTGTCCGAGATGCCCACGAATTGGAATATCACGGTTATTCTCTCGGCGGAAACGTGGCCTGTGTTTTGTGAGTGTTTTTGGACGTCAGGTTGTTGCCATAACGGGAGTTCTGGGCTTTATCTGTTTGTCCGTTGCTCACCTTCGCAGCACCGCCCAACTGCCCTTAGTCGATGCTGAGATCCAGACGCAGCCTCTGCAGGGAGATCCGAGTGTCTTCAGCCCAGAAGAGCTTTTGCTGCTGCAGCGTCGTTTTGGTGTGCATGGACCACAAACTCGACTCGCTCAGTTGTTTACCCGGGGTATGGACCAATTCCAGCCTCTGCGAACGCAAACGGTCAATCGACTTCAAGAACTTAAGCCCGTTATCAAGAGGGAATCGAGACGGTATCGGGTGAATCCGATGCTGGTCACAGCAATTTTGTTTGATGAAATACAACATTCTAAGCCGGGAGAAGATCTTCCTTTTGTTGTCCATTCCGGTCTTGTCTCAACGCATGGTCCAGCTCAACTTGGAATTAGTGAGTTGATTCATCAAGGTCGACTTCCCTTAGAACCATCAAAAATTGAAATCGCTGAAGCTAGAAATCTTTTGATGAATTCTGAAGCAAATGTTGAATTACTTGCAGCAAAGATAGCTCGCCTTAAAAAAGAGTTAGGACTCTCTCCCGATCAAGTTTTAATCGCAAGTCGTTCGTACGTTGATGCCAAAGCGATCGCTACTTTGGCTTACCTTCATAATGGCAAACTTGATTATCCCAGGCGTGTGTTGCGATATATGCAAGATACTGAGTTGCATGGTTTGATTTATTCGGAGCGCCGTCCAACCACTCAGCCTTTAGTTTAATTATCAATCCCATTAAGTTAGTAGGCTTATCATGAAGATCGAATTCTGTTCTAAGCCTTAGGGGCATAAAACTTTTAATGCAGCTAAACGTATTTGAAGTTCATCCCAATCAAAACTTCTTGGATCGCCACGTTCTCCACCAAGATCAACATGGCGATGGGACGTAATCGCCGCCGGAGTAAATCCAAAACGATCGATCCAGTCTTTTAGGACAAGCGCTAATGAGTCATATTGTGCAGTTGAGTATCCGCTATGGGTCGATCTGCTATTACTGCCATCTTGAGGTGTTTCTAAACTTAAGTGAAGTGCAAAATTGTTAACTGAACCACTTATTTTTGTATTGGTTACGGCCCATTCACCAAGAAAAGCTGAATAACCCGCTCCATAGGCGCGGTTGAGTGGATCTACAAGATCAACAATCTTTCCATCGAGACCTATTACCGTGTGATAACTCACTTGATCTGCATCTCTGGGATGGGGAGTTATAAAGGTATTAACAGCTGATTGAAGCGAGTACACCGTTTCATGGAGTACAACGACGCGTGGATCAGGATTAAGGGTTGATCCCCAGGGATTAATCCTGAAGCGTTTTCCATAATTTGTAGGATCTGTTGCTACGGACACTCTCCGTTGCTTGAGTGTGCGTTGTTGAGCATCCAGCCGGTTTTTAACCTTCGCGTCAAAACCGGAACATTGTTTGGCGAGAGGTGAAGACCAAGAGATCGCTCGGGGGGGTCGTGGTTGTTTGGTTTGTTCAACCTTTTGATGCCCTCGCTTTGCCTCGCTGCCTACTTCATCAAGAAGATCGAGGAGTGACGGACTGCTCGCTTTTAGCGCACCACTTTGATCATTGCTCAACCAGGCCAGAGCACCCATGCCAAGAATCAGTGTGCCACTACAAAAAATCAAAGTCACACCACGATGGGATAGGTGAGACTTCACTCGCTTCCAGGTTTCAGTTACACGATTGAAAACCATCGATCACGTAATTCTTTTTGTGATGGAGATGCATCAGGGTCCCAGGCGATCTCCCATTGCTCCACAATTGGATCGCTTTTCTTCAGGATTGTCGAGCCAAGACGACCTCGTCGTGCATAAAGAACAGGAATCTGTTCGGGCCCTTGAAGGAGTGCTTGCCAATGCTCAAGCCCCCTTAGACGCCAATCATGAGCTCCGATTAGCTCGTCCCCTGGGACAAGTCCTGCTAGTTCGGCAGGACCTTTAGGACTCACCTTGTTGATCAAAAGTCGACCCTTTTGCTTCGAAAGTTGCATCCCTACGTTTGGATGCTTCGATGGAATCGCAACCGCTTGCAAGCCAAGAGCGTTCAGGCTTTCATGAATTGGAACTGCCATCGTGGTTTCAAGCCAGGTTGGCAAAAGCTTGGCCAATGCCCCGTTGTGGGCGGCCACAGCTTGAATTAGGTCTGTTGGCTCATAACCCTTGCCATGCCGCCCTAAGTGCTGCCAAAGATCTCGAACAACACAGGAGAGGGCCGAACCTGATTGTCTGAGTTGTACATCAAGGCAAAATGAGACAACAGTTCCAAGTCGGTAATAACTAATTTGTGCCACTGAATTTGCGGCTGTTTGCTTGTAAAGCCGTAACCACGCTTCCCTTGAGCTATCAGCTAAGGATTGGATCTTGCATCCAGGATTGAGTAAAACATGAGAAATATCTTGTCCTAAGTCTTTAAGAAATGTTTTTCGATCAGATTTGTCCGCTAAAAGCGACAAAGTGAGATCGAAATAACTCGTTATTCCTTCTGCAAACCAAAGTCCATCGCTAATTTCTGCCTTGTCGTATCGATAAGGAACGTAGGCACTTGGTCGGAGTCTACGCACATTCCATTGGTGAAAATATTCGTGGCCAATGAGCTGTAGGAGTTTTCGATAGCCATCATTTTTTGTGAGAGCTTCCCAGGAAAATTGAAGTACTGAGGAATGATCATGCTCTAAACCGCCATATCCTTGATCGAGTAGCTGAATGACTAATTGATAACGATCGCCAGATGGTGGTGGGGTACCCATCAATGTGCAAGCGGCTTCGCAGACGGCCTCGATATCGGCTTGAAAGGTGAGAGGCCAGCCCATTGGTGGCGTGCCAATCGTTAGCAATTCATGTTGATGACCACAAACTGTGAACGGACGGGAATGAAAGGGACCGGCGTGTACGGGTGCATCAACGAGATGGTCAAAGTCTTTTGCCTCATAGCCATCGTCAACAGGTGGAAGGGGGAGATGTCCTAACCAACCGGTAGGTAAACACAGCTGGAGATGATGTGGATTCCAGCGTTCACCATCAATCAGCATCACCACTGCGGGCAGGCACAGGGATGCGAAATCTGGATCTAAATGATTGGTCCGTACCGTGAGCTGACGCGCTTCCAGCGTGTACGTCAAACAAACAGGGTCAAGGTTCAGAAGCTCTGCCGTCCAGCACGAGGGTGCTACTCGCTTGCAGCTAACAGAGCGACCTGATTGCTGAAGTTCAAGACTGTGGAGATGCTGTGCATGGTCGCGAACGGTATAGGACCCAGGTGTCCAACTCGGCATCAACCAAGATTGATGATGAACTCGAGGTGTCCACTCGAGTGAAACCTTGAGTTCCTGTCGTGCAGGCTCGCAGAGATTGATTGAAATCCTGACGCCACCCATCAGCAGATCGCTCGGTCAGCTCCCTGCTGGTCTGTCCTTGAGACAGATGGCTCAAAGGTGACACCTTCTGCAGAGCGCAGGGCCGACCTCAGGGCATAGGACCGCAAAATAGTGTTGAGATGCGTTTTGTGACCTGCGGAATCTTTGGTTTGACCAAGATCCAGCATCAACGCTAAAGATCCATCGGCATCCCACCTCCAGCCCATTTGGAGCCCGCTTCTGTCTGTGGCTACCAATTCAGCAGGATAAATATCCTGGCCGAACGCTTTGATCAGGCCTGGTCGCTGGACGAGGTAGTGCTCCGCCAACAGAGTTTCCTCAAGAAGCTCGAGGTCTGTGATGACGGTTGGCAGGATGGTCAGATGGGACATGAGCACATGATGCCCGCGCATTCAAACCTTAGCCACTGTGCTGCTGATTCATTCGAATCAGGCCTCGAGTTGATCTCTCCATCGATTCAGCAATGGCCACACTTTGAACCAGCCTTGCGATTGGGAGTGATGGCTTCTGGTAACGGAAGCAATTTCGAGGCGATTCAAGAGTCGATTTCTGCTGGAGCTCTGCATGCCAACATTCGCCTTCTAGTGGTCAATAACCAAGGCTGTGGCGCTGAACAACGAGCGGAGCGTCTCAACATTCCTCGTCAGTTGTTGGATCATCGTCAGTTTGAAACGAGAGAACAACTTGATCACGCTCTTGTGAATGCGTTTCTTGAGGCTGATGTGGACCTGATTGTGATGGCTGGCTGGATGAGGATTGTGACTCCAGTGCTGATTGAAGCCTTCCCGAACCGTTTGCTCAATATCCACCCATCACTTCTGCCCAGCTTCAAAGGTCTCGATGCGGTTGGTCAAGCTCTTCAAGCGTCTGTGCGAATCAGTGGTTGCACTGCACATCTGGTCCAGGCCGATGTGGATACAGGACCGGTGATCGCCCAGGCGGCTGTTGCTGTGCTTCAGGACGACAGTCCAGAGTCTTTGGCCCTGCGCATTCAATCCCAGGAACACCGCATTTTGCCCTGGGCTATCGCTCTTGCCGGTACGAGGTGGCGGAAATCGTTAGCACTGTCTTCCAGCAGAGATCAGGGATAAAAGGGGACGAGGGGCAACCCTGTCTCGCCCGGCAGGCCTGCCATCAGGTTGAGACATTGAATGGCCTGTGCGGCTTGTCCTTTCATCAAGTTGTCTACAGCGCTCATCAGGACAAGACGTCCGGTTCGATTGTCGACTTGAACGGATAAAAAGGCCCGGTTGGTGTGTTTAGCCCATTTGGTTGCTGGATAGGTTCCAACAGGCAACACCGTGACGCAGGTGTGATGGCGGTAAAAACTATCCAAAACTGTGGTGCAGTCTTCGGCGGTGAGTCCTGGATCGCGCAATCTGGCGTACACCGTTGAAAGCAGCCCTCGCACCATGGGAACGAGATGGGGTGTGAACTGCAATTGGATTGCACATCCAGCAATCTCACTAGCCATTTGCTCAATTTCTGAGGTGTGGCGATGGCCTACAACGCCGTAAGGACTGATCGATTCAGAGGCTTCGGCCAATAAAAGATTTTCCTTCGCAGCGCGTCCGCCACCCGACGTGCCTGTCTTGGCATCGATGATCACACCATCTTGTTCAATCAACCCTTGCTTAAGGAAGGGCAATAAGGGAAGCAAGCTGGCGGTGGGAAAGCAGCCAGGTGCTGCGACCAATCGAGCTGTCGCAATGGCAGGAGCATTCCACTCAGGCAAGCCGTATACCGCCTCAGAGCACAAGTCGGCATCTGTGCGTTTGCAAGAGAGAGCCTCTTGGGCATAAACACGCGACCACTGGTCGAGTGAGCGGTAGCGGTAATCAGCGGAGAGATCCACAACCCGAACGCCTCGTTCCAGAAGCTCTGGGGCCAGGCCACTCGCCAATCCATTGGGAAGGCTGAGAATGGCCACATCTGCGCGCTCGGCAATTCTTGAGGGCTCAGGACTCTCCACCAGGGGGTCATCCGGAAGGGGCAAAAATGGGCAGAGCTCGCTCCAACGTTTGCCAGCACTGCGTTCTCCTCCGAGCAGGCTGATCTCAAAATTGGGATGGGACTGCAACAGCCTCATGCTTTGCAAGCCCCCATAACCGGATGCTCCGATTACCGCAACTCGTTTGATCGCCATGAACTGAGCAGAATGATCGGCTGATCGTACTGGCGTCGATCATGATGAGAGCTTGTTGGATACCTAGAACGCTGAGCCATTCAGCCGTAGCTGCCGAGGGTATGGATCCGATCTTTGATTCCATCCCTGATGCCCTAAACGCCATCCGTAATGGTGAGTGCGTTGTCGTCGTCGATGACGAGCGCCGAGAAAACGAAGGTGATTTGATTTGTGCCTCGCAATTTGCGACGCCCGAGCAGATCAATTTCATGGCTAAAGAGGCTCGAGGCTTGATCTGTCTTGCCATAGAAGGAGATCGTCTTGATGCCCTCGACCTGCCCTTGATGGTTGATCGCAACACCGATGAAAATCAAACAGCGTTCACGGTGAGTATTGATGCCGGCCCTGAGCATGGCGTCTCGACAGGGATTTCAGCGGAGGACCGCTCTCGCACGATTCAGGTTGTGCTCCAGGCCGATGCCAAACCATCCGATCTAAGGCGTCCAGGGCACGTGTTTCCGCTGAGAGCCCGTTCTGGAGGGGTGCTCAAACGTGCTGGTCATACTGAAGCTGCTGTTGATCTCGCCCAGCTCGCCGGACTCATTCCATCGGGGGTGATTTGTGAAATACAGAATTCCGATGGGTCGATGGCTCGTCTGCCAGAACTTCAGGACTACGCCAAACAATTTGGCTTAAGGCTTATCAGCATTGCTGACCTCATCAGCTACAGGCTTCAGAACGAACGCTTTGTCCGTCGTCATGCTCAGGCAGTCATGCCTAGTCAGTTCGGACAGTTTCAGGCGATCGGATTTCGCAATGAACTTGACAACAGTGAGCATGTTGCCCTGGTGAAAGGTATTCCCGGGCAACTGAAAGAACCGGTCTTGGTTCGGATGCATTCAGAGTGCCTTACGGGAGATGCATTTGGTTCTCTTCGTTGTGACTGCAGGCCACAACTTGAGGCCGCTTTGTCGCAAATCGAGCAAGAAGGTGAAGGAGTTGTTGTTTATTTACGGCAAGAAGGGCGTGGCATTGGCCTGATTAATAAATTGAAGGCTTACAGCCTCCAAGATGGAGGACTCGACACTGTTGAAGCAAATGAGAAGCTGGGTTTTGGAGCAGATCTACGAAATTACGGAGTAGGAGCACAGATTCTCGGTGATCTTGGCATTCATCGCCTCAGGCTCCTGACCAACAACCCACGCAAAATTGCAGGACTTGGAGGGTATGGCCTGGAAGTTGTAAGTCGAATACCACTCATCATCAATCCAGGTGATTATAACGCCAACTATCTAGCCACTAAGAGAGACAAACTAGGACATCTATTCAATGAGAGCAGCGCAACAGATGTCGTCACTTTAGCCTGGGATTGTGGTGAAGATCTGATCGCTAAGCTCCCAGACCTTTTGAATAAGGCTGAGATATTGGCTTCAAAATTAAGTCTTACTTTGCAACCAGAGCAAACGCCAAGACTGCTTGCGCTTTGGGAGCGTCCTCAATTTGTTTGGACTGTTTCAGGCGATCATTCCGCGATTGAGCTATTTCTCAAATCTTTGGCGTCTTGGACGGAAACAAAAAGGCTGGGCTTCTTGAAAACGGCGAAAGCAGAGCAGCGTCTCCATCCTTCATTGCAACTCAATCGCGAAGACAGGGACTTGGCTTCTTTGCTGAACGACAAAAAAAATGGCTGGTCAGAACAAGCTGATCAGCCAACTTTGATCCACTGGTCCTAACGGATCAGTCAGTCACTGTGACGCTTTCAATGCGACTGCCGTTTTTCAAGGCGAGAACAACATTCATGTCACCGGTTTGTCCGAACACGGTGTGAACCCCATCGAGGTGGGGCTGAGCTTCATGAACGATGAAAAATTGGCTTCCGCCGGTGTTTTTACCGGCATGGGCCATCGAAAGAATGCCAGGAGCATGCTTTCGACTGTTGATCTCGCAATTAATCATGTAGCCAGGACCGCCTGTTCCAGGCGTTCCTTTTGCGCCTTCACGGCTGTTAGGACATCCACCTTGAGCCATGAAACCATCGATGACGCGATGAAAGGCAAGACCGTCGTAGAAACCTTCGCGCGCGAGCTTCACAAAATTGGCGACGGTGTTCGGCGCATCTTGATCGAACATTTCCAGCTTGATCTGGCCGGCATCCGTTTTCATCAGGACTGTCGTCAAGGCACCAAAAGCAAAAACGAATCTTAGGCAAGCGAGCAAGATGAGTGTCAATGCGCGCCGCTTAAATCATGACCACACTCCCTTTCTCCCTCCAAGACGCTCGAGTTGGTGTGATCGGTGGTAGTGGTTTGTATTCGATTGATGGACTCGAATCCGTTGAGGAGGTCACGTTGGATACGCCATTCGGCGTTCCTTCTGATTGTTTGCGCGTCGGCCAACTGAATGGAGTTGAGGTGGTGTTTCTTGCTCGCCATGGACGCTCACATCACCTGCTCCCAAGCGAAGTTCCCTATCGGGCCAATATCTGGGCCATGAGGTCCTTAGGGGTGCGTTGGTTGATATCGGTGTCCGCCGTGGGATCTCTTCAGGAACATCTGCGCCCCCGAGACATGGTTGTTCCAAACCAGTTCATCGACAGAACGGTGCAGAGGCCTCAATCCTTCTTTGGTGATGGCTGCGTGGCCCACGTCAGCCTTGCTGATCCATTTTGCGAGCGGTTGAGTGAACTGCTTACATCTGCAGCATCGGCAGAAATGCCATCCGGACATCGGCTGCATCGCGGAGGCACCTATCTGTGCATGGAAGGTCCAGCGTTTTCGACGAGAGCGGAAAGCGAGCTCTATCGCAACTGGGGTTGTGATGTGATCGGCATGACGAATCACACGGAAGCCCGTTTAGCGAGAGAAGCTGAAATCGCCTACGCCTCGCTCAGCATGGTGACTGATTTTGATTGTTGGCATAAAGAGCACGATGCTGTGAGCGTTGAAATGATCATTGGCAACCTCACAGCCAATGCCACTGCAACGGGCCCAATCCTGTTCGCTCTCATGGAAAAATTGGGCCGTGAACGCCCTTCTTCTCCAGCCCATCACGCTCTCAAAGATGCTTTGATGACGGCTCCTGATGCTGTTCCTGCGGCAACTAGGCAACGCCTGGATTTATTTACCAGTACCTATTGGGGACCAGCAACCGCTCACGCTCAATGAGCCGTTGAATTCAGAGTGATTCCAATTGAACCAAGGGCTGAGCGCAGGTTGCCGTTGTGATGGGCCAACAGGGTTTGGGCTTTTGGAAGATCCATGGATCCCGCCGCCATCACGAGAGCCCGTTTAACCGATCCCTTGGCTTCCTTTAGTAGCGGAAGCCCTTGCTCGCGCGATAAGCCAACGAGATCGGTCAAAATTCGTAGCGAGCGGTCCACAAGTTTGCTGTTGCTAGCGGCGACATCAACCATGCGGTTGCCGTATACCTTTCCCAACTTCACCATCACTCCGGTGGAAAGAATGTTGAGTGCCATTTTTGTGGCGGTTCCCGCCTTCAAACGTGTTGAGCCAGTCAACAGCTCTGGGCCGGTGATTAAACGGATATCGAGGTGGCAAGGCATGGGTGCTTGTTCTGCGGGAACGCAGGCCATTGCTACAGCCAGGGCCTCTACTTCTACGGCGTATTGAAGTGCACCGAGTACGTAGGGCGTGGTGCCACCAGCGGCAATCCCTACTAAGCAATCATCTGCACCGAATTGATGTTCTTTGAGGTCATCTACGCCTGCTGTCCCTAGATCCTCAAGTCCCTCTGAACTGCGGAGTAGGGCCGGAGCACCTCCAGCTAAAACACCTTGTACCAGTTCTGGTGGGCTGCAAAAGGTGGGGGGACATTCAGCGGCATCCAAAACACCAAGTCGACCAGAGGTGCCTGCTCCGATGTAAAACAATCGCCCGCCTTTGCTTAACCGCAATGCCACAGCATCAACTGCTGCGCTGAGGGCTTCTGAAGCACCTTCAACCGCTAATTGAGGTTTTCGATCTTCATCGATGAACAGCTTCACTAGGTCGTCTGTGGACAACACGTCCAAATCAACGCTGCGGGGGTTCGACTGCTCTGTTGTGAGGTAGCCCCGATTTTCAGACGGATTCACAGCAAACCTTCTAGGCGACGACGGACATCATCCAGACCATCACTTGGGTTTGATGACTGAACGCTATCCAGCGATTGATCATCAGTTTGCCAATTGCTGACGTCACGATTGGCAGTAGGAGGAGCCAGCATCAAGCGCTCGTCATCTGATTTGGGTACGAAGCCAGTTTCGACGAGTCGCGCTTCATATCCAGCCTCAGTGCAGAAGAGTTCCACCTCGTGTTGATCGAGAGCCTCAACAGTTGGGGTGGGGAAATCCTGGGCCTCTAACAGGCCTGCATACCGTTCGGCATCGTCGCAGTTTTCAAACATCAAAACCACGGTCTGGCCAGAGAGCTCAAGGGAATGAATGCCCTCACTGTCCTGACCGGCGTCGTAAAGAAGGACGTGAACGAGCATGAGATGTTCGAGGTCGCTTTCAGTCTCTCATCGAAAGTCCTGGATTAGATCCGACCTTGATCCAAGCTCAGTTCCTGAAGCCTTTGATATAGCGCTTGTTCGTCATCGTTCAGATGGGCCGGAATCACGATGACCACTTCCACCAGCTGATCACCTTGCCGGTCATTCCAGGCCAGGCCACGTTCTCGAAGTCGTAGCAGGCGACCACTCGATGAACCCGGAGGCACTTGAAGGGTGACGGAACCTGACAGCGTTGGAACATCTACCGCGCATCCCAGGGCCGCATCGGGCGGGAATAGTTCCAATCGGTACAACACGCGCAATCCATCAATGCGGAGACCTTCAGCAGTTACAACCTGCAGCTGCAAAAAATGATCACGTCCACCAGGTGCGACTCCCTCCAAACGGAGGCGCCAGCCATCCCCTGCAAAAGGAGGCGTATCTACCTCGATCACAGTTCCATCGGAGAGCTCCAGATTCACAGCCGTGCCGTGAAGGGCCTGGTCAGGTGTCAAGACAACCGTTGTTTCGAGATTGTCTTGTGAGCGAACAGGCGGTGGAGGTTGGGGAGATGGAGTGGGTCTGCGCTCCGAGTGCGAGTGATCATCGTTGTGGTGGGCTTCGGCGCGATCAGGCTCTGAAGGATCACCGATGCCCAGAACAACGGCGAGATACTCCTCGAAATCAGGGAAGCCTGAAGCAAACGGGTCTTGGCTACTACTTCGACCGGTGCGGCGGCGCTCCCAGGCGATACGCCTGTCGTGATCACTAAGAACGGCATAGGCCTCATTGACGAGTTTGAAGCGCTCTTCAGCTTGGCGATCGTTTCCGTTGAGATCGGGGTGCCAGCGCCTTGCTTCACGCCTGAAAGCTCGTTTCAGTGAAACACCGTCACTGCCTGGATCGAGACCAAGGAGGGCCCAATAATCGGGCTCAGCGATAGAAGTCATCATCCCAAGGGTCGATTCCGCGACGTCCACTTCTCATTCGTTCGTCGGAACGACTCCCCGTGGACCAGGGGTCATCCTCCCAATCATCGTCTGCGAAGAGTTCGTCTTTGAGCGTTCCCAGCGTGCTGCGAATGCCCTGCAGAGGACCTGCATCGCTGCTTCGTTCTGCAGAAAGGCGGCGATTTAAACCAAAGAGAGCTTCTTGAAGGCCGCTCACGCCCATCTCTAATTGCTGAGGATCATCCTGCTCAAGCAGATCCTGAACATCACGCATGGCCATCTCAACGGCCCTTTGCTGTCGTTCGGCACCGTAAGGACCGAGTTCAAGGGCAGCATCACGCAAGCGTCGCTCCGCTTGAGACACCAAGGTCAGGGCTGAATTGCGCCGCTCAATCGCAGTACGGCGGCGGCGGTCTTCATCTGAACGCGCTTCCGCTTCGGCGAGGAGTGCCTGCAATTCGTCTTCGTTGAGATTCGATCCCCCCTGAATCGTGACGGATTGCTTTCGGCCGGTGGTTCGATCTGTTGCACTGACTTGAAGGATCCCGTTTGCATCAATATCAAAGGCCACCTGAATCTGAGGGACACCGCGTGGTGCAGGCGGAATACCTGACAGGCGGAAACGTCCCAACGACTTGTTGTCTTGCGCCATTTGACGCTCACCTTGCCAAACGTGAATTTCCACAGAGGATTGATTGGCACCAGAGGTGCTGAACACGTCGGATTGACGGACTGGAATCGGGGTATTCCGAGGAATCAATACTTTCATCAGGCCACCCACGGTTTCCAAGCCAAGGGATAGGGGTGTGACGTCATTCAGCAACAGATCCCTTAGCTCACCGGTGATGATTCCGGCCTGAACGGCTGCACCCACAGCCACAACTTCATCCGGATTAACGGATTGACACGGGTCGTGAGGAATCAACGTCCTAACGAGCTGCATCACCATGGGCATTCTTGTGCTGCCACCCACCAGCACAACGTCGTCAATGTCTTCTGCAAGCCAGCCTGAGTCGCGCAGCGCAACCTGAACGGGCGTTAGCAGTCGATCAAGCAAATCAGGACAGAGGCTTTCAAATGTTGTGCGATCGAGGGTGGTCTCAATATGAAGAGGACCGTCCTGACCGGTTGCAATAAAAGGAAGCGAAATAGGTGTAGTGGAAACGCCTGAAAGTTCTTGTTTGGCTTTTTCAGCCGCTTCAGTGAGACGTTGAAGCGCCTGACGATCCCTGCGCAAATCAATTTGATGTTGCTGGAGAAAGGAATCAGCAAGCCAATCAACGATGAGTTGATCGAAGTCATTGCCACCCAGTTGGGTGTCTCCATTGGTGGATTTCACATCGAAGACACCATTAGCGATTCGAAGGAGTGAGACATCAAAGGTTCCTCCACCCAGATCGAAAACAAGGACCCGACGAACAGCACTGCGATCAAAGCCATAGGCAAGGGCTGCAGCTGTGGGCTCATTGAGAATCCGCTCAATCGACAAGCCGGCCAGGCGTCCCGCGTCTCGAGTGGCCTGACGTTGGGCATCATTGAAATAAGCCGGAACCGTGAGAACGGCCGCATCGACCGTTTCTCCTAGGTAGGTGCTGGCGTCATCGACAAGCTTGCGCAGGATGCTCGAGACCAGCTCTTCAGGGGCATATTCCCTCTCGGTCTGAGGACAGGCAACACGAACGTTGCCTTGGTTGTTTGCACTCACCGTGTAAGGAACGGTGAGCGTGTTGTCGTCGAGTTCATCCCAGGCGCGTCCAACAAAACGCTTGAGGTTGGAAAACGTGTTGCGAGGGTTAAGGACAAGTTGGCGTCTAGCGGGCTGACCAACCAGAAGCTCATCCTCTTTGGTGTATCCAACAACCGATGGGGTTGTCCTCGTGCCTTCCGCGTTGGCAATCACCACCGGTCGACCCGCTTCGAGCACGGCGACGACGGAGTTCGTGGTTCCCAGGTCGATTCCGACGATCCGGCCCATAACCGCGCATTTGGTGACCCCAAGCTAACGGGCCAAACTCCAATCACCAAACTCTCCTGTGGAGGAATCCTGTGGTGTTCTTTCGCTTACAAGCAAAACAGCAGACATACGGGTACGGTTCGGCAATCTGTCTGCCTGCAGAGTGACCCAATTCAAGGCTCAATACCTACTTCGAAGCAGACCGCCAGCGGAAAAGTTCGTCGATGGCAGCTTTCAGAAGTTGGTCGTGGTCATGGCCTCCATGGTTGCTCTGATTCTCATTTCCATCCTTGTGGTGGTGTTTTGGGGATCCTTGGAGTCGATGGGGCGCTATGGACTGAATTTTTTGATCACGTCCAACTGGAACCCTGTTGATGACGAATATGGTGCTTTCACGGCAATTTATGGAACGTTGGTGACCTCTCTTTTTGCATTGGTCATTGCTGTTCCTTTGGGCGTAGGCACTGCAATATTCATTACAGAAAATATTATTCCGCTCAAAGTAAGAAACATCATTGGCTTAATGGTGGAGCTCTTGGCGGCTATTCCTTCAGTCGTTTTAGGATTGTGGGCAATCTTTATTTTAGAACCTCTTATTCGACCATTTCTTATGTTTTTGTATGAGGATTTTGGTTGGATACCTATTTTTAGCACTGAACCTTTAGGTCCAGGAATGGCCCCAGCTATCTTGATCTTAGTTGTGATGATTTTACCGATCATTACTGCAATTGCCCGTGATTCATTGAATCAAGTGCCGATTCAACTCCGTCAAGCCGCTTATGGAGTTGGTGCCACGCGTTGGGGAGCCATTTTGAATGTCATCTTGCCCGCAGCGATATCAGGAATTGTTGGTGGAGTGATGCTTGCCCTTGGAAGAGCAATGGGAGAAACCATGGCTGTCACTATGATTATAGGAAATTCAAATGTATTTAGTTGGTCATTATTAGCTCCAGGAAATACTATTTCTGCCATGCTCGCGAATCAGTTTGGAGAGGCGGATGTAGGGCAACTCTCCTCACTAATGTATGCAGCTTTTGTTTTGATGGTCCTGACGTTGCTAGTCAATGTGTTTGCACAATGGCTGGTAAAACGACTGAGTCTTAAGTATTAATCTATGAAATATCACTCAATTGCAAGGTCGTCAGGAGGAATGCCTGACCTCGGTTACAAAAATTGGCAAAAGCGCAACATTGTAAATCGCCTTTTATCTGTACTGGCAGGGTTGTTTTCATTCCTGTGTATCTTGCCACTGATTGCTGTCCTTGCTTACATCTTAATAAAGGGAATATCAACATTTAACTTAGATCTTTTCACCAAACTCCCACCCCCTCCAGGTGGGGAAGGTGGAGGCTTCGGCAATGCAATTCTTGGAAGTATTATTGTCACAACAATTGCGGCATTAATTGCGATTCCTATTGGTGTTGGAGGTGGAATTTACTTGGCCGAATATTCTACAGGTCGTGGATTTTCGCAGTTCATACGTTTCGGCACCAATGTTCTTGCTGGTGTTCCATCCATTATTGCTGGTGTTTTCGTTTATGGAGTAATTGTTTCTACGCGCATTCTTTTTGGCAATACCTTCAGCGCGATTGCAGGCGGAACAGCTCTTTCTGTTTTAATGCTGCCCACCGTTGTCAAGACAACGGATGAAGGCTTGAAACTTGTTTCCAACGACCTAAGGCGTGCTGCACTCGGAGTTGGAGCATCGCGTTTCGTGACAGTAAGTCAAATCACACTTCCCAAGGCGTTTACCCCAATTGCAACTGGAGTGGTGTTGTCAATCGCTAGGGCGGCTGGTGAAACTGCACCTTTGATCTTTACGGCGCTCTTTTCTCCGTTTTGGCCGAATGGGATTTTTGATCCCATTGCAACATTATCTGTCTTAATTTACAATTTTTCTGCTCAGCCTTATGATCTTCAAAATCAACTCGCTTGGTCAGCCTCCTTTCTTCTAGTTGTGTTCATATTGGCTCTTAATCTGCTTGCTCGCTGGCTTGGGCGATTCGCTAGCAAATGATATCCACCATTAATGGTGTTACCCCCTTATTGCCGACACTGATTTTTCTCCAGCCATGACAGCTACATCATCCTCTCAATCAGCTCATTCGAATTTAGATATATGCCTATCTATTCAAAATACAACAATTAGCTATGGAGACTTTGAGGCATTAAAAAATGTATTTTGTGATATTCCACGAGGACAAGTCACTGCTTTTATTGGCCCTTCGGGTTGTGGAAAGTCCACCCTCTTAAGAGCCATTAACAGGATGAACGATTTGATTGAGGGTTGTTCACTCAAGGGAAGAATTCTTTTTGATGGTGCTGATTTATATGCTCCTGATGTTGATCCAGTTGAAGTTCGACGTCGAATCGGAATGGTTTTTCAGCAACCTAATCCTTTCCCGAAGAGCATCTATGAAAACATTGCATTTGGTGCACGTATTAATGGCTATGATGGCAATATGGATGAATTAGTGGAGCGGTCACTACGCCAGGCAGCTGTATGGGATGAATGCAAAGACAAGCTCAAAGAGAGTGGAAATTCTCTTTCAGGTGGTCAACAGCAGCGTCTATGTATTGCACGCACTATCGCAATTGAACCTGAAGTAATCTTAATGGATGAACCATGTTCTGCGCTCGATCCAATCTCTACCTTGAAAATCGAAGAAACCATTCATGAGCTGAAGAAGAGTTTCACAATCGTGATCGTGACTCATAACATGCAGCAGGCTGTACGTGTGAGTGATACGACAGCTTTCTTTAATGCTGAAGCTGTTGAGGGGGGATCAGGAAAAGTTGGTTATCTCGTCGAATTTAATGATACCGATAAAATTTTCAACGCCCCATCACAGCAGGCCACCCAGGATTATGTTTCAGGACGCTTTGGATAATTGATTCATTTGAATATGCTGTTGAGCGTGTATTCATGCGATGATAATCCTGTCACCAATTAGTAATTATTTCTTGCTTTTGTTTTCGATTCGTTGATTAAGCTTTAGTTGTTCTTTTCAATTAACAAGCGGCTTTTTATAACTTTTTTGTTCCACTTCAGATCAATGATGGGATTCCAATAAAAAACCCCTCGCGATGAAGGGGTTTGATTTTGAGCTAACGGAGAGGGAGGGATTCGAACCCTCGATAGAGTTGCCCCTATACAGCATTTCCAGTGCTGCGCCTTCGACCACTCGGCCACCTCTCCAGTGGCTGAAGTGAGAATGTAGCAGGGCGTTTCCTGAGGGCCTGATATGAGACCAAGCCACACAGTCACAATTCACTGGCCTCAGGCTGGACGAACGATCACCCATCAGGTCCCTGAGGGGGAGTACATCCTCCAAAGCTTTGAGCAGCAGGGAGATCCGCTTCCTTTCTCTTGCCGCAATGGCTGCTGTACGTCTTGCGCTGTGAGAGTTCAACGGGGAAACCTCGATCAGGCTGAGGCCATGGGACTTTCAAAAGAGCTCAGGCAACAGGGGTATGGACTGCTTTGCGTTGCAAGAGCCATCGGGCCTCTCGAAGCGGTCACGCAAGATGAAGATGAGGTTTATGAATTGCAGTTTGGTCGTCATTTCGGTCGTGGTCAGGTACGGCCTGGCCTTCCTTTGGAGGAGGAGTGATGACTTCAGCACTGAATTGCCGGCAAGTTGCCATCGATGCTGATCTCGACGCCTCGAGCCAGCAAGTGCTTGCTGAGATCGCTCGAACGGCTTCAAATCTGGGAGCCGCCGTGCTCATGCAGCATTACGGACGCCTTAGCAGCATCGAAAGTAAGGGTCGCGTTGGCGACTTAGTAACCAACGCCGATCTAGCCGCTGAACAGGTCGTTCTCGACTATTTGAGAGAACACACCCCAACGATTGCAATTCTTGCCGAAGAATCTGGATCAAGTGGAACCCAAGGCGCTTTGTGCTGGTGCGTGGATCCTCTCGACGGAACCACGAATTTTGCACACGGTTATCCCTTTTTTGCCACATCAGTTGGGTTGATCTGGAAGGGGCAGCCACTGCTGGGTTCAGTGGCAGTGCCTTTCCTAAACGAGACCTACTGGTGTTCTCCCAACCAAGGGAGCTTTCTGAACGACAACCCCATTCACGTCAGTGACTGCAGCAGCTTGCAGGACAGTCTTCTCGTTACGGGTTTTGCATACGACAGGCATGAACTGATCGATAACAATTACGCCGAGTTTTGTTGGCTAACCCATCGTTGTCGTGGTGTTCGTCGGGGTGGGGCCGCCGCCGTTGATCTTGCTTTTGTGGCCACAGGGCGACTGGATGGTTATTGGGAACGTGGTTTGGCCCCATGGGATCTTGCAGCAGGCGCTGCCTTGGTGGCGTGTGCTGGTGGTTCCGTTGGTGATTACAAAGACTCCGCATTTGATGTGGTGCAAGGAAGAATTCTCGCGACGTCACCAAGACTCCACCTTCCACTCAAGCAAGAGCTTGCTTGCGTGAGCCCTTTACCACCCAAGCTTTATGGGGCTTGAGGATCGGCAGTCATAGGATCGCTGTTCGTGATTCATTGACTAGCTGGATGGCCCTGCAACCCGCCACGGGCGCTCGAGATCTGAATCCGAAGCAAGTCCAACAAAATCAGTATCTAAGGGAACAGCTGGCGACGGTCTATCGCCACTGGGGATACGACGAAGTCTCTCCACCTCAGGTGGAACGGCTCGACACACTCATGGCCGGTGGTGCAATTGCAAGCCATGACGTGGTTCGACTTGTGGCCGATGATCCTCTGGGTCTTCGACCAGAGATGACAGCGTCAATTGCAAGAGCAGCCTGCACAAGACTGAAGGATCGACCTAGGCCGCTGCGACTTTGTGCTTGCGGAACCATTTTCGAGAGCCGTACGGCAGAAGAGGGGGGGCTGTGCATCGAAGAAAAACTGCACAGTGGCGTAGAACTCTTTGGCGTCAAAGATCTGGCAGCAGAACTTGAACTTCTAACTCTTCTCTTAGAAGCCATGAATGCTCTCTCGCTACTGGGAGAACATCAGCCGCAACTTTTGATTGGGCATACCTCTTTGATGGAATTGGTCTTGGCGCCATTTGAGCAACCCATTCGGGAAGAGATTCGCAGCTGCTTAATTCAGTACGACCGGCTTGGACTAGAAGCGATGGGCCTTGAAGCTGCGGATCTCGCGCGACTGGTGAACCTTCTGGACTGTCGTGGCACGCCCAAGACCATTCTTGATCTGTTGGGAGAAAGCTTTGGTTCACAACCTGTGCTCAATGAATTGAAGCGATTATTCGTACATCTCAGTCCACTTGCTAAACAACAATCGTTGGCACTTCAATTGGATCCAACCTTTCATCCTCACCATGAGCTGTATGACGGCTTGGTATTTCAGCTCGTCTGTCAGGGGGTTTCAGCTCCGGTGGTGATTGCCCGCGGAGGCCGATATGACGGATTGGTAGAGCGATGCGGAGAAAGCGAGGTGAATGCAGGAGGTGTTGGATTTAGTTTCTGTCTCGACGATATTCGTAATCTTCCTGGCTCAAGTTCTGAGAATCCCAAAAGAGAATCTACAACGTTAGTTTGCTGGAGTGATAACTCAAGTCTTGAAAAAGCGCTCTTAAAACAAACAAGCTGGCATGCACAAGGACAAGTCGCTCAATGTGACCTTAAGCCTTGTTGCAATCGAGAAGAAGCTGAACAGCGACTCAAAACTTCGGGATGTAACACCATCGACTGGCTCTCTGACTAGATTGACAGCAAGAGACAACCAACAGCTATGGCACACTCGATCGTCACCGACATCTGCGAGGGCGTGGCTGACTGTGTTGATGCTTGTCCTGTTGCCTGCATCAACCCAGGGAATGGAAAAAACAAAAAAGGAACAGATTTCTATTGGATTGATTTCAATACATGTATTGATTGTGGCATTTGTCTCCAAGTTTGCCCTGTGGCTAATGCCATCCTCCCTGAAGAGAGAGCAGATCTACAAACTCCTGGCTAAAAGCTAATTTCCGAAGCGTACGAATCGAATTGTCGATCATAAAAATTCTGCTTTTGAAAAAACTTATGTTTTAATGAGTATGCGTAGAATTATTTGATGAATTCATAGACGATGTTTAAGTTTTATTTTTGCCTAAAGCAAAGTCTTATCTCCAAAATCTGCATCCGATTGAGTCTGTGGCATCAAACGAGCAAGAGACTAGTCGGAGGTTCGGAGAACCCCCTCAATAGGCTGTTGTGTCCTGATGGCTTCTATCTATAAAATTTGGTTTTTAACGTTGCTGTCATGTCGGTGTTGGACGAACAGGGTCAAATTCAGATCCACACCGAGAATATTTTCCCGATCATCAAAAAGGCTGTTTATTCCGGCCATGAGGTGTTTCTGCGAGAACTTGTCAGCAATGGCGTCGATGCCATCAGCAAGCGTCGAATGGCGGCAATGGCGGGAGATTGTAGTGAAGGAGAGGATGGCACTCTCAAAATTCACATAGACCGAGAGGCAAAAACACTCACCATTTCCGATAATGGAATTGGGATGACAGCAGATGAAGTGAAGCGCTACATCAATCAAGTAGCTTTTTCAAGCGCTGAAGATTTTCTCGAAAAATATAAGCAAGAAGATGATGCCATCATCGGACATTTTGGGTTGGGTTTTTACTCGAGCTTCATGGTGGCGGAACGCGTTGAATTACTCACCAAATCTGCTAAGCCCAACAATGAAGCCGTGCGATGGTCCTGTGACGGTTCTCCCAATTTCAATCTGACTGGGGCGGAACGAGCAGATGCCGGTACCGATGTGATCCTACATCTCATGGAGGAGGAATTAGAATATATAGAGCCTGCACGAATTCGCACACTTATCAATACGTACTGCGATTTCATGTCAGTACCTGTGCAGCTTGAAGGTGAAACTGTCAATAAAATGGTAGCTCCATGGCGCAAGAGTGCTCGAGAACTTAAGGATCAAGACTATATTGATCTTTACAATTACCTTTACCCGTTCCAAGGTGACCCTTTACTTTGGGTGCATCTCAATACCGATTACCCATATAACTTACAAGGGATTCTCTTCTTCCCCAAGCAAACCGGTAGAGCTGATTGGGAGAAAGGAGAAATTAAGCTCTATTGCAATCAAGTTTTCGTAAGTGATTCAATCAAAGAAGTGGTTCCTCGCTATCTTTTACCATTAAGAGGAGTGATTGATTCACCCGACATCCCGTTAAATGTGAGTAGAAGTGCGCTCCAAACAGATCGACGCGTGCGTTCTATTGGTAATTTTGTCGCTAAAAAAGTTTCTGATCGACTTCGCAGTCTTAAAAAAGATGATCCACAAGCGTATGCAGAGGCTTGGGAGTCATTGGCACCCTTCGTGAAAATCGGAGCGATGGAGGATGACAAATTTGCTGAACAAGTTGAGGAATTGGTGATGTTTGCAACCAGCGCACCACTATCAACTAACGACAATCCCGATCCAATCGGCGGAAATGAGCGAAACTTTACAACCCTTGATGGGTACCAAGCTCGATTGCCTCATGGAGAGAAATTAATTTTGTATTGCACTGATGAAGTTTCACAATCAGCGGCACTCAGCTTATGGACTTCACAGGAGCGAGAAGTGTTGTACGCCGATACAGTGATTGATAGTCAGTTCATTCCTTGGCTTGAATCTCGACATGAAGAATTAAAATTCCAGCGAGTTGATGCTGAGTTGGACGCATCGCTTAAGGAAGAAACACCTGAATTGAGTGATGGTGATGGCGAAACAAAAAGCGAAACTCTGCGAAAATTAATCAAAGAGGCATTGTCTAACGACAAAGTAACGATTCAGGTACAAACTCTCAAATCCGGATCAGAAGGACCTGCTGCTTTAATATTACTTCCAGAACAAATGCGTCGCATGAATGATATTGGCGCATTAATGGACCAACGACTACCTGGATTGCCTGATTATCACGTGTTGCTTGTCAATCAAAAACATCCTCTAGTTGAGGGTTTGCTCAAACTACAATCAGGGGGTGTAATCGTTGGTGATGCTGGGCAATCGCCTAGCGAAATACTTGCAAAAGACTTGGCGCAACATCTTTATGAAACTGCAAAGCTGTCTGTGGGAGGATTGGATCCAAAGGAGCTTGCAAACTTCCAAACCAAGAATTTGCAGCTGATGTCTCGCTTGATGGAAAGAGCCTTCTGAGCAGACACTTTGCTAATATTCACGCTCGGCCATTGGCCATTGCTTTCTTAAGGACGCCGTTATGTCTCGGGTGTGTCAGCTCACAGGTACTCGCGCTAACAACGGCATGGCTGTGAGCCACTCTCACATACGTACTAAGAAGCTGCAGCAAGCCAACCTGCAGCAGCGTCGTCTGTGGTGGGCTGAGGGAAAACGCTGGATCAACATACGGATTACTACGCGGGCTCTCAAGACCATCCAGAAGAAAGGTTTGGGTGCTTACGCACGTTCACTTGGAGTTGACCTCGCCAAATTCTGAGTCTCTCTAGAATTCGCGTAATTAAAACAGTTTCATGAAAAGACGATCCCTACTCCAGACTGCAGTGCTGGGAGCAGGGATTTTTTTATTGGCACCGACTCGTGTACGCGCCCTTGGTGGTACGGCTCCAGAGATCGGAGTTAAAGCACCTGATTTTGATCTGTTGGGTTTCAGTAGTGTTAATCCAGATCAAAATCACTGGAGTTTGAAAAGCCTTCAGGGACGTTGGTTGGTGGTTTATTTTTATCCGAGAGATTTCACCTCTGGTTGCACAATCGAAGCCCATGGCTTTCAGGAAGCTTTGCCTGCTTTCAAAAAGCAAGGAGCGGAAGTTATTGCCATCAGTGCTGACTCTGTAAGCGATCATGAGTCATTTTGTAGCTCTGAGGAGCTGAAGTTTCCTTTGCTTTCAGACCCAGATGGTGTTGTGAGCAAAGCTTACGGTTCTTGGATGGCGCCATATTCGATGCGGCATACATTCATCATCGATCCAGAGTCCGTGCTTCAAGCCGTTTGGACAGGAGTTCGACCAGTTGGTCATGCCAACGAGGTGCTTAGCCGCCTCAACGAGTTACAAACCGGTTGAGTCCTCAGAGCGTGTTAGAGATGGGATGTTGACCATGGCTCGCCAGAGCCAGTAAACAGAGGTGAAGCATGGCGGTCACAAAGGGACAAAGTCCTTTCATTCTTTTGTACCATCGCACGCCATTTGATGAAGGAAAAGATGAGAATGGCAATAGGATTTGGTGTGATCAGAAAAGTCCAAATGGCATTATTCCAACGCTAAGAAATTTATTTCGAACGCGAAAAAATGGAACATGGATTGCTTGGAGGAAGGTAGACAAGGTTGAAGATGCAACTGATGAAAGCATCTCGATGTCGGACCCGAAGCCGTTTACATTATGCAGAATTCCATTAGAAGAGAGGCAAATATCAAGCTTTTATCACGTTACTTCAAAAGAATCCTTTTGGCCCATACTTCATACTTTTCCAACTCATTTTAACGTTAACAATGCTGATTGGGGGATCTTTGAAGAAGTAAATCTACGTTTCGCCAAAGCAGCCTGTCATCAAGCGGCTGAATCAGCAACTGTATGGATTCATGACTACAATCTATGGCTTGTTCCTGGTTATATTAGAGAGTTAAGGCCTGACTTAAAGATTGCATTCTTTCATCACACACCATTCCCTGGGAATGATGTCTTTGCCATTTTGCCTTGGCGTGAACAAATCCTTGAAAGCCTTTTAAGCTGCGATGTGGTGGGATTTCATATTCCACGTTATACCGAAAACTTTGCCCGAGCGGCCAATTGTTTATTAGGTGCCAAAAAAGGCTCCAAGCAACCTGTTAATTCCAGATTTGCTCCAACTGGTTCGGCCCTGACGGAGCCATCAGAAACGCCTTGCTTGCATTACAAGGGACGAAAGATTCAGCTCTTGTCATCTCCTGTTGGAACATCACCAGATGTTATCCAAGAACTTGCTGCTCGAGCTGATGTTCAGGAATTAGCCGGTCAAATTGATGATGACACCAAGAAAGGGAGAAAACTAATTCTTTCTGCAAGTCGTGTGGATTACACCAAGGGCAATGAAGAGCTCCTACTAGCTTTTGAACGTTTACTAGAACATCGACCAGATTGGCACGGCAAAGTTGTTTTGATGCTTGCTTGTGTTGCCGCTGCAAGTGGTATGAAAATATACGAAGATACGCAACGCACTATTGAAGAAACTGCAGGTCGAATTAATGGGAGATTTAGCTTGATTGATTGGGTTCCAATTCGTTTTTCAACACGGCGCATACCATATGAAGAAATGGTTGCTTGGTTTACTCGTTCAGACATCTGTTGGATTACACCTCTACGCGATGGATTGAATTTAGTTGCTAAGGAATATGCGGCTGCACGTAAGAATCGAGGTGGAGTCCTTGTGCTTTCAGAGTTTACAGGTGCTTCCGTTGTTCTTGATGGTGCAATCTTGACCAATCCTTATTCACATCGACAGATGGATCAGGCCATTGAACGTGCCTTGGAAATGCCGGAAGATGAACAAATTAAACGGATGAGTAGAATGAGTAATGCTGTTGAAAGTTTTACTGTCAGTGATTGGGTAAGCGAACAAATGGATGCTCTTGAAGGAAAAAATGATGATTAATGATGAGGCATAGTCATTTTATTCGCAGGATTATAGCAACACTATTTATTGTCCTTATTTGTAGTGCTGGATTTGGTATTGCCCAAGCAAGATCAATTGAGTCAGTTTCCTTTTTGATGGCAGCTCCTTTTGCTGATGCAACTCAGGATTTAGTCAAGCAATTTAATCAAGAGCATCGCGGCAACATCAGTCTTCAAGTTGTTAGGGGACCATTGGAAACGGAAGCTATGTCTGATTTAGCGATTAGTAGTTTGCTTTTAGGGAAAGCCCCATTTGACGGTCTACTGATGGACGTTACCTGGCTACCAAAGTATGCTGCAGCTGGTTGGATGCAACCTTTAGAGGATTATTTCAGTGAAACAGATATCGCTTCCTTGGCGATTGGGGCACGTGAGGGAAACTCATATGACGGGCATCTTTATCGTTGGCCAATGAATGCAGATATGGGCTTGCTTTATTACCGAACTGACCTGATGGAACAACCACCAGAAACTCCAGATCAATTAGTTCAAGTGAGTCAATCCCTACAAAAGGATAAAAAAGTAGATTGGGGTTATGTTTGGCAAGGGCGCCAGTATGAGGGGCTTAGTTGTGTCTAT
The DNA here is from genome assembly GCA_030756895.1 of Synechococcus sp. SP2 MAG. GTDB lineage: Bacteria > Cyanobacteriota > Cyanobacteriia > PCC-6307 > Cyanobiaceae > Synechococcus_C. Next base: position 71,718 of record JAVBIX010000036.1, read on the forward strand.
TTAGAATTGATCGATGGATTTGGTGGCGATTGGTTAAAGACCGATAGCAATCAAATTGGATTAAATTCAAAACCTGGTGTCGAAGCAGCGGCTTGGCTACAAGGACTAATTGATCAAGGTGTTAGTCCAAGAGCAGTAACTAATTATGGAGAAGCTGAGGCTCTACAGAGCTTCAAGGTGGGAGATGCTGCTTTCATGCGGAACTGGCCCTACGCGTGGGCTGAACTTCAAAAATCCGATAGTGCCGTTAAGGGGAATGTTGGCATCACCACCATGGTTGCTAAGCCTGGTCACACCACGGCAACGCTTGGAAGCTGGGGGCTCACGGTTCTAAAAGGTTCTTCGCATGTAGATGCTTCGATCGAAGCGATTCGGTTTCTGACTAGTGAAACTGCACAAAAGCAGTTGTTCCTCAAATATGGATATTCCCCAACGCAACAACGCGTTATTGATGATCCTCAATTGCTGCAAGATAAACCAATTCTTGCAGAATTCGGGCGTGCTTTAAAAGTCGCTACTCCAAGACCTCAAACGGCTTTGTATGCTCAAATCAGTGATGTATTAACACGCCAACTTAGCAGCATTCTTACCGGTGAGAGAACGCCAGAGAACGGGATGAATGTTGCCGCTGCCAACACAAACCAAATTTTGATGTCAGCAGGAGAGAAACCATGATTATATTTCTTTTACTTCCTGCACTGCTGCTGTTGCTGGTTGTATTTGTAGTTCCCTTGTTTCGGTATGCATGGCTTAGTTTCCATGCCGACTCCGTGATTACTGGATTAATTGCGATTCCGAATGGTGGTGCTAATTGGCTGCGCTTGTTGCAAGATTTACGATATTGGCAGGATCTTGGCCAAACACTACGTTTTGCAGGAGTATCGGTTGGTCTTGAGTTGATTCTTGCGCTTTGCATTGCTCTTCTATTAGATCAGCGCTGGCGAGGTCGTGATGTGGTTCGAACTTTGGCGCTTATTCCTTGGGCATTACCGACCACAGTGATGGCTCTTGGTTGGCGTTGGATCTTCAATACCCCCTATGGTCCAATTGATCATTTCACCAAGATTGCTGGGATAGGTTCGCTCAATATTCTTGGAGATCCTAACTTTGCGTGGATAGCTACAGTATGGGCCGATGTTTGGAAAACAACCCCATTTGCAGCCTTGATTCTATTGGCTGGGTTGCAGACTATTCCAGCTGACCTATATGAAGCACTACGACTGGAGGGCGGTAATGCACTGATCTGCTTGAGAAGAATCACATTGCCCTTGCTCCGTCCCTACATCCTTCTCGCCTTGCTTTTTAGACTTGCACAATCATTTGGTGTTTTTGATCTAATTCAAGTTCTTACAGGAGGCGGGCCTGCTAGTACTACTGAAAGTATTGCTTTATATGCGTATTGGAATGCACTAAGGTTTTTAGATTTTGGCTATAGTTCTACGATTATTATGGCTAGTTTCGTACTTATAAGTCTGATTTGTGTGATTGCCTGGATTGGCTTACAAGTACTTATTCCTACTCATCCAAAGTCTCGTGGAGTTATTGAGTTATGAATCGACGTACTCTTGTTGGGCTGCTTTTGTTATGGTCTTTAGGGCCATTATTGTGGCAAGTTTACACGTCTTTTTGTAGCGATCAGGCTCTTATTCAACCATTTGTTTCGCATGATCAGCGTTGGACTTTGATTCATTACCAGAGTGTACTAAATGCCAATCCACCATTCTGGAGGTACCTCGTTAACAGTTTAATTGTAGGAATATCCAGTACTTTTCTTTGCTTGCTCCTAGCACTTCCTGCTGCTTATGCTCTGAATCGTATACCCAGACAATTGTCGGCGCTCAGTCGTTTGGCGCTCGTTGGAGCAGCTTTATTCCCTTATGTTTTACTTTTTCTCGCTTTGCTTGAGCTGGCACGTGCATTAAATTTAGGCAATCAACTCTTAGCGCTAAGCCTTCCTTATGCAGCATTATCACAACCGCTTGCTATCCTTTTACTCAATAATGCGTTTAATGATCTTCCACCTGAATTAGAGGATGCTGCAAAACTTGAAGGCCTTTCTCTTTTTCAAAGGTTTCGTTGGATTTTTATACCCCTGATTTCTCCTGCTACGGCTAGCACCGCAATCCTTGTGTTTCTGTTTTCCTGGAACGAATATCCAATTGCCTTGACCTGGATTAGTGATTCAAGCAAATTAACGTTGCCGGTTGCGATGGCGAGAATTGCAGGATCCTCTATTTATTCTGTTCCATATGGTGCTTATGCAGCAGCAACCGTTCTTGGATCGATTCCCTTGGTCTTACTTGTTTTAATCTTTCAAAAACCCATTGTATCTGGTCTCACTAGCGGAGCTGTAAAAGGATGACTCTTCAAATTCAAAATTTAGGACGTCATGTTGGACAGCAATGGATTGTTCGTCATCTCAATCTGCATGTTGAGGATGGTGAATGTGTAGCTTTAGTGGGACCATCTGGTTGTGGCAAGAGTAGTACTTTGCGACTTATTGCTGGACTTGACCCAGTTTCTGAAGGTGAGATCATTCTCAATCAGAAAAATATCTCCCATGTTTCTGCAGCACAAAGGGCTGTTGGAATGGTTTTTCAAAGTTATGCCTTACTTCCACATTTGAGTGTTTTTGCCAATTTGGAACTCGGCCTGAGGGTTCGAGGAGTTCGTCCATCTGATCGGCAACAACGTATCCAAGCAATGCTTGAACTTGTCCAGTTGCAAGATCGTGCAGATGTTTTGCCTGCGCAGTTGTCTGGAGGTCAAAGGCAACGTGTTGCACTCGCAAGGGCTTTGCTGCGGGATCCAGATGTGTATTTGCTCGATGAACCTATGAGTAACTTAGATGCCCAACTGCGTGAGGAATTAAGGCCTGAGCTTCGTCGACTTGTACTTGACCGTCAAAAACCGGTGATTCATGTGACTCACGATCAGCATGAAGCGATGGCCATTGCTGACCGTATTGCCGTTTTGCATTCTGGAAGAATTCAACAGGTTGCGACTCCTACAGAGCTTTATCATCTCCCCGAAACTTTGTTTATTGCCAAATTTATTGGCCGCCCTCAGATTAATTGCCTTCGACCTAAGGATGGTGTTATTACTGCAGTCAGGCCAGAGTCTCTTTTCTTTGCTAAGGAGGGGCTCCCATGCAAATTAATGTCTCGTGAATGGCTAGGTAGTTCTCAGCTTCTATACCTTGAATCTCCGGAAGGCTCATTGAGATTGTCTTGCTCTACGTCTGTTGATATTCCTGAATCACTCATCGTCTCATGGCATCGCTCTGATGAACACTACTTTGATGAAGACAGTGGTCGTCGCCTGTGAAGACTAGATATTGATCATTTATTATCATTGATTGTTTTTACTGATTTCGCTTTTCTTATTTTTCCATGAATGACTGATTACAATTTTCCAAGTGCGGTTTTGAGTATTTGTCCATGGACGCAGGCTTGTTCCTGAATCCTTTGTAGATGTGATTTCGATGGAGCATGTGACATGCATTCACTCCATTGAACTAAAACTCTTTCAAGACTTGGCAGTTGAGATAAATCAAGCCATGGCGCTTCTGCTGTTCGAGCTGCTGCCTCTACTTTTGGATCATAGCTTAGACCAACGGTTGGACATTGACTAACTATCGATAAGATAAGAGCGTGCAATCGCATTGCAATAACTAGACTTGCATTGCTAAAAATTTCCCGAGCATGGCCGATATCCTTCGCGATAATTGTTGATGATCTTTCTTTGAGTCTTTCGGATACCAATCCTTTTTTACTCAGTGTTTGCAGTAGGTTGACATCTTGATTGGCATGAAATGCGAACCAAGTTACCGATTTTTGTTTGCTTTCACTCAGCTCATCCACGGCTTGTAGCAAGAGTGACCATCCACTAGTTGTCAACAAACTTGTTGTTCTCCAGCACAGCACAATGTTTCCTCCTCCTTGATAATTACTCGTCTGGTGGCTCCACACTGGATCTGGAGCCATTGCCATTGAACTTTTGATTCCGATGCTTTTTGCCAGTTGCATCGACGCATTGTCCCTCCAGGTAATGGACGTTGCACCGTTCAGAACACGACCTACGAGATAGCGACTCCATGCATGCCTCAGTGGACCGAGGCCTTGCCCCCATAACAAAACTGGTTTGCATTTAACTCGTGCCACTATTATCAAAGCAATGTAATAAACAAGGCTTCGAAAACTTGTGCTGTCTTGGAGCAAGCTTCCGCCGCCAAGCACCACCACCTGTACATGTTTGATGGTTCTCAGTACCGTTTTCAACGACCTTCTGTTCACCACCATTCCATTCGGAACGATTGTTTGAACAGCCGATGCGTCATTTGCAGTAATCACGGGTTGCCATCCTTTAGGCAACTGTCTGTTCAAGACTTCAAGCAGTGCGTCATCGCCCAGGTTGTGTTCTCCGTAATAGCCACAGAGGAGAATGCGCCTCGGTGAGGAAGACGGAGCCAAGCCAGACATTCGATCACCATGAGGGCTCTTCATTATCCGCGCTTAGGGCGCCTACGTTGGAGAATCGCTTGGTTGTGAAGCATGCATGCCCTTTCACTCGGTACATGGTGGATTCATGTGGCGTCTGTTTTTGAGTGGTTGTTAGCCATGGTGTTGATCGCTCATCGTGGATCGCTCCGTTCTCAGACGAGCATGATCTGGCTCTCAGCAGCAATGATTCCTGCGTTGATCAGTGCCATGGCTGCATGCACATGGCATCTCTATGACAACTCTGAGAGCCTGCGTTGGCTTGTCACGCTGCAAGCCAGTACAACCCTGCTTGGGAACATCACCTTGGCCATTGCTGCCTGGAACCTGCAACGCGATGACATGGTGAAGGGATGACAGCGAACTTTGATCCAGCTCCCCTCTTCGCTTTGTCCTTAATTCCCTATCTGGTGTTCCTTTACCACCTTGGGCGAAGTGGGCAGCTACCGAAATTGACCGTTATCGGGTTTCAGCTCACGCTCTTGTTTGTTGCCGTCACCATTGCGGCTGCGGTGTTTGCGCTCGTTCGATATGACTCTGAATTAGTAGCTGTGGATTGGCTTCACGGTGGTGCCGAAGCATTTCTGACCTTGAGCAATGCCTGCATCGTTGCCGGCCTGCTCAGATCAAACGCTCAGCAACCAGTAAATAACTCTTACGAGGAGGAGAACTTGGGGCAATGAAATCGGAAGATGAGGTGTCGCTTGTTGCGCTGCATGTTTATTCCTCTTCTGGCTATTGCTCCCGCCACTGTTTCCTGGTCACCCAAGGTTGCCCTTGTGATGGTGGTCTGCAATGTCATCGCCATCGGGATTGGCAAAGCCACGATTAAGCATCAAAACGAGGGCATCAAACTGCCCGGTGCCTCTTTCTTTGGAGGCATGAGTCACGCCAGCATGCTTGCTACAACAAGCCTGGGTCACATGATTGGCATTGGCGCAATCCAAGGTCTCGCAGCCCGAGGCGTGCTTTAAGTTCCCCTCGCCGATCTCCTGAACTGAGGCAGCTCTGCTGCCTCAGTTCAACCACACTCAGCCAGCTGATGAGACTTCCGCTGGTGATTTTTCTTCGAGTTTTAGGGAACCTGTTGTTGAGAGCACGAAATGCTTCTTGATCCGGACTGCCATTTGATCTGGAGTTAGACCCAAGGCTTCAAAACTTTGTTGGGGAGTTGCATGATCCACAAGCCGGTCAGGAATTCCAATGCGCAGCATCGGTATCGCAAACCCCTTCTCCTGGAGTGATTCAAGAACAGCTGAACCGAAGCCACCCGCCAACGCCCCCTCTTCCATCGTGACTATTTTGCCGATCTTTTGGGCCATTGGATGAATGAGTGCTTCATCCAATGGACGTAAATACCGTGCATTAATCACAGCAGCCTCAACGCCTACTGCTGATAAACACTTCGCAGTGGCTACGGCCTTCGGCACCATGGCGCCATAGGCGACGATCAAAACATCTTTGCCTTCACGCACAACTTCGCCACAGCCGATGGGAAGAGCTTCCCAGCCTTCCTCCATCAGTGGCACACCTTCACCGGGGCCGCGAGGGATTCTCAGAGCAGTAGGTCCATCGTGATGGAGACAGGTCACCAGCATCCTCTGAAGCTCAGCTTCATCTTTGGGAGCCATCACGGTGAAATTGGGAATCGCACGCATATAGCTGATGTCGTATTGACCTTGGTGGGTTGGACCATCGGCTCCGACAATTCCCGCCCTATCCAACACAAAGGTCACGGGCAGTTTTTGTATCCCGACATCGTGAATGAGTTGGTCGAAGGCTCTCTGTAAAAACGTGCTGTAGATCGCCACCACTGGCCTTAATCCATCGCAGGCCATACCAGCTGAAAGGGTGACGGCATGCTGCTCAGCAATGCCAACGTCGATGTATTGGTCGGGGAGTGCTTTTTGGAGGATATCTAGACCAGTTCCAGTCGCCATAGCGGCTGTGATCCCAACAACCTTTGGATTCTGTTCGCAGAGTTTGACAAGGGTTTGTCCAAATACCTTGCTGTAACTCGGTGGTTTTGGCGTCTTGCTTGGCCTTGCTTTACCGGTACTGAGATTGAAAGCTGACTGTGCGTGGTAACCAACTTGATCGGCTTCTGCGTAGGGATACCCCTTTCCTTTTTTTGTAACAACATGAACCATGACAGGCCCACCCACACGATGTGCGGCTTGGAACGATCGGGTCATTTCAGCAATGTCATGACCGTCAACCGGACCCATATAGGTGAATCCAAGCTCTTCAAAGACGGCACCGACTTTGGGAACAGCGAGGCGGCGCATGCTCTCTTTGAGACGATTCAGCTCTGGTGGAATTTCTCCCCCCATAAAGGGAAGATGACGCACGCTTTCTTCAACGCTTCCAGATAAAAATTGAAGAGGCGGGCTCAATCGCATCCGGTTGAGGTAGGTCGATAGCGCACCAACAGGTGGTGAGATCGACATGTCGTTGTCGTTCAAAACAACGAGTAGTGGAGTAGATGGCAGATGACCGGCGTGGTTGATGGCTTCCAATGCCATGCCACCGGTTAAGGCTCCATCACCAATAACAGCAACGCATTTGTAATCAAGACCTTGCCGATCACGGGCTATGGCCATTCCGAGGGCTGCCGAGATGGATGTGCTGGCATGCCCCGCACCGAAATGATCAAAACGACTTTCGGTTCTCTTGAGATAACCGGCCACTCCTCCCTGTTGACGCAGGGAGTCAAAGCTTCCGTAGCGTCCGGTTATTAATTTGTGCGGATAGGCCTGATGCCCCACATCCCAAACCACCTTGTCTTGATCCAGATCAAGGGTTTGGTAGAGGGCCAGGGTTAATTCAACAACGCCTAATCCAGGTCCAAGATGACCGCCGCTGTTCGACACCACCTCCAGATGGCGTTCGCGAATTTGCTTGGCCACATCCTCAAGCTGCGCCTCGGAGAGACCATGCAGCTGATTGGGATGGGTTAATTCGCTCAGATGCATACCCATCCCCAGACCGGTTCAGCCAATCTACGAGCCTCCCCGACCCTTCGTGATGGTGAGTGGTTGTCAGACTGCAGTGATGGATCATTATTTGCCGAGGATCCTGCGCGCCCGTGTCTATGACGTGGCCAGGGAAACCCCTTTAGAACTTGCCAACAACCTGAGCCGAAGGTTGAGCAACAGCGTTTGGTTGAAACGGGAAGACCTTCAACCCGTTTTCTCCTTCAAGTTGCGCGGTGCATACAACCGAATGGCTCAACTTTCTGAAGCTGAGCTGAAACTCGGCGTGATCGCCTCCAGTGCTGGAAATCATGCACAAGGTGTGGCCCTCAGTGCTTCACACCTCGGTTGTAGAGCCGTGATCGTGATGCCGGTCACAACTCCTGGAGTGAAAGTTGATGCTGTCCGCCAGTTGGGAGCAGAGGTCGTCCTGCATGGTGAGACTTATGACGAGGCCTATGCGGAGGCCAGGTCACGCAGCGAAGCGGAACAACTTTGCTTTATCCATCCGTTTGACGATCCGGAGGTGATTGCAGGACAGGGAACGGTGGGCATGGAAATCCTCCGCCAGTGCCATCAGCCACCCGATGCGATTTATGTGGCTGTGGGAGGTGGTGGTTTGATCGGCGGAATTGCCGTGTATGTGAAAAGTCTCTGGCCTGACGTTCAAATCATTGGTGTTGAACCCCACGATGCTGCCGCCATGACGCTGTCCTTAGAGGCAGGTGAACGCATTCGATTGCCACAGGTGGGTCTGTTTGCAGATGGAGTTGCTGTTCGTGAGGTGGGTGAGCACACCTTTGCTTTGGCCCAGAAATACGTTGATGACATCGTCACGGTGAGCACCGATGAAATCTGTGCAGCGATTAAGGATGTTTTCGAAGACACCCGCTCGATTCTCGAACCGGCAGGTGCCCTTGCTGTTGCAGGCCTTAAGGCTGATGTAAGCCGGCGCTCGCTTCAGAATCAAAACCTTGTTGCTGTGGCCTGTGGGGCGAACATCAATTTTGCGCGCCTGCGTTTCGTTGCTGAGCGTGCGGAATTGGGTGAAGAACGTGAAGCGATGCTCGCCGTAGAAATTCCCGAGCGTCCGGGCAGTCTTCGCTGCTTGTGTGAATTACTTGCAGACCGCAGCCTCACGGAATTCTCCTATCGAATGGGGGCTGGTGATCAGGCCCATATTTTTATGGGCGTTCAGGTGAGCGGGCCCGATGACAGATCGTCCTTGATCGACCATCTCAAGACGCACGGTTATGCCTGCCTAGATCTCAGTGACGATGAGCTCTCGAAGGTGCATCTCCGGCACATGGTTGGAGGTCGACTCCCTGCGAGTTCATCGGCCAGCAATGTGCAGGAGCTGCTTTATCGCTTTGAATTTCCAGAGCGCCCAGGGGCCTTAATGCGCTTTGTGACGGCCTTGCATCGCGACTGGAGTATCAGCATTTTTCACTACAGAAATCATGGAGCTGATGTTGGTCGGATTGTGGTTGGAGTTCTTGTCTCCACGGACGATCTCAAGGCCTGGCAATCCTTCCTAAGTGACCTCGGTTACAGCAGTTGGGAAGAAACAAGTAATCCGGCTTACCAACTATTTCTCGGTGGATGAGGAGGTGTGAATGGCTAAAACCTGCACCAGCGTTACTTTGAAGCCGTTTGATAAGGGGAGGTAATGGCACAAGGATTGGAGCGAAGCAACATGCAGGAGTTCAATCTCTCCCTTCCAGCTCGGTTGGAGGCCATCCTCTACCTCAAAGGCAAAGCTTTGTCCCTTTCAGAGTTGGCCGAGCTAGCTGACGCCAGTGAAAAAGAAGCAGAACAGGGCCTACTCGCTTTGGTGGCTGGTTATGCCCAACGGGATACGGCTCTGGAAATTCATGAAAACAGTGGTCGTTACAGCCTTCAGCTTCGGGCTGGTCTTGGGGAACTGGTTCGTAATCTTTTACCGGTCAATCTGTCCACGGCAACGCTGAGAACGCTGGCAACGATTGCTCTGAAACGACGGATTCTTCAGTCAGAGCTCGTTGAATTAAGAGGGTCAGGCGCCTACGACCACATCAAAGAGCTGCTCAGTCAGAACTTCATTGAACGCAAACGCCAAAGCGAAGGACGTTCGTATTGGATCAGCCTTTCTGAGAAGTTTCATCGCACATTTTCTGTGCTTCCTGATAGAGGGATCTCAGAACCAGATCAGGCTGCATAAAATTCAACTATTAATCACGGTCAAGAATCACCAATGGATTTGAGTTTTGTTTCCACCTTTCTTCAGATCATTGCCCAGACCCTGCAGATTTATTCGTTTGTCTTGATCGTTCGAGTCCTGCTCACCTGGTTCCCGAATGTGGATATGGGGAACCCAGTGCTCAGCACCGTGAGCTCGATCACAGACCCTTACCTCAATGCCTTTCGTGGTCTGATCCCGCCGCTAGGGGGCCTGGATCTATCCGCCATTCTCGCTTTCGTTGCCCTGAGCTTGATGCAGAAGCTCTTGGTGTCCGCGAGCTTCGCGTTTGCCGGTGGATTTGCCAACTACGGCTAAGGGTTACGGCTAAGTGAGCCAGCGACCTCAGCGATGATCGCCGCTCCCTTTCAGCTGCCCACGCGCTGAACGGTCGCGCAACTTGCTGAGGTTTTGGTTCGCCACATCCTCCAGCTCATACCCCAGTTCGCTGGCTAATTGAGCGACGTACCAGAGCACATCACCCAGCTCCAGGGCGATCTCAGCTCTTACCTCATCGTCAAAGTGTCCTGCTCGATCGCGCAACACCTTCTTCACTTTGTCTGCGACTTCCCCCGCCTCACCACTCAATCCCAAGGTTGGATAGATGGGATTGCTTCCAGCATCTGGGTAAAGAGCGGTTAGCCGCGCAGCGGCCTGATAAGCATTCAGGTCCATACGAATCATGTTGAAGAGAGTCATCATCCAACAAGTTTTCGTGTCCAAAAGGTCAAGACGGTAGATTCCGCAAGCTTCAAGACCTGTGGATGGCTCAGATCGATCTAACCCGTAGAACCAAGATCGTGGCCACCATCGGGCCCGCAACGGAAAGTCCTGAAAGGATCCGTGAACTCATCCAAGCCGGAGCGACTACGTTTCGACTGAATTTTTCTCATGGAGATCACAGCGAGCACGCCGAAAGGATCGTCACGATTCGACAGGTCGCCCATGAATTGGGAGCCCACATCGGCATTCTTCAGGATCTTCAGGGTCCAAAGATTCGCTTAGGTCGGTTCGAAGAAGGTCCGATCACGCTCGCAAAAGGCGATCAATTTGCACTCACGGCTAAGCAGGTGCGTTGCAATCAGACGGTCGCAACAGTTACCTACGACAAGCTTGCCGAAGAAGTTTCTGCTGGAAGTCGCATTCTTCTTGACGATGGCCGCGTTGAGATGAAGGTAGAGCGCGTGGATGCCGTCGACCAGACCCTCCACTGCTCAGTCACGGTTCCTGGCGTGCTGTCCAACAACAAAGGGGTGAATTTCCCGGATGTGCAGCTCTCTGTAAGGGCGCTGACCCCAAAAGACCGACAAGATTTGGCCTTTGGTCTTCAGCAGGGTGTGGACTGGGTCGCGCTGAGCTTCGTGCGCAACCCCTCTGACATGCAAGAGATCAGAGAGTTGATTCGGAAGCATGGTCACACCACCCCTGTGATCGCAAAAATTGAAAAGTTCGAAGCGATTGATCAAATTGACGCGATCTTGCCGCTTTGTGATGGCGTGATGGTGGCCCGTGGTGATCTAGGGGTCGAAATGCCTGCAGAAGAAGTCCCACTTCTTCAAAAAGATCTGATCCACAAAGCCAACAGCCTCGGGATTCCGATCATTACGGCAACTCAGATGCTCGATTCCATGGCTTCGAGCCCTAGACCTACGCGTGCCGAGGTGAGTGACGTTGCCAACGCCATCTTGGATGGCACTGATGCAGTGATGCTGTCCAACGAAACAGCTGTAGGTGACTTTCCTGTTGAGGCCGTTGAAACGATGGCCACGATCGCTAGACGCATTGAACGCGATTACCCCCAACGGCCGATTGATACCCATCTGCCGAGCACGATCCCGAATGCGATTAGTGGGGCAGTAAGCAGCATTGCCCGCCAGCTCAATGCTGCGGCGATTTTGCCCTTAACCAAAAGTGGTGCCACCGCTCATAACGTCAGCAAATTCAGGCCCTCTACTCCGATCCTTGCGATCACCAGCGAAGTCAATGTGGCGCGCAAGCTTCAGTTGGTTTGGGGTGTATCCCCACTCTTGATTGAAACTCAGAAGAGCACGACCGCGACCTTCACGTTGGCGATGGCTTACGCCCAAGAACTTGGAGTGGTGAAAGACGGTGATCTTTGCGTCCAAACAGCAGGGACGCTCGCTGGAATTAGTGGCTCTACAGACCTGATCAAAGTGGGGATCGTGAGTGCTGTGCTCGGACGAGGCACCGGATTCGGCAGTGGCTCTATCAGCGGAAAAGTGCGCATTGCGATGTCTGCTAGTGATTGCGCCCGACTCGAACCAGGAGACATCCTTGTGGCTAGAGATACATCAGCTGAATACCTTGACGGCATTCGTGAAGCTGCGGCGGTCATCACAGAACAACCTGGCGAGGACTCTCACGCTGCGGTCATCGCTAAACGCTTAGGTGTACCTGTGATTACCGGGGTGGTGAATGCCACGCAAGATCTTAGAGAAGGCGAAGTTGTCACCTTGCACGTGAAAGATGGTGTGGTTCATCGGGGTACAGGCAGCAACTCGGCGATGAAATTAGACACCATGCTCTGAGTTAGGGCTTTAGCCGTTCATGGCCAGCAAACTGCCTCTTGCCGACACCGTCGGCATGGCTCTCACCACACTGAAGGCAAATCGCTTACGCAGTTTGCTCACGATGCTGGGCATTGTGATTGGCAATGCCTCTGTGATCACGCTGGTTGGTGTTGGTCGAGGCGCCCAAAATTTGGCAGAAGAGCAGCTCAGCAGTCTTGGAGCCAACGTGTTGTTTGTGGTTCCTGGGAGCAATGACACGCGAAGGCAGGGGGTGGCCTTTCCGCGCACCTTGGTGCTGGACGATGCCAATGCCATTGCTGCGCAAGTACCAAGTGTCAAACGTGTCGCTCCACAGATCTCAGCCAATGAAGTAGTTCAGGCTGGAGCAAGAAGTACGAGCGCCTCGATTTCAGGGGTAACGGCAGCTTTTTTACCGGTGCGCAGTTTTGAGGTTGCCCGTGGCCGATTCATCAGTTCAGAGGATGAACAGAGTGCAAAGACCGTTGTAGTGATTGGTCCAGATCTGCGTGACAAGCTCTTTCCTTCTGGGGCAGCCGTTGGTGAAAGCATTCGGATTAGAGACCAAAGTTTCTCTGTCATTGGGGTGATGGAGCCCAAGGGTGCGGTCTTTGGTTCAAACCAAGATGAAAATGCTTATATCCCACTAACAACCATGGTGAGTCGCCTCACTGGCCGGGACCCAACCTATGGAGTCAGTCTCAGCTTTATCAGCGTTGAAGCGAAGGATGAGCAAAGCACCGGGCCAGCCAAGTTTCAAATCACCAATTTGCTGAGGCAACGGCATCGCATTTTGCGCAAAGACGATTTTGCCGTCAGATCTCAGAAGGATGCTCTCACCATCGTTGGCACGATTACAGGCGGCCTAACCCTGATGCTGGGTGCGATCGGAGGCGTTTCGCTGCTCGTTGGAGGCATCGGAATCATGAACATCATGTTGGTATCGGTCAGCGAGCGCACAGAAGAGATCGGCTTACGCAAGGCATTGGGTGCGCGTAGTTCCGACGTTCTTCGACAGTTTTTGATTGAAAGTCTCGTTTTAGCGAGCCTCGGTGGCGTGATTGGAACCGCCGTAGGACTTGGCACCGTGACGGCTGTTGCCTTCTTTTCGCCCTTACCGGCAGCAATTGGCGCCTCGACAATTTTTGTCACGGTGGGGCTGTCTGGATCGATCGGTCTATTTTTCGGCGTCGTCCCTGCTAAGCGCGCAGCGATGCTCGATCCGATCGTTGCATTAAGAAGCCTATAAATCACCTTGCCTTGAAACAGCGGTTTAGGTAAGGAAACTCTTACAGTCCTGATACTCACGATGAATCCATGAATCAACGCTGGCGTCAGATAGCCCTTTGGATTCTTCCCATAGGCGTCGCGTTGCTGCTTGTTTGGCAGCTGGTTGGAAGCGGAGCTCTTAATAATCTTCGTAGTAGTAGTGCTCCCACGAACGGCAGTACCACTGTTGCTCCACGCAATGCTGCCGTTGCTCGGATGAGCTATGGACGCTTCTTGGATTACGTCGCAGCTGGTCGCGTCACGGCAGTTGATATTTATGACGGTGGACGTAACGCAGTTGTGGAGGCGGTTGATCCTGATCTTGACAATCGAGTTCAAAGGCTCCGCGTAGACCTCCCTGGCTTGGCACCTGAGCTGATCAACACCCTTAAGGAAGAGGGCATCAGTTTCGATATTCATCCACCGAAGACTGCTCCTCCTGCCCTTGGAATTCTTGGAAATCTTCTATTCCCTCTATTACTGATCGGATCCTTGATCTTTTTGGCTCGCCGTGGCAATTCCATGCCTGGCGGCCCTGGTCAAGCTATGCAATTCGGCAAGACGAAGGCCCGCTTTGCAATGGAAGCCGATACAGGCGTGAAATTTGATGATGTGGCCGGAGTTAGTGAAGCCAAGCAGGATTTGCAGGAAGTAGTCACCTTTTTGAAGCAGCCTGAACGCTTTACCTCGGTTGGTGCTCAGATTCCTAAGGGTGTTTTGTTAGTAGGCCCTCCAGGAACAGGCAAGACTCTTCTCGCTAAAGCGATTGCAGGAGAAGCGGGCGTTCCCTTTTTCGCGCTTTCTGGTTCTGAGTTTGTAGAAATGTTTGTGGGTGTCGGTGCTAGCCGAGTCCGCGATCTGTTCAAACGTGCGAAGGAAAATAGTCCTTGTCTCATCTTTATTGATGAAATTGATGCCGTAGGTCGTCAACGTGGTGCTGGAATTGGTGGTGGCAACGATGAGCGCGAACAAACGCTCAATCAGCTGCTGACAGAAATGGATGGCTTTGAAGGAAATAGTGGAATTATCATTCTTGCCGCAACCAATAGACCTGATGTTCTTGACTCTGCGCTAATGCGTCCAGGTCGTTTTGACCGTCAAGTCACTGTCGATGCCCCCGATATCAAAGGCCGACTTTCCATTCTTGAAGTTCACTCCAGGAACAAAAAGCTCGACGAAAACCTAACTCTTGAGAGCATTGCAAGAAGGACTCCAGGTTTTACAGGGGCAGACCTTGCCAATTTGTTGAACGAAGCGGCGATCCTTACGGCACGACGTCGCAAGGAAAGCATTGGAATTTCAGAAATTGATGATGCTGTGGATCGCATCATTGCTGGTATGGAGGGCCACCCCCTTACAGATGGTCGAAGCAAGAGACTGATTGCCTATCACGAAGTTGGACATGCTTTAGTTGGCACCCTTGTTAAAGATCATGATCCTGTTCAAAAGGTCACGCTCATTCCACGTGGACAGGCACAAGGCTTGACCTGGTTTTCACCTGATGAAGAGCAGATGTTGGTCTCACGCGCCCAGCTCAAAGCTCGAATCATGGGAGCTCTAGGAGGTCGTGCTGCTGAAGACGTTGTATTTGGTCACTCCGAGATCACAACTGGCGCCGGTGGTGACATTCAAATGGTGGCCTCTTTAGCTCGCCAAATGGTGACTCAATTTGGAATGAGCCAGTTAGGACCAATGGCACTTGAGGGTGGCAATCAGGAAGTTTTCCTTGGTCGTGATTTGATGACAAGGAGTGATGTTTCCGATGCCATCTCTAAACAGATTGATGAGCAGGTTCGTTTAATCGTGATGAAGTGCTACGAAGAAACTGTTGTACTCGTTGGTCAACATCGCCAAGCTATGGATAAATTAGTGGAGCAGCTCATCGAACAGGAAACGTTAGATGGTGATGAATTCCGTGATGTTGTTGCTGAATTTGCTGAAATACCCGAAAAAGAGCGATTCTCTCCCCTGCTTGCATAACAAAAAAGACCAGGTTTTTTATAAACCTGGTCTTTTGATTATTTGGAATTAATTTCAAAGACCCTTACTATGAGGGTCTTTTTTTTATACAGAGCGAACAGGGCTCTTATCAATGACATTGTCGATCAAGCCGTACTCCATAGCCTGTTGTGGAGACATAAAGAAATCGCGGTCGGTATCGGCTTGGATTTTGTCTAGTGGTTGTCCAGTCCGATCAGCCAATTCATGATTCAGCCGATCTTTAAGGAACAAGATTTCGTCAGCTTGGATTCGAATATCACTGGCTTGACCACTTGCGCCTCCCAAGGGCTGGTGAATCATGATCCGAGAATGCTGCAAGCTGCTGCGCTTGCCTTTTGCTCCTGCGCAAAGCAGGAATGCACCCATGCTCGCAGCAAGGCCAACACAAACGGTATGGACATCCGGCTTGATGTGCTGCATGGTGTCAAAAATTCCAAGCCCGTCGTAAACAGAGCCACCTGGAGAATTCACATATAGAAAGATCTCTTTTTCGGGATCTTCTGCTTCAAGAAAAAGAAGCTGAGCAACGATTCGATTGGCGGAATCGCTGGTGACAGGCTCCCCTAAGAAGATGATTCGCTCCCTTAAGAGACGAGAATAAATATCAAAAGCCCTTTCTCCTCTTCCTGATTCCTCGATCACGATCGGGATCATGTTGCATTGCTTCAGTTAGAACAATCCTAACGGCGGCAGCAGCGGCGCTATGGTCTTAATTCAAAGTGGGGTGGAAGGACCTTGACGGATCAACGGACGATCGCTGACAGCAAGCGTGCCTTCCATGCAGCTTTTCCCTACGTCATTCCGTCTCTGTACAGAAGAACGGCAGACGAGCTCTTGGTTGAGCTGCACTTACTTAGTCATCAACAGCATTTCAAAAGCGACGCATTATTCGCTGTGGGCCTGCGTCAGGTGTTTCAGGCGTTCACCCAGGGCTACAAGCCCGAAAAACACCTCGATGAGCTCTATGCGGCCATTTGCACGTGCAATGGGTTCGATCCGGAGGCTTTGAAACAGCTGGCAGAGGGATCGACCTCAGCCGTTTCAGGACATACGGTTAGTGAAGTGCGTGAATGGCTTTCCAATCGCGGAGCTGGGGCTCCAGAGCCTTTGGCATCGGGTATTTCTAGTGTTGGCGGTGAATCTTTTCACTATTCGCGTTTGATGGCTGTGGGCTTGTTGAGCCTGCTCTCCTCCGCTCAAGGTGGTGAACCATCCGACCCTGTTGAGCTCAAAACCCTTGCCCATGAAATTGGTGAGCAACTTGGACTATCCAAGCCTCGTCTTGACAAGGATCTCAGCCTGTACACATCCAATCTTGAAAAGATGGCTCAGGCTGTGGAACTGATTGAAGAAACCTTGGCTGCTGAACGTCGCAAACGGGAACGTCAGGAGGCTGATTCTCAAGCCAGCGATTCCAAGACACCCGAAGCTCAATCTGAGTCGTCCGAGGATTCAGCTGCGGAAGAGAGCACTAATTGACCACTGATCTTCCACCAAGCTTGTTGGGCTGAAGCCTTCAGGTTGGACGAATTGATTGCTGGTTCGATTTGAAGATGTAAGGAATCGGCCTGCTTTAGGAGTGCAGGCCAGGATCCGTTCATCAATCCGAGCGATGCGAGATTGCTGGGACGGGCATTGAGCTTCAGTGCTAATAGCTTTGATATTGGAAGAACTTGATAAAACGGTTTTGTGTCAGGAAGACTTGCTAGTCCAGCACTCAACAGCATGGAATTTTTGGAGTATTGCAACCAACGCCAACCACCCACAATCTTGTTTTGCCCTTCACGCTTATCTTTCCAAATCACGGCATCTGATTTTTGGTCTTTGTTCTTAGCTGGGTTGATGCGTTGAAAGCCACGTTCTTCTAAGTGGTTGCTCACTCGATCAAGAACTGAGGCCCATGCGGCAGCTCCTCCAGGCAACGGTGCCTGAAATTGAAGCCCCGCTCGGTAAGCACCTTTGGCTTGTTGTTTAAGACGGAGCGAAAACGGTGACAGCGCAAGCCTTGATCGAATCGATTGATTGACTCCGTACTGAGCTTCCAAGGGCTCCTGGATGATTTGGCGACTCAGCAGTTTGCCCAGGATTAAATCGACTCGGGCTCCATTCACTTCTAGAAGACTGTCTTCATCAAATTTTGCTGGCTTTTGACGATTAGAAACTGAAAAAATCCACCCTTGTTTTGGTTGTGATGCGGCAAGAGCGAGAGAGCGATCACCAACGACTCCACCCCAATGGAGTGTGTTGCCGATCAGGCGAAGTGCAAGGCATCCGTGACTCGCCTGCTGAAGCAAGGTAGCTGTTGTTCCACTTATGGCAGCGAGTGCATCGCTCGTCCAAAACACGGCAGGAGCGTTAGCTAGACGCTGCATGCAACGGCTTTGAAGGGATGTTGGTTGAGCCGGACGTTCGGGTTGGCGTTTAAGTCTTTGAATAAGCTGTTGACGATGCAACTCATCGGAGCCAAGCAACGTCAACCCCAAGACTTGGTGTTTGCGTAAATTTTTGGAGTCGGTGGCGAGGAGTTGATCCGGAAGAATCAAATAGGCGTCGCCATCGTCTGACCATCCCTGCCACCAGATCGAGCGACCTTGCCGTTTCCATAAGTTTGCAGCTCGAACCAGGCCAAGGCGTTGATTCCAAAGCTTGGGAGCTGGGCGTTTTGAATCTCCGTGAAAAGACTGCATCAAACTGAATGCCCCTGAGACACGAGTCAGTGATGCATGTATTCCATCGTCTTGAAGTGATGGCTGATTCAGAATGACGCCGATCAAACCGCTCAATAAAACAGCCCCTAAACCCAGTGTCGTGACGGGTAGGGACTGAGCGATTGATCGGTAAGTGGAGATCTTCAGGAGTGAGTCAGCTGCGGTCACGAGAACGCCTGCGGCGACGATCTTTCCACTCGATGGTGGAGAGGTAAGCAACTATCACGCTGACAAAGACCAATAGAACCGCAGCGGTCATCGCCAATCCCTGACTGACGATGGGAGCTTGCAGTGCTTCGTTCACTTCAGAAATTCACGGTGCCATCACCATTACGACCCCAGACCACCATCGCGATCGAGAAACTGAAGACAGCAGCGAGGGATGCCCAGGCAATCGTGAACAGCATTGAAATAACGCTTGAATGCAGTGAGCTTACCTAGGTTTCCCCTCGGAACTGACTGGTTGATTCATTACTTCTTATGACCATGGCAACACCTGGAACTGCAAGCGTCCTTCAGCCGGAACGTACAACACTGCGTTATCCGAATGCCAGAGTCATCGTTCTCAACGATGACGTCAATACGTTTGAACACGTGGTTGAGTGCTTATGCAAAATCATCCCAGGGATGACTAGCGATAGGGCTTGGACACTTGCCCATCAAGTCGATGGAGAAGGTGCTGCAGAAGTTTGGGCTGGTCCCCTTGAACCCGCAGAGCTCTACCACCAACAACTCAGCAGTGAGGGACTCACGATGGCTCCATTGGAACGCAATTAATGCCACTAGCCGCAACCATTGAGATGAATGACGTCCCAGGTCTTCGCTGGCCGACCCTGCTCCGTTTGAGTCTCTTTCAAGCTTGTCTTGGAACCCTTGCTGTTCTATTCACCGGGACCTTTAATCGGATTCTGATTACAGAACTTGCCTTTCCTGCATTGCTTGCGGGTGGAGGTTTGGGATTTGAGCAATTGGTCTCACCAGCACGGGTTCTGTTCGGACATCTCAGTGACTCCCATCCATTAATGGGCAAACATCGAACGCCTTATGTTCTGCTAGGGACGGTCGCTATCTGTCTGTTGGCGATTCTCAGTGTTCCTGTCAGTTTCAAAGTGAAGGAGGCTCTCGACAGCGGATCACCCTTGATAGCCACTGCTGGAATTGCTGCATTTTGTGGTTTATTTGCTCTCTATGGATTGGGTACTTCTTTAGCAAGCACGTCTTACTTAGCCCTTGTTATTGATCGCACAACCGAAGAGCAAAGACCGCGATGCATCGGTGTGATTTGGGCGATGCTCACAGTAGGAATCATCGTTGGTGCGATTGCAATCAGTCTTGCCGTCCGCTCAATTGATGGAATATCAGATCCAGTGATTCTTCAGAGCTGGCTTCAGAAATTCATGATCGCGATTACTTCAATTGTGATGGTATTGGCCATTATCTCCACCTGGGGCGTTGAAAAAAGAACCGCTCCTGGTTCTGTTCGATCTGTACAGGATTTGGTAACTCTTAAAGATGCCTGGGGTGTTGTTACATCAAGTCGTCAAATTGTTATATTTTTTGGATTTTTAGTTTTATTCACTCTTGGACTATTTTTACAGGATCCAATCTTAGAAAGTTTTGGTGCAGAAGTATTTGGTATGCCTGTCTCTAAGACTACTTTGCTTAATGCATGGTGGGGTTCAGGGACCCTTGTTGGTCTACTTTTGGCAGGCTGGTTTATCACACCGAAACTTGGAAAGTTGGCCACTGCCCGTTTGGGTTGCTGGATGGTGATGGGTTCTTTATCCCTGCTGGTGGTCAGTGGCTGGCAGCAAGCTTCAGGACTCCTTCCTGTCGTGATGGTGTTGTTTGGCTTAGCTGCCGGGGTTGGTACCAATAGTGCTCTCACCTTGATGCTTGATCTCACTCTTCCAGCGATGGCTGGAACCTTTGTAGGCATTTGGGGGTTAGCGCAAGCTCTGTCTCGCGGGTTTGGGAAGGTCGTGGGTGGTGGTCTGCTTGATCTTGGTCGTCAGCTTCTACCCAATGCTGGTCCAATGGCAGGTTATGGCTTAGTTTTTACGATTGAAATCCTTGTTATGGCAGGGGCTCTGATTGTTTTAAATCAACTCAGCGTCGCTCAATTCAGAGAAACCACTACACAACGACTCGACATGGTGTTGATGGCAGAAATTGACGCTTGAATCAAGCAGCAGGTTTACGCGTAGATCGAGTTAGCGACAACAGGGATTTCGTGCGCAACCGTTGTGTTTGAGCAGCAAAGACATACTGAATCACTTTTCCAGGGCAAAGAGCGAGACCCCGCACTTCATCACCATGGACCTCTGCCGTAAGGATCTTGGCTTTAGAGCCCAGTCGAGATGTCAACGGACCAGAGATCTCAGTTCTGAGGGAGTCGACAGATCGGAGCATGGCTCGCAAGGAACACTTACCTGATCTCTAGCCAGAGTGGCTAACTTAAACAAGCATTATTTTTGAACCCCTAGTGGGCCGTCTCGTCATTACCCACAGCACCTACGTGAAGGGCCTCATACCCTGGCTCAAGGTGTTGGCGAATGACCCACAGATCCAGACCATTACCCCAGGAGTGATTGCAAGGGTTAAGGGACGTTGCCAAGATTTAATCCTGAGACCATCGGTTCCAATAAGAGGTGGATTCAAGTTGATGGCACGGCGTGGAAGGAGTGCTCAGGAGGTGTTTGTGATTACAACTTTGGAGAAAACGGATTTAATCGAACGTTTAGCGAGCACTAGATCTTTAATTCTCTGAATACATTAAATGAGAATAATCATTAAACTTTTATCTCCAAAAATCGTTCGATAATTTTAGCCTATAATTATTTTGTTAACTCAAATGTTTTTGCAACTTTCCATGTTGCTCGTATTTCTTTGTCTTGTCGACTATTTCCTGTTTCATAGTCTCCCTCATATCCCAAAACCACTGTTTTTTGCTGATTGAGTTGGCATGTTCGATTGAAAAGTGTGTATTCCATTCCAAATCGCATGGTTTCTTTTCTTGTTTCTTCTTGCCAATTGTTGCATCTTTCTTCAGCTTCCACACCTTCAGCCATATTGTCAGGCGACATAAAATCGCTGCAGCCAACCAGCCCTAACAGCAGTGTGAAAAATGCCAGGCGTTTCATCTGAGTCCCTTCTGTAGAAGCATTTTAGCCTTTTTGCCCAACACGCCAATGGTTAATGATTGTTCGCGTCAGGCACTCGATAACAAATGCCTTCTCTAAGCACTACTAAAAATGAAGAAATCTTTATCCGTTGAATAATCTAAGTCCTTGCCACCAGTAGATATCAAGGGATTTACCTTAGACGAGAATATTTTCGGCGTGCAAACCACTGGTTTGTGGTTCTTCAGCTTCAACATTCTCCAGAACAATTGCAGGCACTACGAAGACCATAGCTAATAACCAAAAACTCAAGAAATTATTCGTTTTTTTCT
Organism: Synechococcus sp. SP2 MAG; assembly: GCA_030756895.1. GTDB lineage: Bacteria > Cyanobacteriota > Cyanobacteriia > PCC-6307 > Cyanobiaceae > Synechococcus_C. The sequence continues at coordinate 93,391 of JAVBIX010000036.1, forward strand.
TGCGTTTGAAAAGATAACGAGCCATGATTTTGTTTCCAGTGATATCAAATTAGCAGCGCCAAGGGCTTGCTTTGTGAGCTTAAGGTTGGCATTGCATTAGAACAAGCTGAGCACTCATTGAGTGTTAAAGCTGTTTAGCTGCTAGTTCAGAGTTTTTTAATGATCAAAGTCTCTTGGGACTAGTGAAAATCCTCTGTCAGAGAGATACTAAACATCGTTATCTTTGATGAATGGTTAGATCGGCTTAATCAAACAACCAGTGACCGAAAGTCAAAATCAGACTTTTGTGCAATAAATAACGCTAATGCCCGTTCATTACGTATGGATCAGGTCTTGATTTTGGTGAACCGCTGTGCCGTGCGAGCCCCAGTGTTCGACCTGGAGTTACCAGAAGGGGCGAAAGATTTCGAGAGGATTCGTTTCCGGCTACAAGGCCGGTTTACGGCACCAACACGACAGTCACCCCATGTCGAAAGAGAGTCAGATCAGAGCACTAGAGAAAGGCTGTCACCAACACAGCAGTTCTCTACCAATTTAGGGGAAGAGGCCAGATTTCACGAATGCTTTCCAGCATTTGTTGTCCTCGCTCAGAACGCTCATCAGCGCTGTGGCCCTTGAGCAGGGTGGTCACATGCCCCACTTTGCGCCCAGGGATCTCATCTTTTCCGTACCAATGCAAATGCAATGCCTCGATTGAGCGCAGTTTTGAAAGCCGCTCCTCAAGCGGTTCAGCCTGATCAGCACTGAGACCAAGCAGATTGACCATCAAGGATCCATCGGCAATGAATTCTGGATTAGGGACATCTAGCCCTGCCGCTATACAGAGCTGTTGATCAAATTGGCTGCTTGAACAAGCTTCAATTGAAAAATGCCCTGAATTATGCGTTCTAGGGGCTACTTCATTGACAAATAAACCCTCTGCTCCATAGAAAAACTCCAATGTCATGACTCCCACATAGCTGAGCTTTGTGAGAAGTGAGGCAGCGATGTTGTAGGCCGTTGCTTCAACGAGTTGACTGACTGGTGCAGGTGCGATGACCCAATCGCAAACTTGATTTTTCTGGTGCGTTTCAGCTAAAGGCAGGCTACGAATACGCCCTTTTGAATCTCGGCTTACAACGAGAGCAAGTTCCTGTTCGTAAGACACCCAGGCTTCGATTAACCACTCATTGGCATCGACGTTTCGGAGCAACTGTGCCAAGTCATTTAGATCTTCTACAACCCTTGTGCCCTTCCCGTCGTAACCGCCGTAGGCGGCTTTGGCCATGACGGGAAAGGTCCAACCGCTCGGTAAGGACGGCGATCCAGGATTGAGTTCAGCTAACGAAATCCAATCTGGACTTGGAATCAAAAGATCATTGAGTAGCCGCCTCTGAGACAACTTGTTGACGAGAGGGACCAGGCTTGCAAGTGATGGAGTGAATTGCACGCCCTGTCGCTCCAGAGGCATAAGGGCATCGACAGCGACCCATTCGTTTTCGAAAGTGATGCCTACGCAATGCGATGACAGCTCCCTTGTTGCACGAACATCTGTTGAACCAGCAATCACTAAATCCTTAGCCAGTGAGGCGGCAGGGTCTTCAGCTTTAGAAGCCTGAACCGCAAGAGTCAGACCTCGCGTTTGCGCTGCTTCTCCGAGCATGAGGGCTAATTGCCCTCCACCGATCACCCCAATTGTGTTGTCAACGTTGGACATCCGTTGCAGATCGATCTGGGTGGGGCTTGTCATTCTCTCCTTTTAGCAACGATGGCAGCCCTAAATCAGGCTTCGTTCTCCTCCGAACGCAAGTCGAATGGCAGTGAGCAGCAAAACGAGTAGGAACAGGGCGAGGCCAACTGTGCAGGCGTAGCTGATTTCTAGTTCTGCGAAGGCCTGGTCATAGACGTAATAAACAAGGGTGCGGGTGGAGTCTGCAGGGCCGCCCTGTGTCATCAGAAACACCTCCTCAAAGACTTTGGTTGCTGCAATCGCGGAGATCACAGCCACCAAGGTGATGTAGGGACGCAGCAAAGGCAAAGTGATATCAACATGCTTTCTCCAGCCTTCACTTCCATCTAGCTCAGCGGCTTCATAAAGCTCTGTTGGGATGCCTTGAAGTCCTCCCAAGAAAATCACCATGTAGTACCCCAAACCTTTCCATAGGGTGACGAGCATCACTGAGGGAAGGGCTAAGAACGGATTGGTTAAAAAATCGATGGGTATGAATCCTTGACCAAACAAGGCGCCAAGCCAGCCGTTAATTAAGCCGTTTTCGGCATAGAGCCATCGAAAAGCGATAGCAGCCACAACGATCGACACCAAAACTGGCGTGTAGAAAGCAGCGCGCAGGATGTGTACACCTGGAAGGACTCGATTGACAAGAACCGCCAGGGTTAGCGCGCCGATCACAATGGGTGGAACAACGCCGAATAAATAAATCAAAGTGGTGCCAAGCACCTGGTAAAACATTGGATCGCCAAGAAGCCGCTGAAAATTGGTTAAGCCGATAAATTTCAGTGGCTCAGTGACATCCAGACCTGTTTGCGTGAAACTGATCACGAGCGCCATCAATGCCGGAACCAGAACAGAAAGGCTCAGGAGAATCAGGGCAGGAGTTAGGAACCCCCAGGCAATGAGCGTGGACCGCTGTTTGGACGTTGAGGGCAAGGCCATCACCAGCGCCAGATGGTTTGAAGGAGAATAGATCCGTCACAGCGGGCGGCATGACCAAATCCCAACCGAGCTCATCATCAGCGCTAGCTGCAAGACGTATCAGCGTTGCGCTCGAACACAATCCTTATGACGTTGTGATCAATTCCGGAGGTGTGGATCATCTCGGTGCTGAATTGCTTCGAATCGGGATTCGTCCGAACACAAAAATCCTGGTGGTCAGCAATGCAGATGTTGCAACGCCTTACGGAGGCCGTTGCCTTTCCAGCCTTGCCCAGGCGGGCTTTCAATCCAGCTTGCTAACGATTGCCGCAGGTGAAGATCAAAAGACACTGAACACCTTCAGCACGATTCTTGATGCTGCCAAAGAGAAAGCGTTAGAGCGTCAGTCACTGATGCTCGCTTTGGGGGGTGGGGTTGTTGGTGACATGACTGGTTTTGCAGCCTCTTGTTGGCTGCGCGGAATCGGAGTTGTGCAAGTGCCAACAACGCTATTGGCCATGGTGGATGCCGCAATTGGTGGAAAAACTGGTGTGAATCACCCCGGCGGAAAAAATCTGATCGGCGCTTTTCACCAGCCACGGCTGGTGATGATTGATCCAGACACGCTTCATACCCTTCCCGTGCGGGAATTTAGGGCTGGTCTCGCTGAGGTCATCAAATACGGAATGATCGGAGATACAGATTTGTTCGACTTGCTCGAGCAATCAACCGGTTTTGACGACCCTCTCTCTATTTCCTCCGATCTGCTGAAAACATTGCTCGAACGGTCTGCGCAAGCCAAAGCACTCGTTGTCGCTGCTGATGAAAAAGAAGGTGGTCAAAGAGCCATCCTCAATTACGGCCATACGTTTGGGCATGTGGTCGAAACACTGACCGGGTATGGCACCTGGCTCCATGGGGAAGCTGTTGCGATTGGCATGGCGGCGGTGGCTTCACTTGCTGTGCAGCGCGGTGTTTTGCCTCAAGCCGATGCTGAACGTCAGAAACGTTTGATTCAAAGCGCTGGATTGCCTAGCCAATGGCCTGATCTCGATCCAGATCTGGTTTTAAGCACACTTCAAGGCGACAAGAAAGTCCGCAATGGTCGTCTTCGCTTCGTGTTGCCGTCACGCATCGGTGCTGTGTCGATCGTGGATGACGTGAGCAGTGATGAAATCAGAGCTTGCCTCGCATCGATGCGCTGATTCAGCAAGGCTCTTGAAGGAATTGACTCCGTTCATTGGTTCCTGTATTTGGAAACAACGGGTTAAATCGCAGAAAAGACAGCCAGCGAAATTCGCCAAGGCAAGCAGGATCAACGAGACGCAAAAGTGCTTCACGCCGTTGCAGCACCTCAGCAAGTTGGTTGCCAGGAAGTTGTTGAAGACTGCTGAAGCGTTCAGCAAGGCCTAGAGCAAGTAAAGCCTCACCCTGTCGGCATTGACCCTCAAGGGTCCAACCATTGCTTGTCGCTTGGTGAACCATGGTCTCAAGACAGAGATGGGCCGTGAGGTCTTGTTTGCCTGCATCAACCAAGACGTTGTCACTTGCCCGTTGGTTTCGATAGGCCATGAGGGTCCCCTCCCCGCGTGGAGCGGAGTAGTAGCGATGAGCCTCGAGGGCGTAGTCAACAACAAGCAGATGGCCCGCAATTAACGCCTCAAACGCTTCTGTGAACCATTTGGCGCATTCGTCATGCCATTCCGTTGTCCATCCGTCCTCAGCAGCATCTGGAGGCAGGGCAATCTGTGTGGCTAACAACGTTGCGTCCATGCGCTCTTGAAGCCCTTGAGGGATGGGTTCAGTTCCCCAATGCAGATTTTTTTCGCCACTGCTTCCTTGTTGCAATTGAACGGTTTGACGACGAAGTTGTCCATCGATCAATTCAAGACGTTCTACGGGAAAGGCATCGAGGAGCTCATGAGCAATCAAGACACCAATCACCGGACTTGTCTTGAGATTCGACAGGGACGTCCAGCGATACGAAAAATGTTGATGGGAATCGCGTGAGTTGTGGTGCTGCTCTAAACGTTTGCGTTGACGCTGTTCCATCCCTGGATTGGCCTCCACCAAAACCAGCTCAAGACGATGGATCAGGTCGGGAAGCTGCTCAACCAAGTGATCGATGAGATCACAACTCAACTCCGCTTCGCCAGGTCCAACTTCAACGATGGAGAGGGTTTTGGTTGGGTGATTCAGCGCGAGAGTTCGGAGCCACTGGACAAGTTGACAACCCATCAAGGCTGAAAAATCAGGCCCCAAGGTGGCAGACGTTACAAAATCACCTCCCTTGCCGATCTTCAGTTGGCCACTGCCATAGGCCCCATAAACAGGGTCATGCAAAGCCCAGGCCATGAACTGGGAGAAGGGTACGGAACCTCCTGATTGCTCAAAACGCTGTTGAAGCCATAAAGGGCAAGACGCAGGAGAGCCTGTCATTGAGGAGAATGCCTGTAATGCGACAGAGCTATGGGAACACAACCGCGCTTCACACGATTCTTGTTCCCGTTGTTCAGCTTATTTCTGTTGCTCCTCGTCGCAAGTCCTGTCCAGGCAATCGACAACCCAGAGCTACTTCCAGACCATCCAACGCCGGTGATCGATTTAGCTCGAGCCTTTAGTGACAATCAACTCAAAGAACTGGAAACGTCGCTAGATGCGTTTGAACAGCGCAGTGGATGGAAACTAAGAGTTCTCACCCAGTATGAAAAGACTCCTGGGCTCGCCGTTAAAGAGTTTTGGGGCCTCGATGAGCGGAGTTTGTTGATTATTGGAGATCCCCGCGGTGGGAATCTGCTTAATTTCAACGTAGGCGATGCCTTCTTTGCCTTAATGCCACGCACCTGGTGGGTAGAGCTGCAAACCCGCTATGGAAATCAGTTTTACGTCCGCGACAATGGCGAGGACGGTTCACTGCTTGCGACGATTGGAGCCGTAGAACTCTGCTTGGATCGAGGCGGGTGTCAGTTTGTTCCCGGTTTGCCAAAGGAACAATGGCTATTAACTCTGGCCACGTCAGTGCTCGGTGGCTTAATTGCAGGATTTGCTGCTTATCCGCGTAAAGAAGGTGAACGTATTGCCTGGGCTTGGGTGCTCTTGTTGTCTCCCCTATGGGTGATGTTGTTTGGAGTCTTTGGGATCGCACCGGTAGTGACAAGAACCAGCGATCTGTTGCCGCTCGTTCGGAACGGAATGGGATTCGTTGGAGGCATGGTTGGTGCCTATCTCATTGCCCAGACAATCGTTGGTCGCAAAATGGCAGAAGAAACAGACGAATAATTCGTCCGCTTTACGACAAGACCCTGATCAGGGCATGCCACAAAGAATCTTGGGTCCGGTGCAAACAGGGGATTTGGGGCCCTTGGCGCCGTCGTCTCCGCTGAGAGCTTCCTGGCGCTGATCTCTGATCTGACGCAGCTGACTCAAATTGACCTTATAAAACGATTGAAGATTGACGAAGCGCTTTACAGGCTGGCCGTAGTAGCTGCGGCCACGAAGGGTGGGGAAAGAGGCCCACTCAGGAGCAAGCCTGGCTGCAAGCTGAGGCGTCATCACACCAACATCCGTAAGCCGTAGAGCCTTACGTCTTTGGACGAGGAACAGGGCACCTTGATCTTGAACTTCAGGTCCAAAACCCCTCACACCCAAACTGCGCTTCACCAGATCCCAAGTGAACGGCATGAACTGGTAAGCACCAGCCGCTGCACTCGCATAACGGGAGGAATAAATGACGCGATCGGGATGGCGATCCATCGACCCCATCAGACTCCCGCCAAACATCACGCGATAACCAACGTCGTGACCGTTTTTCCAGGTTCCTTCAGCGAAGCGGATCGTATTGAGAAGAGCGCGTCGTTCTGGGGTAATGATGTATGGAAGAGCACTAACAGACTGATCTGTTGAAGTAATCAGTCCCGAGCGTGAGGCTTCAAGAGTTGGCATCGCAGCTACAGCCGCTTCAGCTGACTGAGAAGTCATCAAGATCGGACCAAAACTTGCGAGAGCCGCTGGAAGCAGACGACAGACAGTTTTCGCAAGAAAAGACATACGGGAAAAAAGAAGGATTGACCGGTGGAGGAGATCAACTGACCGCAAAGAGGCGGAATTCGAAATATCAAACAGACTTCAATTTGAACGCTTCAGGCTCAATGGAAGGAACTTTGACGAATACGCTCAAGCTGCCCAAGAGCTGATGTGCCAGCTGAAGGATTGTCCATAAGCACTGGCAAGACTCAGATGGGACGCATAGTGCGCCAAAGCCAGAGAGGGCCATCCGTCTCAGCTGAGATAAAAAAAAGTAATTGAAGTGATCAGTCGTGCTGAACTGTCTTCAATGCCACCGAGACCAAAGCCTTTGCGGCATCTTCGGCACCTTGTTTTGAAGCAATCGGACGGATTGCTTCAACAAGTTGTTGATCCAGCTGCCATTCCCCTTGATTGAAAGCGTGGCGACTGAGAATCTTGTGTTGTCCAAATAAACGAAGGCCATCCATAAGGACGGAGGCTTCGGCGAAGCCATCCCGCTCCACGACATGCATCCCTAGGTCTTGGCTTAACGCTTCACAAAAAGTGCTGTAACCAGGCTTGCCTAGGTGCCGTTCGCAAAAAGGCATTACATCAAAAGGGCGCACACTGTCGGGCAAAAGAGTGACATTGGCCTCAGATTCAAGGTTGGCCAAAAGGTGAGGAGCCACGGGGGCTGGCATTAGAAAATGATGATTAGGCCAATCACGAAATAAGGCAGGGTCGATTGCGACACCAAGGCCCCCAAATCCGACGAGCACGAGAGGCTTTTGAATCTGTTCCAAATGTTGCTGCAATGGGACAGGAAGCTCACGCAAGGCAGGCACCGTGAGACCTAACTGCTGCTCGTCTAGACCCCAGTGCATCGCCAGTGAAAAGGGACAACGCAATAGCAACTCACCCTGCTGATAATGAGCGCGTGCTGCTGCTGCGTATTCGGCGAATCGTCCACCAAGCGGTTGATAAATGTCATCCCAACCGAAATTACCCATCCAAACCAAGGGAGCACCCGAGCGTTCAGCCAGAACTGCTGCTGCGGGGGGAATGTCACCAACAACAAGAACTGGGGTGTTCTGCACAGCAAGCCAGGCAGCCTCTTGATCGAGACGTTGAGGCAGAACAGTATCTAGAACCTTCAACGAATCCAACGTTCGCTGTTGATCAACGCCCAGAGCATCGGCCTGGATCATTCCCACATCCCAACCCACAAAGCGTTGCTCTACGGGCACAGCACCGCAGACCAACTTGAGAAAATCTGCAGAGACAAGGGAACTAACTACAAGCCTCCAGGACGGCTGAAGTCGATGCAAAGCAGATAAAACGGTGGCCTGTCGTGCAGCGTGCCCAAACCCGTGGCTGCTTAAGCAGACATAAATCAGCATGGCGCTGAGCTTGCACTGGGGTTGCGCAACAACGTTTGTTCATAGGCAAGCGTTCCATTCCGGTGGAACCAGCGATGACTGACAAGGCTGAGATGACGCCCCTCAAATTCAACCCAAGTGAAATGAATCAGGGTCTGTCCGGCTTCGTCTGAGCCAGACCGTGGAACACAGGCGGCATTGACGTAGGAGGTGCCATAACGATCACGATGGAACGTCATACGTTCTCCCTTCCCTCCTCGGAGGTTGTGATGCATGTGGCCAAACACCACAAGGTCGGCAGCGCGCCGCCGGCGAAGGGTTTCAACAGCAATCGCAAGGTCGCGATCACCCCAATCAATGTGGGGATGCTTCCAATCCCGACCACAAATGCTCGACGCATCGGATCCGAGACCAGTAGGACCACTATGGGCAAGAAGCACAAGTGGCCAGTCCTCGGGGGCGTCTGAAGCCGCCTGAACGATTCGATCAACCGACTCCTGTTCCGTGACAGGGCCGAAAACACTTTGCACAGCTTCAGACAGGTGAAAACCACCTCCTGAACTGCATGGACGGCCGCCAACAATGGCAACAGCTGGAGACGTCCAATTGCGCAGCTTCCAGGAGCAATCAAGATCGCCCAGCATTGAAATTTGCTGTCGCAACAGCTCACCACTGCGATCTCTGCCTCGATCGTGATTGCCGAGAATCACGGCACAAGGAAGCTTCAACCGCGTGATTGCTTTCACCAAGCGCAAATCACCGTCACTCAAATCGCCAACGAACAACAGGGCATCAGGCCGTAACTGCTCGAGCAGATGTTCGTCGTGAAAGGTCCAGTCACCGTGAAGGTCTCCGGCTATGGCGAGGCGCAATCTGGTCAGGAGTGTTGCCTAAGCTTTGAACATCCTGCCCGATGTGGCCAGAATGTCTGCAATCAACACTGAGACAGATCTGGGGATCAGGATCATGAAAGACACTCCCGGTGATCTCGTCGGCGCCATCAACCAGCTTCGAAAGGATCGAAACGCCATCGTTTTGGCGCACTATTACCAGGAGCCAGAAATACAAGATATTGCTGATTTCATTGGAGATTCATTAGAACTCTCGCGAAAAGCTGCCAGCACAGATGCGGATGTCATTGTTTTTTGCGGAGTACATTTCATGGCAGAAACGGCAAAAATCTTAAGTCCAGATAAAATTGTTCTCTTACCTGATAGTGATGCAGGATGCTCACTAGCAGATGATTGTCCAGGCGAAGAATTTGAAGCATTTAGAGCCAACCATCCTGATCATTTTGTTGTAAGTTATATAAATTGCACAGCTGCAGTTAAAGCACAAAGTGACTTGATATGTACCAGCAGCAACGCGGTTGACCTAGTAAATCAACTTCCGACTGATCAACCTATTTTATTCGCACCAGACCAAAATCTGGGACGATGGGTACAAAGACAAAGTGGACGTGAGCTGACATTGTGGCCTGGACGTTGCATCGTTCATGAAACATTTAGCGAAGAAGCTCTATTGAAACTTAAGCTTCAGCACCCTGATGGAGAGGTGATTGCACATCCTGAGTGCATGGAAAATCTGCTTGACCTAGCTGATTTCATCGGCTCAACAAGCAAACTCTTAGCGCATGCTCAGTCAAGTTCAGCAAGTATTTTTATCGTACTAACAGAACCCGGTATACTACACCAAATGCAGAAATTAGTTCCTAATAAGACCTTCATCGATGTACCAGGCTTAGATGGATGCAGTTGCAATACATGCCCATACATGCGTTTGAATACACTAGAAAAACTATGGCAGTGCTTAGAAACACTTGAGCCTAAGATCGAAATGGATGAAACAATACGAAGAAAAGCCTTGGCACCAATACAAAGGATGCTTGAAATGAGTAAATAAAGCTCACGGATGAAGCTCATAGAAAACAGCAAAGTTGTAAATAATTATAGAAGCAAATTTATCAATTATCAAATATAAATGTATAAATAGACTTTTACTGAATCGATAACCTTAAAATCTTGAATTGGTCAAAAACAAAGCTAAGGAAATAGATATAGGTGGTAATTAGATAAATAAAAATTCTAAACAATAAATAAACAACTTTTTACAAAATGTACAGCATATCTCGCGCAATGCAATAAGGTTGATTAAAACATGCTGACAAAGGCCAAACATAATAACAATATCAGTAACCTAATATTGTCTAAAATATAATTCATTCGCAAAAACTTGATTCTTGGTCTAAACAAAATAGATTTATAGAGAAAGCTCAAAGAAGACCCACATCAAAGGAAAAGATTCGGCAAAATAAGGTATGGCCGTTCTTGAGAGACAAACTGAAGGCTTGTACTGCCCAGCAGCAGACGTATGGATTGATCCAACGCGACCAGTGAAACGAGCATTAATAACCCATGCCCATGCAGATCATGCAAGAGCCGGATCTGGGGAATATTGGGCGGTGAATCAATCAGAAGGAGTTTTACGGCAACGGTTAGGGCAAGAAATCAAGCTTCACGCCGTGAGCTATGGAGAAACACTCATCATTGGAGAAGCAAAGATCTCATTTCATAGTGCGGGTCATGTTTTGGGAAGTGCTCAGATTCGCATCGAAGTAGAAGGAGAAGTGTGGCTTGTCACTGGCGACTACAAACGATGCCATGATCCAAGTTGCACACCATTTGAAAACGTTAAGTGTGATGTAATGATCACTGAATCAACTTTCGGTTTACCAATCTATCGTTGGAAAACAGGTCACGAAATAGCTAAAGAAATTCATCAGTGGTGGAGTGAAGAGAAAGATCATCCATCATTATTATTTTGTTATGCCTTTGGAAAAGCTCAGCGAGTACTTGCCGAGCTCAAAGCACTAGGCATCGATGACGAAATCCTCCTACATGGAGCAGTAGAAACAGTTACACGACATTATCGTGACGCAGGAATATGCATGGCTAAAACTTGTCCGGTCAGCTCAATCGAACGCAAAGATCCACTGAAGGGAAGATTAATCATTGCACCTCCATCTGCATATCGATCATCATGGATGAAACGTTTTAAAGAGCCACAGACAGCTTTCGCGTCTGGATGGATGACAGTGAGAGGAGCTAGACGAAGACGCGGCTATGAAAAAGGGTTCGTCTTAAGTGATCATGCTGATTGGCCCGGTCTAATCCAAACAATTAAAGAAAGTGGCGCAAAGCTTGTCTATGTCACACATGGTCAAGACGACGTTATTGCTAGATACTTACGTGAGGTGGAAGGAATCGCAGCAGATTCACTGAATACATTAAAATGAGGTACAAATAATGCGTCAAGTCAGTTTTAAGAGTTTCGGAGATTTATTGTCTGAACTTGATGAATGCAATGCAACAAAAAAGAAAATCAGTCTTATCAGTGAATTCATAAAGGGAATAGACCCAAGAGATGGTTCATGGATTCTTGCATTACTAATAGGAAATAAACAAAAAAGAGTCATAACAGGAAGACGACTCAGGGAAATCCTACAATCAAACTCAAAGATACCTGCATGGTTATTTGATGACTGCTTCGCACAAGTAGGAGATTCAGCCGAAACAATAAGTTTATTATGGCCCCAAATAAAACATGAGTATGATACAAGCAACCTTGAATGTAGCGAAGATCTTGAATTGGTATTAAATGAGTTAAGGAATTCAAATTCCATTCACTGGTGGATGGAAAGTTTGCTACCAAAACTAAAAAATTTAACAGATATAGCACAAAAAAATGCAATACTAAAATTATGGAAGAGGATACCAGATTTAGATCATTATTTGGCAAACAAACTGATTACAGGTGGATTCAGAATTGGCGTTTCAAAAGGAATTGTCGTACAAAGTATCGCACAATCCTATGAACTGGACGAAAGTACAATTTTAGAACGACTCATGGCACCAATGGATCCAGATGCATTGTGGTTTCAAACATTAACGCAACCAGCAGAAAGAGATATAACTAATCGAGGAGCTATTCCATATCCATTTTATCTAGCAAGTCCTGTCCAAATCGAGAAAATAACAGAAACTCCAGAAGCAGATTGGAGATTAGAGTATAAATGGGATGGAATACGAGGTCAATTAATAAAGAGAGAATCAGGGGCTTATCTGTGGAGTCGGGGAGAAGAATTAATCAATCATACTTTTCCAGAAATTATGCTTATGGCTGACGTACTTCCTAAAGATACGGTATTGGACGGTGAAATACTGTGCTGGAACAAAGAACAAAATAGGCCGATGCCGTTTGCATCACTACAGCGCAGACTGGGGCGAAAAACAGTAGGTAATAAATTAATGAAAGAATGCCCAATAGTATTCATGGCATACGATATCATTGAATACAATGAAGATGATTTGAGGAACAACAAACTAGAAGATCGTATTAAAATACTACAAGCCTTGCAAACTAATAGCAATCACCCATGCTTTTTATTTCAGCAAAATAAACAATATAAAAAATGGGATGAATTAGAAAGGATTCGAGAAATTTCTGGACACGATGGAGCTGAAGGTTTAATGATTAAAAAGAAAGACTCATGCTACTTATCTGGGCGTAAAAGAGGACATTGGTGGAAGTACAAGCATGAACCCATGACTCTTGACGCAGTTTTAATCTATGCACAAGCTGGGACAGGGAAACGCGCAAATCTGTTTACAGACTACACGTTTGCATTATGGAATGAATCCAATAAGACCTCTAAAGAAAGAAAGTTAGTAACATTTGCAAAGGCCTATTCAGGACTGAATAATACAGAAGTTGAGCAGTTAGACAAGTGGATTCGCATGAATACGATTGATAGATTCGGACCAACAAGGGTTGTAGAACAGAAACAAGTCTTTGAAATTGCCTTTGAAGGTGTAATGGAATCTAAGCGACATAAATGCGGACTAGCCGTTCGATTTCCAAGGATTCATAGATGGAGGATTGATAAGAAAGTAAGTGACGCTGATAATATTGATGAAGCTCGCAGACTTCTGAAAACTGAATCAAAGCTATGAACATTATTGACACTATTAAAAACAGAAGCAAAGAATGTATCCATTCAGCATGGAAAATGAGTGAATGGATTAAATTCGTTCAGTACAATCATGAAAGAATGAATGAACTCCTTAATATAATTGAATCAACGATATTACAAAAAGAAAGCAAGAGAATCAATAATGACAAGACCTGAACACAAAAAACAGATACTTAAAAATCGAATAGATCAACAACTGATACCAATCGAGAACTGGTTTGAGAAACAAGGATGGTCAGCTTCAGCCTTTCAAAAACAAAGCTGGAATGCGTACTTAAGTGGAGAAAGTGGTCTGATTCAGGTTCCGACAGGATCCGGGAAAACGTATGCGGCAGTCATGGGACCGATTGCAAGGATACTGGCTGATGAAAACCAACAAAGAGGTCTACGCGTTCTTTATCTCACTCCTTTACGAGCACTCAGTAGGGATTTAAAACTCGCAATTCAGAATCCGATCGAAACCATGCAGTGGCCGATACGTGTAGGAACAAGGAATGGAGATACAAAATCATCTGAACGCGTCAAGCAACTTAAAAACCCACCGGAGATACTAGTTACAACACCAGAATCACTTTGTGTCATTCTTAGCAATCGAAAAGCTAAGGACATGATTGGAGAGTTGCATACTGTCATTCTTGATGAATGGCATGAATTAATGGGAAGCAAACGAGGAAGCCAAACTGAGTTAGCGATTAGTTGGCTAAAGCAACAGCGACCGAATTTACAGATATGGGCTTTAAGTGCCACTATCGGCAATGTTATAGAAGCGACTGACCACGCATTAGGAATAGATGCAAGTAGTAGAATTGTTATCAATTCATCACCTAGAAGAAAAACCACTATTAGAAGTATTCTGCCAGATTCAATTGATGGATTTCCTTGGGCTGGTCACCTTGGGCTACGCATGTATGAACAACTGGTATCAAATTTAGATCCTAGAATAAGTACGTTGCTATTTACAAATACACGTAATCAGTCAGAAAGATGGCATCAATGCTTACGTTATGCATGCCCCGAAATGGAAAATTCATTAGCGCTACACCATAGTGCAATAGACCGAACAGAAAGAGAAGCAATTGAAGAAAACATGAAATATGGAAGCATCCGATGGGTAGTCTGTACCAGTTCCTTGGATCTGGGGATTGATTTCCAACCAGTAGAAAAAGTAGTGCAAATAGGTAGCCCAAAAAATATTGCACGGTTACTACAAAGAGCTGGTAGATCAGCACATTGCCCAGGAGGAGAGTCACAAGTATTATTTATGCCTACAAATGCCTTAGAGCTTCTTGAACTAAGTGCATTAAGAAGAGGTCTTGAAAATGAACTAATAGAACAAAGGAAACCACCACATAAACCTCTTGATGTATTGCTACAACATCTAACAACATTGGCATGTGGACCTGGATTTAATCCTGACGAAACTCTTGAAACAATCCAAAAAACAGCAAGCTTTGCAAGCTTGACAAATGAAGAATGGCAATGGTGTCTATTATTTCTTGAAAAAGGTGGAGTTTGTTTAAATGCTTATTCACGTTATCGAAAATTAAATTGGAATGCTGCTGAAAACTTATATATAATTAGTGATCAATCGTTGGCACGTCTTCACAAGTTTAATATTGGAACAATCACTTCTGCTCCATCAATACGCGTCAAATTTAGTCGGGGCGCTATCCTTGGCCATGTGGAAGAAAATTTTATTAGTCAGTTAAATCCCAAAGACGTTTTCTTTTTTGCGGGGCGCCAATTAGAGCTCACTAAAATCAAGGATATGACTGCTTATGTAAAATTAACTACAAGAAAAAGTACAACAGTTCCAGCTTGGGCAGGTGGACAAATGGCGTTGTCGGATCTGTTAACGAAACAATTAAGGGAGGAGGTGTCAAGAGCTTCTAAGTATATCCTTGATACGCCAGAATTGAAAGCATTAAAACCACTTTTAGATCGTCAGGTTGATTTATCAATGATACCTAATGAGAATGAACTGCTAATTGAAACATGTGTAAGTAAAGAAGGTCAGCATTTATTTGTCTATCCATTTGAGGGAAGATTTGTTCATGAAGGGCTAGGTTTCCTGTGGGCATCACGTTTTACAAATCATAGAAAGAGTACGATTACAGTGTCAGTGAATGACTATGGTTTTGAACTTTTAGCACCAAGGCAATATCCAATGAATGAACTTCTACATGAGCTGTTAGAAACTCTATTGAATGATAATCATTTAGAATCAGATCTTGAAAACGCATTGAACATATCAGAACTATGCAAACGTCGCTTTCGTAGTATCGCGCAAATATCTGGTCTTATGATGCAAGGCTATCCTGGAAACAACAAAAGCAGTGGCCAACTACAAATTAGTGGTTCATTACTATGGGATGTATTTAGCAAGCATGAACCTCAAAATTTACTTTTAAAACAAGCAAGATACGAAGTTCTCAATGAACAACTTGAATTACCACGACTCCAAAAGGCATTATTTCGCATGAGAGCTGGTGATATTATCCATAGTGAAATTCCAAGGCCAAGCCCATTAGCATTTCCACTCATGGTAGAGCGGTTACGTTCCAGACTGAGCAATGAATCAATTTTGGAAAGGGTATCAAGAATGCAAAAAGAAGCCTTAAAATATGAAGGTTAGTGTGTGTGCCTTATCAACTATTTCAAATGTGAAGAATGGAATCTCAATTTCTTGTAAACAGTTTAGGAAACTCTGAAATCAATATTAACCGAGGTAATCGGAAATAAAGGTAAAGACCACACATGGGCTTGCATAATTCCTAAACTAATTTGGTAGAGGAGCTTAAATGCCTAAGGAAGAAAGAGTTTCTGATTACCCGAGGCCACCAATGATTGAACTAGTGAATGGTCCTGTATCGATTCGTATTGCCGATGAAATCATCGCTGAGGATACTCGCTACATTCGTGTATGCGAAACATTTCACCCTCCAACGATCTATCTTCATCAAAGATCTTTTAGGAAGGAAGCGCTTCAGCAGACCTCTGGACAACCTTCGTATTGTGAATGGAAGGGTGTTGCGGAGTACTGGTCATTAAGAAAGGCTGATGGCACCGATGTGAGGCCTCATGCTGGATGGAGTTATCCAAAACCCACAAGTCGGTTTGCACTCCTTGCTGATTGGATTGGTCTCTATCCGCGATCAGTTGATGCATGTATCTTAGAGGGTGAAGAAGTTATACCACAACCTGGTTCTTTTTATGGTGGATGGATAACAAGTTGGACAATAGGACCATTTAAAGGTGATCCAAACCATCCTGAATTAATTTAATGAATAGTAAGGAGCAATTAATTGAGTATCTTCGACTCGATCCCAAAAACACCCAAATTCCATCTTTGATTACTGAGATTGAGTCAAAACAAGTAGTAGATTTGCAATCAGATGTAACTTTGTTGAAGGGAGTATGGGAGTTGAGATGGAGTAGTTCTACACAGCCATGGCTCAAACAAGCCTCATGGCTAGAAAATCTTCAGGCTCTTGATCCTGATCAACAAAAAGGTGTCAATCTTTTACGGCTAAGTGGAACAGTTGGATCCTTAGCAATGATTGCTGTTGAGGCGAAGTTATCAGTCAATAGCTCAAATCAAATTGGCGTACAATTCGAGCGAGGAGGCTGGTTAGGTCCATCTCTTCGGAATGGATGGAGACCTAAAATACTATCTAAAATTAATCAATCGTTTCCTGCTTGGTTAGATATCACATTTCTAGACGAAACACTTAGGATTTGTCGAGGGAATGCTGGAACATGCTTTGCGTTGCTAAAGAGACCTGACTTAGATATCACTGACTGGATTCCTGCTTCCCCTGAAAAACTGAGTGAATAGTTGGGACGGAGTGGGGAACATTCCCGCTACGAGCTACACCTAAATCCGTTCCCCAGCATTTAACCTATAGGACTGGTTTCAGCAATCAGGGAAGCAGCTTCGCTTGTCACTCTGCTCGTAGCCGGTGGACTTTGAAAGTCCCGCGACCTTGCCTTACAAACTGAAAGCCAAATCGTTGCTCCTCATGGTTCCATCCGTGGAGTCGTCCATTTGCCATACCGAGACAGCGAGCAAGGACCTTGGTGCTTACTAAGCATTCGTTATCTGCGATCTCTTAAAGTTGTCGTTGAACTGAAACCTAATCAGTACAGCCCTTGCAATTGTAGAAACCTGCCTAGCGTCTTGATAGGGGGAAGACATCAAAGTATCTGAATGGATACCCTTTTCAATCATTGAAGTAATGGGAATAAGTACGATGAACTCTATGAATGTTTTATTAAACAACAAAAGAATAAGATTACAACATTAGATGAATAATTTATTTTGGATAAAAGCTCCTATGTAGAAATAAAAACATTATTAATCAGATTCATGAATAATATTACTACCAACAACCACAGCATTCAAATGCGACATCATGTATAAGGCTGAAACTAATTTGGATTAATAAATGCTTTTGGTTAATTCATAGAAAAACTCTTTAGCACTGAATTCATTTTGCATAAAGACTTATTTTATAGAATCAGCGCAGTTCAAAACTGAGCACAAAGGGTGACTATCATGTATAATAAAATATGAGAAAAAACATGATGAATCTTAGATCATTCCTATTAGCCTTATTATTAATAATCATTTCAGTGACAACTTCAGCCTATACAGATAAAATAATTGATTATCAAAAAATTGGGATTGAAAAACTTGAAATAGAGAATTTCTCTGGAGCTATTATTGATTTTACTAAAGCAATTGCAAACAATCCAAATGATGCTGCTTCTTATAACTACCGTGGAGTATCAAAAGCAAAAAAAGGCGACTTTGATGGCTCTATCATTGACTACAACAAATCATTAGAACTAGACCCAAAACAAATTGAAACTTATAATAATCGTGGTATTGCAAAAGCTAGAACTGGTGATATCAATGGATCAATTCTAGATTTTGATGCGGCAATTGAAATAAATCCTAATATTGCCAATACATATTTTAACCATGGTATGTCAATGGATATGTCTGGTGACCTTGTAACTGCATGTGCAGATTGGGAACGCGCTATGGAGCTTGGGGACAAAAACTCAACACAGTTTATATCTAAAAACTGTTCTTCATAATAACAATAATGGATAAAAGAGTAGAATTAATAGACACAAATAATCTGTTAATACTCAAAACATACGGATATCTATCAAACAGCTAAAAACCTAAAGATATAATCCAATAGGCTTTTATAGCTTTAACAAATAATTATATAAATACAAGTTTATACTACTAATAACGCTAAGATACACAGTTAATTTAATCATATGAAGCAAACACTCTTTAAGTGTCAATTCACCTTACTCAATAATTGTAGATCTTTTGAATAGAACGAGACCTAATCTCTTGCGTTAATCTGTACTTCTAGAATCAAGCATAGAGTCGTATGAAAATTCTTTATCTCGAATTCATGGCATCAACCATATTATTTATTGATACATAAACCACAACTTATACATCTTTAATTGTTTCGTTCCTGAAAAGAAAATATATTTCTCAATAAAACTAAAAAGATTACGGCAACTATTAAATGAATATTTGTTGTCCGAGCAGTAATGAAAGTATAAAAATAATTTGGACAAAGAAGATAACATTGCTACAGAAAATAAGATGAATTTACAAACCAAAATCTTATTTCCATTTAAGGCTAATCAAATCAAAAATACTCAATTTTAGGCTATTTCCCATCTTAAGAGCACCAAAACATATAGATACGAGGCACAGATAGGTAACGGTGACCCATACCTGCAGGATAGGTGTTTCAGCAGTTAAAGGATAATGAGAAAATTCAGGTAATCCAAAATAGATGCACTGCTATGGCTAACTATTTAACGTTTGCTGATAAACTTTTATAGAATCATGAAGTCCATTTTCTTTCAACCTCAAAAGGAAGGACTTGCCTTTTGTAGGGAGGCCTTCGGGATGATTGAGTTCATATCCAGTTACTTCTTCAAGACCGATGGATGCTAGCTCAAAAAAAGAAGTACTAATTAAGAGTGTTGCTATTTCTGCATTTTGAGTGTTATTAAGTGAATCGAGTTCCGCAGCCTGATCCACTAAATCCATACGCATTGGGAACTTGGCAAACTTAACCAGCATTTGAAAATCGTCTTTTGATTGTAACCAGGGACGGCATTCATATTCATAAGCCAGGATTAGCTCTCCAACAGGAGGACAGAATTCTTTTTCATCTGAGTCGTCAATGTTATTATTACTTTTCCTGTCTTCGGCAATAATCTTGAGTAGTTCATTGGAAAAGGAATTGTATGACAAGGTGAAAAATCCTTCACGTAGAGATTCAACTGAGGCATCAGTTGCTCCGTCACAAAATTCGTCGATGAGTGGTAAAAGCTTTCTAAGCAGTTCTTGTGCCTGGATTGTAGTTACAGAAGTGCTTGTAAAAGAACGTGGAGTGTTAATGCCATCAATGTTGTTGGCAGAGCGCGAGACAAGCCACTGACTAGGTGCAATGGTGAAATCTGATGGGACATTGCCAAAACCTTTGCAATTGCTTAGAGCTTCCAATGCCAAATCGGCAGACTTGTAGCCTGCAGCCTCCGCCTTTAGCTCCAAAGCACTCTTATCTTGCAACGACTTTTCAATTATTTTCACAACGGTTGAAAGATCTGGATGGACGCCTTCAGCGCCCAGTTGAATAGCCAATGACCTCAACGTTTCGAGCTCTGAATCAACTCTACAAATTTGCTGCTTGAACTCTTCGAGCAATGGTTCGCCTTCTTACTTCATAATAGTAATAGAGAGAATTGCCTTTTGCATAATGTAAGTGATGAAGACTATTTTAAAAGAGCTATGGACGGTAGCGTGCTTATCACTCTGTCTTGCTACGGATGAGTCTGAGATGAGACGGCTGTCTGCCGATACAGCCCGTATAAACACCTACGACCAGATCATTAAGTTTGGTGTATAATCTTCATATATCGACACATTTAACTGTGATGGGCGATTGGTTTGCCATTTCTGTTCTGTCTGGGTTACCTCTGAAGATAGAAAAGAGTGGATGTGATGGCAGAACCCTCAACTCTAAATCATTAAAAGTGGACAGCGTTAATTCATGACTATTGATCAGTGCTGCAGACGTCAACAAGCAATTGCTGACAGGATTTTTATGGATTTTAAATACACTAAAGCTGGATCAGATGAACAGCTTAGGGCACTTGAAACTCTGCATTCATTAATTAGCATATGGGCAACTTACATTATCAATGATGAATGGTTGCATAATGAGAGTTTCTCACTGAAGGTAGCTGCGCATTCAAGCCATTATTAATCTTACTCACTTGCGCCCCAAAGCTATATCATTTTATCGCTAATTAACCCTGTTACATAAAGAATAAATTCATTTACATCTAATTAATCACATACACTCTTATTATAGATGTAAGACAATATCTCTGCCTGCCTCTTTTTTCTTTAAGCTTATTGTGTTAGATACATTGTTAATTTATTAAAGTTTAACATCGGAGCGGAATTCTTACCTTTGCATTAAATGTAGATAATTTATTTTTATATGAAAAAATTATCCATTTGAGCAGCCAACGCTATTAGTAACAATTCTCTTGATTTCTATAAGTTTTTTGGTTACAACCTGTTTATGATTTTATCTTTTTAATTGTTTAAATAGTTACGTATAACTTAGAGTTTTAATACTAAGTACAAAAATAGCAGGCACTAAAGTGATTAGATTTGCAATTAAAACTGGGCTATCACCTACCATCCATCCGTAGATTGACCAGAACATCACACCTGTAGTAAATAGCAAATACATTCGAAATGAGATGGATCGAGTATCTCTACTTTTAAGTGTTTTGACTGCTTGAGGGAAGAAGCTGACTGTCGTTAAAGTCGCGGCAACGTAGCCAATCAGGTCAGCATTCATCTAGCAAATGGTATGGAACGATAATTCTATCCGAGTTTCAGAAGAGTCGTCTTAGACTAGATTTAGAGGCAAATAAGAATAAACTATAGAAATATAATATAAAAACTCTGTTTATTCAGTCTTATCCACTTGTCTTCCGTCATTAGAAGGTGGTGAGACCAAAAGCAAGTCGGCCCTATACATACCCATTTGAACAATTAGCATCTTTCGTGGGGATGCATTGAAGCCATCCTTTGCAATATTTATTGCATTGAGAAGGTCATCAATATCACCTAAAATATCATTTTGAGATAATTGCTTGATCAAAGAAAGTTGATCAAAAAATTTCTTACTATTGACGTGATCTTTTTGAATCATTTGTATTCTTGCATCTTCTGATCCAATCTCTATAGCATTGACAAGATATTCCTTAAGAAGTTGTTTTGACATTTCCAGAGGTATATCAATATGACTTGTTAAACCCCAAAGTGATGTCTCAAACAAATCCCCATCTTTGTTGATTACGATACAAGGTGTATCAAGAGTTAACAGTGATTGATCTCTCAGCTGAATCCAATGATTCTCAATGTCATTCCAACTTTTAGACATTACAATTAGTACTCAAAAACATTAAAATGGGGAGAAGAAAAATTAAAATTACTTTGTAGAATTTTTTTGAATTTATTCGTGTTTAATGGAATTGTGAACACAAATTATAGACTTTAAAATACTATCCAAATGAGTCACTTGATCAGTCATAATGTTCACTTATATTTTCTACTATAGCTTGTAGATTAGCAATTGTTTTCAAATATTTGATTCCCCACACAAAGCTGATCGTTTGTCTTCTTTTATGCGGCTTTACTGATTTCAATCCTAAGTATAATAAAGAGAGGTGTGATTAGCGACTAAATTATTGATAGTTTTTAATCTTGAGTTCGCACTCAAATTGTATTAGAAAGTTCATAAGCACCTGTCATGCAGGGCATACGTGGGTCTACTATAGACAAGCAGCTTCATTCAATCTGTGATCTTTCCATACTTAGTCGTATTCATAGTTGTCTCACTCTTTTTTAAGCCGTTCTGGAATATTTATCGGCTAATAATTCATTGGGCATTTTTACTTGTATTATCACCTTGGATTGTGGGAAAAGCTTTAAGTGCACGCTGGGCTGAAGACGATTATGGGAATGGACCACGACTTATTGCTCTTCCTATAGCATTGGGAGGTTATTGGTTAATATATGGCTCTTATGTACATCCTGAATATTCATTATTTCCATTATTCATTTATTACTTTGTAGCATGGCCAGCATTTCGCCATAGTGATGCTTGGGAAAAACTGAATAGTAAAAATTGAATACCAAACAGTCCATAAGTTTTGACTAATAAATCCGTCAAGAATAGAAATAAACAATACACAGTCGTCAATTGACGATGTTAGGTCCTATAACCCAATAAAAAACATAATTTAGACTAGTTAGAACTAATGCCTTATTTTAACGATATTATTTAATATATGTTTTAATCTGTTGTATTGCCAATATCCTTATGAGTCATTTCTTCTGGGAGCCGAAAGCCTTTACTTGACTGAAGCTGCTTCAATGACGTAGCGATTGAGAGATTGGTCTGACCCTCACGTTCACCAATAAGATTAACTTCCTCAACCTCGATAGGCTGAACAGTATCACTTTACATTGTAAGGAGTGGTTCAAGTTTCTGCAATAAGAACAGTCGCTTAGCATCGCTACCTGAACGTTTTAGTGATTCAACAAGATCACGCTCCTCTTGCATAAGACGCAAGGTCACCATGCCTTCTTTACCGACTAAGTCGTCATTGCGGATAAGTATGTCTGCATCGCGGCGGCTCATCAAACGCAACAGATGCGATGCCGCCCATCCCATCCCTAGACCCATTGAACTAGCAACAAACAAGGAAAGAAATCCACTGTCACTTGGAGTAAGCAACGACATCAGAAGTCCGCACAACCCAAACCCACAGAGGCCAAACGACCAGAACGGGGTAGTGAACAACAGGCTTTGGCTTCCGCCCACACCATCATCATCAAAACCAACGCCATCGTTATCAAGAGAAAGGGCAATCAAAACACCTCCTGCTACAAGGCAAAAGCAATAGGTCCAGATCATCGATATTCAGCCTCAGGGTGTTCATAATGGTGGTCATGATCAATTGTGACCCCGTTACTCGATCACGTCTACTGCCAACTGTCGAGATTATTTAGCAGGTTTGAACGAACGTGCAAACACATTTCTGAGTCAAAATGAAACCTCAAATATTAATCTATGGGTTCACTAGGCTCAATATTCATAGTATAATCTTTTGATCAATGATATTAAATGAAAGTTCAAGAATCAGCAGCAGTTCAAAATTGGAAAGCGTTCTGGAATTTCCATCTTGGAAATTGGCATGGACGTTGGACTCGATATCAACCAAATGGTGAACTCTCAGAAACCTTCTTAAGTTCTAGATCATTTCACTCGGATCCCGAAAAAAAGAATATCAGCCAAATTAATCAGTATTTTTACACTGATGGGCAACATGGTGAGAAACGTTGGAGCTACAGCCTTGAAGATCACTGCAAAGAAAATGGCTTCATGCATCCCGCTAGCGACTACATGAGAGGGTTGGCTTTTCAGGATGGATCTGCTGCATGGCTCGTTCCCGAGGCGATACCAGAGCAATATTTTCCTATGGAACTTTTTCTTGCTAACAAAGATATCCGCTTCAGCGTTGGCATGCTCTATGGCTTGAATGGCGAACTTCAAAGAACAGCTTGCATACGAGAAATGCGTCTTGGCCTTAATCATTCAATCTGGTCGGACGCAGTTGAACTAATTCCGGCATGGAATGTCGGGAACCAGTGGCGGGGGATCACTCAGATCATCGCTGCGGATTTGGCCCGATCGAGGATCCAAGATGCTCTCTATATGGAAACACAATTTGATAATAAAGAATACTTCTTTCCTGATAATATTATTCTACGTTGTCCAGCAAAGCTCACTCTCAACCAACAATTTACAATTGATGCGATTTGGCTTGAATCTAGAAATAAGTTGAAAACAATAAGGGCATCTTATGGAGTCGATTCAAAGCTAATTGATGTTAAGCTTCAAAATTTATCACGTTAAATATAGTTTCAATTTTGGTTGATTCAACCTTTCATCATAAGTTGCTGATAAGCCTCATTGACTTTACGAAATTGATCAACCGATCCGCCAAGATCAGGATGATGTTGTTTAACTAAGCGTCGATAAGATTTTTTAATAGAGTCCTGTGAGGCACCACGCTTAAGACCTAAAACAAGTAATGCCTCGCCGACGGAAAACTCTGAGGACTTATTGGCTCTTCCGTAGGACTGGGAGTTGCGATCTGAAGCTCGCTGATCGGACCTAGTTCTGCGATTTTTTTGCGAGCTCTGTTGTCTGCTTTTCAATTCAAAGACAACCCGTTGAGGGTCTTCGTCAAGCCATTCACGAGACCTAATGCCATACAAAGCAAAAGCTGCAAGCACAGCACATCGCTTCTTTGTTACCGGCTTATGAGTGGCAGCAAATAAATCAGCACCCAGCCCAGGCATAAGCCGATCTAATCGTTGCTGAAGATTCAGATGAGGGTGAAAACTTGCACGATTTAACGCATCGATTAATTGTTCAAGCTCATTGAGGCGAAGGGTATTCCAACCCTGTTGAT
Organism: Synechococcus sp. SP2 MAG; assembly: GCA_030756895.1. GTDB lineage: Bacteria > Cyanobacteriota > Cyanobacteriia > PCC-6307 > Cyanobiaceae > Synechococcus_C. The sequence goes on from JAVBIX010000036.1 coordinate 118,058, forward strand.
GTGCGAGTGCTTCTCCCCAACGTTCAACCTGATCAGTGGAGACAGATGGAGTTATCTCTCTTTGTTGTTGTCGAGGCGCATCTGACGAGTGTTGTTGTCTTGAAGGGTGTTGTGACCATGAACGCTGACGGAGTACATCAAGCTGCCTTTTCAGCTGCAGCACCTGTCTACGCAGACTGTCATTTTCAGCCAAGAGGGCATCAACGTTACTTGTAACGGTCTGACGTCGATGCGGTCCAGCTGCTGACGACCAACGCCGAGGATCAAACCCCATTAGCGGCCAATACAACCCATGGCATGCTCAACCATCTCGCTCTGATCACCATAGGTCGTAAGAGCAAGCGCACAGAGGCTATTTGCACGTCCAATAGTCAGACCCAACTTTTTGTAGAACGATTGTCCTTACAGCGACCTTCTTTTTAAGACCGCCGATTCAGCTTGCTTGAGTCCAATCCGTAAAATGAAGACATCGATCAGAGTTTTTCAACATTGAAGAGGTTAACCTTTCTCCATGAATATTATTCTTCTACAAACCCAAGACTTCTTAAACAATTCAAACATAGCTATCATTCGTGATTATCGCTTTACACATATCTTCAAGGTGTTGAATCCGAGCATTGGACAATCACTAAAAGTTGGCCTGTTAGGCGGTGATTGTGGATATGGCATTGTTGAATCTATTGATTCACAAGTTATCAAGCTCAAGGTTTTCCTCAACGAATCAGCCCCCCCTAGACATCAATTTGATATCGTTCTAGCATTACCACGGCCTAAGATGTTACGAAAAATTTTGCGTACGATTGCAGAATATGGAGTAAAGAATCTACATTTAATCAATAGTGCAAGAGTTGAAAAGAGTTACTGGCAAAGCCCTCTCTTGCAACCTGAAAAAATACATGATGCACTCATGGCTGGTATGGAGCGCTCAAACGATACATTAATGACCAATGTACACTTGCATAAGAGATTTCGCCCGTTTGTTGAAGACCAATTGTCCCATCTATGCGCTGCTCGCAACTGCTGGATTACAGACATGAAAGCAGACAAATCAGCTATTGAACTTGATATTGCTTCAACACCTGCTGTTGTCCTGATTGGTCCTGAAGGTGGGTTCGTTCCTTTTGAAGTTGAACTGGCTACTTCAAAGATTGCAAGATCTATACATCTAGGAACAAGAGTTCTTAGTGTCGATACGGCAGTAACAACAGTTCTAGCCCAGGCCTTGCCGAGCACTTGACATAAAAAATAAATGGTTCTTATCAAGAGGAATAGGCACGGTTAATGAATCATCACAGCGACTGGCAAATGACTACTTCAAAATAGATGCAATAAAAAACCTCCCTATTATTTAAAAGGAGGCAATAGATTACGTTTGTTTGTATTGATGAAAACGTAATTAGTCGATCAGGGCCACCCAGGCAAAGGCAATTCCAATACCCATCCAGATTCCAGCACTAAGTCGACGACCTTGCTCTCCCAGGCGAGCGATCACAGTTTGCGATAAGGAGCAAACAAGGGCTAATAGAACGCCTTGACCAATGAGTAAACCTAAGAAATAGGTGATCAGAGGAGTGGGCTCCGCTCCAACAATGGTGGTACCAAGCAGAAAGCCATGGAGGCCGAAGAGTGGAAGAAGCCAGGCGGCTGGAGCTACTGAAAGAGCAATCAGGCCCTCAACAACAAGGCTAAGCGACACGAGAGCTTCAGCCCAGGGCGCAACCAAATCTGGTAGTGGGATGAACTGAGAGATCAGGCTGCCGCCCAGGCCGATAGCCAGCATTGGGATAATCCAGGCGATCGGCCGCTTCAGTCCAATGAATGCGATGGCCAGCAGAAAGAGCAAATGGTCTGGCCCAAGAAGAGGATGACCAATGCCACTCACTAGACCTGACCATCCACTGAGCTGGCTGCTGTCGCCCATTCCAAACGGATGGTGAGCGAAGGCGGGGCTTCCAAGCAGAAGCATAGGAATCATTCCTAGGGAAGCCCACTTCATCGGCCGCAGGAAGGCCTGCTTTGAAAGAGTCAAATGTCGATCCTCGTCGGTTGGAGTTCTGGCGGGCGTTCTGACTGACGACTCCCGAAGAGACGCTTCACAGCTGCGGGACAGCGACGGAGTTTCACCGTTCTTTCCCCGTTTCCTTCTCAGGCTGACCCCTGAGAAACCAATGATCCAATCTTAGCTCGCGTATTCGCGATGAGAATCATTTTCCTACTCGTGTTCCATGACGTTATGTAGAGGTAATCATGTACCCCACGCACGCCAGTCATCTTGACGCCCTCGCTGCCGTAACCACGCACTGCCAGAACATGCATCGTTGCCCCAAAGCTCTCCACAAACCTTTTTCAATAAACAGTAAGGAAACTACAGTCAGGCCGCAGAATCCAATGAGAAGGCACATTCTCGTTATTGGAGAGCTCACTAACACCTAAGCCAGAAGCGGTGAGCAACGCCGCAAACATTTGGCAATCATGTTGGTGACTGCTTTCTACAAAATAGAAGTGACTAACAAGAATGAAGTGAAAATACTTAGCAATCTTGAGATTTATTTTCGTCTACCCAACCTCTCATCACCGTATTGTCTATTCCAAAAATGCACGGCCACTTCATCAAGATTGGATCAGCATTCTCGTCCCGATCTAGGCATTGGATTAGCGCTTCCTTTTAAGCAATAACATCAAGCTGAAGGACGAAATTCAATCGCGTCTGAAGGATCGACAACACCGAACCAGTGGCGAGCGATAACATGTGCTTAGGTTCATTCTACAGAGAAGCTCTAAACACTGCGTTCAACATGATGAGAAAGGTAAATGAGTCTTGACGAGTTCCAGCAAGATCTTTCCAAACGGATTGGGAAGCGGGTTATCGAGATCTTCACAAGAGATGGCGAACCCATTCAGGGTTTAACTGATCTCTACCAACCTTCTCCAGCTGGTTTTGCTGGACAGCTGATTGTGGTGAATGGCTCTCGGTACTCGTGGGAACTGTGGCAAGAGGCAGGAGAAATGTGGAACTTTCAATCAACACTCATCTCTTCATGAATGATGTCTGATTTTGGTTTGATGACTAATAGCAAAAGTGAAACTCCTTAGAGCTATCTGGGATGTAAGTGAATCCCCTTGCTCCGTTTCAGATTGCTCAGTCAATACTGGCCGTCATACCCAAAGCGCATCAGTGGGGATGACACTCATCAATCAGCGGAGGAGTCCCTTGCCAGTGATCGCACCCTCATGATTCCGTATCAAACTGTTGTCAGATTCAGAGGACTCTTTGGCGACCTTTCTTGTTACAGGCGCAAATAGGGGCATCGGGCTTGAGTTCTGCCGTCAATTGCAGGCTCGCCAAGACCAGGTGATTGCTGTATGCAGAAAGACTTCTCCAGATCTTGAGGCTATAGGTGTGGAGATTCAGTCCGGCATCGAACTCACAAGTGAAGCCTCCATCGCCGCGTTAGTTCAGAACCTGAATGGTCAGCCGTTGGATGGAGTGATCCTCAATGCTGGGACTTTGCAATCCATGGGGCTCGAGAACCTGGATATCGAAGGAATCAAACATCAATTTGAGGTGAATGCCTTAGCACCATTGTTGTTGGCCCAATCGCTGATGGGACAGATGCCCCACGGCGCAAAGCTGGCCCTGATTACCAGTCGTATGGGATCAATCGACGACAACACCTCGGGTGGCTCCTACGGGTACCGCATGTCAAAGGTGGCTCTCAACATCGCTGGCCGATCACTATCGATCGATCTGAAGCCACGCGGAATCTCGGTGGCCATCCTTCACCCAGGGCTCGTGAGCACGCGCATGATCAACTTCAATCCAAACGGGATCAGCCCAGAAACAGCAGTATTAGGGCTCTTGGCAAGGATTGATGAGCTTCAACTAGAGACCAGCGGAACGTTTTGGCATTCCAATGGCCAGCGGCTTCCCTGGTGAATTGATAAGTCTCAATTCCTGATTGTTTTAATACAGTAAATGCATTGAGCTCTTCAACGTCGTGGGCGATCTTTTTTTGAATGCCCGCAAACAGCTTGAGAAACTTCCATGAAAGCGCTGGTCGAGCTAGCAAAAGAAATGACTAGCTCGATACATTGCTAAACAGGTGTAGGTAGGAGCATTGAAGGTGAACTCAAACGAAATCCCTCTGATTTAATTTTTTGATTGCTCACTTTGGCATTCATAGCTCGAGCGCCTGGAGAATTTTCATTAGCCCAAATTACAGGAGGCAAACCATCAATGTCGCAGATTTCGTTTGACAACTCTCGTCTACTGAGCTGCATATCATCAACAAGATTGTAGGTACCAACAAGCTGGTTGTTGAAAGCAAAACTCACTCCATTAGTGATGTCAAAAATACCGCTCCAAGCAGGGACATCATTACCATTCTTGGAAATTTGTTCACCAGCCGCCTGTTTGATCATGGCAACCATGTCACGTCCTGGGCCATAAATACCACCTAGACGAAGTACACAGATTTTTGTATCGGGTCGATCAATGGTGAGCAATACATTTTCTGCTTCAACCAACATCGCATTCACAGGATTCAAAGAATCCACAGCCGATTCTTCAGAGACAAGCTCACCTTGATGATCTCCGTATACACCAGCAGAACTGATGTAGGTCACATGGAGAGGTTGGGTGGACTGACGACAACGTAAAGCGCGAGCAAGATTTCGAATCCCGCTTGAGAAAACGGACTGATATCCATCACCATTTTGCGTGGGGGCCACGCTAATCAACAAACCCTGTTGGTCCTCAAGAAATGAAAAATCGCAGTCTGGTACTGCAAGATCAAGGCTGATCGGTTCGTTCACAACATTGCGCAACTCAGCAAACCGCTGCGAGGTGCGGGTTGTGCCAATAACGTAATTGCCCTGGCTTTTCATATTTGCCGCAACGAAGCTACCGACGTAGCCGCAACCAATTACGGAGTAGGAGGACATCTGCAAACATCGAGTCAACCTATTTTTACAACTCTTTACCCCCCAACCGTGAGTCGGTGGATACCGTATCGATGATCCGTGAGTCGTCTGCTGATGCTCCATCAAAAATCGATCCGTCCAAGGCTGATTCCCAAAACTCCAGCGAAGAGCTCCCATATGGAGATTGATAGCGATCTCAGCAAACCAACGCCTCAATTCCGAGGAGCCAAAAAACTCACGATGAGCAGCGTCTCCAACTCATATTCCTCCTAGCTTGTTTCAACAAATAGTGGCGATCGATGATCTGGGGTTCAGCTCTCAATAACCGTGATCGTCAACCGGAAGTGATGGATCAGCCTGGCCTCGATCCAAAAGAGCACGCAAAGGCTTTAAGTGGCTTGCGGCGCATCAATACGATCAGTCGGTGTTCTGTTGGGCTGTTTCGCGCCATCGAATCCCTAGCGATCAGACAACCCACAAATCCACTTCGCGTTTTGGAGCTGGCTTGCGGAGGAGGTGATACAGCCATCGACCTTGCCCTGATGGCCAAACAAAAGGGTTTGGCACTCGAGATTCATGCCTGTGATCTGAACCCTGAAGCCGTCGAGATTTCGCGGTCTAACGCAATGAAGAGAGAAGCAGACATCACTTTTTTTACTGCCGATGCACTAGCAAAACCCACAGACCAGTACACCTTTGACGTGGTGTATTGCACGCTATTTGCACATCACTTGGATCAGGAAGCCGTAGTTCATCTTTTAGAAGCGATGGCGCTGCGATCTCGGAAACTCGTTCTCGTTGATGATTTGATTCGAAGCAGGCTTGGCTTTGCATTGGCCTGGATCGGTACCCGTCTCTTGAGCCGTTCCTGGGTGGTTCATACCGATGGACCTCTCTCAGTACGCGGCGCCTTGCAACCCGATGAAATGATGAGCATCGCCAAGCAAGCAGGCCTGAAGAATGCACAGATCAAACGCTCATGGCCAGAGCGTTACCTGTTGAGCTGGGCCCATTCTTGAGATGCAAAAGTTATGGGATGTCCTGATCATTGGAGCTGGACCTGCTGGAGGTCTCGCTGCTCTGGATTGTGCGAAAAAAGGATTGCGCGTCATGCTCGTTGAGCAGCGCTCGTTTCCCCGCTGGAAAGTCTGTGGATGCTGTTTTAACAACCAGGCTCAAGCGATTCTGAGTTCTCGAGGTGAGAACAACTTGATTGAGGAATGCGGCGGACAAACACTGGACAGATTGCGCCTTGGACTGCGTGGGCGTGAAGCAACACTGGCGTTACCCAATGGCTTTGTACTTTCGCGGGAACGATTCGATCAAGCCCTGATCGAGGCGGCAATCAAAGCTGGAGCTTCAGCACGATTTCGGATGACAGCTCACGTTGAAGCAGCGAGCCCTGGCTATAGACGTGTGCGTCTAAAAGATCATCACAGTGGGAACACCAGCCATGTCAACGCTCGCGTTGTGCTGGTAGCCGCAGGACTTTCACAGCATTGTCTTCCCAAAAACGAAGCAGGGCAAAGCAGGGTTCGAAAGCAATCCAGACATGGTGCCGGTTGCGTTGTGGATGATGACACCAATCACTACCCAAGTGGAGCCATTCACATGGCGATTGGAGATCAGGGCTATGTGGGATTAGTGCGCAGGGAAGACGGATTGCTCAATCTTGCAGGGGCCTTTGATCGTGACGCCCTATCTCAAGGTCAAGGAACCATGGATGCGGCCCATCAAATTTTGAAGCAGGCGGGGTTTCCAGTTCCACAGGCACTGCAAGGAGGCCAACGCTGGCAACTCACTGCTGCACTAAGCCGTCATTCCAATGTTGTGGCAGGGGAACGCTTTCTTGTGATGGGCGATGCCGCAGGATATGTCGAGCCTTTCACCGGTGAGGGGATGGCCTGGGCCTTAACGGCAGGTGCTGCTGCTGCACCATTCGTTCTTGAGGGAATGGAACGATGGACTAGGAACTTAGAAAAGCGCTGGAAGACTACCCTTCAGGTGCATATCGGCAGGCGGCAAACGGTATGCAAAGCCTTGTCCTCAGTATTGAAACGTCCAGCCACTACAGCAGTTTTATTTGAAGTGGTGAAACGCTGGCCTTCAGTTTCAGAATCCATCGTCTCCAGCCTGAACAAAGAAAAGCTGCCATCGCCACAAGGTGACCCATGCCTTTAATGTTTCGCGGTCTAGCGACCGCAGTACCCGAGCAGAACGTCAATCAAACGGAGTCCACAACACTGTCTGAATGGGTGAGTGCAGATGATCCCGAACGCGCCTCGCTCGTACGCCGCATTCAGAGACGTTCCCAAGTTCAAAGTAGGGGCAGTGTTTTATTAACTGGTGATGCACAGCAAACGATCCATCAACGGTTGCCCTTTTACGGAGTTGATAGTCCAACCACCGCAGAGCGAATGGAGGCGTATCGACTAAACGCTTCCTTGTTGGCACTCAAAGCCTGCAAACTTGCTCTCGCGGAATCACGAATCTCTGCTGGTGCAATCACACACCTAATCACGATCAGCTGTACGGGATTTCATGCTCCTGGCGTTGATTGTGATCTCATAGAGCAACTGCAGCTGTCTCCCAATGTCCAGCGCACCCATGTTGGATTTATGGGGTGTCATGCGGCATTAAATGGTTTACGCGTTGCCCACGCCTTTGTAGAAGCTGATCCCGAAGCTGTTGTTCTCCTATGCGCTGTGGAATTGTGCAGTGTTCATTTGCAATACGGTTGGAATCCTGAACATGTAGTGGCCAACACTTTATTTGCAGATGGTGCTGCTGCTTTGGTTGCAACGCATGCTGAGACACCCAATCAGAAACCAACATCAGCAGGAATAGCTCTGCAGGCCTCTGGATCCACAGTGATTCCAGATACCCATGATTTAATGCATTGGCAAATTGGAAATCACGGCTTCTCCATGGGCTTATCCCCCAAAGTACCTAAAGCGATTTCCACTACCTTGCAACCATGGTTGACTGAATGGCTTCAAGCCCGTGGTACAGATCTCAACAGCATTCAACATTGGGCCATTCACCCTGGAGGCCCAAGAATTCTTCAAGCATGTGCTGATTCATTGTCACTCAGGGAAGATCAACTCGTTTATTCAAGGAATATTCTTACTCACTATGGAAATATGTCGTCAGCAACAATATTATTTGTTATTGACCAAATGCGACAACACGATTGCCACGGACCCTGTATCGCTCTTGCGTTCGGGCCAGGCCTGTGCGCTGAAGTTGCATTGATCACACTATAAAAGCATTTCAAGTTTCTGCTTAGTCGCACCTTCTAATAAGTACGATTGCATTGGAAGGCTTCCGCTTATTATCATTGGTGTGTTGTTGAGCAGATAGGGATGAAACAGTTTTATGTCGGGATTTTGATGGCGATATGTTTTGCCGTCCTGCCTCTTTCAGTGGATGCACAGCCAACAGCAGATGCTGTAGTGCCATTACTCAATTCCGAGACGCTCCCTGAAATTGCCATTTATCGCTCTGAGAGTTGTGGATGCTGCACGAAATGGGGAGAGCACGTGGAAACAGCAGGCTTCACGATCCAGGACAAGGTGATCGAAAACATGGAAGCTTTCAAACAAGCAAATGGAATCACACCAGAGTTGTCGTCTTGCCACACTGCAATTGTTGCTGGCTATGTAGTAGAGGGACATGTTCCTGCGGCAACCATCCAAAAAATGTTGCACAAACGCCCAGATATCAGAGGTCTCACAGCACCTGGAATGCCGATGGGATCTCCTGGAATGGAAACAGCAGGCGTAAAAGCTGAAGCCTTTGATGTGCTTGCCATTGCTCACGATGGCACGACTACTGTCTTTGATCAGATCAGACCAAGGTGAGGCTTAAACGAAAAGCTTTTTATCGCAAACACAATTGCCTAGGTTCACAACATTTGTTCATGCTTTTATGTTTATGATTCAATAAATACTATTACTATGAATCATCTACTCCACATTAAACTAAATTCACGTTCCAAGGATAGCCTTGGAAACATCGCCATCTCTTAGCTTAATAAACCAAGAGCTTGCGCATGATGCTCGAGGTGGCGATTAATCACGCTGGCTACAAAAAAATAGCTGTGGTCGTACCCCTCATGAATGAATAACGCCAGTGGCTGATGGTTATTTGCAGCGGCAACACTCAAATCATCTGGACGCAGCTGCTCTTGCAGGAAAGGATCGGCTGAGCCCAGATCCACCAACAACTGATCCTTACGGTGACAACCGTCTTCTAACAAGGCAACAGCATCCCACTGCCGCCAGCACAGTTGTGCTTCAGGAGTAGTGCCAAAGAAATAACCAAAGGCTTTTTGGCCCCACGGGGATTGGCTGGGATGGGAAATCGGTGACACGGCCGACACCGATTGATAACGATCTGGATAACGCAAACCGAGAACTAAAGCGCCATGACCGCCCATCGAATGGCCAGATAATCCAAAACGCTGAGCATCAAGAGGTAATGCAGAGCAAAGCTGTGATGGCAGTTCATCCAATACAAAGCTGTGCATCCGGTAGTGCTTAGACCAGGGTGCTTGCTCAGCATCCACGTAAAAGCCTGCGCCGCAACCAAAGTCCCATTGACCTGCGGGATCTGTGGGAACGTCGTGTCCCCGTGGACTGGTATCCGGAGTGATCAGAGCAAGGCCTAGTTCAGCAGCTCGCCGTTGGGCTCCCGCTTTCTGAACAAAATTCTCATCACTACAGGTAAGGCCAGACAGCCAAAACAATGCAGGAACAGGTTCCGCATCAATAGCGAGAGCACTCGGGGGCAAAAACACGCCAACGGTGCTGCTGCCTTTCAGCTGATCAGACTCGATGCGGTAGCGACGTTGTTCACCGTTAAAACAACGATGACTACTGATCAATTCCATTCCTTCAATAACCTCTGTTAAAAGTGCACAACCGTGCGAATACTTTCGCCGGAATGCATCAACTCGAAGGCCCGGTTGATGTCCTTTAATTCCATCGTGTGCGTAATAAAGCTATCAAGCGGAATCTCCCCCGCTTGATAGCGCTCTACATAGCCTGGCAATTGGCTGCGACCGCGAACCCCTCCAAAGGCAGACCCCCGCCACACCCTGCCGGTGACCAGTTGAAAGGGCCGGGTACTGATCTCCTGTCCAGCTCCCGCTACACCAATGATGGTGGACTCACCCCAGCCCTTATGACATGACTCAAGAGCGGCACGCATGACATCCACATTGCCGATGCACTCAAAGGAGTAGTCGACTCCACCATCGGTGAGGTCAATCAGTACCTCTTGGATGGGAGCCGCATGGTCGCGGGGATTGATACATTCCGTGGCTCCCAGTTGTTTGGCGATAGCGAACTTCGCAGGGTTGAGGTCGATCCCAATAATCCGTTCGGCTCCAGCTTGGACCGCACCAATGATCACCGCTAAACCAATGCCACCAAGGCCAAAGACGGCCACGCTGCTGCCAGGTTCAACCTTGGCGGTGTTATGGACGGCTCCAATTCCTGTGGTCACACCACAGCCAAGCAAGCACACCTTTTCCAAGGGCGCATCAGGGTTGATTTTGGCAACTGCTATCTCCGGAAGCACGGTGTACTCGGAAAAGGTCGACGTACCCATGTAGTGATGAATCATCAAATCATCACGAGAAAAACGACTGCTGCCATCAGGCATCACCCCCTTTCCCTGGGTGGAACGAATCGCCTGGCATAGGTTCGTCTTACCGGACAGACAAAAACGACAACGCCCACATTCAGGTGTGTACAAAGGGATCACATGGTCGCCTACCGCGACTGAGGTGACGCCCTCGCCGATCTCCTCCACAACAGCTCCGCCTTCATGCCCCAACACGGCAGGGAATAAACCCTCAGGATCTGAGCCAGAAAGGGTGAAAGCATCTGTATGACAAACCCCAGTCGCCACAACACGAAGAAGCACTTCTCCAGCACGGGGTGGAGCGACATCGATCTCGGTGACATCCAAAGGCTTGCCTGGAGCCCAAGCCACCGCAGCTCTGGAGCGAATCATGAGCAGGAGAGAGTCGAATCCATCTGCATCATCGCTCTGAGGTTCAGTACGACTGCAGAGGGATGCAATTCAAAACAGATTTTAGAAAACGGAGGCCAAGATCCGCTCTTGACACACTCTGCTGAAGCAGGGTGTGTCAAGAGCACTGATGGCTAAGCGTGAAGAAGCAATTGGCCTAGATTCCATCCCCAGCTAGCCATAGACATTTTTGTTTCCAGCCTTACAGATAGGCTGGAAAATCTTTATTTCACAAAGCTAAAACTGAAAAACTAGACAGATACATCAGTAGACCGCATCAAATTACGCTCTCTATTAAACATAAACAGTCCAAATGAAAACGCAAAAGATATTCCAAAAGTTGCTACAAAGTAAAGGTACCAATATTTCATTTTGAGCCTCAACGCCTCGGCAACAATGAATGCAAAAGCTGCGATGAGAACAAGAGTCAAATCAGCAGCAATAAAACCGGCGGAAGCATTTGCCCAGACGCCCTGAGAAAATAGCTCCACTATCTCCAAAGGATCGGTCAGACCTAAAGCTTCAGTTTCTTGGATAAACTGATAAATGCAGTACCAAGGCCAGGCAATCCCCCCGAAGGCTGTGGCTGCATAAATGATCAGGCGAAGCTTTGCCATAACGAAATTGAAGGAAACCCTAATATGTCACATGCAAAGCAGGACATAAGTACAAACGCTACAGAATTACCTAGCAACAATCCAGCAATGAGTTCAAAACGTTCGAGATTGGAGCTCATTTATTATTGACATTCAATTACAATCCAGTCAGGACTGATAAGAAAAAAGAAACTATAAATGCCTCAAAACCTGCTGCCTACAATCAATTGAAAGCACATTTGTGAATATCAAGAATAACCAGTGCAAAAGCATTTAAAAATTAGGCAAGTGAATTGTCTTCAATTATAAAATGAACCTAGGGTGCGTCTCTAGGAGCCGGTACAACATTTAGCCGGTAGGAATCTGTGGGAATTCGAATGGGAACAAGTGTGTATGGAATCGACTTGGTGTGCTCTGAATCCCCCTCCCAATGTTGAATCGCTTGCATCCAACGCACCAAAAAAATCCTCACACTGAGCTCTGCTAATGGCAAGCCTGGACAGCCATGTTTACCAATCCCTCCTGGAAACCATCCTTCTTTGGGCAGTCGTAGGGCACTCCCTGCGAAAGGGCAACTAGCTCCGTCTTTGAGGTTGAGTTTGATGTCACGTTCTCTCATCCAACGTTCAGGCGCAAACGACTGAGGCTCTGGAAACAATGCAGACATTGCGTTACCGATTCGCGGGTCAGCTGTCACGACGGTGCCCGCGGGGATGCGGTACCCAGAAATATCAATGTCTTCAGACGTCATTCGGAAACCGCCTCCAGCCGGGGGTATTAATCGAAGAGATTCACGCAGCACTCCTTGTACGAAGGGAAGGTCCCAATCAGCAAGGTGACCTGGCGTTTCTGAATTCACCAGATTGTGATCCCTTGCCATTTTGAGAACCTGATCTCTCACATCAAGTCGATGTCTGGTTTGGATTAAACAGCTGGCCATCAAAGACGCAACTTCGATATAGGCCCCCCACACCATCAAGACGGTGGCCGTCGCAATGCGTTCGTCACTCCATGGCTGGCCGTGTTCATCGAGATTGGCCGTAAAAATCCGGAAGCAAGCTCCATCCAATTCACCGCGTCGATATTTGCCCAAACGCACTTGCATGCTCTGCTGAAGCGCCGCTAATGCCTTCTCTCCTTTGCGAAAGGAAGGAAGCTGCTTGCTAAGACTCAGAAGTGCATCGTTGTAAGAGATAAAAGCTTCGATCTCGTCCTTCGTTAACGATTCACCAGCAAAGAGTTCTGCATAGAGATTGAGACAAAGATGCTTCGCATCGAGCGCGATACACGTACTCCCGCGTTGAGCAATGCTGGATGTGAACTGCACCATGCAGCGATTGATCTCTGGTAGGTACGACTCCAGATTGCTGGGGCTGAAGAGAGCGGAATAGCCACGTCGAGTGGATCGATGTGTCTCACCTGCCTGATTTAAAGCACCATCAGCTGTGTGTAAGGCGGTAAAGGCGGCTGGTAATGCGCTTTCACTGATGCTGCTCTCAAGGTCAATGAACTGCTCAACAGCATCTGGACCACCTACAACGGCCGTAGGACGAAAGAAGAGGGTTGTCCCAAAAACAGGGCCAAACTGTTGGTGGCGTTCTGCGATGAAACCGTCAGGATCCCTCAGGTAAGCGATGGATTCGCGCACCCCGATAAACAAACCCGTTCTGCAAGGAAGAGGACGCAAACTGTTGGTGCTGCTCATTCGCGTCAATGACTGGCCACAGAATCATCAGTAGCAGATCGTTCGTGGCTTGGGTCCCTGAGGGATCAATTCAGAATCAACCTGATTGGAGCAGTGAGCGCCTGAAAATTGTGGTCATTGAGGTTGGTATCGCCCAACTCCAGGTTGTAAAACAGAGCAGAGGGCGCGGGAAAAAAGGGACCAGCATGCCAAGTGCCCTGATGGAGCTTCACAGCTTCGCCGGGGTTGACTTGGACCAATTGCACGGATGCTGCACAGAGATCCTCGGGTAGAAGCTCTGGAGCAGCTACTGCCAACCACCAAGGCTGGGCATCGGCAGAACCTAAGCACTGGGTAGCCCGCTGATGGCGGGTCATGCTTGCCAGTACTGCCGGCCGATGGCGAAGGCGCATCACGTAGTAGCGCAGCTCAGCTCCCTCAAATTTGAGTTGGGCATCAACGTCGCTATGGGGCGTCATGTCATCAACAGGATGAATCGCAGTGCCAAACCGCTCAAACTTGCAGCTCTGCAAGGGAAGGGAGGTCAGTGTCGCTGCAGTCATGACGCATTGATCTCTTGCTATCAGCTTTAGCTCATCGAGTCACGATATTGATGCTTACGATCCGCCAACTGAAAAGAGCTGTAGTCAGCTCAACAGAAGAAAAACAAAAAAATTACTGATCAAAAAATTTAATAGAGCCTGCGTAAAGGCTGTTCACGAGGAGAGATCTGATCTGTCATGAAACAGAAACTTTTGTAAGCTTCTTAGAAGTGACACTACACAAATTGCCCTTAAGAAACCTCGTGTGGACCACAAGATCCAAGGCGTGATCGCAAAGTCGGCAGCTCTAAAGGATTTGTCAGACATTCCGAACAAAATCTTTCTGAAATATCAGGGCAATGCCGGTGTTGATGCATTAAAAATAAGAGATCTGATCGGTTCCAAGTGACCACAAAGCAAGAAGCCCATACCATTATCAAGGGTTGCCTTGAGACCAACACTGCGTGGGTAGAAACCTTTAATGAACTTGGTTGCGTGCTGGCATTCGACCTCGACCCAATGCTTGAAGGAACGGTTACTGTGGACTTCATTGTTAAAGATCTTTGGGATAAAGGGATTAGGGCAACTCAAGATGAAATCGTTAAAAGTATTTGTAGCTATGCCATTGAAAATAATTATATCTGGTCAGTAGAAACGATTTTTGACAACTATGACTTCACCGCTAAGACATTAGAGAATCTTGGCGAAGACAGCAAAGCGCTCTTGACAGATTTAGCAAATGAGTCGGGTAATGAAGAATTCAAAACAATGGTCACATCAGGTTAATCTTTCATCAATCGATCAAGTGGTTAAGTAATCCTCCGATTTTATACAATAGCAAAAGGAAAATTAGACAAAAGTCTTTCCATTTTATTCTTTCTCATTACAGGGAAAGGCTTTGACATCATTTCCTCAATTAATGCATATGTCAGCAACTTTCAGGGATAGCAATCGAACCGTTGCTTATAACAAAGAAATCATCCTCGAAAAGCAGATAATCAGCTACTTGGAGTGACCTCCCGATCATCCAAATCCGCGGTTTGAGCTTTCAGATAGGCCTGACACACTGAGAAACTCGATGTGAACGCTGGCCGGATCGTAAAGATTGTATTTCGCCCCGGAGCCAATACCAATCACACTGTGTTTTGGCCCTGTTCCAACCCCACATCACTTGATCCATCCTGCCGAAGGTATGCGCAGTCAC
>JAVBIX010000037.1 GCA_030756895.1 Synechococcus sp. SP2 MAG
AGCCCATGCGCCAGCATCAAGATGAATGGGAGTCCATCGATGGGTCTGCAACTGCAATCCGCTGAATTTCTCCACGAAGACGGGATCACCTACTGCATCCGACGCGAAACGCTGGAGCAAGACTTCACTATTTATGAAAAGCGCGATGACCAATGGGTCGATTGCGGAATCGATCAGGCGGTAAAAGACCTGAACTTTGCCGAATTCAAGCGCCTTGGCTTGCTGAGCAAAAAGATCATGGATGCCGATCAGTGGTTGGCATAGCTCTCACCCTCAGGCCGCTGCGGGGAGAGGGGCTGGGCACGAGCTGCAAGGAGAGATCCTGATCTGGCTCTAGTTGCAACTCCACCTTCTGCAGAAGCCCTACCACCATCAAGCGAATCTCCAATTCCGCCAGGGCCTTGCCGAGGCACACCCTTTCTCCTCCTCCAAAGGGGAGAAGAGTTTGATCAAACGAACCATCGAGATGGCGTTGGGGGCGGAAGTTAGCCAGATCGCTGCTATCCGTTTGCCCCGACGGGCTCAGAGCCACCTGGATCACGCTGTTCTCTGGCACTTCTACATCCGCCAACTCAATCTTGCGCAGGCTGCGGCGGAAGAACCCACCCACTGGCGGGGTCTGGCGCATCACTTCGAGCACCGTGGCATCAAGACGAGCTGATTGAGGTGTTGAGGTGGCTGGCCACGGAGACTCCAAAAGCTCAGGAAGCAACCACGCCATCACCTCCGGCTGAATCAGCAGGGCCCGAAACAGGCAGCTCAGCGATGAGGCCGTGGTCTCGTAGCCGGCGAACAGCAGCAGCAACAGTTGTTCCGCTAGGTCGTCGTCATCCAGCGGAATCCCCGCTTCATCAAGACCACCGCTAATCAGATCAAGGCCCCCCTGGTTACCGCCCTGATGCAAAACCTGCTTGATGCGGTTGAGCAGGCGCTGGCGTGCGGCCATGGCACGAGCGAAAGGAGTACCAGGGATCGCCAGAGGAATCGAAAACAAAGCCTTGGTCCAGATCTCGAAATCAGCGAAGAGCACGTCTCGGCTTTCGCCATCCAGCCCCAGAACAGTGGTGGCGATCACCGCAAAGGCAAAGCGGCGCATCACGGCTGACAGGGATACGCAACCAGAACTTTGAATCAGCTCATTGGCGAGTTCATCAATCAATGCCGTAATCGAGGGGGTGTAGCGAACCAACGCAGCGCTTGAAAACAACTGACCAACAACCCTTCGCCGAGCTTTATGGCCAAGCCCGTTGCGATTGGCCAAAGAGCGGCTCCCGAGCAACTGCTTCACACTTTCAGGCCACCAGCCCTCTAAGGCATCGCCTTGATTCAGCAACTCAGTGATCGCTTGTTCACCACGGATGAACACGATGCGCTGCGCCAGCAACTTGGTGGCGAACACATCCCCATAAGCGTCAAAACGCTTCTGCGCAAACAACGGGTCACGAAAGAAATCGAGAGTCTCCTTCAGGCCTGTCACGGCACCGGTGCTGGGCAAAGGCTTGGCAGTCATGGGCCCGGGC
>JAVBIX010000038.1 GCA_030756895.1 Synechococcus sp. SP2 MAG
GGCGTTAAAAGCATGGCAAGACCTGACACCGTCACGACGATTGTGAGCACACCAAGCAGGATTGGATAAAAGGGTTGCAGGTTGAGCCAGCCAAATTGGCCGGTATGCAGCTTGAGCAACCAAAAAGCATCAATATTTCGCTCCAGCAGCAAGCTGTATAGAGAGCCAGTGCTGGCAGTAATTAAAAGGGGTGCTGCAGCAAGTGGTACCAGCCATCGATGGACTCGGCGTGCTTGCCGTTGCGAATGGACTGCTGGTTTCATTGCTTACGGAGCTGTTGGTGGAGTTCTCGTTCATCAGCGCAGGGCATCCAGCGGCCGTTGTTTTGATGACTGGTGGTGCATCCGATTTCCTCAGCGCGTTGTTGAGCCTCGGCCTGCGTGGCGTACAGACCCTTGCCATGGGCTAAGGCAGGCTTGCTCACCAGACAAATCGTCAGCAAAGTGACCACAACAGACGTAAAAGTCTCCCAATTAATCATCGGAATCAGAAGCCTTCGCATTGTTCGACAGCTTTGAGGCCATTCAGTTTGGCTGGATTTGATCCATCGTTGGGAGTTATGGCCCAGTGCGTGGCGATCTGCGCATCAAGGCAATGGTTATAGCCATCAGCCAAGCATTGATGGACTAGACGACTGTCCTCGCAATCCGGAGGCCGTCATCGCATTGATCTGCCTAGAGGAAACAAAACAATGAAACCCTCAAACTCTCCTCGGTTCGCTTCTTTTGAAGAATGAAAACGAGGTAAAACCATTGCTAGGCTCAAATCTGCATGATGTTGACAGCTATGAGCGATATTTGGTTTGATGCTAATCATCTCGAGGCTTGGCTTAGTGGTCAGCCTGTGATCCACGACCTTTGCTTAAAATTAAAGATCGGAGAGTCAACAACAATACTGGGTCCAAACGGCGCTGGCAAAAGCACAATCGTTAACCTAATCAATCGCAATCTCTACCCGATCGTTAAACCAGATTCTCATCTTGAGATTTTCGGAAAAAGCACCATCAATATTTGGCAGCTACGCTCTTCAATTGGCATCGTTAACAGTGACTTAGAAACGCGATTTAATCCTTCTATTCTTGCAAAAGAATTAATTCTAAGTGCCTTTTTTGGATCAACACGGTTAGGACGTGACCAGAGCCCCAGCTTGGATCAAATCGCGAAGAGCGAGATGCTTCTGAGCCAACTAAATCTTGAGGCCTTCGCAGAGAAACCTTATGGACAACTCTCAGACGGTCAACGTCGCCGGCTGATGATTGCTAGAGCTCTTGTCCACGATCCCAAGGTGCTGGTTCTTGATGAACCATGTAAAGCACTCGATCTCAAGGCATGTCATCAACTTTTAGGCATCCTGCGAGAACTATCACAAAAAGGCACCACCCTCCTGGTAATCACTCATCGGATTGACACCATTCTTCCGGAAATGCGCAGAATTTTATTCGTGAATCAGGGAAGAGTTTGCGCAGATGGAACTCCAGAGCAATTACTACAAGACCACAAATTAAGCAATCTCTTTAATACCCCATTACGCGTAATAGAGCACAAAGGTTTCAGACAGGTCTTGCCAGATTGAGATTAATTGCAATCACATCCCCTATGCATTAATCAACCAGATCGGCAGCATTAATCAGCTTTAGGCATGCAAGTCCCCCTGGATCGAGCACCAGCAAGCATATATTTTTACTGCCGAAAACATGGAGTAGTATCGCCATCAGAATATTTACAATTAGATTCATGATGAGAGTTATTGATTTCTCAAATCTCTTTCGTCGCTTGTTGATGTTGTGGCTTTGGTTCGGTTTATGACAGCAAATCTATTGCTGCAACATAAGAGAGCTGAATTATTTATGCGCATCGCACGATTAAAGAAAGAACTTCTTCGACATCTGAAGACCATCAAGCTGATGAAACCAGAGAACACTCATGGAGGGTGGTGCAAGCAGCAATGTCGGCTGGAGTCTCGATCTTGAGCGGATGCGAAACCACGCTTACGCTCTCAAACGAAAGCGGATCTGTTGGAGGGACGAGACCCTTGGCACGTTCCCGCCTGAATTCAAGAGGGGCTTGGCTGTAGAGCAAGCTCAAGTGCGGATCAAGCTTGTAGCCAAGCTCATTGGGAGAGCTAAGACACAACTGCAGGAACCAAGGATGCAGATCTGCCAGCGCTTCGGAATTGAAACGCAATACCAAACTCTGCGTGAACATCCACGTTGCCTCAATCGCCTTGGGGTAGAGCAGAACGGGATGCTGACTATCGGCGAGCTGCTGGAGGCGATCGATGATCTGCTCTTGGCTATTGGGCTGAGCAGCATCAAGAGGGTGGCTGTAAAGGGTGATATGAGGAGGCAACATGCAGACTCCTAGCCCGAACGAAATCCGCTCAAAAGCCAGTACAGATAGCTGATCCAACTTGATCTGCGCCTTCGGGCCTGGTAGCAGCCAATACGACACAGCTTGGGAAGACATCAATCAACCGTAGGCAACAGCATTCATCCGTCGATTGGAAGACTCAAGCTTGATGCGTTGCTTCCCCTGTGGTGGAGCTTTTCAACTGATCAGGCCGCCTGAGCGTCTGGCTCCTCATACAAGTCTTTGATCTGATCGAGTTCAGCCATCAGATATTGAATCTCAAGCCAATCCGTAGACAATTCAATAGCGGTTTCAAGCCGGTCAATCTGACGCTTTAAAAGCAAGGACATCAGCCAGAGAACGGGGTCCTGCTATAGAACCGCCATCTGAAAGTTATGCAAGCCCCCGCAGTGCCAGAAAACAGCCGAAGAGCGGAGACGATTCACCCCAATAGGCCCTCATCGCAGAAGCTTTGCCAATGTTTGGCCCATGCCGGCTTACCGGCTGTGATGACCATGGCACGGCTCCATGGAAGCCCTGCAAAAA
>JAVBIX010000039.1 GCA_030756895.1 Synechococcus sp. SP2 MAG
CCTGCGCGTACCACCGATCGCCGAGCTGTTGCGCTATGCCTTTCGGCCAGGGTTACGGTCGTTGAAAGCTCATTTCGGGGTGTATCCCTTCGATTGGCAAGCCGGGTGGCGTGAGGATGCTGAGGCCTTGATGGGGGATGAAACCGCCAAGATCCAGGTGGCTCCAGTGCTGGAGCGGCTTGTCTTACCGCGTGCCAAACAAGCAATCAACAGCTGGCTTGAACAACTGGAATCACGATCGGATCTCAGCTGGTTGATCCCCGCCCACTACAGCGCACCGCTTGCCTTTACAACGCAACATGCGTCTGCGTTGCGATCAGAATTAGAACTAAAAGCTTGGGCACCCAATGAAGGGAATTGGACCTTCCTCAGTGGAATTGATCAACGCCTTTTAGAGCTTGGAGTTGTCCCCAAAACGCCACTAGAGAAAGGCTAGTTGAATAAATAAACTTGAATATATTACCAATTAACAGCTAATTAGGAGAGATTGAATTGCTTTTAAAACAACTCAAAAATAATCAAAGATTGAGATCCTCGTCTGGGTTCACAGCCATTTCATCGTCAGCGAAAAGCGTTTCTTCCAATTCCTTGCGCTGCTCCATCTGGCGTAAGAAATAGCCAGTCATCATCGCGGAGGCCAACATGTTGGCCAAGTTGTCGCGATTCGCCGTGACTTTCACTTCGAACTGCTCGCCTGGCAGCATCCCCAGCAAACCCTGAACGTTGTGGCGAATAATGTCTTGAACATCATTGCTGGCGGAACGCGCCACACGCTGCAGCACGTCTGGCGATTGGTCCTGCAAATATTGGATCAAACTATTAACGGGCTGGCCATCCTGGCTGTCCGTGGTTAGGAATTCTGGATTGAACAACCTGCCCACCTGTCCTCACTCAATAGACCCTATCGCAGCTGCGATCTGAGGCACATCTGAATCTTGGTGTGAGAACCGAATCGGACCGAACCGGTTCAAGGGCCAATAACGCCAAACCGCGGTGCCTATCACCCTCTCATCGGGCAGCGCACCCCAGATATGAGAATCGAGGCTGGCATTGCGGTTGTCGCCCAGCACCCAGTACTGCCCCTTGGGAACTGTGAGAGGCCCCTGGTCGTAATCCATCTCTGCAGGCTTCCAGTCTTCTGGCACCGGAGTGTTGTTGCGCAGCAACTCGCCGCCACGCACTTCAATCGTGTCTCCGGGAAGTCCCACCACGCGCTTGATCAACGCGGCATTCGCGTCATAACCAGCCTCCACAAGCTGGGGAGGAACGGCAAACACCACGATTTGATCCAGGCCGAGCGGCGTATGGCGTTGGCGGTTCAGTCTTGGCGTGATTTTTTCCACCAGGATCCGGTCTTGCAACTGCAAGGTGGGCAGCATCGATCCCGAAGGAATCCAGCGGGGTTCGATCACCTGCCATCGCAGAAAGAGGGCCAACAACACCCACAACAGCAGGCCTTTCCAACCGTTGCTCTTGGGTTCTGAATTGGGAGTGGGTGCCATGGCAGGTTCTGCGTTAGCCGAGGATCGCATTAGCCATCGCCGCTCCCCTGACGCAGGCCCTCGCCAATCTGCAGGCTGCTGTCCTGTTGCTTCAGACCCTCCAGCACCAGGGTCTGCGCCATGTGGTGCTTTGTCCTGGCAGTCGCTCCGGCCCGTTAGCCCTTGCCGCCGCTGGCTTAATGCGCGCTGGGCTGATCACGCTCAGCACAGCAATCGATGAACGATCAGCTGGATTTCATGCCCTTGGTCGATCCAGCGCCTCTGGTGTTGCCACGGCCGTGATCACCACCTCCGGAACGGCGGTGGCCAACCTGCTGCCCGCCGCCGTAGAGGCAGATCGCTCCAGCCAGCCGCTGCTTCTGATCAGCGCCGATCGCCCCCTACGGCTTAAAAACAAAGGGGCTAATCAAACCGTGAACCAGGAAGCCTTCCTCGCCCCGGTATGCCGCTGGTGTGGATCAGGACCCTTGGATGGCCTCAACGCTGGGCTGGATCACGAGCTGCGAGCCCTGGCTGAGAACGCCTGGAGGCATCTGCATCAGCAGCCAGGACCTGTGCATCTCAATCTTCCCTTTGAGGAGCCCCTGCACCCTGATCTGGATCAGCAGAACACGTTTTGGAGCCAATGGAACCGTTCAGAGCCTGAGGTCAACACCCCCAGCCCCGAGCTCTGGAAGCCCACCAGCCACTCCGCAGCACCTGCACTCGATCCTGACCAAGCCGGTGTGATCGTTGCCGGGCCCTGGCGAGGCCTTAGCTCCACGCTTGCGCCATACCAACAGGCCCTCATCGCCTTTCAACAACGCAGTGGCTGGCCCGTGCTCGCCGATCCTCTCGCAGCGATCCCATGCGGTCTTAAGGGCGTGATTCGCTATTGGGATCTGTTAATCCCCAACGGCTTAAGCCAGCTGCCAGATAATGCCCAAGTGTTGCGGCTGGGTTCGATGCCGGCCAGTCGGCGCCTCGAGGCCTGGCTTGCCGGCCAACAAGGCAAACAACTGTTAATTACAGAAGGCGATCCCCGTCCGCTCGATCCGCTCGAAATCGCGCAGCAATGGAGCGGCGGCCTGGCGCAATGGTGGCAACAGCTCAGCCCCAAGCTCCAGGCCACTCCAGCGTCGTTGTCTGCTCAGGGAGCTCGATCAAGCTCGCTTGTTCAAACCTGGGTAGACGCGGACGCTGCTGTTCAAAACCAACTCAGCGAGCTGCTGCCGACCCAGGGAGCAGCCAATGAACCCGCACTGATGGTGGCCTTAGCGCAACTTTTGCCCGCTGAGCTGCCCGTGATGCTCGCTGCCAGCAGCCCAGTGCGTGATTGGCAAGCCTTTGCCGCCGGCGATACCGGGCGCCGGCGCTGTTACAGCTTTCGAGGCGCCTCCGGCATCGATGGCACCCTCTCCCTGGCCCTGGGTTTAGCCGCTGAACTCGGTCCAACGCTCTTGATCACAGGTGATTTAGCTCTGTTGCATGACAGCAACGGCTGGCTCCTGGCCAGCGCTGCCCAACTGCCCTTGTTGGTGCTGTTGATCGACAACTCCGGCGGCGGCATTTTCGAACAACTGCCAATCGCAACCACCCCCAGCGATGGCTTCGATCAACTGTTTGCCATGCCTCAAAAAGTGGATCCACTTGCTCTGGCCGCAGCCCATTCCATCCCCGTGCGTCAGCTCGCCTGCCTGGACGATCTCCCCACCGCCCTTGAATGGGGCTTGGGGACTGCTGGACCAGCACTACTGAGGGTGTGCACCGATCGCCGCAGCGACGCCCAGCTTCGCCGCGATCTGCGTGAGGCGGTACAACAGAGAACCAGCCATTCCTGATCGCCATGTCAGAGCCCGTCATCCGACAGGTGCTCCCAGGATCCAGCGGAGTGAACTGGCAGCCCTGGGGAACCTATGAAGATGTGCTGCTGGATCGCTGTGATGAAGGCATCGCCCGTTTAGCGATCAATCGACCCACCAAGCGCAATGCCTTCCGGCCCCGGACGGTCACAGAGCTCTGTGATGCCTTTGCCCGGATCCGCGATGACAGCCGCATTGGCGTGGTGTTGCTCACCGGTGTGGGACCTGCTGCCGATGGCGGCTATGCCTTTTGTTCAGGTGGAGATCAGAGCGTGCGCGGCGATGGGGGCTATCTCGACGAAACAGGCCTGCCCCGCCTCAACGTGCTCGACCTTCAGCGCATCATTCGCAGCCTGCCCAAGGTGGTGATCGCCCTGGTGGCGGGGTATGCGATCGGTGGCGGTCAGGTTTTGCATCTACTCTGCGACCTCAGCCTGGCGGCGGAGAACGCTGTTTTTGGTCAAACCGGGCCACGGGTTGGCAGTTTTGATGGCGGCTTTGGGGCCGGCTATCTGGCTCGCGTGGTGGGCCAGCGCAAAGCCAAGGAGATCTGGTTTCTCTGCCGTCAATACGGCGCCGATGAGGCCCTAGGCATGGGCCTTGTGAATGCGGTTGTTCCCTTAGAGACTCTCGAGGCCGAAGGGGTGCGTTGGGCCAGGGAGGTGCTGCAGCACAGCCCAACGGCAATTCGCTGCCTCAAGGCAGCGTTCAATGCAGAAACCGATGGCTTAGCTGGCATCCAGGAGTTAGCCGGTCAGGCCACGCACCTCTTCTATCGAACCGAGGAGGGACAGGAGGGCCGCAATGCCTTCCTGGAAAAACGCAATCCAGATTTTTCCGACAGCCCATGGCTGCCTTAGCCACGGAAGTCGCTAAAAAATGGAGGCCTGTTTCGCCTCGTCTGATGCGTTGTTCAAAGCTTGACCTGAAGCTTGCTCAAACAATGCGTTTGCGTGCTGTGCTGCTAGCCGCCTCGCTGCCTCTGCTCGTTGGAGGTGCTTTGTTTGGAGGTGCAGGCCTTGGTGGAGCAAGCATTGCCTCAGCGCAGGAAGTTCAGCGAACCATTCAAAGAGAAATTCAAACCGAGATTTTGGTGGAGGCTCCAGAGGAGGTTCCTAAACGCAAATCCGATCCAATCCCGCCCCTGGCAGTCCCATTGAGCGATGCGGCCTCGCTGGCCCGAGTGCCTGACGATGTGATGGAGCGCGAGGGTTTACAGCTCGTGCTCGACCGCAAGCACCATCAACTGCTGGTACTGAGGGATGGCCGGATGACGCGACGATTTCCAGCCGCGGTTGGCACCACAGGCTGGGAGACCCCTGCTGGACGCTTCAGGGTTTTTGAAAAAGTGAAGGAACCGGTGTGGACCCATCCGGTTAGCGGTGATCTTGTGGATGCTGAAAGTGAGGAAAATCCCTTGGGTTCACGCTGGATTGGCTTTTACCGCGACTGCAATGGACGTTCGGGTTGGGACGGCGAGCAATACCTAGATATCAATGGCTGCACCGTGGCCGGATTCCATGGCACCCCATACCGCTGGACGGTTGGACGGGCCGTTTCCCATGGCTGCGTGCGTCTGTATGAGGAGAACGTTCAGGAGGTGTTCGATCTCGTCCGAGTTGGAACTCAGGTGACCGTGATCCCGTGAAAGCGATACCAACGCAGTAATGCGTCTACAGTCTCGCGGCTTACAGGTTTGATCGTCCATGCGCGTGCTCTTTGCCGCCGCCGAATGCGCCCCCATGGTGAAAGTCGGTGGGATGGGCGATGTGGTGGGATCCCTTCCCCCTGCCCTGAAGGCTCTGGGGCACGACGTTCGCTTGATCATGCCGGGATACGGCAAGCTCTGGTCTCGATTGGAGATCCCCACGGAACCCATCTGGCGAGGCCAGACCATGGGCACCGATTTTGCGGTCTTTGAGACCCGTCATCCCACCAATGGCCTCACTATTTATTTGGTTGGTCATCCCGTCTTTGACCCTGAACGGATTTATGGCGGAGAAGATGAAGATTGGCGCTTCACCTTTTTTGCTAGTGCTGCGGCTGAATTTTCCTGGAACGTCTGGAAGCCGAATGTGCTCCATTGCCATGACTGGCACACCGGCATGATTCCGGTCTGGATGCACCAAGACCCAGAGATCAGAACCGTTTACACAATCCACAACCTTAAATATCAAGGCCCCTGGCGCTGGAAGCTAGACAAGATGACTTGGTGCCCTTGGTACATGCAGGGCGACCACACCATGTCTTCCGCCCTGCTCTATGCCGATGGCGTGAATGCGGTGTCCCCCACCTACTCCAGAGAAATCCGGACCTCGGAATACGGCGAAAAGCTGGATGGGTTGCTCAATTACATCTCCGGCAAGCTGCGCGGCATCCTCAACGGGATTGATCAAGAGGCCTGGAATCCAGCCACCGATCGCTCCTTACCCGCCACTTTCAGTGCCGATGATTTGTCAGGTCGCGCCCGCAACAAGCAGGTGCTCCAGGAACGCATGGGTCTCGAGGTCAGATCTGATGCCTATCTGCTGGGCATGGTGAGCCGTCTTGTGGATCAAAAAGGCGTCGATCTGCTGTTGCAAGTGGCGGATCGATTGCTCGCTTACACCGACACCCAAATCGTGGTGCTTGGCACCGGTGATCGCGGCTTGGAGTCCGGTCTTTGGCAGATGGCCTCCCGTTATCCAGGTCGCGTGTCCGTTTTCCTCACCTACGACGACGACCTCTCACGCTTGATTTACGCCGGCAGTGACGCCTTCCTGATGCCCAGTCGGTTTGAACCCTGTGGCATTAGTCAATTGCTCGCTATGCGCTACGGATGCGTGCCTGTAGTGAGAAAAGTGGGCGGTCTGGTCGATACGGTTCCACCGCACGATCCTGCCAAGCAAAGCGGGATTGGGTTCTGCTTCGATCGTTTTGACCCCGTGGACTTCTATACAGCCCTCGTGCGCTCTTGGGAAGCCTTCCGCCATCAAGACAGCTGGCGCGAACTTCAGCGAAGGGGCATGCGGCAGGACTACAGCTGGGGGCGTTCAGCCTTGGAATACGACCAGATGTACCGGGAGGTCTGTGGCCTCAAGGAGCCAGGTCCTGATGCCGCTGCTGTGGAACAGTTTTCCCAAGGCCAGGGTGCCGATCCCTCCTTGGCCCCAGGCCAACGCGGAGCCCCAACCAGCCCCCCTGAACAACCCACCGAAGACCTGTCCAAGGGAACGGGCTCACGCAACCCGCTAGCCAGACTGTTTGGCGGTCAGCGACGCTAATGCTGCAGGCAACCACGAATGCAGGATTCCTTCGAACCGCAGCCATCCGATAACGACAGCGACCTCCCGGCTCCTTACAACAGTCCCTGGAAGGCCCTTGGCCAGGATCTGAGGGCCGTGAGCGCCGATCTGCGTCTTCGCAGCCAAGAGCTCTGGCGCCGAAACCGCGAAGGAGATCTGTCGGTTCCGGCGTTCTGGCCAGAGCCATTCGCAGCGTTGTTTTGGCCTGTGCTGCTGGGATTCAGCCTCGCAGTGCTGATCCTGGGCGGCATTCAATTGCGTCAGGCCCTTCAAGGCCAGTCACCACCCTCACCTCCAGAGGTGGAGCGCGTTCGCACCACCCCATTCCCAGAGGCACGCGCCCTACCGATCACCAACAGCGTCGAATCCGATCTAAACAACCAAGGCGTGGCTGAGGCCCCAACAGACCCCAACATCACCTTGCCCAAGGAGCCAGAACAGCTCATGCAGGCTGAAGACCCCCCTGGCCTGAACAACCTGGAATTAAAACCGCCCTCTGTAAAAACAGAGGCAGAGCTGTTGCGCTTTGATCCTCTCCTTGAGCTTCTGGCGGAAGAAGGCAGCACAGATAGCGGCCAGGGATCAGCTCTGATTGTTGCGGCCCAACCCCAACCAGAGCGCAACGCTGTGATTCTGCAAATCAATGATGCCGCTTGGATGCAACGGTCTCCAGAGCAACGCCAACACCTAGCCGAAACCTGGTGGACCCGACTGGAAGACCAGGGCTATGCCGATCTGCGTCTTGTCAATGAACAACAAGACCTCCTGGCTCGACCCGCCAGGATCGGTGGCGGCATGATCGTGTTTGATCCAAAGAGGGTTTAAACGTGCTGGATCTGGCTGATCTCGTTTCGCTCTGGGGGCCACCACAACGTGGTGATGGCGCAGCTCCCAACCTCCAACAACGCTTAGGCCCTGTCTGCACCGATAGCCGATTACTAACGTCAGACGCTTTTTTTGTCCCGTTACGTGGTGAACGCTTTGATGGCCATCGCTTCCTCGCTAATGCCACGGAACAAGGCGTCCAGGCCGCCGTGGTGGCCCGTGATAGTGACATCCCAGTACCGCCAGACTTGCTGCACTGGACCGTGGATGACACGCTCGAGGCTTACCAACAGATCGCCTGTTTAGTGAGGCGCAACCTCAGCAGCGCTGTTGTGGCCGTAACCGGGTCCGCCGGTAAGACCACCACTAGAGAGCTGATTCGTGCAGCGCTGGCGCCCCTTGGAGACATCCAAGCCAGTATCGGCAACAACAACAACGACGTTGGCGTGCCACTCACTTTGCTCGGGGTAGGCGAGCACCACGCCGCTGTCGTGGTGGAGATGGGAATGCGCGGACCCGGTGAAATTGAACGCTTGTCGCGTTGTGCAGAACCAGAGATTGCTGTGATCACCAATGTCGGCACAGCGCATATTGGTCGCTTGGGTAGTCGCGAAGCGATTGCTGCAGCCAAGTGTGAGATCACGGCGGCCCTCTCACCCGATGGTCTCGTTGTCGTTCCAGCTGGAGACCAACTCTTAGAGGCAGCCCTCGCACGATGCTGGAGTGGTCGAGTGCGACGTGTTGCGCTTGTGAGCGATCACAACAACTCTGATCAAACAGCTGATGATGTCGGCGATTACAACCCTGCAACAGGGATGATCCAAGTAGGGGAACACAGCTATCACTGCCCCCTAGAAGGGAGACATAATGCACGCAATTTCATGCTGGCACTCGCCGTTGCCAACAGCCTCGGCGTTTCACCCTCAAACCTTAAACAGCTCGATGTCGAGGTACCGGGCGGTCGCAATCGCCGGCGGCAAATCGGTGCATTAACAATTCTCGATGAGACGTATAACGCATCACCGGAAGCCGTCTTTGCGGCGTTGGATCTTCTAGCGGCTCAGCCAGGTCGACGTTTTGCAGTGCTCGGCACCATGCTGGAGCTCGGAGCAGACAGTGTTCGCTTGCATAAGGCCGTCGTCGATCATGCCGCCACGCTGAACCTTGATGGACTGGTAGCTGTGGCCACCGGAGCGGAAGCAAAGGCGATGAGCGCGGCCAGCGAAACATGGCCACGGTTCCGGCAGGTAGAAACTCCCGAACAGGCTGCAGAACCTCTGATCGAGTGGCTCAGGCCTGGGGACAGCGTGCTTTTGAAAGCCAGTCGAGGCATAGCATTAGAACGATTGCTGCCGTTACTTCCACAGCTCTAGATCAGGCGGCTCTGAGCGCATCCGCTGGGTCTTCGCAGCGGATCAAATCGATCGCATGGGGATGATCATGGATGTAGCGAATTTCCTCCATCGCCAAAACCCGCGCTTCAAAGGCATCGCTTGCATAGAAACATTCTTCTTGGTGATCACTACTGGCATCGCGGTAGCGAACAGTGAACCGCTTGTGATCACTCATGGGCCTAACTCCTGTCGCCCCACGCTTACGCATCAATGAACGCCAGCCAAGGCCAAGCTGTGAAAAAAGTCTGTTGATTCAGCTCACTTGGCGTTGCGATCCCATCCTTCCTTGGTGAGTTGCTTCGCACGGCCGATGGCGAGGGAACCATCGGGAACCGCTTTAGTAATCGTTGATCCTGCTCCGATCGTGACATTTTTTCCGATCACAACAGGAGCAACCAGCACAGAATTTGCCCCCGTTTTACTGCCCTCACCAATCACGGTGAGATGTTTATTCTTGCCGTCGAAATTGGCCGTAATCGTGCCAGCTCCTACATTCACATTGGCGCCTAGTTCTGCATCACCGATGTAACTGAGGTGATTCACCTTGGTGCCAGCAGCGAGCACACTCTTTTTAATCTCAACAAAATTTCCAATCTTGCAGGAATCTCCAACGATGGTGGCAGGACGGATATGGGCGAAGGGACCAATCGCTACATCGCTCCCAACGAGTGCATCGCGCACAACGGAATGCACAACCGAAACATCACAACCGAGTTCGGCATTGTCCAGCAAACTGCCTGGACCTAAACGGCAGTTGTCGCCAATACGGCAGGCGCCACGCAGATGCGTTTGCGGTTCGATCACCACGTCACAGCCAAAGCTGCAGTCTTCACTCAAGGTGCAACTGGCAGGGTCCACAAAGGTCACACCCTCATCCATCCAGTGATCACGCAACCGCTGTTGCAAGACCCCCTCACACTGAGCCAATTGCCTGCGATTGTTAATTCCATTGACCTCATCGGGATCACTCACCTCCATCTGCATCGCAACGTCTAAGAGCTGCACCGTGTCAGTGAGATAAAGCTCGCCCTGATCGTTGTCAGTGCTCAATTTCGGCAACACCTCAGCAAGTTTTTCCCAGTTAAAGCAATAGATCCCCGCATTGGTGAGGTTGTTGGCTCGTTGCTCATCGCTGCAATCGCGATGTTCAATGATTCCGCTCACCCGACCCTTGGCATCCGCAAAGACACGGCCATAACCAGTGGGGTCATCGAGCCTTGCTGTTAATAAGGTCACGTCCGCCTTGCTGCTGCGGTGCGTGCTCACCAACGCATCGATCGTCTCGGCTCGCAGAAGTGGAACATCACCGTTCAGAACTAATAACTCGCCCTGAAAGCCCTGAAGGGGGGCCAACAACTGCTGGACGGCATGACCTGTGCCGTTCTGTGGCTGTTGCAGCACAAATTCAAGACCGCCATTGGAGCTGAGCTGCGCTTCCACTCGTTCCGCTTGATGACCCACGATCAACAACCGGCGCTCTGGCGTGAGGTTCCTGGCACTGGCGAGCACGCGTTCCACGAGAGTGGCTCCCGCGAGGGGTTGCAGCACCTTTGGGAGCGCACTTTTCATACGGGTGCCTTTCCCAGCAGCAAGAACGGCAACGGCGAGCATGAGACGGGTGCATGACCGGCGAAATCTACCGGTGGAACACCACTCTGGGAGCACATCAACAGTCAACTTCTGCAATCAGATGCCCATTAAGAGCGTTCAGATCGAGGAATGTATTGAGCTGTTTTGAAATTGGGCTTAAATGATTGTAATCCCAGTGAGATAGAGTCCATGATCAACTGTCTTGCTGAATGAGGTCATTAAGTTGAAGACAGGGCAGGGCGCTCAACGAGAACAATCCAGAGCCACTTGTGGTCCCTGGGATGTGCTTGCTGGCAATAAAAAAGTGATAATTTTGAAGAAAAATCCTGAAGTTTTAGCTAACACATTGAAAAGCCAATCGATTAGTTTTCATCGATCGATTCAGGCCATATCGCCTTACATCCTGGGTCTCGAGCTAATGCGGCTGCCTTCACTTGTTCCACATCCAAATCACCAATTTGATGAGCAGTCATTAAAAGCATCAAACGTTTTAAAGCCTGACGACCCTGATCGAGTTGAAGCCAACCAAGACCGTAATACGTGCAAGTGGCATTCAGCCAACCTTGGGCCTCTCCGCGCAGCTTGATCTCCAGATCACCAAGAGCAGGCATGGCGATGGATGGAGTTGCAGTCAACAAACATGTTGCGGCAACCACGATCAATAACTTGCACAAAGTGAAGCTTCCCAATCCCTCAGTATGAACGCCTAAATTCACAACCCTGCCACTTTCGCTGCCAAGCGCTAGTGCTTGGGCGATGACCTAAAGCCTGTTCTTGTTGGCGTCGTTTCAAAATCAAAACAGCCTCATCAGTGCCTGAGGGATCTCGGTAGGGGACACCAGCACGCGTCAACAGATGCTCTTCCTCCATCACGCTTAAACCACACCAACCAGCTCCCATTTCAGGAAGGCTCTGAACATCATCATTGCTGTGTCGTAACGCCATAGTTCCAGAACTCCACCCTGCACCTTCTCCTGGCTTTGGAAGAAGCGAGCGCAACTCAAGACCGGCATGACGCAAACTGCTTCGCACTGCTGCTGCTCTGCAATAGGTCAACAACCGCCCTCCCGGTGCAAGCAACTCAGCAAGGCTCAGCAGAAATTCCTCACTCCAAAGCTGAGGGCATTTTCCAGGCGAAAAGGCATCCAAGAGAATCAAATCAAAGCGCAAACCCGTTGGTAAGTTGCGAAGCTGCTTTCGGGCATCACCCCAGAGCATCTGAACCGACTGCTGCCCAGATGCATCTTGCCAACGTCCCCGAGCAGAAATTGCTTCTAGACAAGCCAGGACATGCTCGGGCCAAAGAGCTTTAAATGTCGGCTCAGCGAGACCCAACTGCAAAGGCGATCGATCGAGTTCTAACCCCCAACAGTCCAAGATTGGCCCGTCCTTATTGGGTAGGGCCGCCATCAAAGCAGCCGTGTTGTAACCCAACCCAAAACAGACATCTAAAACGCGTAAACAACCTCCGCTAGGAAAGCGATCAAGCTGGGCCGGCAGCACAAACTTGCTCTTGGCTTCTTCTAGGGCACCGCCAGAACTATGGAAGCCTTCAGCAAAGTTATCGCTATACAAACTGAAGCTTCCATCTGCTGTGAAGCGCGAGCTCAGCACAAATAAATTAGCGACGCAATCTTTCAAGATCGTCCCAGAAGGTGGGATAACTCACAGCAGCTGCTTCGCTGCGGGTAATTCTTGAATCACCCACGGCCATTAAGCCAGCGATAGCGAGACTCATGGCAACACGGTGGTCTGTCTCACTATCCAATTCAGCACCTTTCAGAGGGCGGCCACCACGAATCGTTAGGCCATCCTCATGTTCATCAATGTCGGCGCCCATTGCTTTAAGTTGCCGCGCCATTACAGCAAGACGATCTGTTTCTTTCACGCGCAACTCAGACGCACCACTGATACGACTTTCTCCATCACAAAAGCAGGCCGCCACACTCAGGATTGGAACCTCATCCACCAAGCGCGGCATGATCTCTTCACCAAACTGAAAGGCCTTGAGAGGGCCATGACTAACCTGCAGATCGCCTACAGGTTCACCAGCAACATCGCGGCGATTCAACACATTGATCGAAGCGCCCATCATCTCCAACACTTCGAGAATCCCAGTGCGCGTGGGATTTAAACCAACATTTTCAACCGTAATCTTGGCGCCAGGAACGAGGGCACCTGCCACGAGCCAGAAAGCCGCCGAACTGATATCTCCTGGCACAACAACATGCTGACCCTTCAATGTGGCCCCGGGGCGAACCAAAATATGTCTGCCCATCTCACCACCAACTTCAAGGTCAGCGCCAAAGGCTCTGAGCATGCGCTCGCTGTGGTCACGGGAATGGGCAGGTTCGATCACACTCGTTGCCCCATCTGCCGTAAGAGCAGCCAACAAAATGGCTGATTTCACTTGAGCGCTGGCAACAGGGGTCCCAACAACAGCACCCCTCAGCTTTTGACCCTGAACAGCCAACGGAGCCAAATTTCCTCGATCGCGACCACGCACATCCGCCCCTAATAAAGAGAGGGGTTGGCCAACCCTCTTCATCGGACGACGACGAAGAGAAGCATCACCGGTCAAAACAAAATGTCGCCCCTCGCGTCCAGCAAGAAGACCAAGCATCAACCTCATGGTGGTTCCAGAATTGCCGCAATCGAGGATCTCCGAGGGCTCTTGCAAACCATCAAGACCAACGCCTTCAATAGTCACCATTTCACCGCTCTGGATCGGCGAAATCGTGGTCCCCATCAAGCGCAGACAAGCAGCTGTACTTATCGGATCCTCTGCTGGCAAGAGACCCTCAATTGTGGTTGTGCCCTCAGCAATCGCACCAAAGAGCAGAGCCCGGTGGGAAATAGATTTATCGCCTGGAACGCGGACTCGGCCATGGAGGCTGCCCCCTGCCTTCAGATCCCTTGGGGAGCCATTTGATCCCGACACCGCTGAACACCCTTTGGTTAATGAAAACGATCCTATTAGCCCGATCTTCAAAGACTGAGGCTGTTAGTTGAAGTTGTCACCAACTCCCGCTGCAAAAGTGAAAACCGTCTCTGTGAACAAACAAAAAAAACCGTAGGTGATCATGCCAACAAACAAATAGACGCAAGAATGGAGATCGAAAATACAACGAAGCCAGAAAGTCTATTGACTAACTTGATGCAAAAGGATCAAATCCAAGCAGCAATCATTGCGCCAAAATCTGCGATCAAATCCAACAAACAACCATGAAGCAGCGAATCATTTTATACAATCTCATAATTCAAATGATCGCCATCGTGTTGTAAAGCTTGGATAGGGTGAGGATAGGATTCATTGGCATCAATTGCATTGCCTCAAAAGGGGACAAAGTTTAGATATCACATTCTTGGATCTTGATGAGACCAAAACCAGCAAATTTATTAGCATAGAAGAAGGAGTCTTGAGGATCAGCCTCATCTCAACTATCAATTCTGAGCTCATTCCAATTGGTTTTTTTGGTTCTGAGTGGTTGAAGCTTGAAAAAGACAGACTTAGAAACTTTGATCTACGCCTAGAAGCCTTAAACGAAGTGAAATTCAAAATCACATCTACCCATAACTCCACAACCGAGGTGGATTCAATCTTTCATAATCACTGGTTGCTGATATTGTGCATGATAAAATCGGCCACCCAAGTTGAAATCAGAATCTGTCGATTGATCGCAATTTTGGTGTTTTCTTTTGGAAGGAGGAACAAAGAGAGCTACACACTCCCATTCGAGTTGAGCCATTCACAAATTGCCCTTTTAGTTGGCTGCACCCGTTCAACTGTGACGCGTCAAATTGGCTTCATGAAAAGCAAAGGAATGATCAGCCCCGATAAAAACAATTATGGAATTTTAGTCAGTGATAAGTTAATAATGCAGGAATCAACATTTGTCGAACATCTACAATTCACTTGATCAATCTCGGCCACATTTACAATGTCCACCTTTCCACTTAGAACATTTTGATTTCTTACAGCCCTTCTTCTTGCTAAAAATATTCAAGATGGAAAGTTTTTTAGACATTATATCGATCCCAAGGTTTTCTTGTGAACCCTGAAGTCGTGCCATTCGAGTCATCTTGAGATTGACTCTCATTATACATGGTCGAAAGCGCACAATATAAAAATTGTTCCTTGACGAAACAGTGAAAAAAGTCAATAATTCAGATGTGCTTTTTGATTCAAAGGTGTGTTCAATATGACGACTTCAAATTCGTCAACACAGATTGCAACCAACGTTGCTCAGGGACCTAACGGGCGGGCATTGGCTGAATCCATGAATCCAGATTTGCTTAATGCAATCCAACAACACATTTCGATTGAGAGGCATGCCTCGATCACCTATCTGGCAATGTCCATTTGGTGTGCTGAACGTGAACTTGCCGGTTTCTATCAATTTTTCGATGGTGAAGCGAAAAGCGAACAGTCCCATGCCGTGCATTTCACCCAATATTTGATTGCTCGCAGTCAGTCCAACGACCTACAAACATTGGACGCTCCTAGGCAAAACTGGGGAGATTTGGCTTCATTGATGGCAACAGCTTTTCAGATGGAAGCTGATACAACATCTTCTATTCAAAGCGTGTACGCAATGGCAGAGAGAAACAGCGATACCAGAACAACCGTATTCCTGGATCCACTCATTGAAGCCCAAATTCAATCCGAAGATCAATTCGCTTACTTGCTCGGAAGGGTGAAGTTCGCGAATGGTGACCCTACCGCCTTACTTGTGATCGATAACGAGTTAAGGGCAGGTCAGACGCAGCGAGGTTGAGCGAAGCATTGCTCGTTTGCTTTGTTCATAGAGCAAACGAGCACTAATTGTCAGCTGCTCAATATTAAGAACGTCAAAAGTTTCATAAATTTCGACAAGCCTACTGTGTATTGATTCCAAATCGTCACTCAAACGCTTCTTGAGAAGCGGGCTGATTGATTTAATCGTTCTTTCAATGGCGATGCATTGATAACTAGTTAAGTGTTCAACCTCCTTACTAAGAGTAAGAACCAAGCTTTCACTCGCAATTCCTTCCACGTAATCACCTAAAAGCCGAGTGGACTTGATTCAATCAATCTGGGAGAGAGTTTCATAGATGCTTCACCAGAGTTTGTGACCAACATCTCACCATTCCTAAGTTTAGAAATTAAACGTGTAGATGTCACTCTGGTAGAACCAATCAATTCACCAATTCGGTCATGGGTAAGGCGAAAGGGAAGATTGCACCACTCTCCGTAGCGCTTACCCAAGCGATTCACTAACAGACTCAGCAAGGCGTGAAGACGCTGTTCTGCTTGACCTAAGTGACGGATTCTTAGAAGTTGCAGCGTCCACTCATTCACAGAGTCATACCCATTTGGTGATGGCTCCATCGATTTCGTCTCGATTCTGAGTGGAGTCATGGCTTCAACGCAGATGCCATCACTGCACAAACAATCGGTTCTGAGCTGATCACCCGTCTGAAGGAAGGCAAGGGTCATTCCTTCTGTCTCTTCGCAAGGGCAATACACCCTGGCAATACCCTCGAGCACATTTAATTTCATGCAATCGCTGCGACCGTGGGTGTCGACAAGCACTGTTTGCCCAGTAGGGATTTGGATCGAAGACGTGGGGTCGTCAGGCAGGAAGCGGAAGCTCACGGAGTGGTTTTAACGCTAATGAGAATTGATAGCAACATAGCCGAAGCGAAGCCCCTTCTGCAATCGATTCTCAATAGCTATTGCCTGTTGAAAGAGATCGTGTGCGATCTCGACCGTTTTTGGTCCTAAACGGCTGGCTTTGCGTTTGATCGCTGACGGAAGCATCCCTGCTACCGATGGAATCACGTCGAACAAGAACAAACGCAATCGCCACAAGCGCTGCAAGAACGAGCAAAGAAGTTCTAAGAATAAATTTTGAAATGTCCAATTCTCGAGTTAATTTCGGCGCCATTGCCTTGCTAATAAAGCGACCTTGACTTGGCTGGTATCAAATGACTCACTTGCACGTGCCTTGTGCTGTGCAAAGAGGCGAAAGTGTCTTTTTTGTCTCGTAACTTCTATTTAGAGACGTTATGTTTTCGACGACGCATTTTGCGTCATCTCGTGTGAGGATCATTTTGAAGCTTTTCCATCAACTGCTGGTGGCCCCAGCTGCCTTGGGCCTTTTGGCTCCTATGGCTGCTAACGCCACTGAGCTGAACATCAA
>JAVBIX010000004.1 GCA_030756895.1 Synechococcus sp. SP2 MAG
AACGCCTACGACCTCAAAGAAGGCCAGATTGAGGAATTGCGTCCAGGGTTGATGCGCGAGGCCGAACGCTTCTTTATTCTTCAACAGATTGATACTCTCTGGCGTGAACATCTACAGGCCATGGATGCGTTGCGTGAATCGGTGGGATTGCGAGGTTATGGACAGAAAGATCCGCTGATTGAATATAAAAATGAGGGCTACGATATGTTCTTAGAAATGATGACGAATATGCGCCGCAATGTGATTTACTCGATGTTTATGTTCCAGCCCGCTCCCCCTGCAGGGGCTCAGTCCACTTCGGCATAACTAACTCCTGAAGAGAGAAGCGTTACTTAGTCCCCCAGAAACTCAAGGATTTCTCGATCCTTGAGGTTTTGGGATTTTCCGGCACTTCCCTCACGAATGGGGCGTCCAGCAGACACCGCGTTTAGGCAACTCTGCAATTCGCCCACTTGATTTTCGAGTTGATCAATCCGCTCCATCAGGTTTCGGATCACATTTGCTTCCGCATCGGGCAGGGCTGAGTGGGCTAGGGGGTTGATGCGCACGCCGCTCTGATGGATCACACGCCCAGGGATGCCCACCACGGTGCAGTTCTGCTCAACACTGCGCACAACCACGGAGCCAGCACCAATCCTGGTGTTAGCACCCACCTCAATGGCCCCCAGCACCTTGGCGCCGGCTCCCACCACAACGTTGTTGGCGAGCGTGGGGTGACGCTTGCCGCTGTCTTTGCCCGTACCGCCCAGGGTGACGCCTTGATAGAGCAGGCAGCGATCGCCAATTTCGCTGGTTTCACCAATCACCACCCCCATGCCGTGATCGATGAACACGCTTCGGCCAATCGTGGCGCCCGGGTGGATCTCGATCCCAGTGATTCCTCGCCCAAGCTGGCTGAGCAGCCTTGCCGGCAATTTCAGGGGTAGGCGGGAGCGCCAGAGCCGATGGCTCAGCCTGTGCAGGCTGATCGCTTGAAAGCCTGGGTAGCAAAGCAGGATCTCGAGTGGCCCGCGCGCTGCAGGATCCCGTTCGCGGATGATCGCAAAGTCGGCCCGAATTTGATCAAGCATGGCCTTGCTGCTTTGAGCCTGTGGCTAGTGCACTCATCATCTCGTGCGAGCAACCCTTATCGCGGCGGATCCGTGCCTGATCAGTGGCTGACCAAGCCAATTTCTTTGCGCAGTAGATCGATCGTGTCACTGCTGAGATAGCTCTCGGCGCAGTGCACTTGGGGCATGCGCATCAGCTGGGAGCGGTTTTGACGCAGGCTTTGCTCCACCAGCGGCATGCTGGGGCGATCGCAAAGCACGTGGCTGGAGGCGCGCAGAAGGGCCAGCAGCCGGCTGCCGATGTCTGGAGTGGCTGTCATCAGCAGCAGGTCATTGCCGCGCATGCTGTGCAGGATCACCTCGGCGGCGCGCAGGATGCCGGGGCTGATGCTCACCAGGCCAACGCAGCTGCCTTGGCGCAGCTCTTTGAGCATCCCCAATTCCGCCTTGAAGTCATTGAGATCCACGGCAACGGCGCGCACACCGTGTTTCTTGGCCAATTCTTCTATGGGCTGGAGGAAGTATCTGCTGGTGACCACCGTTCCATTGCTCGCGTTCTCGAGCACGCTCTCCAGCTCTTCCATCGGCACCACTTCCACGGGCACGTTGATGTTGGGTTCGAGTTCTTCTGCGATCAGCATCGAAGCGCCAATGTCTTCTCGCGGGGTGCTCACAAGCACCCGGGCGCCGCAGCGCAGGCGCCAATCGATTTCACGCGTGAGCAGTTCTCGGGTTTGCTGCAGAGTGCACCCAGCATTGAGCAGGCCATCCACGCATTTGCGCACCTCTCGATCGAGATCGGTGACGCCACGATTGCGGATATGGGGCGGCGTTCGGATTTCTCGTGGCTTTTGTTGATCGCGCACATAGATCCCAGAACCTGCCATCGCTTCCACCACCCCATCGGTTTCGAGCTGGCGGTACACCTTGCTGATGGTGTTGCGATGCAGGCCGGTCTGCATCGCCAGCTGTCTCGTACTCGGAAGACGATGGCCAGGCGGGTAGTGCCGGGCGGCGATTGCGAAACAGATCTGGTTGTAGAGCTGGGTCGATGCCGGTATGTCGCTTTCCTGTTGGATGTGGAATCGCACGCCGGTGGACCGGATTGATGTGGCCACCTTAAGGACTGGACGGCTTGGTGACAATTGCTGAGCTGATCCTTGCCCCGATCTAGCGGCTTATCTTCACGCGCTGATGCCTACTCCATCTCTTTTCCCTCCTCTTCTGCCCGAGCCATCGCCAGGGTGCTGGGTGATGGTGAACACCGGTCCGGTGCCGTTGCGCTGTTGGTGGGCGCCCACCAACAGCGCGAAGCCAGCGAGGCGTGCCGTGATCGTGCTTCCTGAGATTTTTGGCCTGAATTGTTGGGTGCGGGGTGTGGCCGATCGCTTGTCGGCGGCTGGTGTTCCGGCCTTAGCGATTCCGCTGTTTGCGCGCACGGCTCCAGAGCTGGAGTTGGGCTACAGCCCCGAGTCCACCCGTGAAGGTCGACGTCATAAGGAGGCCACGACCAGCGAGGGGATCCTTGCGGATGTTCAAGCCTCAATCGATTGGTTGCGGCTGGCTCTTGAAGCCTGTGATCAGCCGCTGCGCATCACGGTGGTGGGGTTCTGTTTTGGCGGGCATGCCGCTCTGCTGGCCTCCACCCTTGCTGATGTGCAGGTCAGTTTGGATTTTTATGGGGCAGGGGTGAGCCGTGGGAGGCCCGGTGGAGGAGCCCCCAGCTTGGAGCTGCTGCCCTCGGTGCATGGAGAGCTGCATTGCTTGTGCGGCAGCATCGATCCCCTGATCCCAAGCTCAGAGCAACAGGCGATTCAGGCTGCACTGCAAACGGAGGATTCCAGTGGACTGCGTTTGCGCTATAGCGCCTTTGAGGGCGCTGATCACGGCTTCATGTGCGAAGCCCGTGATCAGTATCACCAGCCCTCAGCACAGGAGGGATGGAGGCTGCTTCTGGAAGCAGCTCAGTCTTGAGTGATGATCCGACGCGCTGGTGAAGGAATAGTGCGCACAGCGTTGTTCCCTGCTCCGTCTTCCTTGTCTTTCTTCAACAGCGGTGCTTTGCGCGGTGTGAGAAACATGATCATGTTGCGGCCCTCGCGTTTAGGCGGCTGTTGCACCTCGGCGGGCTCCTCTAGGTCTTTGGCCATCCTGCGCAGCAACACTTCTGCCAACGCGGTGTGCTGAATTTCCCGGCCGCGGAAAATCACCGTGCACTTCACCTTGTCGCCGGCTTTAAGGAAGCGCTGGGCTTGACCAATGCGGACGTCGTAATCGTGAGAATCGATCTTGTAACGCATCTTGACTTCTTTGACTTCGGTCTGATGCGACTTCTTCTTTGCTTCTTTGGCTTTCTTTTCTTGCTCGAATTTGAATTTGCCGTAATCCATGATCCGGCATACCGGCGGATCGGCTTTCTCGCTCACCAGCACGAGATCGAGCTCGCGTTCACGCGCAACTTCTAGTGCTTTTTCCCGGTCGATTACCCCGAGCTGCTCTCCGTCTGCGTCAACAACCCTGAGCTGTGGGTAGCTGATGCGGTCATTGATGTTGGGGAGCTCCCGGACGGGGGCGCGACGGTCAAAGCGAGGACGTGGGGGCATTCAGTGTGGTGAAGGACTGCTGATTGAAAGCGGTGCTCAGCAGAGATTGCTCTTCAGTCTAGACACGCTTCGATCAGGCTTATTGCTTCGCTGAGCGCTTCCTGACCTTCTAACCAGTGGGGGTTGTGTTGACGGCGGAACCAGGTGCGTTGTCGCTTGGCGAATTGTTGGGTCCGCCGGGTGGTGGTGGCGATGGCCTCCGCTTCGCTCAGGCCTCCTTGCAGCACCTCGAGCGCTTCGCCGTAACCGATCGTTTTCAGCATGGGGAGGTCAGACCCATAGCGCTGGCTCAGCTGCTGAGTTTCGGCAAGCAAGCCCTCTTGATAGATCTGCTGGGTGCGTTGGGCGATGCGTGAGCGCAGCTCCACGGGATTGAGTCCGAGCTCCAGCACCCGCCAGGGCGGTGGATTGGCCGACTGTTGCTCACTCATCGGTTTGCCGCTGGCATACAGCACTTCCAGAGCGCGTTGGGTGCGAACTGCGTCCGCAGGGGCAATCTTGGCGGCCGCTTGAGGATCGGCCTGTTGGAGGAGTTGATGGCAGTTCGTTTGACCAAGCTCTAGGAGTTGGCGGCGTAGCTCGGCTTGAGGAGGCACGGCTGGGGGCTGCAGTCCCTGGGTAAGGGCCTTGAGGTACAGGCCGCTGCCTCCGGCTAAAAAAGCCACGCCTCGATTCTTGAGCACTTGGCTCACGGCGGCAGCGGCTTCCTGCTGAAATTCCTGAAGCGTGATCGGTTGATCAGGGGAGCGCAGGTCGAGCAGGTGATGGGTCACGCGCTGTTGTTGCTCGGCCGTGGGTTTGGCCGTGCCGATATCCATCTCTCGGTAGAGCTGGCGAGAATCGATGTTGAGGATCTCCAGCTGGAAGTGCTCAGCAAGCTCCAGCGCGAGCGCGGTTTTGCCACTCGCCGTCGGGCCCACCAGTGCCACCACAAGGGGAGCCTCTGCGTTGGCTGTGGTCCCGAATTCAGGGCTGATCTGATTCATCGAAGAAACGATGGGGTGCATCCCCTTTGAAAATGACGCGTCAGAGGCTTCTGCGTGCGCCTCTGGGATACCGGTGGTAAGTTGACCATGAAAAGGTGGCTGGGCCGACGACGAGCGCATGAGCGAAGCCTCAAAAGTTCAAGACGCCTACGGTGCCGAACAGATTCAGGTCCTTGAAGGCCTAGAGCCGGTGCGTAAGCGCCCGGGAATGTACATCGGTACCACCGGTCCTCGTGGACTCCACCATCTCGTCTATGAGGTGGTGGACAATGCTGTTGATGAGGCCCTGGCTGGGCATTGCACCGAGATTACTGTTGTTCTCGGAGAAGACGGCTCCGCGTTTGTGAGTGATAACGGCCGTGGCATCCCAACGGACGTGCACCCCCGCACGGGCAAAAGTGCCCTGGAAACCGTGATGACGGTGTTGCATGCAGGCGGAAAGTTTGGATCCGGTGGCTACAAGGTTTCGGGTGGTTTGCATGGCGTTGGCATCTCTGTTGTTAACGCCCTGAGTGAGTGGGTGCAAGTCACCGTCCGCCGTCAAGGCCAGGTGCATCGCCAGCGCTTTGAGCG
Organism: Synechococcus sp. SP2 MAG; assembly: GCA_030756895.1. Classification (GTDB taxonomy): domain Bacteria; phylum Cyanobacteriota; class Cyanobacteriia; order PCC-6307; family Cyanobiaceae; genus Synechococcus_C. The sequence continues at coordinate 5,212 of JAVBIX010000004.1, forward strand.
CGGTGCCGCCATTGGCAGCCTTGCTTCAGAGCCGCAGCCTGCTGAGGAGAATGGAGTAACAGGCACCAGCGTTTGCTTTAAGCCGGATCACCAGATCTTTACGGTTGGAATTGAGTTTGATTACTCCACCCTCTCGGCCCGTTTGCGAGAGCTCGCTTATTTGAATGGTGGTGTGCGCATCGTGTTCCGCGATGAGCGAGAGGCTGCCAGGAATAAGGAGGGCGAGCCCCGTGAGGACTTGTACTTCTTTGAAGGTGGCATCAAGGAATACGTTGCCTACATGAATGCCGAGAAAGATCCTCTGCATCCAGAAATCATTTATGTGAATGCCGAAAAAGATGGCGTGACTGTTGAAGCGGCATTGCAGTGGTGCGTTGATGCTTATTCCGACAGCATTCTTGGCTTTGCCAACAACATCCGCACGGTGGATGGTGGCACTCATATTGAAGGTTTAAAAACGGTTCTTACCCGCACCCTCAATACGTTTGCGAAGAAACGGGGTAAGCGCAAAGATGCTGATTCAAATTTGGCCGGCGAAAACATTCGCGAAGGCCTTACTGCTGTGCTTTCGGTGAAGGTTCCCGAGCCTGAATTTGAAGGTCAGACAAAAACCAAGCTTGGTAATACCGAGGTTCGGGGCATTGTTGACAACTTGGTTGGAGAGTCACTGAGTCAATACCTGGAGTTCAACCCAGGGGTGATCGACATGATCCTGGAGAAGGCGATCCAGGCCTTTAATGCGGCGGAAGCAGCTCGCCGGGCGCGGGAGTTGGTGCGCCGTAAAAGCGTGCTGGAAAGTTCAACACTGCCGGGCAAATTGGCTGATTGCAGCACTAGAGATCCTTCCGAATCTGAGATCTACATCGTGGAGGGCGATTCTGCTGGAGGCTCCGCCAAGCAAGGACGCGATCGTCGTTTTCAGGCGATTCTTCCTTTGCGCGGAAAAATTCTCAACATTGAGAAAACTGATGATGCCAAGATCTATAAAAATAATGAAATTCAAACCTTGATCACGGCCCTTGGCTTAGGGATTAAGGGAGAAGATTTTGACCTTAAAAAACTCCGTTATCACCGCGTGGTGATCATGACTGATGCGGATGTGGATGGTGCACATATTCGTACGCTGATTCTTACGTTCTTTTATCGCTATCAGAAAGAATTGGTTGAAGGAGGATATATTTACATCGCTTGTCCGCCTCTTTATAAGGTTGAGCGCGGAAAGAATCACACCTATTGCTACAACGAGCAGCAATTGCAAAAAACCTTGGCTGGATTTGGTGAGAAAGCCAATTACAACATCCAGCGATTTAAGGGCCTTGGCGAAATGATGCCTAAGCAGTTGTGGGAAACCACGATGGATCCCTCCACGCGGATGATGAAACGGGTGGAAGTGCAGGATGCGCTCGAAGCGGATCGCATCTTCACGATCCTGATGGGCGACAAAGTTGCGCCACGGCGGGAATTCATCGAAACCCATAGCGCCGACTTGGACATGGCATCCCTCGACATCTGATGCGGATGTCAACAGGGTTTGTGTTGCGCTGGGGTTGGCTTCTTGGTGTGGCCTTGATGGCACCAGCGGCACTTCCTGCCGGTGGGGCTCAGCGACGGCTTCCACCCTTGCGCCGCGAGGAGGGCAAAAGCCCCTTGCTCAGTGGTGAGTGCTGTGTGTTGCGCTCCAGCCCGCTTGTTGAAGCCCCTGCCCTACGGCGGTTGGAGTTAGGCACTCCGCTCCAGATGTTGCGTCATTGGCGTGGAGACGACGGCCGCGACTGGATCCAAGTTCAGATGTCCTCAGGCGCTGGCTTGCCTGTTGGCTTTCAGCCCGTTCGCGGTTGGGTGCGTGGCTGAATCCTTCACGGCTGGTCAGGTCGTGCTGGTAGGAATTGGGGCGATTCCTGGAGCGTGGCTGCGGCTGCGGATTGTCAATCACTTTGAGCCGATGGTTCCCCGCAAGCACTGGGGAACCTTTGCGGTGAATCTTGTAGCGGCCTTTGCCCTAGGTCTGGTGCTTGGCCTGCAAGCGAATGATCCCTGCACAACGTCGAAGGGTGTTTCGGGGCTGACGTTGCTAGTGGCTGTGGGCTTTTTTGGCAGCCTCAGTACGTTTTCTACGTTTGCGGTTGAGTTGCTCAACACCCTCAAGCAGAGGCATTGGCGTGAATCGTTGCTGCTCGGCGTTGGTTCGATCCTGGGTGGTTTGATTGCGGCTGGCCTTGGCTATGGGCTTGGCTTGGCCGAGGGGGTCGCCTGATGCCGCAGTCTTCTTCCAGCGCAAACCAGCTCACCCTTCGCCAAGACCTGAGCGAGCTATTGCTTGTAGCGCTTGGTGCCGTTCCTGGCGCTGTAATCCGTTGGCAAATAGGGTCCCACCTGCCTGACAACGACGTGATTGTGAACGTGCTCGGCGCGTTCATTTTGGGCTGGTTGGTTGGGCTTCCGCTCCGCCCGAAACGTCAGCTATTGGTTGGTATCGGTTTCTGCGGTTCGCTCACCACATTCAGCAGCTGGATGGTGCACTGCGTGACCTTCATCGCTCAAGGCGACTGGCTTGCTGCATTGGGGTTGATTGGCCTCACCCTGGGGCTGGGGCTGGGTGCCGCAGCCCTGGGTGTCTTCGTAGGCCGGAGCTTGGTTAGGCGTTAAGAGCAGACGCAATCGCAGCCTTTAGTTCATCTGAATCGGGCTCAACGCCGCTTTTGAAGCGTGCGATCACCGTGCCGTCTTTGCCCACAAGGAACTTCTCAAAGTTCCAAGCCACATCGCCTGAAGGCTCTGTTGTGTTGAGGGTGGTGTATGGCTCAGTGGTGCTTCCAGTGGCATGCACTTTGTCGAACAGCTCAAAGCTGGCGTTGTAAGTGGTGGAACAGAAGCTTTTGATCTCCTCCAAAGAGCCGGGCTCTTGACCGCCAAAGTCGTTGCAGGGGAAGCCCAAAACCTGAAGGCCTTGAGCGCCGTAACTGTCTTGCAACGCTTGCAGACCGCTGTACTGACGCGTGAAGCCGCAGCGGCTCGCCACGTTCACGATTAACAGCACCTTGCCGGAGTAAGAGCCGAGTGATTTGTTGGCGCCGTCGGGAGTGTTGACGGACACGTTGCTGATGTTTGGGGCCATAACTATTGAGAGTGCAATCGGCGCTGACGATAACCGGCGACCGCCCCTCTTACACTGGAAGTGTGGCTGGGCGGAGAGCATGGAAGAAGCCCACGGCCGCAGCGGTGTGAGCGTCACGAATGATCTGGTGGCTGAGGTTGTTGCTCAGCAACTGGAATCGATGTTGTCGGTTGGCAATTACGACGGAGTCAAGTTGCTCTTGGCTCCGGTTCAGCCCGTGGATGTGGCGGAAGCGGTTGGCTGCCTACCGCGAACGCTGCAGGCCCTTGCTTTTCGCTTGCTCGGCAAGGACGAAGCGATTGAGGTGTACGAATACCTCGAGCCAGCCATTCAGCAAAGCTTGTTGGAACGGCTGCGCTCCAGTGAAGTGTTGGAGCTTGTGGAAGAGATGTCACCCGATGACCGGGTGCGCCTGCTCGATGAGTTGCCGGCCAAAGTGGTGCGCCGTCTTTTGGTGGAGCTCAGTCCCGCCGAGCGGCGGGTGACCGCCCAGCTCCTTGGCTATGCCCCCGAAACGGCTGGCCGTTTGATGACAACGGAATACATCGATCTCAAGGAATTTCATAGTGCCGCGCAGGCTCTCACCATCGTTCGACGCCGTGCGAGAGAAACCGAAACGATCTACAGCCTCTATGTCACCGACGGGCAGCGCCACCTCACTGGAATCCTGTCTTTGCGTGATTTGGTCACGGCCGACCCCAGCGATTGCATTGGTGATGTGATGACGCGAGAGGTGGTGAGCGTTGGCACCGATATCGATCAGGAGGAGGTGGCCCGTGCGATTCAGCGCTACGACTTCCTTGCTGTGCCTGTTGTGGACCGGGAACGTCGTCTTGTCGGGATCGTCACGGTGGATGACGTGATCGACGTGATCGAGCAGGAGGCCACCCGTGACCTCTATGCCGCTGGTGCGGTGGAGGCTGGTGATGAGGATGACTACTTCCAGAGCAATTTGTTCACCGTCGCGCGGCGGCGCGTGGTGTGGCTTGCGGTCTTGGTAATTGCAAATATCTTCACAACCCAGGTGATCGCGATGAACGATGGCGTGCTGCGTGAGGTTGTGATGCTTGCGGCATTCATCCCCCTCTTAATTGGGACCGGCGGGAACGTGGGTGCCCAGAGTTCCACGGTGGTGATTCGTGGATTGAGCACCCAGCGCATTCAATCTTTGGGTCCCTGGCGGGCTGTTGTCCGAGAGGCGCTCGCCGGCGCCTTACTGGGCCTGCTGATGCTTTTTGTTGTGGTGCCATTTGCTTGGTGGCGTGGCGACGGCCCACTTGTAGGGATGGCGGTCGGCATCAGTTTGCTTGCGATTACCACCCTGGCCGCCACGGCGGGTGCTGCGTTGCCGTTGCTGTTTAACCGCATGGGCCTCGATCCAGCCCTGATGTCAGCTCCTTTCATCACCACGGCCACAGACGTAGCGGGCGTGTTCATCTATTTGAAAACAGCTCAGTGGTTGCTGCTGCATGCGCCCCAGCTGCTCGAGACCACGAGTATTTCTACTCATCTAGCCACTTCTTTCGCTTTCTGAGAGTTCGTTTACGTTTCTTAGGGTTACTCTTTACACAACTCAATGAAGCGTCATGGCTCCTGCTGCTGCTGTTGCTTCCCGCCCCGCATCTGCCTCCACCGGTCGCGCCTCTGGCGCTGAAGTCGATTTAGTTCGTTCGTACTTGCGAGACATCGGCCGAGTGCCGTTGTTGAGCCATCAGCAGGAGATCACCCTGGGCCGTCAGGTGCAGGAGTTGATGGATTTAGAGGCGTTAGAAGCAGAACTCAAGGATCAGCGTGGCGGAGAAGAGGTCGCAAGAGAAGAGTGGGCCAAAGCTGCTGGCGTGAGTGCGGCGCAACTGAAGCGAAAGCTGCAGGCGGGTCGCCGCGCCAAGGAGCGGATGGTGGCTGCCAACTTGAGGTTGGTGGTGAGCGTCGCCAAGAAATACACCAAGCGGAATATGGAACTGCTGGATTTAATCCAGGAGGGAACGATTGGTTTGGTGCGTGGCGTAGAGAAATTTGATCCCACCCGGGGCTACAAATTCAGCACCTATGCGTACTGGTGGATTCGTCAGGGCATCACGCGTGCGATTGCGGAGAAGAGCCGCACCATTCGCCTACCGATTCACATCACCGAGATGTTGAACAAGCTCAAGAAAGGCCAACGGGAACTCAGCCAAGAGCTAGGCCGCACTCCATCGGTCACGGAATTGGCATCGTTTGTGGAGCTTCCAGAAGATGAGGTGAAGGATTTGATGTGCCGGGCCCGCCAGCCAGTGAGCTTGGAGATGAAGGTGGGTGATGGCGATGACACCGAACTGCTGGAATTGTTGGCCGGCGATGGTGAGCTGCCATCAGATCAGGTGGAAGGCGAATGCTTGAAGGGAGACTTGGCTGATTTGTTGAGCCAGCTGCCTGAATTGCAGGGAAAAGTGTTGCGGATGCGCTACGGGATGGACGGGGAAGAGCCGATGAGCCTCACTGGTATCGGTCGCATCATTGGCATTAGCCGCGACCGTGTACGCAATCTCGAGCGTGATGGCTTGGCTGGTTTGCGTCGCCTAAGCGATCAAGTTGAGGCCTATGTTGCCTGCTGATTGAGTATCAGTAGTAAACGTTCGTTAACAATCTTTGGTGATTCATCGTGTGGGCAATGTCCTGCACGGGCAATCACCAAAAGTGATTGAATGCAATCAAATTGCTTCTCCCATTCCTTGGCTTCCTTGATGGGTTCCCAGGGATCTGCTTCACCCCAAATCAGATGGACTGGCACCGATAGGGCTTGAAGTAAATCTGGTGCTAAGTGATCATTAAATAAATTGATAAAGCCGCGAAATGCTTCCGCGGCTCCATCTCTCTGACTCGGTCCTAGTAGAAGGGCTACTAAGTCGTCATCCACATTGCTTCCACTGGGGTAGGCCTGTTTGAGCACCCTACGAATGAGCGCTGGTCGCGCTGCATTGCGGAACAGGGCTGTGCTCAGCCAGCGCTGACTGACCAGGGTTTTGAGGAGGGGGCGTATCCAAGCCATCCAGGCAGGTTGTGTTGCCAATTGTTTGTCATCCATCAGTCGCTGGGCGCAGTCGATCAGCACCACTCCCTCACAGGGAATACTTTGGCTTTGCTCTTTTAAAAGTTGTGCAGCTCTCAGCGCTACAACACCACCGATTGAGTTGCCAACAAGCACTACGGGACGATCAATTACCTCGTGGCAAAAATCGACAACTTGTTGAGCCCATAGATCAAAACAGTATTGAACTGTTTCGTTCGTGCTGGGTTCATCCTTCAGCTGTGCTTGTGGCTGATCACTGCTGCCGAAACCCAGCAGATCGATGGCATAGGTGGGAACTTTTTCGGCGAGTACGGGTTGGTTAAAGCGCCAATGATTGGTATTCGCCCCGAAGCCATGAATGAGTAGCACCGCTGTAGGAGCCGTTTGATCTCCCATCACTGACCAGCCAATTTGGTGCGTTTTCCAGGACCATGGTGCTTGCATCGGAGCAAAAGGAGCGTTCATTTGCTGGGTGACATGAGCCTGCTTTCAAGGTCCTTGACCAGCACATAAACAGGGGGAACAACTCCTATAGAAAGCACTGTGGCAACGATCAATCCACCAAAAATGACAGTTCCAAGAGATTGTTGTGCACTCGCTCCTGCACCATTGGCGACCACGAGAGGCAAGAAACCGGCTAGCGCGGCTGTAGCAGTCATCAGGATGGGACGAAGCCGCGATTCGGCAGATTCGATCACGGCGATCACGCTACTTTTCCCCTCCTTGAGTTTTTGTTCCGCTACCTCCACGATCAAAATTCCATTTTTGGCCGCTAGTCCGATCAAGGTGACCAGGCCAATTTGTGCATAGATGTTCAAATCGATTGAACGAATCGCCAGAAAGGCGAGGGCACCAAGCATGGCCAGGGGTACCGTTGCCAAGATGATCACTGGTGTGATGTAACTCTCGTACTGGGCTGAGAGCACGAGATACACAATCAGCACCCCAAGTCCAAACACCAAGACGGTCGCGTTGCCGGCGGAGAGCTGCAGCGCTGCCAGACCGGTGAAGGCTGAACCAATGTTGGTGTAATTCTCAGCTTTAAACAGTTGCTGGATTTTGCTCAGGGCCTGACCGCTGCTCTTGCCGATTGCTTCCGCGCCTTGGATCAGCACGGTGCGGCTCAAGTTGTAGTGGCTGATCACGGGTGGAGCGCTGCTGAGCTCGGCTTCAGCAAATTGCGACACCTGGACTAGCTCGCCATCATTTGATCGAACGTAATAACTAAGGATGTCATCGATATTTTCACGTTGATTTGGCGTTCCCTGCACGTAGATGCTGCGGACTTGGCCACTCTCGTAGGTGAGTCCGGAGTAGTTGCTTCCGGCTAGCGCAGAAATCGTGTCCATCGCCTCTTTGAAGTCGACGTTGAGAGCCCCCATCACCTCGCGATTGATGTTGAGGCCGATCGCTGGAGAGCTTGGGGTGAACTGGGTGTAAACGCTGGAAAAGTCTCCGCTTGCATCAGCCTTCTTGATCAGTTGGCCAGCCAAATCGGAGAGTTCGTTGAAGCTGTAGGCACTGTTGCTGAGGTCGTTGAATTGGAAGTAGAAACCTCCTTGGGCGGAGAAGCCAGGCACCGCTGGTGGGCCTGAAGCTCGAGCAAGTCCGTCGCTTAATTGGATTAATTTGGCATTGAGCCGTTTGACGATGGCATCTGAACTATGTTCAGCGCCTTTGCGCTCTTCCAAGGGCTGAAGGCCGAAGAAAAAGATGCCTTGATCAGGGCTTGAGCCGTTGAAGCCAAACCCGTTGATAACGGATGCATTGTCCACATCGTCTTCCTCACTGAGAACCTTGGCGATTTGGTTGCCGAGCTTTTTGGTTTCCACCAGGGAAGCCCCGTTCTGCAGTTGGAAAATCCCCACTCCATAGCCTTGATCCTCATCGGGAATAAAGGCTGTGGGGAGGGTCGTGAAGGCGAAGCCGGTGGCCAGGATCCCTGCAACCAGTCCAATCAGAACGATGCGGCGGGCTTGGATCATCCGTTTAAGAAGCCTGGAGTAGGTGTTTTCGAGACGCTCAAAATTGCGGTTGAACACCTTGAAGATCAGTGGCAGGTTCGATCCAGCGAGGGCACCGATCACGATGCCGGCGATGTAAGTCCAGTTCCCAAAAGAAGCAGCACTGAAGCGGCCAAAGGCCAAGCCCACGATCACACCCACCACAATCCAACTGCGTCCCTTCGCTTCCGGTGGTTTTTTCTGCGAAAGGATCAAACCCGAGAGCATCGGTGAAAACGTCAGCGCGTTAAACGCAGAGATGGCAACCGAAAAGGCGATCGTGAGTGCGAACTGTTTGTAGATGATCCCGATCCCACCTGGATAAAACGCAACTGGAACAAATACCGCCATCAACACGAGGGCGGTTGCAAGTAGCGCACCGAAGAGCTCGCCCATGCAAGCCAGTGCTGCCTCGCGGGGCTTCATTCCCTGGTCGATGTTGGTGGAGACAGCTTCGATCACAACGATGGCGTCATCCACCACGAGGCCTGTTGCCAGCACAAGCCCCAGCAGCGTGAGCTGATTGATCGAAAACCCGAAGACATTGAGGAAGGCGAATGTTCCCACCAGAGAAATCGGAATGGCGAGGCTGGGCACCACGGTGGCGCGCCAGTTTTGGAGAAAAAGAAACAGGATGATTAACACCAACACGATCGCCAGTCCGAGGGCGTCAATCACTCCATTAACGGAGGATTCGATGAATTGGCCGATGTTATAAATTTGATTAATCGTGACGCCAGGAGGCACGGTGCTTTTGAACTGGTTGAGTTGATCAACCACGGCTTCAGAGACATCGAGAGCATTGCTCGAAGGGGTCTGATAGATGGCAACAGTGAGCGCTTCTTTTCCGTGTTTATCAATAGCCTGCACCGAGAAGGTGTTAGTGCCATAGCGCACTTCGCCTACATCCTTCAGTTTGAGCAGATTGCCGGAGGGCGAGCGGCTGAGGATCAGGTTGTTGAAATCATCGATCGAGATCAGATTGCCGTTGTTCTCCACCACAATCGGGTAGGTGTAGGCCTGGTCGCCTGAGGCTGGAGGTCCTCCAACAAGGCCACCAACAGCCACGCTGTTTTGAGACTGCACTGCATTCAGTACGTCTTCAGCTGTGAGTTTGTTAGCTGCAAGTTTGCTTGGATCAACAAACAGCCAGAAGGCAGGATTGGCGCCTCCGATGATACTGACTGTGGCAACGCCTTCTACCCGTGAAAGAGGGTAATAGAGCTGTTCGTAGACAAGTCCGTTCAAAAAAGCAGCATCAAATTGCCCTTCGCTGGAACTGATTTCATAGGCAAGAAGGATGGATGGGTTGCTTTGCGTTACGGATACCCCTGTTTCTTTTACCTGGTCTGGGAGTTGGGGATTGGCCAGAGACACACGGTTCTGGACATTCACCTGATCGATATCAATATCTGTTGTTTGGTCGAAATAGACATTGATGGTGCTGTTGCCCGTCATGTCGGTGTTCGAGGAGATGTAGCTCACTCCGGGAACGCCGTTGATCTGTTGCTCCAAGGGATTCGTCACCGCTTGCTCGGTGACCTCTGCATTGGCGCCTCCAAAGGTTGCACTGACCAGGATCAGAGGATTGGCAATGTTTGGCAGGTTGGCAATGGGCAGGATCGGGATCGAGATCAGCCCCGCTAGCACAATCAAAATGCTGCAGACCGTGGTCAAGACCGGTCGCTTGATGAAATTGTCAGAGAAGGCCATCGGTTTAATTGCCTCCTTTTGAAACCTTCACAGGCATGCCACTGCGAAGCCGGCTTGTGTTGCTAATCGCCACTTTGTCCCCAGCTTGGAGTCCAGAGATCACGGGATAAAGGTTGTTTTGCAGATCCCCGAGTTGCACCTTCGTTTGAATCACGATCGGGGTGTTGCCTGGAAGTTTTTCCAGTTTTTTCAACGCTTGAGCCGACGTGTTGGCTGAGCGTTTGATTTTCGGCAGCGCCTTGCTGATAGGTACCACCTCATAAACGAAAGGTTGCTGCGCTTGCATCATTACGGCCTGCACCGGTATCGCTAACTGTTCACTCGATCCGGTAATGATTTCGGAGGCAACATATTGGCCTGTTTTTAATTGTCCGGTGAGGTTGGGGAATACCGCCTTCACCATCAGTGTGTTGGGAGGATTGCCGGCTTTGGAACTCGCATAGTAAGGCGATACAAAGGTGATTTTCCCTTCACCAGTGACCTGTGGGGTGGATTGCGATGCGAGCTGTACAGGTTGCCCAACTTTGACTTGTGATCCCTGCGAAGCGGGAATTTCCATCAACGTCCAGAGGGTGGAATTGTCAACAATTCCTGTGATAACGTCTCCAGTTTTGACGTAATCTCCGATTTTTACGGTGTCCAAGTCACCGATCACTCCATTAATAGGAGAGCGCACAAACTTATAGTTAAGATTGGCCTTGTCAGCGATTGCTTGATCTCTTGATGTGATCGCTTTTGTTGCATAAGCGTCACGACGTTTCGCTGATGCGGCTCCTTGTTCGTAGAGAAATTGGTATCTTTCAGCATTCACTTTGTCATAGCGAGCTTCTGATTGAGAGGCATCGAGCTGGGCGCTCAGTTGCGTGTTGTCGAGCACAAGAATCACTTGACCTGCTTGAACTTGATCCCCTTCCTTGACAAGTTTCTTGATCACCCGGCCATCTGTTTCAGGGCTGAGCGTCACGTTGGTGGTGGACTCGAGAGGGCTGATCGCTTTGATACTGGGTTTGAAGCTGCCTTGGGAGAGCGTTGCGGTGTTGATGGATAAAAATGTCGTGCTGGATGTCTTGCTCTGCCCGCATGCTGCAATCGCAACCGAGAGAGTCAATACAGCAACAAAAGGGCCCCGCACAATGCAACCAATGAGTTGTGCGGAACCTACCTGTTATCGGCGAACAATGACGTCGATGACGCTTTGAATTTTCATTCGGCTTCGATCGAGCAAGTTCCGCGTCATGTCAGCGGGGACTTGTTGCTTTCCCTAAGCCCAAGCCGTTCGTTTCGTTCATGACGAGAGAAGCCCTGCAGTCAAGACGTGAACCATGAGATTCTGGGCGCCGATCACAGAAGGCTGGCAGACGCAATGTTTCGAATGTTCCGATCACCGAGTCGCTTCGATTGCCCGTTTTTCCGCAAGCGCTATCCGGTGCTCGATCCCCGCTATTTCGATGATCCTGGGCACATAAGTACGGGCTGGGTGCCCATGTCCCCAGGGGGGTATCGCCGTACTTTGCTTCGCCTAGGTGAGATTGCCACTCAGGTGCTGAGCTTCCATCCGACGGCTTATCGCCATTACAAGACGCTTGTCTATTTGGGATCGCTCCTGGCTTTTGGCAATGCATTAAAGATGAGCCTTCTGCGTAATGAGCTCAATATCAATCGTTATGAGCATTGGTGGATGATTCTGTTGTTGGTGCAGACTTTGGTGGGGTGCTGTGTCACATTGTTTCTGCTTAATCGCTCCATCGTGATTGATGGAAATACAGCAGAAGTCCATATAGGCCAGCCACGGCTTGGGGGGCTCAAGCAGTTGCGATAGCTGCAAGGCCTGGACTGCCGCTCCGTGCCTTTTGCTGAGGTCCATAGCATTCAGCTTCTGGATGAAGAAGTTCGACGCACGAGTGAGTCAATGTTTTGGAGCTACGAGCTCAACTTGGTGCTTCGTAATGGAAACCGCATCAACCTTATTGACCATGGCAATCAACGGGAGAATCGTTGGGATGCTGGTGATCTTTCGAGGATGATTGATGTTCCTATTTGGGACTTTATTGGCTACCGGCAACCTGCTGATTCGTTAGATCCCAATGAGATTAAGGCCAGGATCCTCCAGCACATTTTTTGAGAATCAAGGCGCTGTTGGCTAATGGACTTGCATTAATCGCTGAAAAGGGGATTGGTAAGACTTGAATGACAAATTAGGCCGTGAGGCAGCGCCTGGGAACGAGCAGGACTCAATGCGAGATTTTGGTGCATTTTCTCCTGAACTGTGTCGCTCGTTGTTGGCCTGGTGGAAGAAACTTGGCCGAAGAGATCTGGCGCAGAAACCATGGATGTTTACTGCGGATCAAACGTGGCCTCTGCCCGACGAAGTGTTGTCCCCTTATGGCATTTGGATCGCCGAGGTGATGTTGCAACAGACCCAGTTGCAGGTGGTGTTGCCGTATTGGGAGCGCTGGATGGAGGCTTTCCCCACGCTTGAGCGACTGGCTGAGGCGCGCGAACACGATGTATTGCTGCTTTGGCAGGGGCTCGGTTACTACTCGCGAGCTCGCCGTCTTTTGGCCGGGGCCAAGCAACTGATTGGTCAGATTGCTCCTGCCTCAAGCAAGACGCTCTCCGCTTGGCCAAAAGATCTCGACTGCTGGCTGCTTCTTCCTGGGATTGGCCGCACCACCGCGGGGGGCATCCTTTCGTCTGCCTTCAACAGCCCATTGGCGATTCTTGATGGCAATGTGCGCCGGGTCTTGGCTCGGCTTCATGCCCATCCCAGACCTCCCGCACGGGATCAAGCCTTGTGTTGGCAATGGAGTGGGGCTCTTATTGAGGCTGCACCCGTGCGTGCTCGTGATCTCAATCAGGCACTAATGGATCTCGGTGCCACCGTTTGCACTCCCCGCTCACCAAACTGCGGCGCCTGTCCTTGGAGGGAGCAATGCGCTGCTTACGCTGCTGGCGATGTGGAGCGCTACCCCGTGAAAGACACCCCTCGTGCTGTTCCCTTTCAGGTGATTGGTGTTGGTGTTGTGCTGAACGATGCAGGTGAGGTGTTGATTGATCAACGTTTGAATGAGGGACTGCTCGGTGGACTCTGGGAATTTCCCGGCGGGAAGCAGGAGCAGGGGGAGCTAATCGTTGACACCATTGCCCGTGAATTGCAGGAGGAACTGGCGATTGAAGTGTTCGTGGGAGAGGAGTTGATCAGCCTTGACCATGCCTACAGCCATAAAAAGCTGCGTTTTGTGGTGCATCTCTGCCAGTGGCGGAAGGGAGAACCCCAGCCGCTTGAGAGCCAGCAGGTGCGCTGGGTGCGTCCGGAGTCTTTAGCTGACTATCCCTTCCCTGCAGCGAATGCGCGAATCATTGCTGCGTTGTTGGACCATGTTTCCTGAGTAGGGGGACGTTGGTTGGCATCACGCCCAGCCGTAGCCAGCCTGAAAACACCCGACTTGCTGTCATGGCCGATCTGTCTGCGTTGGCTCCTCGCATGCTGTGCCTGGGGGAGGCCTTGGTGGATCGATTGGGCCCGCTTGGGGGGGATCCCGCTACAGCGGCGCCAGATTCTTGTGATGATCGTCTTGGTGGTGCGCCCGCCAACGTGGCCTGTGCTCTCGCTCGGCTTGGTACACCCGTTGGCCTGATTGGTCGGCTGGGGGAAGACGCCATCGGTTCTGCATTCCTCGAGTTGTTTCAGCGCAGGGGCGTTGATGTGCAAGCCCTTCAATCAGATGCAAGTCACCCAAGCCGGGTGGTGTTGGTTCGCCGCCATGCCAATGGGGAGCGGGTGTTTCAGGGCTTTGCCGGAGATCAGGCCCTTGGCTTCGCGGATCAAATGTTGGATCGTGGCTCTTTGCAAGCGGTCTGGCCAGGCTTGGCCGAGCAGGCTCGTTGGTTATTGGTCGGCACGATTCCATTGGCATCGATGGCTTCTGCCGACGCGTTGCAATGGGTGTTGGCTCAGGCCAAGGCGGCTGGTCTTGCCTTGGCTGTGGATGTGAACTGGCGCCCCACCTTCTGGGATCCCGAGGCAGATCCAGCGGCAGGCCCTACCGCTGATGCAATGGCGCTGATCAAGCCGTTGTTGGAGCAGGCCTCCCTGCTCAAGTTGGCGCGGGAGGAGGCCGTTTGGTTTTTTGGAAGTGATGATCCTGCCGTTATTGCTGCCGGGTTGCCGCAGCAGCCCGACGTCGTCGTGACCGATGGAGCTGAACCCGTTCGCTGGTTCATCGCCAAGGAAGCCGGGAGCATGCCGGTGTTTTCGCCCGCTCAGGTGATCGACACCACAGGTGCAGGGGATGCCTTCACCGCCGGCCTGTTGCACTGTTGGGATCTTCCGGTTGTGGAGCGATTGCGCTTCGCGTCAGCCTGCGGTGCACTCGTTTGTGGCGGAGCTGGAGCGATTGACCCACAGCCACAGGAGCAGGCCGTATCGGCTTTTCTCAAGGAGTGCAAGTAATGGATGTGATGCCAAGTCGCTGGCCATGGCTGGCCGTGCTCGCTGCGGTTGTTTTGGCCTTAGTGGTGCATGGTCAGGCGGACTCAGCCCTGCCGTTTTGGGCTGGCATGCCTGTTTGGGTGTTGATGTTCATCGCTCTGCAAGCAGGACTCACTCTTGCTGCTGCTTGGATCGCCCGCCGATGAGTACCACTCTGATTTCTGCGTGCCTTGCTCTAGTTGTTTACCTGCTGGCTTTGCTCTGGCTTGGTGCCCAGAGTCTCGGGGGCCAAACCAACAGCGCCGACTCCTATTTTCTGGCCGATCGCCGTCTGCGTGCCGGCGTGCTGTTTTTCACGCTGATCGCGACCAACTTCAGCGCCTTCTTTTTTCTTGGCTTTGCCGGCGCTGGATATCGAATCGGGATTGCTTACTACCCAATGATGGCGTTTGGAACAGGATTGGCTGCCCTCAGTTTCGGCAGCCTTGGCTGTCGGGTGCGGAAACTCAGTGCTGACCATGGCCTCATCACTCCGTCCGAATTGATTGGCCATCTCTTGCCCGGGGAGGGACTGCGCCTGTTGGTTCTTGCGGTGATGGTGCTGTTCACCCTCCCTTATTTGGCCCTGCAACCTCTTGGTGCCGGTTATTTGCTCGAGAGCCTCACGGGAGGTGCGGTTCCTTTTGGGGTGGGAGCAATCCTGCTCACCGTTGTGATCGTGCTGTACGTGGTGGGCGGGGGCATGCGCGCTGTGGCGCGGACCGATGTGCTTCAGGGGGTGCTGATGTTTTCGCTGATGCTGATGGCCTTTATGGCTGTCGCCAAAGGTGTCGGTGGCGTCGAGATGGCCAATCGCACGCTGTTTGTGCAACGTCCTGAGCTGTTCAGTGCGGCAGGACTGGGCAATTTTTTTACGCCGCGAATGATGGCGAGCTATCTGCTGCTTTGGCCGTTGTGCCTGCCGATGTTTCCGCAGATGCTGATGCGTTTCTTTGCTGCCGGGGATGACCGCTCGTTGAAGCAGTCGATGGTGCTTTACCCAGTCGTGGCGGGAGTGCTGTTTATTTGTCCCGTGATGATCGGGATGTGGGGGCATCTGGCCTTCCCTGATCTGGTGGGTCGTGCCTCCGATCAGATCATGCCCCTGATGCTGGCCCGGTACAGCCCGGAATGGTTAACGGGAATCGTGATGGTTGGTGCCTTGGCTGCGTTTATGTCCACCCTGGATTCGCAGTTGTTGGCGCTGTCTTCGATGCTGACTCGCGACCTATATGGAAGGTATTGGCGACCGCAAGCGTCTTTGGCGGAGCAAGTGCGTGTTGGGCAGCTCGTGGTGATCGCTCTAGCGGTCGCTGGTCTAGCGATCGCCCTGCGTCCGCCGGAGGCCATTCTGTCGCTTGCAACCCATGCCTTCTCGGGTCTCGCACTGCTGTTTCCGATGCTGGTGGGTGCGGTCTATGGCCTGCGCTGGTCCGTCGTTGGCGCCATGTTGTCGGTGATCGGAGGGGAAGCTGTTCTGCTGGGTTTTGCAACGGGCGTGATTCCGGAGGCGTTTCAGTGGGGCTGTCTGCCTTTGATCCCTGCACTCGTTGTGGCCTGCACGGTTTTGGGAGTGGATCAGCTCATCGCTCGCTGGCCGTCGTCAGGTTTGCGGGCTTAACGTTCGGTGGCTGGAGTGAGACGGTGCGTCCGCTGGCAGGTGCGTAGTTGAGATCCAAGAGCCAGGCGTCTGGAAGGGAAAGGCTGAGCCGCTCCGGCCACTCCACTACGAGCAAGGCTCCCATTGCGTTTGCCTCTTCCTCCTCTTGAAGGAAAAGGTCGTCGGCTGCAATCGCTTGCTCGAGCCTGTAGAGGTCGAGATGGACGAGAGGGGGGGTTCCTTCTGGGTAGTGCTGAGCGAGCGCGAAGGTTGGGCTGGTGATCGGCTCTTTGATTCCCAGAGCGCCGGCTAGCCCCTGGACGAGAGAGGTTTTGCCTGCACCGAGTGGCCCTCGCAACAGCAGAATGTCGTGCGCTTTGAGGCGCGCTGCCAACATCCGGCCAAGGTCTTTTGTGGCCTCGAGATCGTCAAGGAGCCTTGTCTCATCTGTAGATTGGCTTGTAAGGGAGCCCGAAGCCTCGGCGTCTCCGAAGTATTTATCGTTCACATCCTCCCCAGGGAGCTTTTCAATATGGTGGCAACAGCCGCGGCAACGACCGAACTTCAGGTCGCAAAGGATTACGTCATTGCGGATATCGGTTTAGCCGATTTTGGACGCAAGGAACTCAATATTGCTGAGACCGAGATGCCCGGTCTGATGGCATTGCGTGCCAAGTACGGCAAGGAGAAGCCCTTGAAAGGGGCCCGGATCGCCGGCTCCTTGCATATGACGATTCAGACCGCTGCTCTGATCGAAACTCTCACCGAGCTTGGTGCCGATGTGCGCTGGGCCTCCTGCAACATCTTCTCTACCCAAGACCACGCCGCAGCTGCGATGGCTGTTGCTGGAATTCCCGTCTTTGCCGTTAAGGGTGAAACCCTTGAGGAGTACTGGGATTACACCCACAGCATTCTCGAATGGGGCGATGGTGGAACGCCCAACATGATCCTGGACGACGGTGGCGATGCCACCGGCCTGGTGATGTTGGGTAGCAAGGCTGAGCAGGACATCACCGTGCTCGACAACCCCTCCAACGAAGAGGAGACCTTCCTTTTCGCTTCGATCAAGAAGAAGCTGGCGACGGATTCCAGCTTCTACAGCCGCATCAAGGCTGAGATTCAGGGCGTCACCGAGGAGACCACCACTGGAGTGGCACGTCTCTACAAGATGCAGAAGAGCGGAGAGCTTCCCTTCCCTGCGATCAACGTCAACGACTCGGTTACCAAGAGCAAGTTCGACAACCTGTACGGCTGTCGTGAATCGCTGGTGGACAGCATCAAGCGCGCGACCGACGTGATGGTGGCTGGCAAGCAGGCCCTTGTGGTTGGCTACGGCGATGTGGGCAAGGGTTCAGCCCAGTCATTGCGTGGTCTTGGCGCCACCGTATGCATTGCTGAAGTGGATCCCATTTGCGCCTTGCAGGCTGCGATGGAGGGTTACCGGGTTGTCCGCCTTGAAGATGTGGTGGACCAGATGGACATCTTTGTGACTGCCACCGGCAACTACCAGGTGATTCGCAACGAGCACCTGGTGAAGATGAAGGACGAAGCGATCGTCTGCAACATCGGCCACTTCGATAACGAGATCGATGTGGCTTCGCTCAAGTCCTATGAGTGGGACAACATCAAGCCTCAGGTGGATCACATCACCTTGCCAAGTGGCAACAAGATCATTCTTCTTGCCGAAGGCCGTCTCGTGAATCTGGGTTGCGCCACCGGTCACCCCAGTTTCGTGATGAGCAACTCGTTCACCAACCAAGTATTGGCTCAGATTGAGTTGTTCACCAAGGGAAGTGAGTACGGGAAAGAGGTGTATGTGTTGCCTAAGCACCTCGATGAGATGGTGGCTCGCCTCCATCTTGAGAAGATTGGCTGCAAACTCACTGAGTTGAGCAAAGATCAAGCTGATTACATCAACGTTCCTGTTGAAGGTCCCTATAAGCCTGATCACTATCGCTATTGATCGCTTTTGGATCGATTGAGGGCTGCGAATGCAGCCCTTTTTTTATGGCCTTTTGCTTTGGGTTTGGAGAGCAGTTCAAATTGCTTAATTTCTATGCTGAAAAATTCCCTGCAGTGCTCTTTTGGTTGTGCTTGTAGATAGTTAATAGGTTTCAGTTTTGCTTATTATTAATCAAGCAACATATGTTATCCTGAGCGGTAAAATATATGTATGATGATCGCAAGCTCTTAGCTTTGGTAGCATGTGTAGCTGGAATATTGTTATTTGTTTCGTAGGTTGCCACTGCTCGAGGGTTTGGGAAGCGGCGAAGGCTTTTGTGTCTCAAATGATTCCTTGCTGACTCGGTGGCTTAAGCATTCCTGCTTTTCAAGAGTCTGATTCTGCTGTGTTAATTGCATCGTTATCGAGGATGCAGCTTGCTCAAAAAGTATGAAATACTGGTTAAAATTTGTTTTTGTTGTTGATGGGTCTGTCTGAACTGATTACGCAGCTACCAGAGCTGATTGGGCAGGCCGTCGAGGCGAATCAATGGTTGGGGTATGGCGCCATTTTTGCGGCCATGTTTCTGGAAAATTTGTTTCCGCCCATCCCTTCGGAGCTGATCATGCCTCTGGGAGGGTTTTATGTGCAGCAAGGACAACTGCAATTCATCCCGGTTGTTCTTGCCGGTTTGATTGGAACAGTGCTCGGAGCGTTGCCTTGGTATGGCATCGGCCGCCTGATCAATGAACAACGCATTGAGCAATGGCTGGACAAGCATGGCCGCTGGATCGGCATTAGTTCCGAGGAGTTGGCGCGGAGTCGCCGCTGGTTTAGCCGTTATGGCACCGCCTTGGTGTTTTGGGGTCGGTTGGTTCCTGGCATTCGCACCCTGATTTCGGTTCCTGCAGGGATCGAGCTGATGCCGATGGCTCCATTTTTGATTTGGACCACGGCTGGCAGCTTGATCTGGACGTTGTTGCTCACCATCGCTGGCATGGTGCTCGGTGAGGGCTACAGCAATGTTGAGGTCTGGATCGACCCCGTTTCCAAAGTGATCAAGGTCGGCTTAGTCGTTGCCGTTTTGGCAGGTGGGATCTGGCTTGCCCTCAGAATTTGGCGCCGCCGTCAGTCGGCCGACTAACGAGCTGACAGGAGCCATCAACCGGCTGTTGTGAGCTCCTCGAGCCGAGGGTGCAGCCGGTTGCCATGGCTGGCTGATTCAGAAAGGAACCTCTTCGTCGCTCGGGCTTCCTCCCCCGAATCCGCCGGATCCCGCTTCGCTGTCGCGTTTGGAGCCCAGGAGTTCGAGTCGATCAACGCGAACCACAGGCTTGCTGCGTTCCTCCCCGCTGTTGCGATCGGTCCAGCGATCCAATTTGAAGCTGCCGATGATGCCGAGGAGTGATCCTTTTTTGACGTAATCGGCTGCAACCTGGGCCTGTTTGCCCCAAATCTCAAGGTTGAACCAATCCGGTTCATCGTCGCGGCTGCGGCGATTCACGGCAATGGTCAGGTTGGCCACCATGCTTCCCGATTCGAAGTAACGAACTTCGGGGTCTCGGCCGGCTCGGCCGACCAGGGTTACGGAGTTGACACCCATAAAGGTTTAGTTCTGCGTGGATCAATGATGCGCCACGGTTGTCGTGGCTGCTTTTAAGGAGTTCCACCCTCAGCTCCGGATGTATCAGCCGGTGCATGTCGCTCCACCTAATATTCGTCAACTTGTTCCACAACCAGTGTTTTTTCGTCGGTTCCAGCTCTCTCGTGACATCGGTATCGACCTCGGCACTGCCAACACACTGATTTACGTCTCCGGCAAGGGGATTGTGTTGCAAGAACCTTCAGTGGTGGCGATTGATCTGGAAAGGGGTGTGCCTCTGGCCGTTGGTGATGAAGCGAAGCTGATGCTGGGCCGTACGCCAGGGAACATTCGTGCGGTGCGGCCCCTGCGCGATGGCGTGATCGCTGATTTTGATGCGGCTGAGCAGATGCTCAAAAGCTTTATTCAAAAAGGCAATGAGGGGCGCGGGATCATCGCCCCACGCTTGGTGGTGGGCATCCCCAGCGGTGTAACTGGTGTGGAGCGCCGCGCTGTGCGTGAGGCCGGCCTGGCCGGTGCCAGGGAAGTGCATCTCATCGATGAGCCAGTGGCCGCGGCGATTGGTGCCGGTTTGCCGGTCACGGAGCCCGTCGGCACGATGATTGTGGATATCGGCGGTGGAACCACCGAAGTGGCGGTGCTCAGCCTCGGAGGAACCGTATTGAGTGAATCCGTGCGCGTCGCCGGTGATGAAATCAGCGATTCGATTGGTGTCCATCTCAAAAAGGTTCACAACCTGGTGGTGGGTGAGCGCACCGCCGAAGACATCAAGATTCGAATCGGTTCTGCATTCCCAGACAATGAGTTCGATCAAACGGTGATGGATGTGCGTGGCTTGCACCTCCTATCTGGTTTGCCGCGCACGATTCAGCTCCAAGCTGGGGACCTTCGTGAGGCCATGGCTGAGCCCCTCAACGTGATTGTTGAGGCGGTGAAGCGCACGCTCGAACGCACCCCTCCTGAGCTGGCAGCGGACATCGTTGATCGCGGAATCATGCTTGCCGGCGGTGGGGCCTTGGTGAGGGGGATTAGTGACCTGATCAGCCATGAAACTGGGATCTTCACCCACGTTGCGGAAGATCCGCTCCTGTGCGTGGTGAATGGCTGTGGTCAGGTGCTCGAGGATTACAAACGCCTTCAGCGTGTGCTGGATACACCCGAATTCGTTCGTTCTGCCTCGAGCCTTTAATCCCGATGGGCTCATCGCCTTGGCCGCAGGGAACGCGTTCCCGGAGCCTGAAACGAATCTGGCCTTGGCTCGTTCTTCTCGGAGTGCTGGGGATGGTGCGTTGGAGCAAGGGCGCCGGCTTTGCCGATGCTTATGCCTTGCTCACGCGTCCGTTTTGGCCTGGTTCAGCCCAGAAACAGTGGATCCAGTCAGCGCAGCAGCAGAACGATGCCACCCGATTGCAGTTGCTTGAGGTGGATAACGCCCGTTTGAGGGGGTTGCTCTCGCTGGATCGTCAAGGAGCCAAAAACGCGATTTCTGCTGCTGTGATCTCCCGAACGCCTGAAGGCTGGTGGCAGCAGATCGTGCTTGGAAAGGGGATGCTGGATGGTATCCAACAAGGTGATGCGGTGATCGGTCCAGGTGGATTGATTGGCCGCGTTCAAAGCGCCACGCCAGCGACAAGCCTGGTGCGTCTACTCACCGCCCCGGGGAGTCGAGTTGGCGTTTGGGTGCCGCGGACCCGTCAACATGCCCTGCTGGTGGGAATGGGAACATCCCGTCCTGAATTGAAATTCATCGATAAAGACGTGAAGGTTCGACCTGGAGATTTGGTGAGCACCTCCCCAGCCAGCACCCTGCTGCCTGCAAACCTTCCGGTGGCCGTGGTGCAGTCCTTGAACTCCAGGGCGGTGCCGGCTCCCACGGCTTTGGTTCAGTTGATTGCGCCTCCGGATGCGATCGATTGGGTGCAGGTGAGTAGGCGCTGATCGATGGCTCGTCTTCACAGCCAACCGATCTGTGTTGCCTCCGGATTGTTGGTGCCCTTGATCAGCTTGGCCGCACCCTCATGGCTGAGTTTGGGCGGTGTCTTGCCGAGCTGGGCCGTGTTGTGGCTCCTGCCTTGGGCCCTGATTGATGGGCCGGTATCGGGTGTGATCGCAGGAGCGGCGATGGGGCTGATCCTGGATGGTCTCAATGTGGGAGATGCCAGCCAGGTGCCCGCTTTGATGCTGTTGGGCTGGTGGTGGGGACGGCTTGGGCGGAGGGGACGACCGATTCAACGCAGTCTCAATTTGGGGTTGCTGGCTTGGATCGGCACGATGCTGCTTGGGCTGAGTCTTTGGGCGCAGCTGTTGGTTCAGGGTGTGGATGCTCCACTGGCCCAAGCCTTTGCATTGCACACCTGTTTGGCTCAAGGGCTGATGACGGGCCTGATGGCCCCGATGATTGGGTCTTGGCAACTTCTGATCTGGCGACGGCGCACTCCCGCATGATTCAGCACACTTCCCCTCGCCCTAGGTCCTATCGCCGCAGATGGCTCGCCTTGGCGCTTGTCAGCACGTCGTTGTTGATCGGGGGATGCAGGCGTGCCGCAGCTCCAGAAGGCGCTCTCCAGCTTTGGACGCTGCAGTTAGCGCCCAAGTTCAACTCCTACATGGAACAGGTGATTGATCGCTGGGACGCTGACCATCCCGATGCACCGGTGCGTTGGACCGATTTGCCTTGGGGCTCGGTGGAACGGAAGCTCCTGGCTGCAGTGTTTGCGCGAACTGCCCCCGATGTCGTGAATCTCAATCCCCCCTTTGCGGCCAATTTGGCAAGCAAGGGTGGGTTGACCGATCTCACGCCGCTGTTGCCGCCCGATGCCGCAGAGCGCTATTTACCTTCGGTGTGGCAAGCGGCAGGAGATCCAAAGGCTGGCCAGATCGCCGTGCCCTGGTATCTCACCGTCCGCCTCAGCTTGGTTAATCAGCAGCTGCTTCAACAGGCTGGCGTGGGCTCGCCCCCCCGTCGTTGGGAGGACGTTCCTGCCTTTGCCCGCAAAATCCGAGAGCGAACGGGACGTTACGGCCTCTTTGTCACAGCAGTGCCCGACGATTCCGCCGAATTGCTGGAGTCGATGGTGCAGATGGGGGTTGTGTTGCTGGATCAAAAACAGCGAGCGGGATTCGACTCACCCGAGGGGCGCAAGGCGTTTGCGTTTTGGACCGATTTGTATCGGGAGGGTCTTCTCCCTCGGGAAGTGGTCAGTCAGGGGCAACGCCGGGCGATTGAGCTCTATCAAAGTGGTGAGCTCGCGCTGCTGGCGAGTGGCGCTGAATTTTTACGCAGCATTCAGACCAACGCTCCTGGCGTGGCGGCGGTGACCTCCCCGCAACCGCCCCTCACCGGCGGCGATGGCACAGCCAACGTGGCTTTGATGACGCTTGCAGTCCCTCGCCAGAGTGAGCGACCGCAAGAAGCGCTGTCGTTTGCACTGGATCTCACCAACGGGCCGAACCAAGCGCGCTTTGCCCGCGAGGCCAGGGTGTTGCCCTCCTCCCTGGAGGCGCTCAGGCAGGTGCGTGCTGAGCTTGAAGCCGAGCGTCCTGCAACCCCTGAGTTGGCACAAATTCGAGAGGCAAGGCTTCTCTCTGCCAAAACGCTAGAGCGGGCGAGGGTCCTGGTCCCTGCGACGCCCGGTGTCAAGCGTCTTCAGAGCATCGTGTACACCCAATTACAGCGGGCGATGTTGGGTCAAATCAGCAGTGAGGAAGCGGTGCGCACGGCTGCTGAGCAGTGGAACCGTTATTCAGAGGCGAGATGGCCCTAAGCAGCCACCCATTGCGTTCATTGCTTGCGTTGAATTGAAAACATAAAAACAATCGAAAGCCTGAGTGCGTAGCTTTTGGTTGCTCACGAACTGTTCACGTAGAACGGTAGAGTCGCTTCTCTTCACATTGTGTTGCGATGCCCACAGATGGGCCTTCTGCAAAAGGAACCATTCTTGTGGTGGACGACGAGCCCGCAGTAAGGCGGGTCTTGTTGATGCGTCTGCAATTAGCTGGTTACACCGTCGTTTCCGCTGAAGATGGCGAGGAGGCGCTGGAAAAGTTTCATAGCGAATCACCGGATCTCGTCGTTCTCGACGTGATGCTTCCAAAAATGGATGGCTTTGCTGTCTGCAGGCGTTTGCGCGCAGAATCTTGCGTTCCGATTATTTTTCTCTCGGCTTTGGAGTCCATCTCTGAACGAGTGGCTGGCCTTGACCTAGGAGCTGACGACTATCTTCCGAAGCCCTTCAGCCCGAAGGAGCTTGAGGCACGCATTTCCACGATCCTGAGAAGGGTGGGATCCGGTGCTGCCACCGTTGAACCCCGCGAAATCCCCAGTGGGCAAGGCGTGATGCGGGTTGGAGATTTAGTGGTCGACACCAATCGCCGCCAAGTGAATCGGGGAACCGAACGCATCGCCCTGACTTACACCGAATTCAGCCTTCTTGAATTGCTGTTTCGCGACCCAGGTCATGTGGTTCCTAGGGCTGAAATCCTTGAGCAGCTGTGGGGCTATCCGCCCAGACGGGCGGCTGACCTTCGCGTCGTTGATGTTTACGTTGCACGCCTGCGAGGCAAGCTCGAGCCCGATCCGCGCAATCCTGAATTGATTCTCACGGTGAGGGGCATTGGCTATGCGTCCCAACGCATGGGTGAGCCCGCAGGAGCACCTGCTGCAGTTTGATGAATTTGGGGTGATCTGTTCGCTCTCGTGCCCTCCGCGGGGCAGGATGGCGCCCGACTGCTTCTTCTCTCTTGTCTGAACTTCGTGAGACCCGCTTGGAGAAGGCGAACGCTCTCAAAGAACAGGGGCAAGAGCCATATGCGTTGCGTTTTGATCTCACCGATCGCATGGCTCGCCTGCAAGCCGATCACGCTGATCTTGCAAACGGCACCGAGCGTGACCTCAAGGTTTCGGTTGCTGGCCGAGTGATGACGCGCCGAGTGATGGGCAAGCTTGCCTTTTTCACGCTGGCGGACGAAACGGGAACGATCCAGTTGTTCCTTGAGAAAGCAACGCTGGGCGAGAGCTTTGCTCAGCTCAGTTCCTTGGTGGATGCGGGTGACCTCATCGGGGTTCACGGCATCTTGCGCCGCACGGATCGGGGTGAGCTGTCCGTGAAAGTGAGCGAGTGGCAGATGCTCACCAAATCGCTGCAGCCGTTGCCCGATAAGTGGCATGGTCTCGCGGATGTGGAGAAGCGTTATCGCCAGCGCTATCTGGATTTGATCGTCACGCCGCAGTCCCGTGAGACGTTCCGGCGTCGGGCGATGGCCGTGAGTGCGATTCGCCGTTGGTTGGATGATCGCGACTTTCTAGAGATCGAAACACCGGTCTTGCAGTCCGAAGCCGGAGGCGCTGAGGCGCGACCGTTCATCACGCATCACAACACCCTCGACCTGCCTCTCTACTTGCGGATTGCCACGGAGCTCCATCTCAAACGGCTCGTGGTGGGTGGTTTTGAACGGGTGTATGAGCTCGGGCGGATCTTTCGCAACGAAGGGGTGAGCACGCGCCACAACCCTGAATTCACCTCGGTGGAGGTGTACCAGGCCTATGCCGATTACAACGACATGATGACGCTCACCGAACAGTTGATCGCTTCGGTGTGTGAGCAGGTGTGCGGTACAACCCGCATCAGCTACCAGGGCGTGGACGTGGACCTGACGCCGTCCTGGAGGCGCGCCACGATGCATGAACTCGTGCAGGAGGCCACTGGCCTCGATTTCGGCTCCTTCCAGACCCGTGAGGCGGCTGTGGAGGCGATGCGGGCCGCCAATCTCCCCACGCCGGATAAGGCCGACACGGTGGGTCGGCTCTTGAACGAAGCGTTTGAGCATGCTGTGGAACCGAATTTGATCCAGCCCACCTTTGTGCTCGATTACCCGCAGGAAATCTCACCCTTGGCGCGTAAACATCGCAGCAAGCCCGGGCTTGTGGAGCGGTTTGAGTTGTTCATCGTTGGCCGTGAAACGGCTAATGCCTTCAGTGAGCTCACCGATCCTTTGGATCAAAGAAGCCGCATGGAGCTTCAGCAGGAACGTCGTGCTGCTGGAGATGTGGAAGCCAGCGGAGTGGATGAGGATTTCATCCAGGCCCTCGAAGTGGGGATGCCCCCCACGGGTGGCCTTGGAATCGGGATTGACCGCTTGGTGATGTTGCTCACCGATAGCCCCTCGATTCGGGATGTCATTGCCTTTCCATTGATGCGGCCAGAGGGGTGACCTGTCAGCATGGATAATTAAACCCAGTGGCAGGGTCCAATTCCCATGAGTGGTGAGCGCGTAGGTTTCCGCTTCAAACACGCCGATGCGGTGGTCAAGCGCAATCCGCAGGGGCGGTCCCGTCGCGGATGGGTGATGGAGCCAGTGGAGCAGACCACGAGCCGAGGCACCAAAATGCCTGCTTATCGCATCCGCTGGCGTGACAGTGAGCGTCCTGAGATTGTGCTTCAGCACATGCTGATTGCTGATCCAGACCCCACTCCTCCGCCTGAAAATGTGAGCCTCGAGCCACCCGCACCCAAGGCTTGATTGAGAGCCATCTCAACCTGGATCAGCTGAGGCCTTGATTGCGCCTCAGCTCTTCCAGCTCTTGTTGTGCTTCGAATAGGGCCCAATCCTCATCAAGGCTTCGCCTGGAGGAGGATTGCTGCTCTTGAGTTTTAAGGCTGTTGAGCTGCGCTTCGAGTTCGGCGAATTGAAGGCCAAGGGCCTCGAACTCCTCCCAGAGCTCGCGGCCCTGCTGCATCAGACCAACAACGTGCTGATCCGCCCGTTGCGCGAGTTCAAGGGCGCCAGCCTTACGTGCTTTCTCGCCCCGCTTTGTCCAGGCTTGGACCTGTTCGGCGAGGGTGAGCAGTTGACGGCGTAATTCCCTCGCTTGGAGTTGCTGCTGCCCGCGACGATTATGAAGATCCCTTTGGCGGTCTTGAAGATGCTGTTCGCGCAGCAATTGATCTTGGCTGGGATTGCTGCTTAAAAACTGTTCAAGCCGTTCTTCCAGGCTGCGTTCGAGGTTGTCCAGCCAGGTGGGACTCATTGGATCGGATCCGGTGCGCTCGTGATCAATGGAGCTTCGATTTCTTGCTCCAGCGGATTGATCGCACCTTCCCGTGAACGGAGCAACAGCTGGGTGAGACGGGCCACTGAGCCCTCTCCGAGCTCAAGGGCGCCCAAGCGATCGAAGGCGTTGCGGTACACCGTTTCCAGCTCTTCGATCAGGGTCTCTCGTTGTAAACGGACTGTGGCCCGTTGCTCGTCGCGACTCATGGCTCAGCAGGGATGAAGGTCTAGATCTCACTCAGTCTGTGGGTTCTAAGAGATGTAAGGAAAGATCGTCATCTGGATCATGCCAGCGGCGCACCCAGCGCCATCCGGCCAGTTGAGCTAAGGCAACAGCCCGTTCAGGGCTGTATTTGACGCTGTATTCGGTGATCAGTGGTTCATCGCACCTGAAGGTCCAACGGTCATCGGCAATTCTGATCACTTGGTCGCAGCTGCTGATCAAGGCCATCTGCACCCGCTGTTGGTCGGCTTGCCAACGCGCTTGGTATTGGAAGCATTGGGGGTCAAAATTCGCTCCTAAATCGGCATTGAGGCGATGCAGCAAGTTGCGTGCGAAAGCGGCTGAGATGCCAGCGGCATCGTTGTAGGCCGCTTCGAGGCGGACCTCACTTTTGGGTTGGTCCAGACCAAGCAGGAGAGGTCCCCCCTTCAGCAACTGCTTGAAATGGCGGAGCAGGTGGACGGCATCGTGCTGCTCAAAATTGCCGAGCGAGCTGCCAGGAAAGAAACCGATGCGGCGTTGGTTGCGCAGCAATGGGTGCTCAGGCACTGCTGTAAGCGTGCTGTGATCGCAGCAAATTCCCAGCATTGGCACCTCTGGATGGCGTTGCTGCAGAGCTGTGGTGGCTTTGCCTAGATGCTCCGCACTGATGTCGAGGGCTACGTAGGCGGCGGGATGGATCGCGTTGAGAAGAGGGCCTACTTTTTGGGCGCTGCCAGCACCGAATTCAACGATCACACCCTCACCAATGGCAGCCGCTATCTCGGCGGCACATGATTTGAGCAGAGCAATTTCGGTGCGGGTGAGGCTGTATTCGGGTTGTTCACAGATGCGATCGAACAGGCGTGAACCCTCCTCGTCATAAAGAAACCAGGCCGGGAGTTGGCGGGGACAACGGTTGAGCCCGATCCGCACGAGCTGTTCCATATCCGCTGCTGGCGGATGGAGGTCGATCAGTTCGGGTTTTTGATCGGTCTGTTGAGAGGTGGTGGTCATCGGGCCAAGCGCAGGCCAGCCGCCATCCAGCGGCTAGAGGGGGCAAAAAAATTGCGGTAGGTGTTGCGGGCATGTCCCTCTGGGGTGAGGTGGCTGCTGCCCCGCAACACAAATTGGGAGGTCATGAATTTGCCGTTGTACTCGCCCACAGCTCCTTGAGCTGGTTGAAATCCCGGATAGGGCCTGTAAGGACTCGCGGTCCATTGCCAAAGCTCAGCATGGCTTTGCTTGAGCTGCAGCCCTTGCTCTTGAGCGGCCATTTCCCATTCGGCTTCCGTTGGTAAGCGGGCTCCAGCCCAGCGGGCATAGGCATCTGCTTCAAACCAGCTGAGATGACGCACCGGGCGATGGGCCTCTAGCGGACAGCGGCCGGCCAGGGTGAACTCCCAGGCCCAGGCTGGCTGCTCACCACAGCGCGCTTGGCGCCAGTAACGCGGTGCCTTCCACTGCCGCTCTGTGCGAATAGCCCAGCCTTCACTCATCCAGAGTTCGGGGCGCTCATAGCCGCCATCCTCGATAAAAGCCCTGTAGTCGCCGTTGCTCACTAAGCGATCCGCCAGGGCATAGGGCTCGAGCCAAACGCGATGCCGTGGTTCCTCGTTGTCGAAGTGGAAGGGCTGGGCGTTGGTGTTGTTGTTTTCTTGGATGTCCTGGCCGATCTCCACCAGACCCCCCGCACACTGCAGCCAAACGGGAGCTGACTGGTCCTTCGCTGACCCGTGGTTAAGAGGCGATTCGGGCTCCTGCCAATCCATTCGATACGCCGGTTCCAAGGGCTGACGGCTGAAGGCATCGAGAAGATCCATCAACATCAACTCTTGATGCTGTTGCTCGTGCTGAAGGCCCAGTTCCACGAGCTCTAACCAGGGGGACTCTCCATTGCGTTGGAGCAGGTCTTCCAGGGCCTGGTTCACCTTGTGCCGCCAAGCGATCACCTCCTGCATCGGTGGCCTGCTGAGCAAGCCCCGTTGCGGTCTGGGTTGCCGCGGGCCAACCGCTTCGTAATAGGAGTTGAACAGATAGTTCCAACGGGGATCTGCCCCTTCGTAATCAGGGCAATGGGGGATCAGAACAAAGGTTTCAAAAAACCAGGTGGTATGTGCGAGATGCCATTTGGGGGGGCTCGCATCGGCCATGCCCTGGAGGCAGAGGTCTTCGGCTTCAAGCGGCTCAATCAATACTTCGCTGGTGCGGCGCACGTCCATCAGCCGGCTGAGCAGCGTGCCGGAGTCCATGGCAGGTTGTTGCTCGGGACAGTGACCTTAGTGAGGCCAGGCTGCAGGTGCTTTCCTACAAGTCGCCCTAGCATCAGCCCATTTAGGCAATGTCGTTGTGATCGGCACGCTGCTGGCTGAGCGCTACCGCTTGGATCAATGTCTGACGTCAGACATGTCCGCACCCCAGGGAAAGCTTTGGCGTGGCACCGATGTGTTGGCCTCCGATGCGCCAGTGGCACTGCGGCAGCTTCAAGATCCCGAGGCGCAAGACCGGTTTCGCCAGCTGTGGCCGGCGATGCAATCGGTGCTTCACCCGCTGATTCCACGATTCGGAGGACTGCTGGAGGACTTGGATTCGCTCTGGCTGGTGAGGGAGTGGCAGGAAGGATCCAGCTTTGGGCAAATCCAGCAGCAGCGGCGTGAGCGTCAGCTCGTGTTTGGTGGCGGCGAAGTGTTGTTGTTGTTGCGCCAGCTCCTCCCCGTGTTGGGCGTTCTCCATGGCAAGGGACTGGTCCATGGCGATATCAATCCCAGCAACCTTCTTCGCCGTGATCAGGATGGGTTGCCGGTTTTGCTGGATTTTGGCCTGCTTCAAAACCTGGGAACCGCGCCGCTCCTAGGAGCCACGGCCAGCTATGCCCCGAGGGGGCAAGGCCGCGGCGAGATGGCCGCGCCATGGATGGATTTGCATGCTTTCGGCGTGACCGCATTGACCTTGCTGAGCGGACGGGCGCCTGAGGCCTTGCTGCCTGCCGATGCCAGCGAATGGCCATGTCCCCCAGACCTCGAGATCCATGAAGGCTTCCGCGAGGTGTTGGAACGGATGCTGAGTGAGGTGCCAGGTCGTCGTTTTGAGCAGGCCGGGGAGGTTTTGCAGGCCTTGAAAGTGGTTCCTATGCCTGAATCGACCGGGCCGATGCCGAGTTCGGCCCGAACCGTTGTGCTCGCTCCTGTGGTGCTGGCCTCTGCGCAACTCCCTGCCGCCCTTCCGCAGGCTGTTGGCTCGCCTTCCCCTCAGCCTCGCCGGCGTCAGCGCGCCGATGAACGGCAAGTGGCCGCGGAAGGGCGGCTATGGCCCGTGGTGATTGCCCTGTTGTTGTCGGCTGTCGTGGGCACAGCCATCGGCTGGTTCCTTCTCAGCCGCGGCAACGCTCCGTCTGGTGTTCCATCCACCGACCGTGATGTGGTGGGCCGCTCGCCGACGGCCAGCCTCCCGCCTGCAGAGGTGGATCAGCGTCAACAACTTCTCAGTCGGCTGAGGGCTCTGCAGGTGGACCGCAGCTGGTTCTTGGAGCTTGTGGATGCCAGCTTGTTGGCCCGTTTCCCGGAGCGAAGCGGTCGCTTGCCCAGTGATTCCCTGGAGGATGCACCCCTGCGACAGGTTTGGAACGAGCTAGCCAATGAGTGGTTAGCAAGGGTGGAGCAGTTGCCTCCAGGGTTGCGCAGTCGACTGGGGACACTTGATCCGAAAGATTGGCAAACCCAGCGTCAGGCCCTTCTTGCGCAGGGTGTGAATGACAGGGTGGTGGAACAGATGGTCTCCGTGGCGTCCAACACCCTGTTGCCGGGTGTGGCCTCTGGGACCAAGCCACCTGAACCGTTCCGGCAGCTTTGGTTTGCGGCTGCCTTGCGCAGTCTGGAGGAGGTCAAGATTGAAACGGTGAAGGCCGGAGCTGAGATGGCCACCGTGCTGTCCAGTCGGGTACCAGCCGATAGCGCGCGCCTGATTTCCATTCAGGTTCCACCCAACCGTCGGCTGGTGCTCGGCATTAACGGAACACCATTGATGCAGATGACCGTCTATGCCTCTGACGGCTCT
This sequence comes from Synechococcus sp. SP2 MAG, assembly GCA_030756895.1. Lineage (GTDB taxonomy): Bacteria > Cyanobacteriota > Cyanobacteriia > PCC-6307 > Cyanobiaceae > Synechococcus_C. The sequence goes on from JAVBIX010000004.1 coordinate 36,013, forward strand.
GTGGCCGCCGAACGGGGGCCTTTGCGAGTGGTCACCCTGGCGGCTGATGTGGGCACGCCTGTGCAGGTGCTCGTGACCAATGAAGGTGTCGCCTCTGGTCTGCTGACCTTGTCTTGTCGCGCTGACCTGCCGATCACGAATCCTGCACCGAAAGCAGTGCCGAAACCGCTGCCAAGGGTGGATCGCAATCCGATTGCCGATCCGGCGACTGGAGCGCAGGGACCGGTGGAGGCGTTGCCAGAACCTCCTGGCCCGAAGCCTGCAGGTGTGAGGGAGGAGGTGTCCCAAGAGCCATCTGCCCCAGAGCAAGCCGTCCAAGAACCATCCTCCGCAGGGTTGGGCAGTCAGTAGCGGGCGATGGCGTCCCGCGTTTCTTTTTTGACCTGCTTGTCTTTGGCAGCGGCCCGCTTGTCATGGAGCTTGCGTCCCTTGCCCAAGCCGATGGTCACCTTGATCCAGGACCCCTGCAGGTGCAGATTGAGTGGGATCAGGGTGAGCCCTTTTTGTTCGAGGTGACCCCGCAATTTGTCGATTTCGCGGCGATGGGCGAGTAGCCGCCTCACCCGAAGTGGCTCGTGGTTGAAATAGCGGCTGGCGTGGGTGTGCGGGGAGATGTGAACGTTATGGAGGTGCAGTTCGCCGCGTCTGATCAGGCAGAAGCCATCGCGAAGATTGGCCTGCCCCGCACGCACCGACTTCACCTCGGTCCCCAAAAGTTCGATTCCCGTTTCTAGGGTTTCGAGGATCTCGTACTGGTGTCTCGCCAGCCGGTTGTCGGCCAGCAGGCGGTTGGCCGCTGCTCTTGCCGCTGCACTCTTCTTGCCGCCTCCCTTGCCCATCTCGCGTCAGGCCCCACGGCCGATCGGTCTCCCGACCTTATCCAGCTATCGGTACCCTGCGACCATGGCGATTGTTTCTTCCAACGCTGGATCCTCCAAAGGAGCTCCCCGACCGAAGCCGTCGCGGGTGGTGGATGCAACGCGCCAGCAGGATGAATCGGCCGAGCTGAGCCCGAATAAGGAAGACGGTCTTAGGCCGCGTCGTCTCGACGATTACATCGGCCAGCGCGAACTCAAGCAAGTGCTGGGGATTGCCATTCAGGCGGCGATGGGGCGAGGTGAGGCCCTCGACCATGTGTTGCTGTATGGCCCTCCGGGCTTAGGTAAAACCACCATGGCGATGGTGTTGGCTGAGGAATTAGGGGTCACTTGCCGGATTACCAGCGCTCCTGCCCTGGAGCGCCCCCGCGACATTGTTGGCCTGCTCGTGAACCTGCAGCCGAAGGAGGTGCTCTTTATTGATGAGATTCATCGGCTCACCCGCGTTGCCGAAGAGCTCCTCTATCCGGCGATGGAAGACCGCCGCCTTGATCTCACCGTTGGCAAAGGCAGTACGGCGCGAACGCGAGCCCTGGAGTTGCCCCCCTTCACGCTGGTGGGTGCCACGACAAGGGCCGGTGCACTGAGTTCTCCTCTGCGTGATCGCTTTGGACTGATTCAGCGCCTGGAGTTTTACGGACAAGACGATCTACAAGCGATTGTGATGCGGGCGGCTGGTTTGTTGTCGCTGCAGCTTTCGCCTGAGGCGTGCGCAGAGATTGCCCGACGTTGTCGGGGCACCCCCCGGATTGCCAATCGCCTGTTGCGCCGGGTGCGGGATGTGGCCTGTGTGCGTGAGGTGTTTGGCTGCATCGATGTGCACTTGGTGGATGAAGCACTCACGCTGCATCGTGTGGATGGCAAGGGCCTTGATGCCAGTGACCGTCGCCTTTTGGAGCTGTTGCTTCAGTCCCATGGAGGCGGTCCCGTCGGTCTCGACACCCTGGCCGCGGCGCTTGGCGAGGATCCCACCACCTTGGAAGCCGTGGTGGAGCCGTACTTGCTTCAGCTCGGCTTTCTACAGCGCACCCCCCGTGGACGGGTGGTGACTGCAGCTGGCCGCGGCCACCTGGGCTGGCCTGCGGATGAGGGAGATGCGGCATGAAATTTGATCTCAAGCGTTGGTTCTCCGTCTTGTTGGTTGCCTTCGGGGTTGTGGTGTTGCTTGGGGCTGATCCAGCTTTTGCTGAAGCGCTTCCTAAGGATCAGCACCGTCAATTGTTTGAACAGGCCCTGCGCTTCAGCCGTCAGGGCGACCCGCAGCAAGCTTTAGAAGGATGGGATCGGGTGCTGGAGCTGGCTCCGGATGACGCTGCTGCCTGGAGCAACCGCGGCAATGTCCGTTTGGTCTTAGGTGATACCGAGGGGGCGATCGCCGATCAAACCAAGGCGATTGAGCTCGCTCCAGAGGAAGCTGACCCCCACCTCAATCGAGGCACGGCTGAGGAGGCCTTGCAGGATTGGGCGGCAGCCGAGCAGGATTACAACTGGATTTTGAAGAGGGATCCTCAAGATGCTTCGGCGCTCTACAACCTCGGCAACGTGCGCGGCTCAGAAGGCGATTGGGAATCCGCTGAATCTCTCTATGGGCGCGCCGCAGAGGCCCGTCCTGGGTTTGCGATGGCGCGCTCCAGCAGGGCCTTGGCCCTCTACCAACTCGAGGCCTTTGACGAAGCTGAGCGGGAGATGCGCAATTTGATTCGTCGTTATCCGATGTTTGCTGATGCGCGGGCTGGCTTAAGTGCTCTGCTTTGGATCCGTGGTTCTAAGGGTGAGGCCGAAAGCAACTGGGCAGCAGCCTCTGGTTTGGATCCCAGTTATCGCGAAGCCGATTGGTTGCTCCAGGTGCGTCGTTGGCCGCCACGCCCTGTTGCTGACTTACAACGTTTGCTGGCTCTGGAGATGGAGAGTTCATGACCACCACCACTCCCCCTCTTCAACAGCGGCTTGAGGCGATCTTGCCCGAGTTGATCGAGCTGCGACGCCATCTCCATGCCCATCCGGAATTGAGTGGGGAAGAGCATCAAACCGCAGCGCTTATTTCCGGAGAGTTGCGTCAGTACGGCTGGCGTGTTCGTGAAGGGGTGGGGCGCACCGGTGTGATGGCGGAGCTTGGGCCTCAGAGCGGTCCGCAGTTGGGGCTGCGCGTGGATATGGACGCGTTACCCGTAGAGGAACGCACGGATTTGCCCTATGCCTCCCTGCGGCAAGGGGTCATGCACGCTTGCGGCCATGACTTGCACAGTTGTATCGGCTTGGGGGTTGCACGCTTGTTGGCGCAGGAGGCGTCATTGCCAGTGGGGATGCGCCTTTTGTTCCAGCCTGCTGAGGAGCTTGCGCAAGGTGCCCGCTGGATGCGCGCTGATGGTGCGACCGATGGTCTTAGCGCCCTATTTGGCGTGCATGTGTTCCCTTCTTTGCCGGTGGGCACGATCGGGGTGCGCAGCGGCAGCTTGACGGCTGCTGCTGGTGAATTGGAAATCGAAGTGATCGGTGAAGGCGGTCATGGAGCGAGGCCCCATCAATCCGTTGATGCNATTTGGATTGCAGCACGGGTGGTTTCGGGATTGCAGGAGGCGATCAGTCGTCGCTTGGATGCCTTGAATCCGGTGGTGGTGAGTTTTGGGAAAATCGAGGGGGGCAAGGCCTTCAACGTGATCGCCGATCGGGTCACGCTCCTTGGCACGGTTCGCTGCCTCTGCGCCGATCTCCATGAACGGTTGCCAGCTTGGATTGAGGAGACGGTTCAAGCCATTTGCGGGAGCTTTGGCGCCACCGCCAGGGTTCGCTATCGCTGCATTGCCCCCCCGGTTCGTAATGATCCCGCCCTTACCGCTTTGCTAGAGCGCAGTGCCGTTAAACAACTGGGGGCAGGCCAAGTGCAACGCCTGGAGCAGCCTTCTCTTGGCGCCGAGGATTTTGCTGAACTGTTGCAGGACGTGCCCGGCAGCATGTTCCGCCTGGGGGTGGCGGGACCCGATGGATGTGCAGCGCTCCATAGCGGCCGTTTCAATCCTGAGGAAGGAGCCCTGGGCGTGGGAGTGCAGGTGTTAACTGCGGCGATGTTGGCTTGGACTCCCACAGCATGAGCCGTCAATCCAGGACAAGGATCCACATCGTGTTGTCTCTGGCAGCACCCTTGATGGTCCTGCTCGGGGTGTCGGCGATGTTGCAGCGAGAGGGGCCCGACCGCTGGCAAGCTCTTCCTGCCATCCTTGTGGGATCTGGCTTGGTCATCCATGCCGTGGTGGGCCGTCGTCATCGCCGCCATCAGTTGTTGATCGCCTTGCGCACCACCCGTTCTCAGGAGGATTGAGATGGCTAGCACCCCCGAACAGACCGCACCAAACCCTGAGGAGCTGCGCGCAGCGATCGCGTCGGGTGACCCGGTGCAAGCGATGCCAGCTCTCGCCAAATTGCGAGCGCTTCCCGATTCAGAGAACGACAGCGTTGTGATTCCACTGCTGATCCTGGGCAGTAAGCAACAGGCGTTTTTAGTGCGCTCCCTGAGCTGCAGCGGCCTGGGCTACCGGCGCAATGAGCAGGGCTGGGAGGTGCTGATGCGTCTGGTCTCGACAGACGAAGATCCCAATGTGCGCGCCGAAGCAGCCAATGCCTTGGCGAGCTACGGGGTGGAGCGGGCCTGGCCGCTGTTGCGTGAGAGCTTCGCGAAAGATGGCGCTTGGCTGGTGCGTTGCAGCATTCTGTCTGCGCTGGCTGAGCAGCCTGAAATCAACCCGGCTTGGTTGCTGGACCTTGGCAGGCAAGCGATCGCAGATGCTGACGGAACTGTGCGGGTGAGTGGGGCGGAAATCTTGGCCCGGGTGGTGCGTGAGCAGGCCGGAGATGCCCATGGTTCAGAAGCCAGGGCGCTGCTTCAGCCGTTGCAGCAGGACCCTGATCACCGTGTGGTGGCGGCTGCCTTGAATGGGTTGCAGCGATAAAACAGAAGTGGGTCAGACCGGAAAAGCGTTGCTAGCTTTCAAAGACCACTAGGGGTGCCCTGGCTTTCATTGCGATCGCTGGGGCTGAGATCACACCCTCTGAACTTGATCCGGGTCATGCCGGCGCAGGGAAGTGAACGATGTGATCTTCGGCTGTTTGGTCGGCTCCTGGCAATTCCGCTGCTGCCAAGAACATGCGTACTGAATGGGTTTCCGCTCGCAAGGGCCAGGCCAATGTGTCTCAGATGCATTACGCCCGTAAGGGTGTGGTGACGGAAGAGATGGCCTATGTGGCCACGATCGAAAACCTTCCGGAATCGCTTGTGATGGAAGAGGTGGCGCGCGGTCGGATGATCATCCCCGCCAATGTCAATCACACCAATCTGGAGCCGATGGCGATCGGCATCGCCAGCAAATGCAAGGTGAACGCCAACATTGGCGCCTCTCCCAATGCATCGGATGCAGCGGAGGAGGTAAACAAGCTGAAGTTGGCTGTGAAATATGGCGCAGACACGGTGATGGATTTGTCCACCGGTGGCGTGAACCTGGATGAGGTGCGGACGTCCATCATTGGTGCCTCATCTGTTCCGATTGGCACGGTGCCTGTGTATCAGGCCTTGGAAAGTGTGCATGGCTCGATCGAGAAACTCGATGAAGATGACTTCCTGCACATCATCGAAAAGCATTGCCAACAGGGCGTTGATTACCAGACGATTCACGCTGGCTTGTTGATCGAGCATCTCCCCAAAGTGAAGGGACGTCTTACAGGAATTGTGAGCCGAGGCGGCGGAATTTTGGCTCAGTGGATGTTGTATCACCACCGCCAAAATCCTTTGTTCACCCGCTTCGATGATATTTGCGAAATTTTTAAGCGCTACGACTGCACCTTCTCCTTGGGAGATTCATTGCGTCCTGGTTGCCAGCACGATGCCTCCGATGCTGCCCAGCTCGCTGAATTGAAGACACTCGGAGAACTCACCCGCCGGGCTTGGAAGCATGACGTGCAAGTGATGGTGGAAGGTCCAGGCCATGTGCCTCTGGATCAAATTGAATTCAACGTGAAAAAGCAAATGGAGGAGTGCGATGAAGCGCCCTTCTATGTGCTCGGCCCATTGGTGACCGATATCGCCCCTGGCTATGACCACATCACCTCAGCGATTGGTGCGGCGATAGCTGGATGGCATGGCACTGCGATGCTTTGCTACGTGACGCCGAAAGAGCACCTTGGGCTTCCCAATGCGGAAGACGTGCGCGAGGGGTTAATCGCCTACAAGATTGCAGCCCACGCCGCCGATATCGCGCGTCATCGCCCCGGTGCAAGGGATCGCGACGATGAACTGAGCCGGGCCCGTTACAACTTCGATTGGAACAAGCAGTTTGAGTTGTCTTTAGACCCTGAGCGGGCGAAGGAATATCACGATGAAACGTTGCCTGCTGATATCTACAAGCAGGCTGAGTTCTGCTCGATGTGCGGACCAAAGCACTGCCCGATGCAAACCAAGATCACCGATGAGGATTTGGCGGGACTCGAGCAAGTGCTTAAGACCCAGGGTCAGGGTGCTGCGGAATTGGTTGGCGTGAAGCAGGACAAGCTGTGAGCTTTGGCCTCAAGGGCCTGCGGCCTTGAGGCCAAAGCTCTTTAACCCCTTGGTGTTATCACCGGGGGTTTTTTGTTGGCTTGGCTTGGCTTGAGACTGCAGCTCTCTTTTTGGGGAGTGCCCTTCGGTTTGTTGCCCCATGGCGTGTATGCCATTTGGGTGGAAGGTGGCTGTGGCTCAAGCGAAATAAAAAGCCCTCCTTGCGGAGGGCTGGAAAAGGAATGCTTTTGTCTGTTGCGAAATGGGTCGCTAACGATCAGCCCAGCAGAGCCTTTGACTTGGCAACGACGTTCTCAACGGTGAAGCCGAACTTCTCCATGCAGGTGCCGCCAGGAGCGGATGCGCCGAAGCGATTCATGGTGATGCTGTCTCCATCGAGGCCGATGAAACGGTGCCAACCAAATGTTTCGGCGGCTTCCACCACGATGCGCTTGCGGACAGCGTTGGGGAGCACTTCCTCTTTGTAAGCATCGCTTTGCTCTTCGTAGAGCTCAACGCATGGCATCGACACCACGCGCACTTTTTTGCCCTCTGATGTCAGTTGTTTAGCGGCTTGGACGCAGAGGTCGAGTTCAGTGCCTGTTCCGATCAGGATCAGGTCTGGTGTGCCTGCGCAGTCCTCTAGGACGTAGCCGCCAAAAGCTACTTTTGCGATCGAAGAGTTGGCCTGATTCGCCATTCCCTGGCGGCTGAGGCACATGGCGCTGGGGCGGTTGCGATTCTCGATCGCCAGTTTGTAAGCGCCACTGGTTTCGTTGCCGTCACCAGGACGGAACACCAGCATCCCTGGCATGGCACGGAGTGATGGGATGGTTTCGATCGGTTGGTGTGTGGGGCCGTCTTCGCCAACACCGATGGAATCGTGGGTGAGCACGTAAATCACACCCAGCATGCTCAGTGCCGACAAGCGCATGGAGCCGCGCATGTAGTCGGCAAACACAAGGAAGGTGCCGCCGTAGGGGATCAAGCCGCTGTTGTGATAACAGATGCCGTTGAGTACGGCGGCCATCGCGTGCTCGCGCACACCGAAGTGGAGGTAGCGCTTCTCAGGTGTTTCGGGCTGGTAGGAGCCGGTTTCTCCGGCGATGTCGGTGTAGTTGGAGTGGGTGAGGTCAGCTGAGCCGCCGATCAATTCGGGCAGGGTGGCTCCAAGAGCTCCAAGGCAGATCTGGGAATGTTTGCGAGTGGCCAGACCTTTGTCGTCTGCTGTGTAGGTGGGCAGGTTCTTGTCCCAGCCCTGTGGAAGTTCTCCGCGCAGCATGCGCTCGAATTCAGCAGCTTCTGTGGGGTATTTGCTGCGGTAGGTCGCCAAAGCTTGATTCCACTCGGCTTCCTGTGAAGCGCCACGCTCTACCGCTTGGCGGTACTGGTCGTAGGCCTCTTGAGGAATTTCGAATGGGCCATGGGTCCAGCCCAGCTGTTTGCGTGTGAGCTCAGCTTCCTCTTCTCCAAGGGGGGCGCCATGGACACCAGCTGTATCACTCTTATTGGGTGAGCCGTAGCCGATGGTGGTGGTGACCTTGATGATTGAGGGCTTGTTGGTGACGGCTTTCGCGGCCTCAATCGCCTTAGCGATCGCATTCACGTCGGTGTCGCCGTCGGCCACGTGTTGTACGTGCCAGCCGTAGGCCTCGTAACGCTTGAGAACGTCCTCGGTGAAGGACACATCCGTGCGCCCATCGATCGTGATGTGATTGTCGTCATAGAGGGCAATCAATTTGCCCAACTTGAGGTGACCGGCCAGGGAGGCAGCTTCTGAAGCCACGCCTTCCTGATTGCAGCCATCACCCATGATCACGTAGGTGAAGTGGTCCACAACTTTGGCGTCAGCCTTGTTGAATTTGGCGCCTAGGTGTGATTCGGCAATGGCCAGTCCCACGGCATTCGAGATGCCTGCGCCAAGGGGGCCTGTGGTGACTTCAATACCAGGGGTCTCAAATGTTTCCGGGTGGCCTGGCGTTTTCGAGCCCCACTGCCGGAATTGCTTGATGTCGTCGATGGTGACCGAGTCGTAGCCGGTGAGGTGCAAGAGGGCGTACTGAAGCATGCAGCCATGCCCGGCCGAAAGCACAAACCGATCGCGGTTAAACCACTTGGGGTTTTTGGGGTTGTGCTTCAGAAACTTGTCCCACAACGCGTACCCCATCGGTGCGCAGCCCATGGGCAAACCGGGGTGACCGCTATTGGATTTATTGACGGCATCAACGGCCAGCATGCGGATGCTGTTGACGCAGAGCGTGTCGAGAGAAGCGGTTGCGGCGGCCATGGAGTGGAGAGGAGGGGGGAAGAGTTAAGGGTTGGACTGAGCTTGGTCTTAGCCCATGCGTCGGAAGGCGAGGCAGACGTTGTGACCGCCGAAGCCGAAGGAATTGGACAGCACTGTTCCCAGTGTTAGTTCACGAGCCGTGTTCGGCACAACATCCAGATCACATTCGGGGTCCGGATTGTTGTAGTTGATGGTGGGTGGCACTACACCGTTGCGCAGTGCGAGCACACAGGCCACAGCTTCGATACCGCCTGAGCCCCCAAGCAGGTGGCCCGTCATCGACTTCGTTGAGCTCACCGGAATGTCGTTGGCACGACTGCCAAGCGCACTTTTTATTGCTGCGGTTTCGTTGCTGTCGTTGGCTGGAGTGCTGGTGCCGTGGGCGTTGACGTAGTCCACGCTTTCAGCAGCGATTCCGCCATCTTCCAGGGCAAGGCGCATGGCGGCAGCGCCACCGACGCCACCTGGCGTTGGCGAGGTGATGTGGTGGGCATCACAAGTGGTGCCATAGCCCACGATTTCGGCCAAAATCGTGGCTCCTCGTGCTTCGGCATGGGCAAGGGTTTCAAGGACCAAAATCCCTGAACCTTCTCCGATTACGAATCCATCCCTTGTTTTGTCGAAAGGTCGACTGGCAGTGGAGGGATCGTCATTACGGAACGAGAGTGCTTTGGCACTGGCGAAACCGGCCACCCCCAGGGGCGTGATCGCTGATTCGGCACCGCCGCAAATCATGGCGTCGGCTTTGCCCAACTGCAGGAGCTGGAAGGCATCACCGATGGCATTGGAGCCTGCGGCACAGGCGGTAGCAACAGCGGAGCTGGGACCTTTGGCACCCAGAGCGATCGCAGCCAGACCTGTGGCCATATTCGGGATCATCATCGGCACCGTGAAGGGGCTGACGCGACCTGGGGCCTTGTCTTTCAAGACATGGGCCTGGGTTTCCATGGTGAGCAGCCCGCCCACACCCGATCCGATGCTGACGCCAATGCGATGGGCATTGTCTGGGGTGATCGTGAGGCCGGAGTCGGCAAGGGCTTGCTTGGCCGCCACCACGCCGAATTTGCAGAAGCGATCCCAGCGTTTGGCGTCTTTGGGCTCAATGAAGCCACTGGGATCAAAATTCTTGACTTCAGCAGCGAAGCGACAGGCGTGCTGCGCTGCATCAAACAAGGTGATCGCTTCGACGCCGTTCTTTGCGGAGGTCAGTCCCTCCCAATATTCAGAGACGGTATTGCCGATCGGTGTAACGGCACCGAGGCCCGTGACCACGACGCGCTGGAGACCCTCCACCATGCAGATCCTCAGGCTTGCTTGTCTTCGATGTATTTGACGGCATCGCCAACCGTGGTAATTCCTTCGGCGGCTTCATCGGGAATTTCGATGTCGAAGGCTTCCTCAAGAGCCATCACCAACTCGACGGTGTCGAGTGAATCAGCTCCCAGATCATTCTGAAAGTTGGACTCAGGTTTGACTTCGCCGGCATCGACGCTGAGCTGCTCCGTAACGATCGAACGGACTTTTTCGAGGATCGATTCCTGGGACATGGCCGTGCAGACGTGACGCCGCATCTTACGGGCTTGACCCATGCTCACCCTCGTGGCGTTAACAACGGTGACGGCAGGCCTGCATGAATGGCTCAGTGGCACCCGCGACGGGTACCTTGATTTCAAGTCATCCGCATCGGAACGGGCACATGTCCCACGCCGTCAAGATCTACGACACATGCATCGGTTGCACACAATGTGTGCGTGCTTGTCCCTTGGACGTCCTCGAAATGGTGCCCTGGGACGGCTGCAAGGCGGGCCAAATTGCCTCCTCTCCTCGCACAGAAGATTGTGTGGGCTGCAAGCGTTGCGAAACTGCTTGCCCCACAGACTTCCTCAGTATTCGTGTCTATCTCGGGGACGAAACGAGTCGAAGCATGGGCTTGTCCTACTAAATCCAGCTTTTATACCCATAAGATCAGCCCGGCACCGCCGGGTTTTTTTGTATGTGCGGAATCGTTGCGGTGATCGGTTCGCGAGATGCGGCCCCGCTCCTGTTGGAAGGACTTCGGCAGTTGGAATACCGCGGCTACGACTCCGCGGGCATTGCCACGTTGCAGGGCAAGGATTTGCATTGTCTTCGTGCGAAAGGAAAGCTGAACAACCTCAGCGTTCGTGTGGGCAGTGAGGGTGCGCCGGGGCTTTGCGGGATCGGCCATACCCGCTGGGCGACCCATGGCAAGCCGGAGGAGCACAACGCCCACCCCCACCGTGATGGCAGTGGCAGGGTTGCGGTTGTTCAGAACGGGATCATTGAAAACCACCGGGCCCTGCGCGAGGAGCTCACGGCCGCTGGTGTGAGCTTTCAGTCGGAAACCGACACCGAAGTGATTCCCCATCTGATTGCAGCGCAGTTGCAGTTGATGGGGGCAGGCGAGGGAGCTGGAAACGGCGAGATTCTTTTAAAAGCTGTGCAGGCTGTTTTGCCCCGGCTTACAGGGGCTTACGCCTTGGCGGTGTTGTGGGCGGATGCCCCAGGAGCGTTGGTGGTGGCACGCAAAGCGGCACCGCTGCTGATTGGGCTTGGCGAAGGTGAGTTCCTTTGTGCCAGTGACACGCCTGCATTAGCGGGTTTCACGCGCACGATTCTTCCCATGGAAGACGGCGAAGTGGCGTTGCTCAGTCCCTTGGGGATTGAGCTGTATGACGCGGAAGGAGCCCGGCAACAGCGCACCCCAACCATTCTCAGTGGTTCGGATCACATTGCCGACAAGCGCCATTTCCGCCACTTCATGTTGAAGGAAATCCACGAGCAGCCCGAAACGGCGCGGCTTTGGGTGGATCGCCATCTCCCTATCGGGCTGCCTGCCAGCAATCCGGTGGCGCTTCCTTTTGAGGAATCGTTCTATGAGGGGGTGGACCGTATTCAAATTTTGGCGTGTGGCACCAGCCGCCACGCCGCTCTGGTGGGGGCGTACTTGCTTGAGCAATTCGCGGGACTTCCCACCTCGGTGTTTTATGCCAGTGAGTTTCGTTATGCCCCACCACCGCTGGCACCCAACACCCTCACCATTGGGGTGACGCAGTCTGGAGAAACGGCCGACACGCTGGCGGCACTCAGCATGGATGCCAAGCGGCGGCAGGCGCATGACCAGCCTGGTTATGCACCAAAGCAGCTTGGCGTGACCAATCGCACCGAGAGCTCATTGGCCCGGCAGGTGCCCTACATCCTTGATATCGGTGCGGGGATTGAGGTGGGCGTTGCCGCCACCAAAACCTTCCTTGGTCAACTGTTGGCCTTTTACGGCCTGGCGGTTGCCTTTGCTGCCAGGCGCGGGCATCGCTCTGAATCTGAGATCAGCGCCTTGCTCGATGAACTCAGGGCTTTGCCGGAGCAGTTAGAGCGCCTGGTGGAACATCACGACAAGGGCTCAGAAGCTCTGGCTCCCCGCTTTGCTGAAACCCAGGATGTGATTTTCCTAGGCCGTGGGATCAACTATCCGATTGCCCTTGAGGGTGCTCTCAAGCTCAAGGAAATCAGTTATATCCACGCTGAGGGCTATCCAGCTGGAGAAATGAAGCATGGGCCGATCGCCCTGCTCGATTCGCATGTGCCGGTGGTCTCGATTGCGATGCCAGGCCCGGTGTTTGAGAAGGTGTTGAGCAATGCTCAAGAGGCCAAAGCCCGTGACGCGCAAATGATCGGTGTTGCCCCTGAAGGGCCTGACACCGAGTTGTTTGACGCACTCTTGCCCGTGCCGGAAGTGAGCGAATGGGTGAGCCCCCTGCTCACCGTGGTGCCGATGCAACTGTTGAGTTATCACATCGCGGCCTATCGCGGTTTAGATGTGGATCAGCCACGCAATTTGGCCAAGAGTGTCACCGTGGAGTGATTGATTGCTGGTGTAACTCGTTCGCTCTATGGCTGAAAAGGTGGGATAAAGTTTGAAACGAAGGAATGAGGTCTTTCGTCCAGTAAGGGAGGTTGATTCAGGATCAACTGGATGTACTTCTTAAACAGATATCTGCTCAGTTGAATCAACGAACGAGCAGCTCGGGGGCATAGGAAGGGTTATGCCTTGAGCAGCAACTCTTTGAAGTAAGTAATCGTGGGCTCAAGCCCTTTGTCAAGTGCTACCGATGGCACCCAGCCCAATTCCTTCTGCGCAAGATCAATGACAGGCTGTCGTTGGAGCGGATCATCTTGGGGTAGCGGTTTGCAGATCAATTCCAATTCTGGATT
>JAVBIX010000040.1 GCA_030756895.1 Synechococcus sp. SP2 MAG
ACTCAGTTCTCCACCACCACCAAACTGACCGGTAAGGCCACGATGACTATTGGTGCCACTGGCTACGGCGGTGACAAAACCAATAAGCTTCAGGACGCTAAATCGGGTGATTATTTAGGTACAGACGCTACGTCTTTCTCGTATCGCTATACCCTCAACCTGAATACCAGCTTCACCGGAAAGGACCTTCTCTACACCCGTTTGAGAACTGGTAATTTCAATACGAACGCTTTCTCTGGCAAGGGTTACACAGGTAGCCAAACTCAGATCGAGGATTCCAAGAGCAGTGCAAACTCTCTGAAAGTCGACAAAATCTGGTATCAGTTCCCGATCGGAGATGATTTCCAAGCCTTTGTTGGCCCCGAAATTGAGAACTACTACATGCTTGCCGCCACTCCTGGCGTTTATAAGCACGTGCTTAAGCAATTCAAACTTGGTGGCTATTACGGCGCCTACGGTGCTAGTACTTCTCCAGGTTTTGGTCTTAACTGGATCAGCAACAGAAATGCTGATTACGGTGATGCAAAGCTGAAACTTAGTGCAAACTATGTTGCCGGTAGAGGCGATAGCAGCGATCCCAATGCAGGTGGACTTTTTGCTGATAACTCCAAAGGCAAATTCCTGACGCAAATTGCTTATGGTTCTCCGCAGTGGCAGGTCTCAGCTGCCTACGCCTATTCCCAGGCTGGAATGACTGTTGGTGGTGCAGGAACCCCTGGCGGCAAGTCAACCAGTGGTTACCAAGATGCGAATCAGTTCAACCTGAATGCTTATTATCAGCCTCTTGATAGTGGTTGGATGCCAAGCATCAGTGTTGGCTGGAGCATCTCCAGTTTCAATCTGGAGAATGGTGCTGCAGATGGCACACGTAACCAAACACAAGGCTGGCTTGTTGGCTTGAACTGGCAAGATGCCTTCATGAAGGGCAACCGCTTAGGCTTTGCTGCAGGTCAACCTCAGTTTGTAACTGGGAAAAAAGGCCAAGGCAAAAATGGTCAGAAGTATGCGGACGACGGCAACTACGCCTTCGAACTGTATTACGACTTCCAAGTCACAGATAACATTACTGTGACTCCTGCTCTGTTCTACTTGAGCCGTCCATTCGGTGAGAAGACTGGTACTAGCGCTTCCTATGGTGGTACTGGTGCTGAAACCTTCAGTACCCTTGGTGGTCTCGTCACGACTACGTTTAAGTTCTAGAACTTAAGTCCATTAGTTAAATGGGAAAGGAGGGTTAAACCCTCCTTTTTTTTGCCTTAAACTCAAATTGGCATTAAAAAAGGAGGGCCTATTATGTCCCTCCTAAAAAACCTTAAAACAGTATTTCTATTACCAGCAATTCTCACCTTCACCAATCGGAATGCAAATATCTTGCATTTTTGCTTTTTCAGCTGCGGCCTTGGCATCAGCATCTTTCTTAGCTGCTGCATCAAGATCTTGGTCTGTTGACCATTCTTGTAGGCCACCACTTGGTGTTTGATCAGCTTGGGCGGGTTCAACGATTGCCAGCTGACCTGACAATGCAGCTGCACTAGCAAGAAATATTGAAAGAGCTGTCGTCTTTTTCATGAAAATTGAGCACACATACTATCTTACTGAAGATACGGGATTGCATCCGAATCTTTTTATACAGGCCTAGACGCCTAATCGACGTAACAAGTTTGTATAAGCCAAGAAGATTAAATCAAGTTCATCACTACGGCCATGCTTTGCCAGCATCGCTCGAGCGCCGCTTTCCAGTTGAAACAAACAAGTACGGTCACTTTCACCCTTCACATAACTCTCAATCCAACCCACACACACTGTCCGAACACCCGTTTTTACGGTACAAACACGATGCAATGATGTACTGGGATAGATCACAATCTCACCTTGCTTAAGCTTAATAGGGAAAGATTCACAAAGACTATCGATCTCCAGTTCACCCCCCTCGTAACTCTTTTCATCAGTTAAAGAAAAAGTAAAAGATAAATCACTGCGTCCACTGCTCATATAAGCATTGTCAACGTGAGTGTCATAACCACCTTCCTTTTCTGTTTTAGAAATTAAGAATCGGTGGAGCTTACGAGGAAGGCAAAATCCCTTTACTACTGGATGATTCCACATTGCACGTTCTACGATCTCATGAATCTCTTTTCGTAATGGAGACTCATAGTTAATTTGTGAATTTCTTTTCCCCCCCTTAGCGTGAGCACCAGCGGTTAGCGAGCCATCCTGCCATTCCGCCTCTGAATCAAGTCTTTCGAGCAAGCGTTCGCAGGTTGATTGGTCCAGTATTTGCATTCGCAAGTGATTCATTGTTTAGTCCTTTCATGTCTGGAATAGTTGGCGAAGCGTAGCCATGTGACAAATGATTCGGTTGCATCCCAACAGGCTTCTATAGTAAAAGATACTGCTTTATTGAGATGAAACGCTTTTTGTTTCTCACCTCTCTTTTGCCAATAGCTCTTTTTACACCAGCTCTTGCAGGAGAAGAAGTCAGAGTTTACTCTGGCCGACATTACAATACTGACCGCCAAGTTTATAAAAAGTTTTCAGATCAAACTGGAATCAAGGTTCGTTTAGTAGAAGCATCAGGGATTTCATTGGTTCAGAGATTAAAAAGTGAAGGCAAGAACACAAAGGCTGATGTCATCATTTTAGTTGATGCCGCACGAATCAATAATGCAGCCAATGCTGGACTGTTTGCTCCAATTCAATCTTCTTCTCTAGAGAAATCTGTTCCATCTCGCTACCGAGATCCAAGCAACAGGTGGTTTGGGTTAACTCGACGAGTGCGGGCAATCATCGTTAATCCAACAATGGTTTCTCCATCTTCAGTGACGTCATATTCACAACTAGCAAGCCCCGCATTAAAAGGAAAAGTATGCCTAAGGAAGAGAAAAAATGTCTACAATCAATCACTTGTTGCTGATCAACTAGCGCTAAAGGGCACAGCCAAGGTTAAATCATGGCTGAAAGGCCTTACAAGCAATGTAAGCCAGCCTTATTTCGGTGGAGATATCGGGCTCATTCGGGCTGTTGCCCAAGGACAGTGTGGCGTTGGAGTTGTGAATCACTATTATCTAGCGCGAATGAGAGCGGGGGTTAACGGAAAAAAAGATCAGCAATTGGGTAATGATGTAAAAATTGTGATGCCAAAACCTGCTCACGTCAATATTAGCGCTGCAGCGGTTTCTCGTTATTCTAAAAACCAGAAAAATGCGGTCAAATTGATTGAATTTCTGTCATCTCCTCAAGGAAGCGCTGGTATTGCAGGTCCTACCTATGAGTTCCCATTACAAGGAGTAGGCGGTTCAACTTACCTTAAAGGAATGACAAAATTCACTCCTGATAATGTCACTATTTCGCAACTTAGTCGCTACAACAAAGAAGCAATTCGTCTTATGACCGAGGCTGGATGGAAATAAGCTTGTCTAATACATAACCAAAGAGTGCGGGATCTGGATCAACATCTTCCAGATCTGACAAGCCAAGCTCCTCGAGCCGGTCGGATACTTTCTGCTCTAAGTCGGCTGGTCGGCTCAGTGGCTCTCCCCATTCATGATTTTTTTCTGGTCCAATTTTGGTGGTGGCATCAATGGCCATTCTTCCACCAAGACCTAATTGTTCGCTTGCAAAATCAAGGGTATCGAAGGGTGTATTTTCCAAGACAAATAGATCCCGCTGTGGATCAACTTGTGCAGCAATAGCCCAGACAACCTGACGTGGATCACGCACGTTAATGTGCTTGTCAACCACAACAACGAACTTCGTGTAAGTAAATTGTGGAAGCGCACTCCAGAAAGCCATAGCAGCTCTCTTTGCTTGGCCCGGATAGGCTTTATCAATCGAAATAACCGCTAATTTATAACTTAGTGCCTCCATTGGCAGGAAGAAATCTCTAATTTCTGGAATCTGTTGACGCAAAATTGGCGTATAAATTCTATTTAAAGCAATCGCCAACATCGCTTCTTCTTTTGGTGGCCGGCCACTGAAGGTGGTGAGAAAAATCGGCGACCGCCGTTGTGTCATGCAGTGAAAACGCACCAAAGGTGAATCCTCCACACCACCGTAAAAACCCATGTGGTCGCCAAACGGACCATCTGGGCTCACCTCTCCAGGAGTAATCGTTCCCTCTAAGACCACCTCACTGCAACTTGGCACTTGCAGATCAATCGTTTTGCAAGGGGTGAGGCGCACGCCCTCCCCTGCATAAATTCCCGCAAACAGCCATTCACTGAGCTGCACAGGGATCGGTGTTGCTGCCGCCATCACAAGCAAAGGATGCACACCAATGGCGATGGCGACCTCCAGCTTTTTGCCCATTGCCGCCGCCTTACGAAGATGACGGGCCCCCCCACGAACGCTCAACCAATGCACGGTCATGGTGTTGACCGATTGACGCTGCAACCGATACACCCCCACGTTTGGGACTCCGGTTTCTGGGTCTTTCGTGATCACAAGTCCCAACGTGATCACACCACCGGCATCACCCGGCCAAGGCCTGATCAAAGGGATTTGATCAAGGTTGACGTCATCTCCCAGAAACACCTGCTGCCGGCAGGGAGGGACAAGATCACGGTCTGGTCGTGCCTTCACCAGATCCCAAAACACCCTTGCAAATTGCTTTGTTTCCTTTAGGTCTTTTGGAGGCCTCGGTTGCTGAAGGATGGCGAGTCTGGATCCAAGCTCCTCGAGCTGTTCAGCCCGCTCCAAACCCATGCTCCAGACCACACGCTCAACAGTGCCCAGCGTGTTGACCGCTACGGGCATGCTGGAGCCAATCACGTTCTCAAACAGCAGGGCTGGCCCACCAGCAGCAAGAACCCGATCAGCAATAGCTGCTAATTCAAGATCTGGATCAACCGGCGCCGTAATCCGCCGCAGCTGCCCACGCTCTTCCAGCAGCTTGAGGAAGTCCCGTAAATCTCTCGTTCCAGGGCCGGGTCCAATCAAAGCCATGGAGTTGAAAGGGTGATCAGGAAGCAATCTGGTTACTGTGACGCACGCTGATCGAGATCGTGGCCATGAAGGTTTCCTATTTCCACGTTGCTGGTGACGTGCCAGACACCATCAAGGGTCCAGATGGTCCTGACGCCGCTGTTGTCATCGATGTCTTACGCGCCACCACCACCATTGCCTGGGCTTTGCACAACGGAGCAGAGGCGGTTCAAACCTTTGCTGATCTCGATGAACTGCGGGCGGAGGCCAATGCTTGGCCTGAGGCAAAGCGTCTGCTGGTAGGCGAGCGAGGAGGTTCCAAGCTCGATGGCTTTGATCTCGGTAATTCCCCCGTTTCCGTTGTCCCCGAAACCGTGCAGGGCAAACGGCTATTTATGAGCACCACCAATGGAACCCGCTCCCTGCACCGAGTTCGAGAGGTGGCCTGTGTCCTCACAGTGGCCTTACCGAACCGTGAAGCGGTGGCACAACGACTGATCCGCGATCAGCCCGAGCAGGTATGGATGGTGGGCAGCGGCTGGGAGGGCACCTACTCCTTGGAAGATTCGTTAGCAGCCGGCGCTCTCGCCGACTCCCTCCTGGCGGCAGGAGCCACCGTTGCGAACGATGAAATGCAAGCGGCAATTGCTCTGTGGTCCCAATGGAAAGACAACCCCGAAGCCTGTTTACGGATCGCATCTCACGGACAACGCTTGATTGGCTTGGGGAATCACGACGCTGATTTCCAACGCTGTTCTGGTCTTGATCAGCTCTCTGTGGTGCCCACACAGGCTGAACCAGGCGTGCTTCGTGCTGTTTCTGGGTAGCCGCACGGCTGTAAGCCAATACCATTTGCGAATCGGACTGAACGCACGTGAGTGACTTTTTGGCTGCGGCCCTCCAACTCACCAGCACAACTGACCCTGAAAGCAATTTTGCGGCCGCTGAGGAGCAAATCGATTTGGCGGCGCGTCGTGGCGCCGAGCTGATCGCTTTGCCTGAAAACTTTGCCTTTATGGGGGACGACGCTCAGCGACTCGACCTGGCACCGGCGTTGGCTGAACAAGCGTCTCGTTTTCTGGTCACCATGGCTCGCCGTTACCAGGTGGTCGTTCTGGGTGGAGGTTTTCCCGTTCCCGTGGGTGATGGCCAACGCCATTTTCAGAGGTCACAGCTGGTTGGCCGTGATGGTCAGGTTTTGGCGAGTTACGACAAAATCCACCTCTTCGACGTTGACCTACCAGACGGAAGTTCCTATCGGGAATCAGCGAGCTTCAGCCCCGGGACGTCCCCCCCTCCCGTGGTGGATGTGCCTGGACTGTGTCGTGTAGGGCTGTCCATTTGCTACGACGTGCGCTTCCCTGAGCTGTATCGCCACCTCGTTGGAGCCGGAGCCGAATTGTTAATGATTCCCGCTGCCTTCACCGCCTTTACAGGTAAAGATCATTGGCAAGTTTTGCTCCAATCACGGGCGATCGAAAACACGGCTTACGTGCTGGCGCCGGCCCAAACAGGCGTGCATTACAAGCGAAGACAGAGCCACGGCCATTCCATGGTTGTGGATCCTTGGGGAACGGTGTTGTCCGATGCAGGGGTGGCGCCAGGTGCAGCCATCGCCCCGATTAACCCCAGCCATCTACAACGCATTCGCGGGCAGATGCCGAGCCTGCAGCACCGCCAACCAGCGTTGTTCTAAAGGTCATGGCCACGCTGCCCTTTCGCTTCAGTGCGCTCGTCCTTGCCGCGGCTGTACAAGCTTCATCGCTGCTCATCAGCTTGCCGGCCAAGGCCGCAAGTGCCCTAGCAGCGTGGCAATTCAGTTCTTCTGGCGAGCTCCTGTTGCGCACCGCTGCAGGTGCCCGACTTCAAGCCTTCTTCGAAGCCGGAGATCGCAAGCGCGGCCCGAGGGTATGGATCGATTTTCCAGGTGAGCTGAGTCGCTCCAGAAGCCTGCGCGGTTCTGGCCCTGTGCGCGAAATTCGTCTTGGCAAACCGAGTGCGGGTGAAACTCGTTTGGTGATCGAGTTTCAGCCAGGGGTCGATCTCGATCCCAGCCAATTGAAATTGATCGGTACCGCTTCAAATCGCTGGAAGCTCAGTTTTCAAGGGCTATCCACCACTGGATTGAGGCCGATCGGCGAAGGAAATCTCAACCGTGCATCATCTGGGTCCTGGGCCGGTGGCCTACGCATCCAACCCAGCCGAACCCCAGTGAATGCTGCGGGCTTACCCACCGTGACGCGAGGCAAATACCGCGTCGTCATCGATCCAGGCCATGGTGGTCCCGATCCTGGCGCTATAGGGATCCGAGGCATCCGGGAGAGTGAAATCGTCCTCGATATCTCACTTCAAGTGGCTCGATTACTGGAAGCCAAGGGGGTTCAGGTCACCATGACGCGCACAGCGGAAGTGGATGTGGATCTGCCACCCCGGGTTTCGATTGCTAACCGGGCTGGTGCCAATGCTTTCGTCAGTATTCATGCCAATGCGATCAGCATGTCTAGGCCAAATGTGAATGGAATCGAGACGTTTTTTTATTCCGACCGTCGTTCCGCCCGCTTAGCCACTCACCTACAGCAGCAAATGCTAAATGTGTCTCCCGGTAGCCCGAATCGGGGTGTAAAACGAGGTCGATTCTTTGTGATTAGACGCACCACAATGCCAGCAGCACTCGTTGAGATGGGATTCGTCACTGGCAACATTGACTCGCCTCGCCTCGCTAGCTCAGCCCACCGTCAGAGGCTTGCTTTAGCGATTGCCACCGGCATTCTTGATTTTCTGAAAGGAGTGCGTTGACCATTCGTCTCGGGCTGTTTGACAGTGGCATTGGCGGGCTCACCGTCCTGCGCAGAATCCTCGAGCGTCACGGTGCAGTACCCGTGACATACCTAGGAGACACCGCCCGTGTTCCTTACGGCAGTCGCTCACCTTCAGAAATTCGTTCGATTGCGGCGGAGGTTGTGGCTTGGTTGCGAGACCAGAAGGTCTCCACCGTTGTCATGGCTTGCAACACCACCAATGCTCTCGCCAGAGACGTCACCGAGGGACAAGCCGGCGTTCCGGTTGTAGGGCTGATTGGAGCTGCCGCTGCATTGGTGAAAGAACCACGAGTTGGTGTTCTTGCCACTCCAGCAACGGTGGCCTCTGGCGCCTATAGAGAGAGCATCGAAGCGCTCCATCCTGGAACCTTGGTGGTTCAACAGGCCTGTCCAGACTTTGTTCCTTTGATCGAAACCGGAGATCTCGGTTCCGATGAACTTCGTGAAGCAGCAATTCGCTACTTGCAGCCCCTACTTGAGGCCTCGGTCGATTCGGTAGTGCTCGGTTGCACCCACTACCCGCTGCTGGTGCCGCTCCTTGCGAACTTATTGCCACCTCACATGCGTCTGATCGACCCTGCTGTCGCCGTCGCAACCGAACTCGATGCTTTTTTAGGCAAACCGTTGCCTGGAAGCGAAAATGAACCGGTATCACTGGCTGCCACCCATATTTGCGTCACAAAAGATGCCCAAGGGTTTGCTGAAAGAGCCACGGCTTGGCTGGGACAACGGCCTTGCGTAGATCTCGTGAATCTGCAGCCATAGGGCTGCGTTTCCTAGGATCTCTGCACCGAGGGGATTCATGGCCACCGTCACCGAGTTGCTGCAGCCGGTCGAGGCGGATCTTGAGATCCTGCTAAGCGACCTTCGCAGCCTGATAGGAGCCGGTCACCCGATTCTCCAAGCAGCTGCAGAACACCTCTTCAGCGCAGGAGGCAAACGGCTCAGACCTGGAATCGTGTTACTGATTTCAAGGGCGCTATCTGTAGACGGAGAGCTGAGTTCACGCCATCGGCGCCTTGCTGAGATCACTGAGATGATCCACACCGCCTCGCTCGTTCACGACGATGTCGTTGATGATGCATCCACACGACGTGGCGTTGAAACTGTTCACAGCCGTTTCAATTACAGGGTTGCCGTTCTCGCCGGTGATTTTTTGTTTGCTCAGGCGAGTTGGCACCTGGCAAATCTCGACAATCTCGATGTCGTGAAATTGCTTAGCCGCGTGATCATGGATCTCGCCGATGGAGAAGTTAAACAGGGCTTGTTCCGCTTCGATACAGGCCAATCATTTGAAACCTATTTCGAAAAGAGTTACTGCAAAACTGCTTCATTAATTGCCAACAGTGCGAAAGCAGCAGGTGTTTTAAGCGACTTATCAGAGCCAAAACTTGAATCGCTTTACCGCTACGGCCGTCAGCTCGGTTTAGCTTTCCAGGTTGTTGATGACATCCTCGATTTCACTGGCAGTGATCAACAGCTCGGGAAACCAGCAGCCAGTGATCTATCCAGCGGCTATCTAACAGCTCCGGCTCTGTATGCACTTGAGGAGCGTCCCGCTCTGTCGGGTTTGATTGAACGCGAGTTCAGTGAAGAGGGTGATCTTGAAACAGCTTTGGCTTTCGTTCGTGAGTCAGAAGCGATCCCTCGCACCCGCGAACTCGCCAAAACGTTTGCACGAGAAGCACGGGAGTCCTTGGATTGGATGCCCGAATCCCCTTCCCGCACTGCTTTACTCGAATTACCAGACTTCGTTCTTAGCCGTTTGTACTAAGGCTGTTCCGTAGTTGTTGCTCTCCTTCTCCCAAGCTGGTGATGAGGGCGAGATGGGAATGTTGGATTGCATCGGTTTCGCTGAGCGCATCGACCAACTGCCAGACCCAGCAGCCTGCCTCTAAGGCCGACTGGCAGCCAGCCTCGGAATCCTCAAACACCCAGCATTCGCCTGGCAACACCCCCAGCCGTCGGGTCGCTAATAGGTAGGGATCAGGAGCTGGTTTTCCCGCACGAAGTTCAACGTCATCGCCCAACACACGGCTTTGAATTAAATCCAACCAAGGGTGGCCGGAGATTTTGTAGAGCAGAGATGCTTCCTTACTACTGGTGACAAGCACCATGGGCAACTGCTTGGAACTGCAAAATCGGATCAGTTGCTCCGCGCCAGGAACCGCTGGAGCCTCAGCAACTAAACGCCTGGCAATCGGCTCACGCGCTCTCAGGAGTTGCTCCGCTGAAACCGACTGCTGCAGCCATGAACACACCGAGTGGGCATTCTCATCCCGGCGACGTCCCTTGAGCTGTTGAAGTTGCTGAGGCGATAAGGATCCGTTGAAGCAAGCGGCCGCTGCCTTCCAAGCCTCTGCCTGCAACGGTTCGGTATCGAGCAAGAGACCATCAAGATCAAACAGGCATGCTTTTGGTGCTGATAAGGATCCAGCCTTTGGCATCGTTGCCCTATCACTCTTCTGTGGATTCTGACAACGCGACTGGTCAGGATGCTGAAAGCATCGATAGTGTTGTGCTGTCAGTGCATTTGAGCAGCAGGCGATGAGTGAGGGTTCCACCATTGAGAGCGTGCTTCAAGAACAACGTGTCTTTGATCCACCAGCGGACCTCTCTAGGGATGCGCGAATTTCTGGGATGGAGTCCTATCGCGCACTAGCTGAAGCGGCCAAATCCGATCCAGATACGTTCTGGGGAGAGGCCGCCCGTCGTGAACTGCATTGGTTTGAACCGTTTCACACCGTTCTCGATTGGAACAATCCGCCGTTTGCGCGCTGGTTTGAGGGAGGAACAACCAACCTCTCCTACAACTGTCTTGACCGTCATCTCAATGGCCCCAAGGCCAACAAAACAGCCCTGATCTGGGAGGGTGAGCCCGGGGATGTGCGCACCTTCACCTACCAAGAGCTGCATGCCGAGGTGTGTCGTGCTGCCAACGCCCTCAAGGCCATCGGAATTGGCAAAGGCGACCTTGTCGCTCTGTACATGCCGATGGTGCCTGAGGCCGCCATCGCGATGCTCGCCTGTGCGCGCATTGGCGCTCCTCACTCTGTGGTGTTTGGTGGATTCTCAGCAGAAGCCCTGCGTGATCGCCTTATTGACGGAGAAGTCAAAGCGGTGATCACGGCCGATGGCGGTTTCCGCAAAGACAAGCCTGTGTCGCTGAAGCCTGCCGTGAATGCAGCGCTTGCCAATGGTGCATGCCCAACGGTGCACTCAGTGCTCGTTGTGAAACGCACCGATCAACCGGTGGAGATGGTGGAGGGGAGAGATCAGTGGTGGCACGACCTAGTCGCCAATCAAGCGGATGCATGCGTCGCTGAGCCGATGGCCAGCGAAGACAGGCTGTTTGTGCTCTACACCTCTGGATCAACCGGAAAACCCAAAGGTGTGGTCCACACCACAGCGGGATACAACCTCTGGACCCATTTGACCTTTCAATGGATCTTCGACATCCGTGACGACGATGTGTTCTGGTGCACGGCCGATGTGGGCTGGATCACCGGGCACAGCTACATCGTCTATGGGCCTCTGTCGAACGGGGCCACCACAGTGATGTACGAGGGAGCTCCTCGCCCCTCCAAGCCAGGGGCCTTCTGGGAATTGATCCAAAAGCACAAAGTGAGTATTTTCTACACCGCTCCCACGGCCATTCGTGCCTTTATGAGGAGTGGCCGTGCGGTGCCTGATCAGTACGACATGAGCAGCCTGCGCCTGCTCGGCTCCGTTGGTGAACCAATCAACCCTGAAGCTTGGATGTGGTATCGCGATGTGGTGGGCGGTGAACGCTGCCCAATCGTTGACACCTGGTGGCAAACCGAAACCGGTGGCGTGATGATCAGCCCCCTCCCTGGCGCGACCCCCACCAAGCCAGGCTCTGCCACCTTGCCATTACCTGGGATCCAAGCCGACATCATCGATGCAGAAGGCAATAGCTGCGGACCAAACGAAGGCGGATACCTTGCGGTACGAGCCCCTTGGCCAGGAATGATGCGCACCGTTCATGGAAATCCACAGCGGTACCGGGAGAGCTACTGGGAAGCCATTCGCCCTGCAGATGGATCGCACCTCTACTTCGCTGGTGATGGGGCACGCCGGGATGCCGACGGTTATTTCTGGATCATGGGGCGAGTGGATGACGTGATCAATGTCTCGGGGCATCGTCTTGGCACGATGGAGATCGAGTCGGCCTTGGTCAGCCATCCCGCCGTAGCCGAAGCCGCAGTGGTCGGTCGACCCGATGATCTCAAAGGTGAGGGCATCGTTGCCTTCGTCACGCTGGAACTGGGACGAGAGTCGGATGACGCCCTCGTCGCGGAACTGCGCGCCCATGTCGGCAAGGAGATCGGACCGATCGCGAGGCCCGACGAGATTCGTTGCAGCGATGCGTTGCCAAAAACACGCAGTGGCAAGATCATGCGCCGGATTCTCCGAGCTCTTGCTGCCGGTGAAGAGGTCACAGGAGATACCAGCACGCTGGAAGACCGCTCCGTTCTTGATCGTCTACGCGGCTAAGACCAGCCAAACCATGCAGCAGCAGCCCTCGCCGCTGTTGCTGCATAGGTCGATCTCAAATCATTGGAAAGTCAGGTGGAAGCAGAGCTTGATCGGGCCATCCATCTTTTCCATAAATGGCGTCCAAAATCACGTTGAGAAGGGAAGGTTTCTGCTGAAGCTCCTCTTTTGCAGCCCACTGAATTTCGCTTAATTCTTCCTCCGACACTTGAAGAGCTGCAATCAACTCTCGATAAGCCGTGCGTTCTTTTGCATTGATATCAGAGTCGTCGCCTGGATTACGCGACACTCCCGCAACCAAACAAGCCACCCTGACCGCTGTGCATTGATCGGTGTGATTGGTCAGCAACTTGGCGAGCTCAGTCAAACTTTGTGGCTGATGGGGCCTGTAATCAGGAGTGGTCTCCTCGAGATATAAGCGCTCAGGTAAGTCTTTGAGCAAACGATCTTCCTCATCGGAAATGGTGCCATCACTCAGCGCGATACATCTGGCAATCTGCAGAAGAACTTTTTGTGTGTTGGCGATCACAACGGTCTAAAAAGAAAGTCCTCAATCATCGCTGACGTTCAAGACCAAGTCCCAGATTGCCAATGGATTCAATCAATTTGCCAATCACCCTGGCTCTTGATGGATCATCAGCCCAATCTCCTAAGAGCCCTTGTCGAAGTCCAGCACTGGCGGGGGTGAGGTGATCTCCCTTCATGGCAACAAACTGACTTTGATCTCCTGAGCGCCTATTCAACGCCTGCATCAAGTCCTGGCTTTGATCCAGCTGATCCGTCCCAAAGCGAATCACCAGATTGTTGGGTTGTAAGTAATAGCGCTCGATCAAGCGCAGGGTTTCCTCAGGCCCAGGACTGAATTCGGTCACCACACCAAGGCTTGGAGCCAATGTGCCCAGCAGAGGAATCGACCGTTCAGCGGTGAAGTTGTTGAAACTCAACGAAGCCATACCAAGGCTGTTGCGTCCTCCATCGGGAGCTAGCAAATGCAACTTGCAACCCAAGCTGTGGCCGACGCGCACCGGCACGAGATCTTGCCCAAGACGCTGATTTAAGGCAGCGCGACAGGTGCGTAGGGCTTGCCAACCTTCTCGCGCCTGCAGCTGATGGTCGAAACCTGGCACATAGCTCCAGGCGTGAACCGCGAGCTGACGAGCAGCCAATCCTTCCAATAAACGCCTGTAACTGATCTGGGGATTGGTAGCTAAGTAGCTGCCGCCAATGAACTCAACCAATCCTTTTGGTGAAGCAGGCCAGAGGCACCAGCAGCCCTGTTGTCGCTGCCAGCGGCTCATGCTTTGGACAACTCCTTCACGATCCGCTCAGCTTCACGGACGTGCGCCGGCCCATCGAGCATGTTGTTGAAAATGTGGCGAATGGTGCCCTCGGCATCAATCACATAGGTCACCCGTCCTGGAAGCAGGCCAAGAACTTTTGGAACCCCGAAACTCGTGCGCAGGCGTTGCCCCTGATCACTAAGGAGAGGGAACGGCAACTGATAGCGCTGGGCAAATTTTCGATGGCTCACAGCATCGTCGCTGCTCACACCCCAAACCATAGCCCCGAGAGCCTCAAAAGAAGAGTAGGTATCGCGGAAGGCACAAGCTTCTGCTGTGCAGCCGGGGGTGTCGTCTTTGGGGTAAAAAAACAACACCAAAACCTTGTCATGCAGCTCATCACGACGACGCAACACGCCGTCTTGATCTTCGAGGGCGATCTCAGGTGCCCGGTCTCCGATCGTGAGAGCCATGGAGGGAATCAAGAATTGGCGGCACCCTAGGAAGCACCTAGGGCGGGACGGGAGAATGGGCTGCAGAACGAGCGAGCTGGAGTGATGGAATCAGGCGCTGTTCCTGGTCAATTGAATCTTCTGGGTGAATTCCAGGTTGAAGAGCCGCAACCTCTGCCGGAGCAACCAAGGGAAGAGCGCGATGCCTCCGCTGCGCGCACCCTCTTGATCATTGATACGGAAACCTCAGGCCTGGACCCTGAAGCCCATCACTGCCTCGAAATTGGGGCAATTTTATTTGATGTGCCAAGCCGGCAGATCCTGGCCCAGATGTCTTGCCTGTTACCCGTTGCGTCCAATGCAGCTGAGGCCATCAATCGCATCCCCGCAGCAGTGACGCGCTTGCCGCAACCCTGGAAACCAGGATTGGATTACTTCCAAGAGCTGCTGAACGCTGCTGATCTTCTGGTGGCGCACAACGCGGCCTTCGACCAACAGTGGTTTGGCAGGGGCCATCTTCCTGCAACAGATCTGCCCTGGCTCTGCAGCATGGAAGACATGCGTTGGCCGAAAGAAAAGCAGCTCAGGTCACGCCCGTCCGTCCGAGACTTGGCATTGGCCTACGAGATTCCGGTTTGGGCAGCCCATCGCGCTCTCAGCGATTGCATTTATTTGGCCGAAGTGTTCCGCCGTTGCGATCAACTTGAACAATTAATTGAACGTGGACTGGAACCCCGTTCCTTAATGCGAGCTCAGGTCTCCTATGACGATCGCCAGCTCGCTCGTGAAGCAGGATTCCGCTGGAATGATCCGGTGAAAGGAGCCTGGACAAGGCGTCTCAGCGCCCGTGAGGTGGAAGAACTGCCATTTTCCGTCGAACAGCAAGATGAAATTTGACGTCAATCACCCGGTTTTGTTTCAGCAATCCGAAGGCAGGTAGGGGATTTTTCACGGAGAAGGTCCGCGGCATCAGGCTGTCAGTACGGTTGTTCTCTACCTTCGTCC
Source organism: Synechococcus sp. SP2 MAG (assembly GCA_030756895.1). Taxonomy (GTDB): domain Bacteria; phylum Cyanobacteriota; class Cyanobacteriia; order PCC-6307; family Cyanobiaceae; genus Synechococcus_C. The sequence continues at coordinate 14,998 of JAVBIX010000040.1, forward strand.
CAGCGTGCAGAGACCTCTCAGCCACTGCGAATTCAGGTCCTTTGACCCCTTACGGCGTCGTTTGAGGCGCTGGCAACAAGCGCGCACTTGGGCGCGTTTAATCCGAGAAGCAGAATCCCTTTGGCACGTGGATGTTCGCGAGTTAAGACGGCTCGGGGCGATTGAACTTTCACAATTGGTGGAGGAGGTTCCTCCCATACAGCGCACCCGAGTGAACCGCTGGCTCAATCGCTATGCCGTTGCAACGCGTTTGATTTGCACTCAAAACTACAAACCCGACCCCCTACAAGACAGCCACAGCACTTGACAAGCCGAATCACATGTTGAGACCCCACTGATTCAGTAAGGCTGAAAGAAAGCGAACTGATAACCAGTCCTTAATGCTCGCTCGAATTGCTTCTGAAGATCAAAAATTAAAACAGAAGAGCAATGATTTCGCAGCATCCATCTTCCTCAACTCTCCTGCTCAGATCCTGCGGGACATAAACGATCAATCGGAATTAAAAATGTGCCGCGCCGGAAGCGCACAGCGGCAATTTCGAGGGGATGTAGAGCAACCACAGACCCTGATTCATCACTGCCAACGAGATCTGAAGGCCGAAGCATTGGCATTGGATCTGCAGTTTTGAGATAGGGCATCGGGCTGATCAGTTGGACTTGGTCACCGATGGAAACGGTCATGACACCTGGGCAATCACCCTCTCCTACAGCAGGATGGGTTCAGCTGTTATTTGCCCGTGCGGGCTCTTGCCACTTGGAGCGGCGCGATCGCAGGACTGCTCCTGATCCTTGTGGGAAGTTTGATCCCGGCTGCCGTCCTGGTTCCGGTTGCAGAACTTCCCCCCCGATTGCTGAGTTTGCCCAGCACCTGGCAAGTGCCGGCGCTGTTGTTATGCGCTCTTGTCTGCGGCCCTCGATCAGGCGTAATAGCAGCGGTTGCTTACATCACGGTGGGGCTGGTTGATCTTCCCGTCTTTCATGACGGTGGAGGTCTTGGCTATGTCCTTACTCCCGCCTTTGGTTATCTCGCAGGCTTTGTGCCAGCTGCCTGGCTCACCGGGCGGCTTGCGCATCAAGCAGGAATGAACGACTTAGCGCGACTCACTTCGGCGGGTATCGCCGGCGTGGCCACGATTCAGCTGTGCGGAATTCTTAATTTGCTACTCGGTGCAGGTTTAAACCGTTGGAGTGAATCACTTCCTGAGCTGTTGTACAGCTACAGCCTGGGTCCCTTGCTTTCCCAATTGGCTCTATGCGTCGCAATCTCTTTGATTGCACTTCCAATTCGTCGTCTGCTCTGGATCGAATGATCAGCCGCAGCAACCGACTGATCCGGCGTCGCACTGTTGTGTTGATCAGCCTCTTGATCCTGCTGCTGGATCAAGCATCTAAATATTGGGCTCGATCCCATCTGCTTCCCAATCTGTCGCAGCCGTTCTTACCGGGATTGCTGCAGTTACGGCTCGTGCGTAACACTGGCGCCGCCTTCAGCATGTTGAGTGATTCCACCGCCCTACTTGGACTGCTCAGCTTGCTCGTTTCGGTGGGTTTGCTGGGCTGGATTTGGCGATCCAAACGACTCGATCTCTGGGTAGGTCTGGCCCTGGCTTGCCTGCTTGGAGGAACGCTCGGTAATGGCATCGACCGCTGGCAACTGGGATATGTCACCGACTTCCTTGAGCTGGTGCCCTTCCGTTTTCCCATCTTCAATGGCGCGGACATCGCCATCAACCTCGCCGTCATCTGCTTCGCCATCGACGCTCTCTCCCAACGCAATGGACAAGCGAAATCCTGACGGACCGTCACCAGCCCAACTGATCATTCATCAGAGAGATCAGGTGGATCGAACCATTGCATTGCATGGCGATGGCTATCGGATTGGACGTGATGGTCCTCTGGAAGTGAACATCGATCATCCGGCCGTCAGCCGACAACACGCTTTGCTGCAACGCCAGGGTCGGCAATGGATCCTTCAAGATTTGGACTCCACGAATGGCTTGTGGTGGAAGGGTCGCCGGGTGACGCAGCTGGAACTGCGCGATGGAGACGTCGTTCAGTTTGCGCCGGCTTTAGACGAAAGGGCTCCCTTTCTACATTTCAACGACGAAGCAGGAAGACGACGCCATCGGATCGAGCGCTGGTTGGGCCTGCTCTTGTTGGGATGCCTGGGTGGCGGAGGAGCGCTGCTATTGCTGTCCAATCTCACCATGCCAATCCGCGGGCAACTGGCGCGCGTGCGGGGGCCGGTGGCCATCTACGACGGCAAGAACCAACCGCTGACCTCCGTGGACTCCAGCCGTCATCGCGAACTCAAGTCGGTGAATGATTTCTCCCCCTTGCTGGTTGATGCTCTGCTCAGCAGTGAGGACAACCGTTTCTGGTGGCATCCAGGGGCCGATCCCATTGGCACGCTTAGAGCCTTCAGCACCAATTTGATCGGCGGGAAAGTGCTGGAGGGAGGCAGCAGTCTCACGCAGCAATTAGCTCGCAGCCTGTATCCCAATTACGTGGGAGATGGAGACACCCTGGCCAGAAAATGGAAAGAGCTGCTCGTGTCCTTGCAGTTGGAAAGTCGCTTCAGCAAAAGGCAGTTGCTGCTGAGCTATCTCAATCGCGTGTACTTAGGCGTTGGCTGGGGATTTGAAGATGCCTCACGCGTGTTTTTTGATCAATCCGCAGCAGATCTGAATGTGCAGCAAGCTGCACTTCTTGTGGGTCTATTGCCATCACCCAATGGGCACGATCCCTGTCAGTTTCCCCAGCGCGCACTCAAAGCGCGTAATCGGGTGATCAACAAAATGGCCGATGGCGGTCGACTCTCCTTGGAGCAAGCGCGACTGGCGCGTCGTCAACCGATTCAACTTGCAAAAGAGGCCTGCAGTCGGGAGCAGGTCAGTCGCTCGGCACCCTTCTACACCGATCAAGTGCGCCGAGACCTCACAGAGCTCGTGGGCCCAGATGTGGCTGATGAAGGAAATTTCTTGATCGAAACCCACTTAGACCCTGTTCTGCAATCCGTGGTGGAGCGCCAATTGAGCGGTTTGTTGAGCAACAGTTCCACGCTTGGTGTTCAGGAGGGGGCCGCTGTTGTGCTGGACAGCCGCACGGGCGGAGTTCTCGCCATCGCCGGAGGTCGTGACTACAACTCGAGCCAGTTCAACCGTGCCTCGATGGCGATGCGCCAACCCGGCAGCACCTTCAAACTCATCACTTATTTAGCGGCCCTGGAGCAAGGCCTGAAACCCAACGACACCTTGGATTGCAGCCCTCTTCGCTGGGGAGGACAACGCTTTGACAGCACCTGTTCGGGCCAACTGAGCTTGGCCAGCGCCTTCGCCTCAAGCCACAACACCGCAGCGCTGCGCTTGGCCCAACGCGTGGGACTGGACCAGGTGGTGAGCTTGGCGAAACGCCTAGGAATCTCCACTCCCTTAAATCCTGTACCGGGGCTAGCTCTTGGACAGAGTGAGGTTCGTTTGATTGAGCTCACCAGTGCCTATGCCGCTGTGGCCAATGGCGGCATCTGGCAACCTCCCACCACCATTCGTCGTTTGCTCGATGCAGAAACCTGTCGCTTAGACCGACCCAGTGCCTGCAGCAGCCTGAATGGAGGTGGCGGAGCTGGAGGTAGCAGTTCTGGACAAAGCAGTCAGCGCCAAGCGTCTCGTCGTGTACTGAAGAGACAGACAGCTCAGCAAATGCAGGGCTTAATGCGAGCGGTCATTCGCAGCGGCACAGGGCGTGCCGCATCGCTCGGTGGACAAGAAGGAGGGAAAACAGGCACCACAAATGATGGGCGTGACCTGCTGTTCATTGGCTACGAGCCGAGTCGCCATTGGGTGCTGGGAATTTGGCTGGGCAACGATGACAACAGTCCTTCAGCCAGTTCCAGCGCGTTAGCAGCCTCTCTTTGGAGTCGCATTATGCGTACCGCAGGACACGGCGGTGTGGTGGGCCAATGAAGGGATCCAATCGCCTGATCTTGTTTGGTGCAGCGGGGCTGATCGTCCTCTTGGTGCTTGGCCTGGTGCTCCAGGCGATTCGCAATCTGCTCTGGGATCTCAGCTACATCCTTCCGCCCTGGCTTGTGGGTCCCGTGCTGCTGATCGGCACGATCTTGGTGATTGCATTCGTGGTGCAGGTTGGCTGGCCCGTGTGGAAGGGATGGAAAAGCCGTCGCGGAGCGACAAAAGCCAGCACCACAGCCCCTCTACCGCCTGGGTCGCGTCGTCAAGCTGCTGAACAGAGCCTTGAAAGCATTGATCGCCTTTTGGAACGTCTCCAAGACGATGTGGCCCGGCAGGCTTTGCATCTGGAGCGGGAGCGCGTGGCGCGTGAATTGGCACGCGGCGATTTAGTGGTGGTGGTGTTTGGCACGGGCTCTAGCGGGAAAACATCCCTGATCCGTGCCCTGCTCCAAGACATTGTCGGGCGGGTTGGAGCACCGATGGGTTCCACAACCGGCAGCCAGACCTACCGGCTTCGTCTCAACAAGCTGGAACGCGGACTGCAATTGGTGGACACCCCTGGAATCCTTGAAAGCGGACTGGATGGAAGAGATCGGGAACAAGAAGCCCGTGAACGCGCCAGCCGGGCCGACTTAATGCTCGTGGTAGTGGATGGTGATCTGCGCTCTGCCGAATGGGATGTGGTTCGCAGCCTTGCGGGTTTAGGCAAGCGCTTGATGTTGGTCTTAAACAAATGCGATTTGCGGGGAGAGGAGGAGGAGAAGCGTCTACTGGCCTTACTGCGCGGACGTTGCAAAGGCCTTCTGGCTGCTGAGGACGTCATCCCGACCAGTGCCTCTCCCCAATCCTTGCCAAGACCTGGGCAAAAACCCTGGCAACCTCCAGCTGAAGTGGGAGTGCTACTTCAACGCATGGCCGTCGTGCTTCATGCCGACGGCGAAGAGCTCTTGGCCGACAACATTCTTCTTCAGTGCAGGACTCTCGGAGATAAAGGGCGTTCACTCCTCAACCAACAGCGTCAGACCGAAGCAAGACGGATCGTGGATCGTTACACCTGGATTAGTGCAGGCGTGGTGGCAGCGACACCACTACCCGGCATCGACTTGCTTGGCACGGCTGCCGTCAATGCCCAGATGGTGATGGAGGTCGCGAAGGTCTACAACGTGCAGCTCACACGCGCCAAAGCGCAGGAGCTAGCCGTTTCGGTAGGAAGAACCCTTGCAGGCCTGGGTGTTGTCAAAGGCGGTGTCGCCTTGATTGGCACCGCACTCAGCGTGAATCTGCCCACCCTGTTACTGGGAAAAGCCGTTCAGGGTGTGGCTGCTGCCTGGCTAACGCGAATCGCAGGAGCCAGTTTCATCACTTACTTCCAGCAAGATCAAGATTGGGGAGATGGTGGAGTGCAAGACGTTGTGCAGCGGCACTACGACCTCAACCGTCGCGATAGCGCCCTTCAACGATTCCTCGATACCGCTGTCAGACAGGTGGTGGAACCACTGCGGCAACAGGCAAAGAAGCGCTTACCACCCCAACCAGGGCCTCGGGCGGAGGGGGACGCATCGGGCCGCGGGCATCGAGAACCGTGATCAGCGCCAAATAGGCCACACCAATCAGTACAGACACAATGCCCGTGACGATCGCCACCCAGCGGCCACGTTGCTGCTTTGGGGCAGCCATCAGGGCAGATCCTCCACGGATTGATTCAAAGCTGATGCAAGTTGGTCCAGCAAACCATGATCGGTATGCGGGTTGCCAAGAACAGCCTTGAGGAAGTGCCGTCCTTGATGGAGCGGTCTCGACAGCATGATGCCCTGGCTGAGCAAGAGCCGGCGTGTCTCGATCGACCAGCGTTCATGCTGCTGTGGCTGTCCGCATTGGGGACTGCAGGCGAGCACATGCAATGGGCCGGTGAGAATCATCAACCTGTTGGGATCCAGTTGCTGCTGGAGATAGTCACGACGAGCAATCGCGGCGGACAACACTTGTTCAAGTCCTGATTCACCGAGTTGTCGCAAGCCAAGCCAAAGTTTGAGCACTTCTGCCGGCCGACTCCCCTGTAGACCCAGTTCTCCGCCGTGATCGTGCTCGAGGGCAGGCTCCATGTAAGGAAGGCCTGTGGAGAACGCATCGGCCAGAACAGCGGCCTTGCGAACCAACAGAAGGGATGAGGTCTTCGTGATGCCAAGAACTTTCTGGGGATTCACGGTGATCGAATCAGCGCGTGCAATCCCATGGAGCAGATGGGTAGTAGTAGCGCTCAGAGCAAAAACCGCACCGATCGCCCCATCCACATGCAGCCATAGGCCCAAGCGAGCGCAGAGATCAGCCATCGCAGAAACGGGGTCGATCGCGCCTCGCACCGTGGTGCCTGCTGTAGCCACCACTGCGATACAAGGGCGTCCATCTCTTGTAAGCGTGTCTAATTCAGCCTCTAGTTGCTGCAGATCAATGCGCCCTTGCTCGTCCACCGGGATGGCACGAACTCCGTCGCTTTGAAGCCCCATTACGCGTGCTGCCTTATGCCAGGACACATGCGCATCAGCACTGACTACCACCACGGCCTCTGGGTTGTGGTCCAAACCCGCGTGATGGCGAGCGGAAACCAAGGCGATCAGATTGCTCAGCGTGCCACCACTAGCCGCAACACCAGAGGCCCCGGCAGGAAAGCCAAGGCGTTCAGCAAACCAGGCGCAAAGCTGCCGTTCGAGATGACTCAAACTGGGTGACAGCTCCTCGGCCAGAAGGTTGTTGTTCAGCCCGGCGCAGATCAAATCCGCGGCGATTGACGCACTCAGTGGCGGTGGATCGAGATGGGCAAGCGCCCCGGGATGGGAAGGCTGAAACGCCCCATCCATCACCTGCTGGAGGTCATCCAGCAGTTGCTCCATATCGCGACCATGGGCCTGCGGAGCAGCATCTGGAAGGATCCTGAGCGCTGGCATAGGACCCCGCTCACCGGCCGAACCAATCCAGCTGCATAGCCGCTCGGAAGCAGCCTCCAAAAACTGAAGGAGTTGAGGGTCAAGCGCATCGGGTGAAGCAAACGCCGAAAGAGCGACCGGTTCAGGATTCCTTGAAGGTCCGACCAAGAAGACAAGATGGGGAACGAACATTCTCCCCTGTGGTGGCACATCAAAGTGGTGGCACATCCAACGATGCGCTCAGCCAAGAGCCTGACGGTGCAGTCTCCTATCGAACTGTCTTCCACGCAGATGCAAGCCTGGATGGGGCGTTTGATTGAGCGCGCGCGCCGTTTCGGGGAAAGAGGAGAGGTTCCCGTTAGTGCCGTTGTCTTGGATCACCATGGCCGCTGCATCGGCCATGGCATCAACCAAAGGGAGCTGAACAATGATCCACTTGGGCACGCTGAGTTGATGGCCGTTCGTCAGGCTTGCCGTTTGCGTGGTGACTGGCGTCTCAATGACTGCACCCTGTTGGTGACCTTGGAGCCCTGTCCCATGTGCGCCGGTGCCTTGGTTCAGGCGAGAGTCGGACAAGTGATTTTTGCCGCAACTGACCCCAAACGAGGAGCGATGGGAAGCACGCTCAACTTGGCCACACACATGAGTGCACACCACCGAATGACAGTGATCGGTGGTGTGCAGGCTGAGGAAGCGAAAGAGATGCTGTCGAGCTGGTTTAAGCAGCGACGGCAACGTTCTGACGGAACTGAGGAAGCTCCGTTTCAAACAGATTTAACAACCTGCTGACGTTCTCAGGGTTTGAGTTGTAACCCATCAGGCCGACTCGCCAGATCTTTCCAGCAAGAACACCAAGACCACCACCCACTTCAATGCCGTGGTTGTTGAGCAGGTGCTGCGTGAAAGCCTTTCCATCCACGTCTTCTGGGATGCGAACAGTGGTGAGGGTGGGCAGACGAAGCTCCTCGGGCACATGCATTTCAATGCCCATCGATTCCAGACCGGACCAAAGCGCTTCAGCGTTACTGCGGTGACGCGCCCAAGCCATATCCAGGCCTTCGTCCGCCAGCAACCTGAGTGCTTCACGCATGCCGAAATTCATGTTGACCGGTGCTGTGTGGTGATACACACGGTCACTGCCCCAGTACTGATTGAGCAGGGAAACGTCGAGATACCAATTAGGAACTTTGTCTTGACGCGCTGCAAGCTTGGCTTCAGCGCGGGGACCCATCGTGAATGGACCAAGACCTGGAGGGCAGCTCAAACCTTTCTGACTACAGCTGTAGGCCAGATCCACTTTCCATTCATCGAGATAAAGGGGAACACCGCCAAGGGAGGTCACGGTGTCGAGCAGAAGCAAACAATCGTGCTTGCGGCAGAGATCTCCGATTCCTTCCATCGGTTGGCAAACGCCGGTCGACGTTTCTGCATGCACCATCGCCAAGATGGTGGGCTTGTGCTCAATCAGAGCCGCTTCGAGCTCTTCCTTTGTAAACGCTTCACCCCAGGGCTTTTCGATCACCTTCACATTGGCGCGGTAACGACCGGCCATGTCCACAAGACGATTCCCGAAGTAGCCCTTCACAGCAACGAGAACGGTGTCTCCGGGTTCAACCGTATTGGCAAGGGTTGCTTCCATGGCGGCACTGCCCGTGCCGCTCATCGGCAAGGTCAGGCGGTTGTCGGTCTGCCAGGCGTAGCGAAGAAGCTCCTGCACTTCACCCATCAGCTCTACATAAAGCGGATCAAGGTGGCCGATCGGATTGCGAGACAAAGCCTTGAGCACCGTGGGATCGGCGTTCGAAGGTCCTGGACCGAGCAGCAAACGATCGGGGGTGTTGATCGGGGCAATGGCCCTGCGATGGGACGAATCAACCAACCGGGGGGAGTGCGTCGTCGCCAAAGCCAGGATCACCAATTAATGGCCAGCAGCCTACGCACAGACAGGCCTCAAAAGGGGCAAAACAGTTGGTTTGCAACGCCTCTTGAAACGAAACCAATCGCTAAGCAATTAGCGCTGACTGATGTCATTTGCGGAAAGTCCAGATGCCAGGTGGTCGAAGGGCTTGCGCAGCATCAAGCAGTCGCTTGGGCTTGATCCTTCAGCAACCATGCGTTCGCATAGAACATCAGCCAAAAGAATCATGCTGCGAACCGTGGGTCCGGTAGGAACACCAAGGCTTTTGTAGGTGTCGTCCAAGCCGTTAAGAACCCGTTCATTCAGGATCGTGCTGTCATCGGCAATCAGCGCGTAGCTCGCATAACGCAGGAAATAATCCATGTCACGCAAACAAGCTGAAAGCCGGCGGGTTGTGTAGGCGTTACCACCGGGCAGTAACAGCTCAGGATCACCAACAAACAGTCTTTGACTGGCTTCTCGTACAAGCTCAGTCGCTTCACGATTAATCAGTTCAACGGCCTTGAGTCGCAACTCCGCCTGGCCGAAGTACCCCTCAATACGATCGATGGCCGATCGATCGAAATAGCGACCCAGTTGGTCGTAACGGCCAATCAATCCGGTGATGGCATCACGCATGATGAGGGGACGCTATGGATCACTGGCTGGAAGGTAACACCGCAAAGGTGGGCAGAACGCTCTGAACACCAGGGATTCAAGGAATTTGACAGAAACGGTTACCAAGCGCTGCCCGGAACCTGTCCAAGAGGACTGCACAACCAAAAAAGTGTGTATTGCTACAAAAGCGAGTCAGATCGGTGCTTACGGTTAGAAAACATATTTACAGCCGCAGCCTGAACCATGGCTAAAACTGCTCAGGACGTCCTTCGTCAGATCAAGGACGAAGGGATCGAGCTGATCGACCTCAAATTTTCCGATCTGCACGGCAAGTGGCAACACTTAACTGTGAGTTCCGGGATGCTTGGCGAAGACGAGTTTCGAGAAGGCTTGGCCTTCGACGGCTCTTCGATTCGCGGCTGGAAGGCAATCAACGAGTCGGATATGTCCATGGTTCCAGACCCTTCAACGGCCTGGATTGATCCGTTTTATCGGCATAAAACTCTGAGCATGATCTGCTCGATTCATGATCCTCGAACTCATGAACCTTTTGATCGTTGCCCGCGTGCATTGGCTCAGAGAGCATTGGCTTATCTCGCCAATACAGGTCTTGCAGACAAAGCATATTTTGGTCCAGAGCCTGAATTTTTCCTTTTCGATGACGTTCGCTACAACTCAAGCGAAGGTGGATGTTTCTACAGCGTCGACACCATTGAGGCTGGCTGGAACTCTGGAAGGGTAGAAGAAGGTGGAAACCTCGCTTATAAAATCCAAACCAAGGAGGGCTATTTTCCTGTTGCACCAAACGACACGGCGCAGGATATTCGCTCTGAGATGTTGTTAATGATGGCTCAATTGGGGATTAAAATTGAGAAGCATCACCATGAAGTTGCTGGCGCCGGTCAACACGAGTTGGGAATGGTGTTTGAGGAGCTGATTCAGGCTGCCGATAACGTGATGACCTACAAATACGTTGTTCGCAACGTGGCCAAAAAGTACGGCAAAACGGCAACTTTCATGCCGAAACCTGTCTTTAACGACAATGGCACTGGCATGCATGTGCACCAAAGCCTTTGGAAAGGTGAACTCCCATTGTTTTTCGGCGAAGGAACCTACGCAGAACTGTCCCAAACAGCCCGTTGGTATATCGGCGGCATTTTGAAGCATGCCCCAAGCTTCCTAGCCTTCACCAATCCCACCACCAACAGCTACAAGCGCCTGGTTCCTGGTTTCGAAGCACCTGTGAATTTGGTGTACTCGGAAGGCAACCGATCTGCTGCCGTTCGGATTCCCCTCACCGGTCCCAATCCAAAAGCCAAGCGCTTGGAATTCCGTTCCGGTGACGCTTTAGCGAATCCCTATTTGGCCTTTGCCGCCATGATGATGGCCGGGATTGATGGCATTAAGAACCAAATTGATCCTGGTGATGGCTTCGATGGTGACCTCTTCGAACTACCGGCCGAAGAGCTCAAGAATATTGCCACCGTTCCAGCATCACTGAACGGAGCCTTGGAAGCTTTAAATGCTGATCACCACTACCTAATGGAAGGTGGAGTGTTCAGCAAAGACTTCATCGACAACTGGATCAATCTTAAATACGAAGAAGTACAGCAGTTGCGTCAGCGACCCCATCCCCATGAATTCACCATGTACTACGACGCCTGATCCTCAAGATCTAGTAATACTCTGTTCTTAGACAAATACCCAAAACATATTTACTCAATGATCCCCATAATGGGGATCATTTTTTATGAGCAGGGT
>JAVBIX010000041.1 GCA_030756895.1 Synechococcus sp. SP2 MAG
TGACTATAAAGTAAATTCTATTTACTTTTTCTATTAGCTATCCACTCTCCAAGTGGTATAACAATTAAGCCGCCAATACCTAACCAAACAATCCAGAAACCAATAAATGTTACGCCCGTCGGCCCTTCTGGCAAAGGCAAATAGCGGTAATCATATGGAAAAGAAAATGCCCAAATCCAATAAAATATTTTAATAGAGTTCGGCAAGGATTTATTACTAAACACCTAGGATGCAATCACTCTTGAAGTTGTTCAGAATAACTCTTTCCTTGCTCAGGAAATACGCGTCTTGGATATCTGCACCCAAAGTTTTGAATCGTCTTGCTTTCATGAATATCGACAGATATCAATATCCAGTTATTGCAGCGATGCTGGGCCATTCTCCAATCTCTTTTGAGCGTCAATCGAGACATTCAAAAGAGACCAATACTGCCTCTGCTTTTGATTCCTTGAACTCAGGCATGCCGCAGGTGAGCCATTGCACTGTCGTGGAGATGCTTTTCACGTGCATGGCGAGTAGCCCAAACACGTTGTTGAGCCACAGCATTTTTGGAATCAAGCAGATCTGGATGTCCCTCGAGCTGGACATGACTGGATTGGCTCAGTCTTTGCTCCTGGGCGTGATGGTCGGCCCAGGCAAGAAACTCAGCAGCAGACTTTTGGCGACGTTCCAGCACATTGCCGCTGTAGTCAACCGAAAGGGAACGAAGAACGGCTTTCATGATGCATGGCCTCGTTTCGATGACAACATTCTGTAGCGGTTGATACGAAATTCGCACCTGCTTCACATTTCTTGCCTGAATGGCCTGGTTTGCATCCCCGGTTGCATGGGTTCATCGATTGAAATAGGCGTATTGATAGGACCACAGCCCAATGGCGCCGAGCCTGACTGAAATTGCTTTCCGCACCATCCAGCAGGGCCGGAGCCTGGCAGGACTCGCTCACAAGGAGCTGAGCACCAAAGCCATGGAGCTGTTGGCACCCGATGTCGTCCCCAATACAGAGCCAGTTCCTGACGCATTAATGAAAGAATTGCGGCGCTCATTAAGCGCTCTTCAGGACATCGATTGGCAGGAGTCAGAGCAGGGGCTCTATCCCAAATCCCTACTGTTTGATATTCCCTGGCTGGAGTGGGCCGAGCGTTACCCACGTGTTTGGCTGGACCTTCCCTCGAATTGGGCCAGGCGAAGGGCTCGAAACGTACAAGACATTCCTGAAACGCACGACAAAGAGCTGTATCCGGATTACTACTTACAAAATTTCCATCACCAAACCGATGGTTATCTGAGCGATCACTCTGCTGAGCTTTACGACCTACAAGTCGACATCCTGTTTAACGGCGCCACAGACTCAATGCGCCGGAGGCTTATTGCTCCCTTGAAACGGGGCTTGAAACGGTTTAGTGATCGCCCTGAAGCCAGTCTTCGCATCCTTGACGTCGCGACGGGAACCGGGCGGACGCTCCACCAAATCAGAGCTGCTCTACCGAAAGCCTCGCTTTTTGGACTAGATCTCTCTGAATCCTATTTGCGTCAGGCCAATCGTTGGCTGAATAAGGGAAATGACAGCCTTGTTCAGCTGCTGCAAGGGAATGGCGAATCCATGCCTTTTGGAGATGGAAGCATGCAGGCTGTGACCTGCGTTTTCATGATGCATGAACTTCCGGCTGAAGCGCGCCAGGCTGTTCTTAATGATGCTTACCGATTGCTAGAGCCCGGTGGAGTTCTTGTTCTTGCTGACTCCATTCAACTCAAAGATTCACCGCAGTACAGCGTGGCGATGGATAACTTCAGACGGATATTTCATGAGCCTTTTTATAGAGATTTCATTTCAGATGACATCGAATCACGCCTGAGCAATGCTGGCTTCACTGGGATTTCAGCTGAATCACATTTCATGGTGAGGGTATGGACGGCCAACAAGCCTTGAAGTGATTCCCTGACATACCTGCATTGATGTCTACCAGTGCCCCATAAGGTGCAGGAACCCTTGCCGAGGGCTTTGATGATTAACCCTTTTCATGTCCGCTGGCTTCAAGGCTGGACATTCCAGTTGGTCCTAATGGGAGGAAAAGTGCAGGTGGAGGCTCATGGTTTTGGGATCTGTATCCGTACAGCCCTTTTGCATGGCGAAACACCGCAAGATGCTGCCGATCGACTCGTTCTTCAGGAAGATAGACGGCGCCATGCACTGCATCAATCTTGGTTGAAAGGTCAAGCCGTTCCAGCTCATTCCAGTGAATCGCCTGATTCTCCTGAAACAACTATTAGCGTGCCTGATTCGCTTGTGATTGTGCATCATAAGTCTCTCGTTTGTTAATTCAAGGCAGTATTTGTTGTGGCTTCACGTTGACAGTTTCGCCAACACAAATCCAATCAAAATTCCGAGACCGCCCCAACGCAGCGAGCGCCAAAAAATTGGGGCTGATTTCGGTTCAAAAATCCAATTAAATTCATTCTGGCCTTCAACGAGTTGTTGAAGAAGGCTTCTACGTTGCAATCGTCTCCTAGAGCGAACATCATTGCCTTCCCACCGCCTTGGCTGAAAGTGAATCAACGTGGCCAAGGCGTGTAATGGACGCAATTGTTTGCGACGGAAGCCTGATGCCATGAGAGCCTTCACGATGCACGTCACAACGTCAGACGTGAACCATCAGGATAAAGGCAACCGATCGTCAGAAGACAATGTCAACGGCAGAATCGCGCTGGCCAGAAGCTGCCCCTGAACTCGCTAAGGACCTTCATCGATGCTTGAGTCTTGGCGACCGTGATTGGCATCGTTTAAAAACCGATGCAGACCGTCGTAGCGCTGAACTGATGGCTGCTGCTCTATCGCAACTCATCCAGGGAGGCGAGCGTAACGATGTTGAGGAGCTCACAGAACAAGCACTCCGCTGGATCAGGCGGGAACTGAAAGACCCTGGCTGTCCGCACCGTTGAGGGACGCCACTCGAGAGTCGGGCCTGCGGCTTGCTAGCTGGACACGATTCCCGCGGCGACTCCAACGCACGTCATCAAAACACTGATGCATCAAAAACAGTCCGCGCCCTTGATTCGCTTCGATGCACTCAGGAAGCTCGCCAAGACGTGAATGGGTGGGGATCCCTTCACCCTCATCCTGGATCTGCCAAATCATCCATTGAGGGGTGAGAATGCGGCGCACCCGCAAACACTTGTTGGGATCTCCAGAGTTCCCATGTCGAACAGCATTAACGAGCGCTTCCTGAAGACCGAGCTGAAGCCGACCGGTTGTCTCAACACAGTCCACGGGGTCGAGGAGTAACTCGAGCAAGGGAGAGAGTTGGAGCGTTGAAGGAAGAATGAAGTCTGCCCAACGCGTTCGCTGAAACGAGGAGGTGAGATTGAAACTGAACGACCCTGAAGTCGATCCAAGCCGTGATGACATCAGGACCGAAGCACTCTGTTTTGACCATACCCCTTGATCTGATCCATGCCATAGGGCAGTAACTCATTGACGAGCAACCAGGGACGGATGGTTGAGCAATGCATCGATCAGTCGAACGCCTCGAAGCTGGTTGATCAGAGGCATATGGCCCTCTGGAGCCTTCAAGGACCAATCGAAAGCCCTGGGATAACGCGTCCACACTCCTTCCTTTTTCCAGCCAATCCGAGGCCAAAGCTTGTCGTAACGACCATTGACAGTGGCCAACAAGCGGGCCTGCACTGTGAACCCAAACCGGCCTTGGGAGTAGGCGATCCAGAGACGATCAATCGTGACGAGATCCAGCCCTCTGATGGACAACACTTCGCTGAAGTAGACATAGCCGCGCCGTTCAGCCTGCTCACCGGCCAGCTGGCGCAGAAAGGCACTCGTAAGGCGATCAGCCTCTTCAAAACGTTCTTCGAGAAGCGCCTGCTGAAGGGTGGAGTAATCGAGATCGGATTCCGAACCGGTGGAAAACCATCCCCCTGAAGCATCGAGAAGAGGGCTCAGGGCCGCCGGTTGATGACGATTCAGAATCTGCAGAATCCAACCCGCAGCCCAGTCGTCTCCTTCATGGTCAAAGGAGGCCAGAGCGGCCGCACCCATTGCAGCAAGTTGATCAGCCGCTTTCTCGACTGCTGGGATCAAGGAGCGTTTTTGTCGTAATGAGCCACTGGAGAATTTCTCTAGGAGCTGGTCGACGCTGAGATCGGAGGAAGAAGAAAGACCAGAAAGCATGACGAACTACCGGCTCTAACTGGCTCGGCGTTGTCCCACTATGTCAGGGATGGGATCCACAAACGTGAGCGGTATCGATCAGTTTCGGGCAGCGAGCGGAACGCTGGTTGATGTGCGCACTCCATCAGAATTTGCACAGGGCCATTGGCCCGGCGCTATCAACATCCCTTTGTTTGACGATGAGCAGAGAGCGATCGTGGGGCGCACCTATAAGCAAAAGGGCCGGAAACAAGCCATAGAGCTGGGCCTGAGCTTCACCGGGCCAGCCCTTGTTGATCTTTCCAAAGCACTTACAAAGGCAGCTGGAGGTCCCGACCAGCCGCTTCGGCTGTATTGCTGGCGTGGAGGAATGCGCTCCAACAGCATGGCTTGGCTTGCGGCTCTCAAAGACCATCCCACCCTTGTGCTCGAGGGCGGATACAAGGTGTATCGCCGCTGGGTGCTCGAGCAATTTGAACGCCGTTGGCCTGTCCAGCTGCTTGGCGGACGAACGGGCACGGGGAAAACGGATCTCCTGATCGCTTTGCAAGCCTTAAACGTGGCTGTGGTGGATTTGGAGGGGTTGGCTCATCACCGTGGAAGCAGCTTCGGTGGTCTGGGTCAACCCAATCAGCCCAGCACGGAGCATTACGAAAATGGACTTGCTGAAGCCTTAGATGGCTATCGGAAACGACAAGCCCCACAAATTTGGCTGGAGGCCGAAAGCTCTTCGGTGGGCTGCTGCCGCATCCCTAAAGCACTGTTCGAACAGATGCAACAGGCACCAGTACTAGAAATTCGCCGCAATCTGGAGGAGCGGATTGATCAGCTCGTGGAGGTGTATGCCTGCCAAGACCCCGATCAGCTGCGACAAGCCACGGAACGCATCCAGCGCAGACTCGGTCCTCAACGGACGCAAGCGGCCTTAGAAGCGATCAAAGATCAGCGCTGGCGCGATGCTTGCAGCGCGATGCTCGACTACTACGACCGCTGCTATGACCACGAGCTCAAACAAGCCCGCGAAACGTCCAATCTTGATCTCAGTGGACGCAACGCCCAGGCTGCGGCAATCGAACTGCTGAACACCGGGCGCGTTGTGGCGATCGATGCCCCTTAAGATCCGGCTTACGAACTGGAGCAGCATTCATGGCGGACGTAAGCAAGGCAGTGATCCAGTTCCTTCGTGGTGTGGATGAACCCGTCGTTCCTGACATCCGCGTGACACGCAGTCGTGACGGACGGACGGGACAGGCCATTTTTGTGTTTGAACAACCCGAAGCACTCGCTCCTGAAGTGATGGAAGCCATCACAGGGATGTTCATGATCGACGAGGAGGGCATGCTCGTCACACGGGAGGTCAACGGCAAGTTTGTGAATGGCAAAGCAAGCGCCTTGGAGGCCACTTACACCTGGAAAAGCGAGCAGGATTTTGATCGTTTCATGCGCTTTGCTCAGAGATACGCCGATTCCTCAGGTCTTGGTTATTCCCAGGATTCGGGCGAAGCTGCAGAGAGTGACAACTCAGACGGGTGAAGCTTCAACACTGGCTTGGACTTTGCGCTGTTCTGGCAACAGGTGTGCTGTTCTGGAGTCTGCGTGACGTTCTGATTCACCTGTTTGCAGCCATTGTTTTGGCAATGGCTCTGTGCACGCTTGTTGGAGCCCTACGTCAACGCTGGAACCTTCCCAGGCCCCTGGCGCTGTTGGCCTGTCTGTTCGGTCTGGTCGTGCTGGTTGCGGTTGGCTTAACCGTGATTGTTCCTCCCTTTACGAGTCAGTTTCAACAACTGATTCTTCAGCTGCCATCAGCGGCAAAAGCCCTGAAAGAACTGCTGTTGCAGGCTTCTTCGTCGGTTAGTGCAATGGTGTACGGCAATGGTGGTTCCAGTGACTGGAGCCAACTGCTCTTTCCCAAAGGATTAGCTGACAGTCAAGGAGGGCCTGCAATTGCCTCCAGCGTGACTGGAGGATTTCTGAGCATTCTTGGCCTAGCAGGCAATGTCGGCAGTGGTCTGCTGCAACTTCTCTTCGTCGTTGCCGTCACCTTGATGGTGGCGGTCCAACCCCATGCCTACAAGAACGTTGGCATTCAGATGTTGCCGTCTTTTTATCGAAGACGGGCTCACGTCATCCTCAAGATGTGCGGTGATGCCCTCAGCAGCTGGATGATTGGCGTGTTGATCAGTTCAGTTTGCGTTGCTGTATTGGCTGGAATCGGGCTCTCACTGTTGGGAGTGAAGCTGGTGATGGCTAATGCATTGCTTGCAGGTTTACTCAACGTGATCCCGAATGTGGGTCCCACGCTCAGCACGATCTTTCCGATGTCCGTCGCTCTCCTCGATGCTCCTTGGAAAGCCTTGGCTGTATTGGGGCTCTACATCGTGATTCAAAACCTTGAGAGCTACGTCATCACGCCTTCGGTGATGCAGCGCCAAGTCAATTTGCTTCCAGGGCTCACGCTTGCTGCTCAGTTTGTATTCACGGTTCTGTTCGGTCCGCTTGGCTTGTTGCTCGCTCTGCCTCTAGCCGTTGTTTTGCAGGTGCTGATTCGCGAAGTCATCGTTCACGATCTTCTTGACCCTTGGAAGCGGCAGAAACTGGCCTCATGAACGCGCGCACCCTGCTGATTGCCCTCACATCCATCCTGCTCACCCTGCTGCTGTGGCAGCTGCGCTGGGTGCTGTTGATTCTGTTCGGAGCCGTCGTGTTGGCCGTGACCCTCGACGTCCCGATTCAGAAGTTGATGCAACGCTTCAGGCTCAAACGGCCGGTTGCGCTGTTGCTGGTGCTGGTGATCCTGTTCCTCGGTGGAACCCTGGTGGTTCAACTCCTCCTCCCAGAACTTCTGGGTCAATTCGAACAACTCACTACGCTGCTGCCCAATCTGATCGACAAAATCAAATCGATCATCGCCACGCAACCAAGCCTGGCAGACTTAAATATCAGTCCCTCTGAATCGCTGAGCTGGACTGGAATTCAGCCCGTTGGAGCACAGCTACTCGGTTATGCCGGTGGTGCTGCAAATGGCTTAATTCAGGTGCTTCTGATGAGTCTGCTGGCAATTCTGCTCGCGCTTGATCCCAATTCTCATCGGCAGATGCTGATCGCCGTGAGTCCACGCCCAGCTCGCGCTCAGGTCACGAAATTGCTTGATCGCTGCCGTGAAGCTCTCGGCGGATGGCTTGCCGGTATGACCATTTCAGCAACCGCGGTGTTCATCGTCACCTGGACAGGGCTCGCCATTCTTGGTGTGCCACTTGCCCTACTCAGCGGTTTGGTGTGTGGCTTGCTCACGTTTGTCCCCACGATTGGACCTACAGCCGCAACCCTTTTGCCGATGGGGATTGCCCTTCTGATTTCACCAACCCTGATGGTTCAGGTTTTGGTTTTGAGGCTTGCACTACAAAACCTCGAAGCTTTTGTCGTAACTCCTGTACTGCTCAGTCGAACGGTGAATCTCTTACCTACCGTGGCCTTGACCGCCCAATTGAGCCTGGGAGCCCTGCTCGGGCTGCCAGGAGTGCTGCTCGCATTACCACTGGTGGTGGTGCTTCAAGTGATCATGCAACAGGTGGTGATCAAGCAGATCATGGATCGCTGGGAGTTATCCCCCGTGTTGCCATCCCGTGCAACTGAGCTCGAAGGAAGCAGCATCAGGGTGGAGAACCGATGATTTCACTTTCCCAAGAATCACCGTATAAAGGTGATTCGATCAATCAGTTTTAGAAACCTATTTGGCTGAGGATTCCCTGGCCTGTCAGCAGTTCGGTGCCCAAGCCAATGACAAAGCCCAGCATTGCTAAGCGACCATTCCAGGTCTCAGCAAAGCTGCTGAAGCCGAATCGGGATTGAGTTGAATTAGTCATGTCATTGATTAAGTGTGGAAGCCTCACATGAGTGAGGCATTGTTTGTGTAATCAGCCAGCTACAGCTGAAATGCTGTACGGAGCTTCAGGGGAACTAGTGGGCATTGG
>JAVBIX010000042.1 GCA_030756895.1 Synechococcus sp. SP2 MAG
CTCTTCCTCTGTGAAAGTTATTTTTTTGCTTGCCATGGCCACCATGGTGATTGCGACCTGCGGGAGCGCTCTTGCCGGGTCAGCGACTCAAGAGGCGATGGATGAAGAGGTCGCGACGAACAGGGCGTTGACAAAAGTTCCCCAAGGTAAAAAAGTGACTGGCACGTCATGCATCTCCATCGAGATGGGTATGGGTGGCGAGACCTCCTATCGCTGCACAGCGACCTGGGAGTGAAGAAGCAACATCTGCCGATGAGTCATTTTTCAATATTGTTTTGGGCCACAAAAGCCATGAAATCTGTGCGCTTTTGTGAGACTTTTTCCTTTTCCTGAGGTGTGTGCACTTCAGTGCAGATTCAAGTCTTAATGAGCGAGAGTGCTTCTCATAAAAAAGCCGGCTCTGAAAAGCCAGCTTTTGAATAGGGATTTAGTTTTTGTTTGAAATCGGAGCGGCGGGATTTGAACCCACGACCCCCACTACCCCAAAGTGGTGCGCTACCAAGCTGCGCTACGCCCCGTTAGAAGGAAGCTATCACAGCGCATTCCCCGTTTTGTTGAATCGTGTGGAACGTTTCAGCAGGCGGTCTGTTAATTCGTTGCGGGAGTCGCTGCTGTAGCCCCAAAGTCGCAAATCCCTTGCAAGGAGACGCAACTCACAGAGTGTCATCGAAGCCAACTGGAGTTCTGGCAGTGTGCGCCAAGCTCGGCTGGTCATCGGCATTGCAGAGCGGTTAGGACGCTCGTTCAACGCAAGCGTTCCATCTGCTAGCCACTCAGGAATGAGCACAACTAAAACGGCAATCAAGCCGTAGAGCTCAACCAACCCTTTAGGCAATGGGTGCAGCCGACGGCGCTGGCGTGGGTCAGTTGAGGGCTTCACGAACCTTTTTTAGGTGCCTTGTTGGATCTAAATAAGCGAATTTTCAAATTCAAAACTCTGTTTGTGATCAAATCGCCAACGAGCTCCCATTAGGGGTGGATTGCTCTTTCCAAAGAAATGGCTCAGCGTTGTTGTCATTTGGCCTCAGGCTGAAGATTAAAACGAACACCACAACGAGCGTGAGAGCAATCGCAGCCATGACGACCCTGTCTGGCAAGGCGTTGTTCATGGGTTTAAGCCTTCAGAGAAATCGGGCTGTTGTCACCGCGCAAAACACAGTGACTAATGGACCAGTCGTAGTGGCTCCAAACAGAACTGGGCAACTTGTAGTTTGCACCCTCAAAGTCTCCAAGCAAGACACCGCTTGGCATGGCTGAGCAATAAGGACGGCTGCCTGGTCGGGCCAAATATTGCTGGTGGTACTCCTCGGCTCTAAAGAACACTTGATTGGCTGCGATCTCCGTTGTGATTGCGGCACTGTCTTGTTGGTTCAAGGCTGTTTGATACCAATCACGGCTTGCGTTTGCCAGCTCAGCTTGATGCTCAGTGCTGGTGTAAATCGCTGATCGATACTGACTGCCTCGATCGTTGCCTTGTTGGTCGCCTTGCGTTGGGTTGTGGCATTCCCAAAACAGCTTCAGGAGATCACTGAAATCAATTGCCGTTGTGCTCCACACCACTCGCACCACTTCTGAGTGGCCTGTGCGGCCGCCACAAACTTGCTCATAAGTGGGATTTTCGACCTTTCCGCCTGCATAACCAACGGCTGTTGAAACCACACCAGGAAGTCTCCAAAAGCCTTTCTCAGCTCCCCAGAAGCAGCCGCAACCAAACAGGGCCTCTTCCTGATCGTCCATAAGAGGTGCATTGAGTGCAGTTCCGAGCACCACATGCCGCCCTTGATCGCTGGACGGCTGTGACGGTGTTGTTTGTCCGGTAAGCCAAGAGGGCAGCATTGCGATTAAGCCAGTCCCAAAACCCTAGGCAACTGATTTGGGTTCCAGTTGAATGTGATTCAGCAAAGTCGTCACAAAGGCGAATAACAGAAACGGCAAGCTCAAAACAAGAATGAGACCTACTCCTACAAGCGCGAACAACGGTTTTGACGACCCCATGAGAGCCAGGCCAGAGGCCAAACTCACAAAAATGACTGCCATCCAGGCCAAGATTTGGCCGTAAACGTCGCCGAAGGTGAGGGTGCAGCGCACCGCGAAAGGAGGGCTGGAAGACATCGCTAAAAGCTTTTGATCCAGCTAAGCCCCGAACGCATCATTTGTCGTGACTTTATGGATAAGCGTTTCAAGTTTCAAGCCACGGCATCCAATCGTTCTGCGGCCTGCTCCCGCTCCCAAAGGCTGCGATAAGGGCCTTTGACGGTAATGAGTTCGTTGTGATGGCCTTGCTGAACGAGGCGCCCCTGCTCCATAACAAGAATGCGATCGCAAGCTGCCGCTGCCGATAACTGATGGCTGATCATCACAATTGTGCGTTGGGTTTGCCGACGGACGGACGCGAGAATTTCTGCAGCCGTGTTGTTGTCGACGCTGGCTAAAGCGTCATCCAGCACCAGCAGAGGTGAGGTCATTAACAAGGCTCTGCCAAGGGCCGTTCGTTGGCGTTGCCCTCCGCTGAGTGTGATCCCTCTTTCTCCCACCAAGGTGTCAAAACCATCGGGAAAGCCCTTCACATCAGCAAGCAGGCGAGCTTGATCTGCCGCTGCTTCTACTTGATCAATTCCTGCTTCTGGATCTCCGTAGCGAAGGTTGTCGGCAAGGCTGCTGGTGAACAAATAGCCCTCCTGTGGAACGAGTGCAATTTGTTTTCTGAGGTCTTGCAGTCGGAGTTGTGTGAGATCGCAGCCATCTAAAAACAGCTGTCCCTCTGGGACTTCCACCATCCGACCAAGCGCTCGGGCCAAGGTGGTTTTTCCGCAACCAACAGGACCAACGACCGCTACCAACTCGCCCGGAGCAATGCGGAATGAAAGGCCCCTCAGGGTGTCCTTGTCGCTGCCGTCATAACGAACATGCAAATTCCTTGCTTCCAGTTCGCCCTGCATCTGTTCTTTAACAGCGACGGGCTCCAGTGGATCAGCAACACGAGGACGGCGTGAAAGTAGCTCTTCGACTCGCTCCAGACTGACCTGACCGGTCTGAAAGGTGTTGAGCGTGAAGCCCAATAAGGCCGTTGGAAAAACCAGACGCTCCACATAAAGGATGAGAGCAACCAAACTGCCGATCGTGAGCGCTCCTCGCTCCAACTGCCCACTTCCGAGGGCAATCAAGAGCAGCAGGGAGATGGAAGAAATCCCCTCTAATAGTGGAAAAAGGGTGCTGCGGGTTCGAGCCAAGCGAATGGCCGAATCCCTGTAATTTTTATTCCGAGAGCTAAAGGCGTCTAATTCCGGAGCCTCTTGTCCGTAAATCTTGATCGCTGCGATGCCGGAGAGATCTTCTTGAATGAGCTCACTCAGACCAGCCAAATCTTCCTGTTGGCGTCGCTGTTGGCGCATCATCCGGCCGCCAAACAAGCGCACTGAACCGAGCATCACTGGATAGAGGGCGATCGCTGCAACGGTTAGACCTGGATCAATTGCCAACATCGCTGGGAGCGTGAAGGCGTAAGCCAAAACGGTGTTGGTCAGACTGAGGACAGCGAAGCCAAGAAGCCTCCTTACATTTTCAACATCACTCGTGGCACGGCTAATGATTTCGCCACTACCTGTTTGCTGCACCCAGCCGGGCTCCTGCAGCAGCATTTGATCAAATAATTTTTGGCGTAATTCCACTTCAACTTGCCGCCCAACCCCAAACACCAATTGGCGAGAAATCAGCCGGGCAATCCCCATACACGTGGCCAGCAGCACGATGAAACCGGCTTGACGCAGTACGTCGGAGATTGCGAACCCGTCTTGAAGGTCATCAATCACCCGCCTCACTTCAAGCGGGATCGTGACGCTGAGAATATTCACCACAACCAGAGTCAGGGCTCCCACCACAACCGTGCGACGGTGCGGACGCAGATAGCGACCGATTAAATCGAGACGGAAGGCGGCCATGCCTGGTGCAGAACAGCTATCAACCTAGGCATTCGTCTTGGTTAAAAGTTGGTTCGCAACCTCCCTTCCTGCGAGTCACAGCTGGTTACTTATCGATCTGGTCATTGCCTCGTTTGTGGGTGATAGTGGAGAAGTCCCCATTACCCGGCCCGGCGTGCATCTGCACACCGGGTTTTTTTCTGACCAGCTCCTTCAATCGCGTTTCTTTCATGGTCACTGCATCAGCGTCCTGGCCCCAACTACTTGAGCAATTGTTGGTTGGAAACGTTTTGTCTAAGGAGAACGCTGCTGCGCTCATGGAGGCCTGGCTGGCGGAAGAGCTCACGCCAGTTCAGACAGGTGCATTCCTCGCTGCGTTGCGCGCACGCGACGTTCAAGGCACAGAACTCGCTGCGATGGCCCAGGTTTTGCGCAAGGCGTGTGCGCTCCCAGACGCCAAACCAAACCTTGCTCTTGTCGACACCTGTGGAACGGGTGGTGATGGGGCCAATACCTTCAATATTTCAACAGCTGTGGCGTTCACAGCGGCGGCCTGTGGGGCCAATGTCGCGAAACATGGCAACCGCAGCGCCAGTGGAAAGGTTGGCTCTGCGGATGTTCTTGAGGGGTTGGGATTGCAACTCAAGGCTCCATTGGAAACAGTGGTGGGCGCCTTGTCTGCCTCCGGAGTGACGTTCCTTTTTGCACCTGCATGGCATCCAGCACTCGTGAATCTTGCTCCGCTTCGCCGCAGCTTGGGGGTGCGAACGGTGTTCAACCTGCTTGGCCCTTTGGTGAATCCACTCACACCAGAAGCTCAAGTTCTTGGTGTTGCCAAAGCTGAACTGTTGGACCCGATGGCGGAGGCGTTGCAACAACTCGGGCTCACTCGTGCTGTTGTGGTGCATGGCGCAGGAGGGCTGGATGAAGCCTCGCTAGAGGGACCCAATCAAGTGCGCATTCTTGAAGATGGCAACGTTCGTTCCGATCAACTCAGGGCCTCTGATTTTGGTTTGACTCCTGCCCCCCTTGATGCATTGCGGGGTGGGGATTTGGTGACCAATCAGCAGATTCTTGAGGCGGTCTTGAAGGGTGAAGCTCCTGCTGCCCATCGTGATGCGGTTGCCTTGAACACCGCGCTGGTCCTTTGGGCTGCAGGGATTCAGTCTGATTTGTCTGAAGGAGTTCAACAGGCTTTAACAAGCTTGGAGGAAGGTCAGCCGTGGCATCGACTTGTGTCTCTGCGTGATGCCCTGGAAGGTCGCAAGGAAGAATGAAGAGGCCATGGCTGACACTCGCTTCTGCTAATGACCGCTCCTAACCCATTCACAGCGCGTTTGGTCCTGCAGGACGGCACGGTTCTCGAGGGCTTTGCCTGCGGTCAGCGCGGCAGCGTGATCGGCGAGGTGGTCTTCAACACTGGGATGACGGGATATCAAGAGGTTTTAACGGATCCCAGTTACTCAGGGCAGCTCATCACGTTTACGTACCCGGAGATCGGCAATACGGGTGTTAATCCAGATGACCAAGAGGCGGATCAGCCTCATGCCCGTGGATTGATCGTGAGGCAGATGGCCCCTCAAGCGAGCAATTGGCGAAGCAAACAGTCTCTCCCTGAATGGATGGAGCAAAACGGTGTGATCGGCATTCATGGTGTGGATACCCGTGCTCTGGTGAGGCATCTGCGCGAATTGGGCCCCATGAACGGTGTGATCAGCAGCGATGGTCGCCCAGCTCTTGATCTTTTAGAGGATCTCAAGCAAGCCCCTTCGATGGAGGGGCTCAACCTGGCTGATCAGGTGACTACCCCAACCGCCTACCGCTGGTCCAAGCCCTGCCGTGTCGCGTTTGACCAACGGTTTCAAACGCGTCCTGAACGTCCTTATCGGGTTGTAGCCATTGATTTCGGGATTAAGCGAGCCATTCTTGAGCGATTGGTTAGCCACGGTTGTGACCTAACCGTTTTACCCGCCAATACTGATCTCAATACCGTGCTCTCTCACGAGCCGGAAGGTGTTTTCCTCTCCAACGGACCTGGTGATCCAGCGGCTGTGCAATCAGGCATCACGTTGGCCAAAAGTTTGCTGGAACATCGTCAGCTGCCGATGTTTGGGATCTGTTTGGGTCATCAAATTCTGGGATTGGCCCTCGGAGGCACAACGTTCAAGTTGGCCTATGGCCATCGAGGCCTTAACCATCCCTGTGGCAGCACCGGTCAGGTGGAAATCACAAGCCAAAACCATGGGTTTGCTCTGGATGCCTCTTCACTGCCCGCGGACAAAGTAGAGGTGACTCATTTCAATTTGAACGACCGCACCGTGGCGGCATTTGCCCATCGGAATCAACCGGTTTTTGGCGTTCAATATCACCCTGAAGCAAGCCCTGGCCCCCATGATGCAGATCATCATTTCGCCCGCTTTGCCGGCTTGATGGCAGATCGCCGTTGAATCTTGATGAGATCGTGGTGAGAAGGAGACAATCTCCCTAAGATTGTTCCCAACAGAATTTCGGGGGATGAGTCCCATTACTGAACTGCAGCGATTAACCGTTTCGCTTCGGGGTGGCTTCGAGCAGAAGGGTGGCTGCGTGGTGTTTCATTTCACCGGTCAGCTTGATGCCTACTCCGAGAGTCAGTTCATGACCTACGTGACTGATGTTTTGAAACCGAATAAGTCACCGGCCGTGATTGACCTCATCAAGATTGATTTTCTTGACTCGTCTGGCCTGGGTGTTCTTGTTCAATTTGCCAAACAATGCAAAGACTCCAAGCGACGCTTTGCGGTTGTTGGCAATGCCCGCGTTGTTCAAACCGTCAAGTTGGTGAAACTTGAGGAGTTTCTCCACCTATCGGAAGATCTCGATAAGGCTGTTGGCAAATTTGCAACTTGAGTGACTGGATTCGTTCTCAGTTGCCACAAGAGCCTGAGCGTGATCTTGGATCGTTACAGCTCGCTTGGCTGGGAGATGCTGTGTGGGAACTGCATCAAAGACTGAGATTTTGCAAAACTCCAGGACGATCCCAGGATCTACACCAAGCGGTTGTTTCTTTAGTTAGGGCTGATGCTCAAGCCGCCGCTTTAGAAAAACTTGAGCCGTTTTTGACGGATCAGGAACGCGATTATGTGAGGCGTGGACGCAATCGGGCTGGTCGAGGACCTAAGCGAGCGGATGCCGGCGTGTATGGGAGAGCTACGGGATTTGAGACAATGATTGGCTGGCTCTTTTTGCAGAATCCGGCGCGGCTTGCGCAGCTCTTGGATCGACTCGAGGAGACCGACACCGTCCTGTCATAACCACCCCTGCAATGAGCTCACGATTCGATCGCCGCCCCCCCTCCAGCTCTGGCAGCGGCTCAGGTTCACGCGGTCGACGTCCGTTTCGTGATGGATCACCACCCATACGTCGCGATCGTGATGACAGCTGGGGGGGGCGTCCTGAAAAGGGAAATAGCGAACGAGCTTCCAGTGACCGACGTCCCTCGGATCGCCGCTTTTCAGAACGTCGTTCTGGGGACGCGTATGGAACGGACCGCCGGCCTGCTTTTGATCGCCGCTCTTCCGATCGAAAACCCTCGGATCGACAGTTTTCTGATCGAAAGTCTTCGGATCGATACTCTTCGGATCGACAATCGTCTGATCGACGGCCCTCCTTTGACCGTCGCTCTGCCGAGGGCCGTTCTTCAGGCAACCGTTTTTCCGATCGTCGCTCAAGAGATTCGGGCCCGAGTGACCGCCGGTCTTCCTTTGATCGTCGCCCCTCAGTCGACCGGTCCTCAGATCGCTTCTCAGATCGTTCCACTGGAGATCGGTCCTTAACGGATCGTTCCTCTTCAGACCGGTTCAATGACAGTCGTCCCCCTGAAGGCTCTTTCTCAGATCAACGTTTTTCCGAACGTCGTTTTAAAGATTCGGGCTCAACGGATCGCAGGCCGTCTTTTGATCGCCGCTCTTCTGATCGCTCCAACGGAGACCGTCGAGCACGTTTTGCGGAGCGTCGTGGTCAGGGCGGAAGCGGCGGTAAAAGCTTTTCAGCACGCTTGGACGACAAACCCCGTGGTGAGTCCAGTCCTCATGCGGCGGAGGCTATTGCCGATGATTTGCTTTGGGGGCGTCATGCCACTCAGGCTGCTTTAGAGGCAGGTAGGCCCATCCATCGCATTTGGTGTACCTCTGAGCTGCGCAGTGCCTCGAAGTTCCTTCAGCTGCTCAGGGATGCCAAATCGTCTGGAGTGTTGGTTGAGGAGGTCACCTGGGCAAGGCTTGGCCAGCTCACCGGTGGCGCTGTGCACCAGGGCATTGTGTTGCAAACTGCCGCAGCTGAAACCTTTGACCTCGATGATTTGGTGAATGGATGCAGTGCCTTGGACGAGGCACCGCTTTTGCTAGCCCTAGATGGTCTGACCGATCCCCATAATTTGGGAGCCATTGTGCGCTCAGCTGAAGCGCTCGGAGCACATGGCGTAGTGCTTCCTCAGCGAAGAAGTGCTGGATTAACGGGCTCTGTTGCCAAGGTTGCTGCCGGCGCCCTTGAGCACTTACCTGTTGCTCGGGTCGTCAATCTCAACCGTTCCCTTGAGACCCTGAAATCGTCTGGTTATCGGGTTATTGGCTTAGCTGAGGAAGGTGATCTCACCCTTGAGGAGGTGGATCTGGATGGTCCGCTTGTGATTGTGACCGGCTCTGAAGGGCAAGGACTGTCGATGTTGACGCGTCGTCATTGCGATCAGTTGATCCGCATTCCCTTGCGGGGCGTTACCCCCAGTTTGAATGCATCGGTCGCTACGGCCATTTGTGTGTACGAGGTGGCGCGTCGCGGCTGGATGAAGGGTCTCAAGGGACAGAACCCATCGCCACGAATTACCAGGCCGAAGCTGGCCGGACCAGCTGTCGAAACGGCCCCTGTCGTTCCAGAGCTTGACGACGCCCCCATCTCTGATCAGCCCCCAGCTCAGCCCTCAGAACAGCCATCTGGTGCGGCTTATGAGCAAGTTTCTGAGCAGGCCTCGGAGGGTTCACTGGTCAGTGTTGATTTACAGCGGGAGTCTGAAATGTCAGGAACTGATGCTTTTGCAGTGAGTATTGATCTCTAATTTCGAGCAAATGCCTTGAAGCAGGGCAAAATATATTTACCTCGACCGCTCTTCCATGAGCCCCTTGATCAGGCCCCTGCGCAGTCTCGCCAATGGTCTTGGCTTTGCATGGTGGGCTCGTGTCCAAACCCATGGGCCTGATGTCACGTATTGGTTCGGTCCCTTTGTGACCAAGAACGGTCTCGAACAAGTCCTGCCAGCCTTTCTCGACGACCTTTCCTCAGAAGCACCTTCCTCCATGGATCATTCGGTTCTCCGTTGCCGTCGATCCGAACCTCTAACCATCAACGCTCAAGGTTGATGCTGCGGCTGATAGCGTCGATGTTGGAACCCAAATCCTGCAGATGGCGATTGCCGAGTGGCGTCAGCAACTTGAACGCGGAGAAGTCTCCGCAAGGGAGCTGACTGATCATCATCTGGCCCGAATTGAGGCAGTTGATTCAAGCGTTCATGCCTTTTTGGAGGTCACAGCCGATCGTGCTCGCGCCGATGCTGATCGTTTAGATGAGGCCCGTGCCGCAGGGGAGGATCTTCCGCCCTTGGCAGGTGTGCCGATAGCGATCAAGGACAACCTCTGTACGAAGGGCATTCGCACAACCTGCTCCAGCCGGATGCTGGAGTCTTTTGTTCCGCCCTATGAATCCACTGTTACGGATCGCCTCTGGCGTTCTGGAGCTGTATTGATTGGAAAGACCAATTTGGATGAGTTCGCCATGGGCGGCTCAACCGAAACATCAGCGTTTGGGCCCACAGCCAACCCCTGGAACACGGAGTACGTGCCTGGAGGGAGTTCTGGAGGAAGTGCAGCAGCCGTTGCAGCGGGTGAATGCATGGCGTCCTTGGGGTCAGATACGGGTGGATCCATCCGACAACCAGCATCTTTTTGTGGCGTGGTGGGTCTGAAGCCCACCTACGGCCGCGTGAGTCGGTATGGGCTGGTGGCTTTTGCAAGCTCGCTTGACCAAGTGGGCCCCTTTGCTACGTCCGTGTCGGATGCAGCAGAGCTGCTCCAAGCGATCGCTGGGGAAGATCCGCGAGATTCCACTTGCCTAAAGGCCCCTGTCCCCAATTACCGCGACCGTCTTGGTCGCTCGGTGAGTGGGCTGCGCATCGGAGTGGTGCGTGAGTGCTTTGATCAGGAAGGACTTGATCCTCAGGTCAAAGCTTCGGTGCTCGCTGCTGCTGATCTGTTGCAGTCCCTAGGGGCTGAGCTCGTGGATGTGAGCTGCCCTCGTTTCAATGACGGGATTGCTACCTACTACGTCATCGCTCCTTCCGAAGCATCAGCCAACTTGGCTCGCTACGACGGCGTGAAGTACGGCTTCCGAGCTGATGATGCCTCCAGCCTTGCTGCGATGACGGCTCGAAGCCGAGCTGAAGGCTTTGGTAGTGAAGTGCAACGGCGCATCTTGATTGGTACCTATGCCCTTTCTGCCGGATATGTAGATGCTTATTACCGCAAGGCCCAGCAGGTTCGAACCTTGATCCGTCGTGACTTTGAGACGGCATTCGCCTCCGTGGATGTGTTGCTAACCCCCACCGCTCCGTCCACCGCTTTTGCCGCGGGTGCTCATGCAGACGATCCCCTGGCGATGTACCTGGCGGATCTACTCACCATTCCTGCCAATCTGGCGGGTTTACCAGCCATCAACGTACCTTGTGGTTTTGACAGCACGGGGCTGCCGATTGGAGTTCAACTGATCGGCAATGTGCTCGAGGAGCCTTTGCTTCTCCAGGTGGCCCATCAATACGAGCAGTCTGCGGATGTGATGGCCCGACGTCCTGAGGGAAGCTTCATTCCCGCTTAAAGCAGCAGCAAAGCGCCTTAACCCCCTGCATGTAGTGCTTGCAGGGATTGATACCCCTACATCTTGCGCATGCGTTTACGCTGGTGGTATGGCATTTGTTCCCCTCCATAACCACAGCGACTACAGCCTTTTGGACGGAGCTTCACAGCTCCCCCAAATGGTGGAACGTGCCAAAGAATTAGGGATGCCGGCACTGGCACTCACGGATCACGGAGTGATGTACGGAGCCGTAGAGCTTCTCAAGCTGTGCAAAGGGGCAGGCATCAAGCCGATCATCGGCAATGAGATGTATGTCATCAACGGTTCGATTGATGACCCACAACCCAAAAAAGAGCGCCGCTATCACCTCGTGGTGTTGGCGAAGAATGCCACCGGCTACCGCAATTTAGTGAAGCTCACCAGCATCAGCCATTTGCGTGGGATGCGAGGACGAGGAATCTTTTCCCGTGCCTGCGTTGATAAACAGTTACTGAAGCAATATGGCGAAGGTTTAATCGTGGCCACCGCTTGTCTTGGTGGTGAAATTCCCCAGGCAATTATGCGTGATCGCCCTGATGTGGCCCGTGATGTTGCTCTTTGGTATCAGGAAACCTTCGGGGATGACTTTTATTTAGAAATTCAGGATCATGGCTCACCTGAAGATCGCATTGTCAATGTAGGAATTGTTCGGATTGCTAAAGAGCTTGGAATTCGTTTGATTGCAACCAATGATGCTCACTACCTCACGCGCAACGATGTAGAAGCGCATGATGCCTTGCTCTGTGTTTTGACCGGCAAGCTGATCAGCGATGTGAAAAGGTTGCGTTATACCGGCACCGAATATCTTAAAAGTGAAGAGGAGATGTCACGGCTATTTGCTGATCATCTCGAGCCAGATGTGGTGGCAGAAGCGATTAGTAACACTGTGCAAGTCGCTGAAAAAGTTGAGGATTACGACATCCTTGGCCGGTATCAGATGCCGCGTTTCCCAATCCCGGAGCCACACACTCCTGTGAGTTATTTGCAGGAAGTAACAGAGCAGGGTTTACGCAATCGTTTGGAGATTGATTCAGAAGCCGCCATTGATCCCAAATATGGAGATCGCTTGTCTCATGAATTAAAGATCATGGAACAGATGGGATTTCCCACCTATTTCCTTGTGGTGTGGGATTACATCCGCTTTGCGAGAGAACAGGGAATTCCAGTTGGACCGGGGCGAGGCTCAGCGGCGGGATCACTGGTGGCCTACGCCCTTGGAATTACTAATATTGATCCGGTGAGTAATGGCCTCCTGTTCGAGCGATTTCTGAATCCAGAACGGAAGTCGATGCCTGATATTGATACCGATTTTTGTATCGAACGTCGGGGTGAAGTGATTGATTACGTCACTCGCCGTTATGGCGAAGACAAGGTGGCTCAAATTATCACCTTTAACCGTATGACCTCTAAGGCGGTCTTGAAAGATGTGGCAAGAGTGCTGGATATTCCCTACGGCGACGCAGATCGACTAGCGAAACTGATTCCGGTTGTCCGCGGTAAACCTGCCAAGTTGGCAGCGATGATCGGTGAGGAATCTCCCACTCCAGAATTTCGCGAGAAGTACAAGAAAGATCCAGTCGTGAAGCGCTGGGTTGATATGGCGATGCGCATTGAAGGGACCAACAAAACATATGGAGTTCACGCTGCTGGCGTTGTTATCGCAGCGGATCCTCTCGATGAACTTGTTCCCCTTCAGAGAAATAACGATGGTCAGGTTATTACTCAATACTTTATGGAAGATGTGGAGTCCATGGGACTCCTAAAGATGGACTTTTTGGGTCTCAAAAATCTCACGATGATTGATAAAACTCTGGAGCTAGTTGCGGCTACGAGTGGAGAAAAGATTGATCCAGACAAGCTTCCAATTGAAGACCCTGAAACGTATGCCCTGCTTGCCCGTGGAGACTTAGAAGGAATCTTCCAGCTTGAATCCACTGGAATGCGTCAAATCGTTCGTGATCTGAAGCCCTCATCTTTGGAGGACATATCTTCGATTTTGGCTCTTTATCGACCTGGTCCTTTAGACGCAGGATTGATTCCTAAATTTATTAACCGTAAACATGGTCGTGAGGCCATTGAGTTTGCACATCATTCCATTGAGCCAATCCTTCAAGAAACCTATGGGATTATGGTTTATCAAGAGCAAATCATGAAAATTGCTCAAGATATGGCTGGGTATTCATTGGGTGAAGCTGATTTACTACGTCGCGCGATGGGTAAGAAAAAAGTTTCAGAAATGCAAAAACATCGTGGGATCTTTGTGCAAGGTGCTTCTGATCGTGGCGTGGATCAAAAAGTTGCTGATGAACTTTTCGACCAAATGGTGCTGTTTGCTGAATATTGTTTTAATAAGAGCCATTCAACGGCCTATGGAGCGGTTACTTATCAAACGGCCTACTTAAAAGCGCATTACCCAGTGGCTTATATGGCTGCCTTGCTCACGGTGAACGCAGGAGCAAGCGACAAAGTGCAGCGCTATATCTCTAATTGCAATGCGATGGGCATTGAAGTAATGCCTCCCGATATCAATGCATCAGGGATCGATTTCACTCCCAAGGGTGATCGCATTTTGTTTGGGTTGTCTGCTGTTCGTAATCTTGGTGATGGCGCGATCCGTGCCGTGATTGGGTCTAGGGATTCAGAGGGGGCGTTCCAATCGCTTGCTGATCTCTGTGATCGTCTTCCCTCTGGGGTGTTGAATCGTAGAAGTATGGAGTCGCTGATCCATTGCGGTGCGATGGATGCTCTTGAGCCCGAGGCGAATCGGGCCCAACTGATGGCTGATTTAGATCTTCTTCTTGATTGGGCCACGTCTAGGGCCAAAGATCGTGCCAGTGGACAGGGAAATCTGTTTGATCTGATGGCAGCACCAAGCGATGGCGCTGATGATGCGGCAACCGATCTCAGCTTGGCTCCAAAGGCTCCTGCGGTGAAGGATTACCACCCCACCGAAAAGCTCCGGCTTGAGAAGGATCTTGTTGGTTTCTACCTCTCTGATCATCCGTTGAAACAGCTCACTCCCCCAGCGAAGCTTTTGGCTCCGATTGGGCTCGGGAGTCTTGAAGAACAAGCCGATAAAGCCAAGGTCAGCGCGATCGCGATGATCAGTGAGATTCGTCAGGTCACCACGCGTAAGGGAGATCGAATGGCGGTCTTGACTCTGGAAGACCTCACTGGATCCTGTGAAGCGGTGGTTTTTCCTAAGAGCTATGCACGGTTGGCTGATCACCTAATGGCTGAGGCTCGTCTGCTGGTCTGGGCGGCGGTGGATCGTCGCGACGAGCGGGTTCAATTGATCGTGGATGACTGCCGAGCCATTGATGACCTGCGTCTCCTGATGGTGGAACTTGATCCAGAACAGGCCAGCGATGTGGCGGTCCAACACAAGTTGCGTGAATGTCTTCAGGCCTATCGTCCAGATCAGGACCAGTTGGGAGTTCGAGTCCCCGTTGTTGCTGCCGTTCGACAGGGCAATACGGTTCGTTATGTGCGGCTTGGGCCTCAGTTTTGTGTACGCGATGCTTCTGCCGCAGCCCTTCATCTCCAAGAGAAGGCTTTCAATGTGAAATGCAGCGAACCTCTGCTGAATTAATTGCCGTGTGAATCACAGCAATGATCTAGCTCTGTTTTTGAGCCCGAATGGATTCGCGCATTCGCTGGATATTTGGCTTGATGTGCTCAAGTCCGAGCAAGGTCCCGGCATTTTGTTCCCAACTTGCCGATAAAACGCCGTAACTAAGCCCACCGAGTCCTAATAAAAAGAAGCCGCCAGAGCCCAGCAAGGTGATTCCAGGGGGCACATCCATGATTTGGCGTGAAACCAGGAAATAGCTTCCTACAAAAACACCCATCCCCATGATTGAAGGGATTCCTGTGGCGATAGCCACGCGCCGCGCCATTCGATTGGCCACCGACTTGGGAATGGGTTCACTACTTCCTGATTGAGAACCAGGTCGTTTGGATTTGGATTGAGATTTCGTTCCTTCTTCTGACCGACGCGGCTCGAAGGGCAGAGAGTTGCGTCGATCAGCCATGGGCTCCTGAAGTCCAGTGCAGCTTGCTTAGCCGCGGATTCCAAGCTTAGAAATGAGATCGCTATAGCGCTGCTCACTTTTGCCACGGACGTAACTCAGCAGGCGCTTGCGACGACCAATCATTTTCAGGAGTCCCTGGCGGGATGAAAAGTCGTGAATGTTTTGCTGAAGGTGGCCGCTGAGCTTCGAGATGCGCTCGCTGAGCATGGCGACCTGAACCTCTGCCGATCCGGTGTCGGTGGCATGGGTTTGGTGACTGTTGATGAGTTGCTGCTTTTCAGTTGTATCAAGCGACATGCGAAGCGTCCGGCCCTACTTGTGCAAAGAACCAATTTACCTTGTCGTGGGCACGATTACGCCGAAGGGCGGTTCAACCAACGCAGACTGGCGCGTAACCACCCATCTCCGTCATCCGCCGCCGGGACTTCTTCCCCTGTGGCCACTGCGCGCATCGCGCGACGGATCTCTAAATCCTCATACCCCAGTGTGCTGAGGGTGAGCTGTAAATCTTGAAGTGGGTCGGGTTCAATTGGCAGTGATTTGAGATCACTCCTATCCACAAGGGAGAGGTCGGAACGATCACTTTCTCGCTCCGCACTCCAGGAACTCAGACGATCGCGAAGCTCCACCGCAAGGCGTTCTGCTGTTCGTTTGCCGACACCTTGCGCTTGGGTGAGGCGACGCAGGTCCCCATCGATGATCGCTTCAATCAACTCTGCAGCGCTGCAGCTCTCCAGCAACGCCAGTCCTGCCTGAGGTCCCACACCATTCACGCTGATCAGAACTCGAAACAGGTCCCGCTCCCTTCGATCCGGGAAGCCAAACAAACTCGAGCCATCGTCCCTTTGCACCTGATGAATCCAGACGGTGCATGTTGTTCCGGCCGAGAGAGGTTGCAGGTACCTCGACGCAAGTTGAACCTCATACCCCACACCAGCGCAAGCAATGACCAATCCCTGGCGCCCGCCCTGACTCCAATGTTCGATTCGTTCTCCTTGAAGCCAGCCAATCATGTGAATCCTTTGAATAGCCCCATCGAGGCTCCTAGGGGCGTGTCGTGGGGAAAGACATCAAACAGGACAAGCCACCGATGGCTGACAGCTGCATCTTGAACAGGAGTCAACATCCGATAACCACGGCCTTGAGTCTGATGAACAGACCCTGCATCATCCTGGGGAGCCAAGCATTGATCGCAAGGTCACATGGCTGACTGACTTGACGCAATGCCAGGTCATAAACAAGGAAGGTGTTTGAAGCCTTCTTTGGGGGGTGTGAGGAGTCAATCCTTTGTCAGGAGTTGACTCTTTCTTTATAAGTCAATGTTCAAGCTTTGTGGTAATCCAAGAAGTGATAAGACGTGTCTTGGACGATCTTTCCAACACGCGTGATGCTGCTGTTGTCAAAGAATGGAGACGGCCGTTGATGTGTTTTGCTACCAACTCGGCCTAACCAGCATGACTGGTTTTGCTGCTGATCATCAATGCCCTCTTATATGCGGGCTTTTGAATGAATTCCTTTATCTGGATGGCTTAGCTGGAAGGCGATGATGCTACTCATTCCAGGCGCATTGAAAAAATCTTGATCGCTTCGTCATCCAGTTGTTTCTGGAAGAGGGAAGTTTTTACCAATCGCTCGAGCACCCAATCTCATTTTATCGCTCACAATCCATTGAGCAAAAGTGTTACTATTGGGGCCTGGCCAGTATTTATATTTTTTAATGAACGGATAGTTGCTCGGGGACGATTCAATCTTTTCAACTATTGATAAAGCATCATCATTCACCCATTGTTGAATTAATCGAGACTGTCCATTGCCCACTCCCTGGTATGGATCCAAGAGGTTTCTATGAAGATGCCCCCAGCAAGAGCCATTTTGTTGAGGATGCTGCCATACCTCCCAACGATCACAAGTTTGGTTATTACTGCCCTCTACGCCACGAAGAACAAGAAGCCAATAATGATCTGCAAAGATGCCAGGCAGTCCAGGAATTTTGGCAGCCCAAAGCTCAACTTTAATCATTAATCGTGGTCAAGATATTTGTGGTTTTATTGAGACAGACTACAACGGTTAAAGCAGCTAATGCAATGTATCTTACTCGATTATGCACATTGCATCAGAAACCAATGTTGATAGCTAAGGGATGTGTCTTATAGAAGAGTTCCCTTTTGATGAACCCGCGCCGCCCGTGGCAGAGCTAAGTATTGATAAGTGCTAAGCATTCGCTGTTGCCTGATGGATTTCCCAAGCCGTGCTGACAAGCGGTAGTAGCTCAGTAGAACGAACTGAGCATGTTTCGTTGCTGCATCGGGCTTGATCTGGATGAGCATCTCCTCTTGCCTGTTCAGCAGCCAGCCCTCACCGTTGAGCTTCTCCTTGTATCGGGCGTAATCAGGCTGCTGCTGCCACATCAAATCAGTTTGGCGAGATTGGCCATTGGGGTGAGTGGGAAACGCCGCTCAATCAGATAGTGGTTTAGAAGCGTTAGCAGTTGCACTACAGGTTTAGAGAGGAATTGTGCGTTTTCAGTCGAGCTGGTTATTGACAACTGATGGTTGGCTCTTTGAGCCTGTTTTGTGGGGGCAATGAAGTGCGCCTAATCCCTGATCGGTTGGTTCAGAACATCGTCTTCCAACGGCGCCATATCGCCCATGTAAATAGAGCCACCCATGCTCATGTAGCAGCGTTTCAGGTCAGCCTGTTGCGATTTCAGTGATGGAAGATGCTGTTCCTATGGTTACAATTGAAGCTTTTGAACTAATGGTTAGAGATAATTAAGGGGATGTCATTACTACTGAATGTCCTTTCATCTGCAGAGTGAATTCATCGAGGCTCTCACCGATCAGCAGAAAGTTGAGTTATTCAGCAATGTTTGCGCATACTTAGAGGACAGCGGCGATTGCCTGGACAGCTTCAACAGCGCAGCTCGATGGGGCAAAGCAACCGTGCTTGAGTACATCAATACCCACTTTTGGAGAGATTTTTCGGCTGCTGCTATCGCTGACATCAAAAGCGGCGGAGATAGGAAACGTCTCTTTCAGTTCGTTGTGCTTCCTCAATGTCGCCATCTTCTTCCTGAAGGTGCAGATCAACCTCACATGGAAGAAACAGGTCAGGTCACGCGTCATACAGGGCACCTTGTGACTTGTCTTGTCGTGCCTAATTTTTGGAGCCTCGCTATCCCAGAAGAGTGGAAAAAAGAATGGTTTCTGTCTTTCTACGAACTTGAAGAGGAATGGATCGTGGGTGGATATTCAGGCATTGGGGTCGATGGTTAGGTGAAGACGATGGAAATATTTCGTGCGCTCAACATACAAATTTGCGACACTACGTCTTTATAGACCAGAAAAACATCGCAGTAGCGATTCAGTTAATTTATTTTCAGAGTGCAGGGGTTCAAGTTCATTTCTTTATATGTTGAGTTTGCGGTTTTTAGTCCTATATCAAATCCCAACTCACCCGCTTCTCTTTTATTGATTCCATATTCATCATGTTCATTTTATGGGATGATCGATATGCTTTTAAGTAACTTTGAGCTACTTTACAGGTTATTTCCTTGTCTCTAACAAGATCACATAAAGCAGATATTTGTCCAAATGCTGATCCTAAGTAAAGTCCAACCCTTCGCTCAGCTTTTAGTCCATTCTTCACTACTACTGCCTGGGCGATAGCATTCGTTGGCAGGATGCAATTAATGACTTCAAGAGATAAGGCAGTCGTGGTTAAAGAAGATAGAGCAATATAATTTGAGATTTATGAAACTTGAAATCAGTTTTTTCTTGTAGTGGTTAGAGATTGTAATTGCTCAATATACAACATTTAGCTGTATGGGATGAATATATTTTTTATTTTTAGATGCCAAAAATTTATATAATCTCTATTTGATGAGGAATGTCCAGCGATACATGACAGCTAGCTACTGATCGGTTGGTTCAGCCATTAGCGTTCCATCCATTGAAGGTCTTCTGTTTCTTATCCGATCGAACTAAGCGCCACCTCAACGTCCTGCTGGCTGATGTATGCCGTGTCGAAAGGTGGGATCCAAAGTGGACCTTAAGCAGAAGATCAAACCAAAGAT
This sequence comes from Synechococcus sp. SP2 MAG, assembly GCA_030756895.1. Lineage (GTDB taxonomy): Bacteria > Cyanobacteriota > Cyanobacteriia > PCC-6307 > Cyanobiaceae > Synechococcus_C. The sequence continues at coordinate 18,942 of JAVBIX010000042.1, forward strand.
GGACGGCGCTATCGGCGTAATTTGTGCACTAAACAGCATCTATTGTGGCCACAAATTTGGCCACAATAGATTCCATATCCCTTGAAATCAATGATTGAATCATGGATCGCTGGGATTTATCCCCCGTATTGCCATCCCGTGCTGCTGAGCTCGAGGGCCGCAGCATCACGGTGGAGAACTGCTGATTTCACTTCCCCAAGAAACACGGTGTGATCACCATGGGTAAGTTCTCCCACGAGTTCACACTCCACGGCACCCAGAGCATCCTTCAGGATCGGTAAACCCAGTTCGCCCGTATTGAAGGGCGCGGCATCAAAGCGTCCGCCCACCGCTTGCTGGGGCTTGAAAAACACAGCAGCTAAATCCTTCTGATCGGCTGCTAATACGTTGAGGGAGAATCGGCGCGTACGTTGAATCATGCCATTGCTGGTGCTATCAGCACGAACAGCCATCACCACAAGAGGTGGATCGAACGATCCCTGAGTCACCCAACTTGCGGTGAACCCATTGACCTGATCCCCTTCTGCGACACCACAGATAAACAAGCCATGGGGGATTTTTCTGAGGAGAGTTTTCTTGGCGTCGAGATCGAGTGACATCTTGCATTCGAGGCGGACATCCAACTTAGGAGTCAGAGCTCAGACCGACGCACAGGTCCGTAGTGACACCACATGGATGGGAGCAGAAGGATGACCACTACCGCAAGTAGATGGTGCCGAATCGCAAAAATCAAGCTGGTCAGCGTGATGTGATCGAACAGCAGCTGAAGCTCCACCCGTAAATCTAAGAGAGCCAGAACGCCCAACAGCAGGGGGATCCAACGTTGGGATGGAGCGCTAGGTGTGATGGGCAAATCACGCACCCGCAGTGCGTTGTCTTGGCCAGATACTGAGAAGGGAGGGGGCAAGAGCAATGCTCGACCAGCTGCCCACAATCACGCCAATCGCCAGCGCCACTGCAAACCAAAACAAGGTGGACCCTCCAAACAGAATCAGTCCCAAAAGGGGGAGCAAGGTGGTGCCACTGGTGTAGATCGTGCGGGTGAGAGTCGCGGAAACGGCACGATCAACTTGAGCATCCAGGGGCAGGTCACCGTCTTCACGTTGGCGTTCGCGGATGCGATCAAACACCACCACGGTGTCATTCACGGAATAGCCGGCGATGGTGAGGAGTGAAACGGCAAACAAACTGTCGACCTCTAAACCGCTGATCAAGCCAAGCCAGGCGAAGAATCCACAAACGATCAACACGTCATGGCCTAAGGCCACGAGGGCAAGAACGGCATAACGACCGTCGTAGCGAACGCTGATGTAGAGAGCGATGCCGGCAAAGGCCACTAGCAATGAGATCAAGCTGCTGCGCAGCAACTGACCACCAAGACTTGGTCCAATCGTGTCAACAGATTGGCCACCAACTTCAAAGGGACCAGCGATAGGCTCAACAGCCTCGATCACAGCCTGCCCTTGTGAGGCGGTTAAAGCGGGCATGCGCAAGACCACCGATTCACCTCGATCCAGTAACTGAACCCGAGCCGAAGCGAGATTAGGCAGGGTGTTGGCGTCTTGATCGCGACCTTCAGCAGGCAACGTGAGGCTTTTAAGCGTCTGCTGGATATCGATGGCCCTCACCTCTTGGCAACGATCTCCGCACAATCGCTCTAGTTGGATTTGGGTGCCACCTGTGAAATCAAGTCCAGGCCTTAAGGGCGAGCGAATTTGAGGATTGGTCCAGTTCAGGACTAAACCAAGAGTGCTGATCAACAGCACAATCACGGAGATCAACCAAACCTTGCGCCGTTGCCGGCTCAGGGGGAAACGCAAAGGGCGTTCTTGACCAGTTGGGGAGGACACAGCCATGGCTCAAGCAGCGGAAGAAGGCAGCTGCCCTGCGGGCAGAAAATTGGTTGGGCGGCGCAGCGATTGATAGCTCATAAAGAAGCGCAGGAGCGTGCGCGTGCAGGTCAGTGCTGTGAACAGGCTGAGCAGAACACCAATTCCAAGCGTTGCAGCAAAACCTTTCACCAGACCCGTCCCTAGGAAAAACAACGCAGCGCAACTAATAAGAGTGGTGATATGACCATCAACGATCGAAGAGAAAGCTTGAGAGAAGCCAGTTTCGATCGATCGGATCAAGGTGTTGCCTCGGCGTAATTCGTCTTTGATGCGCTCAAAGATCAACACGTTCGCATCTACCGCCATGCCAATACTGAGAATGAACCCTGCCGTTCCCGGGAGCGTGAGGGTGACCGGTATCAGCGCGTAGGCCGCCAGGTTGAACAGGGCGTAAAGACTGAGGGCCAGCACAGCCACCACTCCTGCCAGTCGATAGACGAGCAGCATGAAAATGGCGACCAACACGAGGCCCGCAAGCGCAGCTATTAGGCTGCGACGCACATTTTCAGCACCAAGACTGGGGCCGATCGTTCGCACCTCAAGAATTTCAACGGGAAGAGGCAGGGAGCCACCACGCAGCTGCACCTCAAGGTCCCGGGCTTCCTCAGCACTGAAATTGCCTGTGATCACAGCTGAACCACCGGTAATACCAGCAGCTTTGAATTGGTCACCCACGCCGGCTTCGCTGATTGGACGGCCATCCAAAACAATGCCAAGGAGACGCCCGGTGCCTGCAATTGAGCGGGTGAGCTCTGCAAATTTGTCACCCCCCTCTCGATTGAAGGTGAGCGTGACTTCCCAGCTGCTGCCGTTTTGTTGCTGTTGGCGCCCAGCAGTGACGAGATCCTTGCCGGTGAGGGCCGCCGGCTCGAAGCGATCCACAATCTCTTCGTTGGCACGAGCGAGTAGCTGTTCCAACTGTTCTTGTTCAGAGTCAGCAGTGCCTTCAAGGCCCAACTCTTTTTGAGCCTTTGCTAGTTGCTCACGGGTGGGGCCATCGTTTTGATCAGCGTCTGATGCCTCCTTGCTTTCGTTCAACGCCAGAACGCTTTTCAACTGCGCTCTGAGTTGAATCAAGCCGCGTAATTCCTCTTCTGATCCAGGCTTCTGTGCCCGAAACTCCAGCAACGCTGTGCTGCCCAGCACCCGAGCTGCTCTGGATGGATCGGTCACACCTGGAAGCTGCAAGACCAGTTGGTTATCACCCACGGTCTGGAGAGTTGATTCGGCGACACCTAAACCATTCACGCGACGATCCAACACGGCCTTCACGGCTTCCAGCTGCTCGGCTTTCACTTTGGTGATCTCACCCGATGGCTGCACTTCTAGGGTGAGCTGGCTACCACCGCGCAGATCGAGCCCCAACTGAAGAGGGAAGCTTGTGAGNACGGATCCGGCAGCGATGGCCAGAGCGAGGATGAGGGCGAACCACCCCTGTTGACGGGCCATGAATCAGAGCCCCTTGCGCACGATGGCCTGGGCCGTTTCCACGATTTGATGGGGCTGAATAATCGTCAGATTTTCAAGATTGCCGTTGTAAGGCGTAGGAATGTCCTGACTGGACAACCGAATCGGCCGGGCATCGAGATCGTCGAAGCAATGCTCAGTGATCAAGGCAATCAGTTCTGCACCGATGCCGCCTGTTTTCATGCACTCCTCAACCACAATCACCCGATGGGTTTTACGGATCGAGCGGGCGATCGTTTCCATATCGAACGGCTTGAGGCTGATCAGATCGATCAGCTCAACACTGATGCCATCCGCTTCAAGCTGCTCGACAGCTTTCAAGCAATGGTGACGCATGCGTGAGTAAGTCAGGATCGTGACGTCACTGCCTTCTTGCACTAGATCGGCTTGATCTAAAGCGCAGATGTAATCACCATCTGGCAATTCTTCTGTGAGGTTATAAAGCAACACGTGCTCAAAGAAGAGCACAGGGTTGTTGTCGCGGATCGCAGCCTTCATCAGCCCCTTGGCATTTGTAGGCGTGCTGCAAGCCACAATTTTGATGCCAGGTACGGCATGGAAATAGGCCTCAAGGCGCTGACTATGTTCTGCTCCCAGCTGACGGCCCACGCCTCCTGGTCCACGCACCACTGTGGGAATCGTGAAATTGCCACCACTGGTGTATCTCAGCATCCCCATGTTGTTGGAGATCTGATTGAACGCCAAAAGCAGGAAGCCCATATTCATGCCTTCCACGATTGGCCTCAGGCCAGTCATGGCAGCACCAACAGCCATACCCGTGAAACTGTTTTCAGCAATTGGCGTGTCGAGGACACGCAACTCACCGTATTTTTCGTAGAGGTCCTTGGTGACCTTGTATGAGCCGCCGTATTGACCGACGTCTTCACCCATCACGCAAACGTGGGGGTCTCGGGCCATCTCCTCGTCGATGGCCTCACGAAGTGCGTTGAAGAGAAGAGTCCCTGCCACGGCTTTTCTGCAATCCCGGCCAAGCCGGCGTGAGTGGCCAAGCTATCTCAGCAACGAAAAAATCAGCCTCCTGCAGCAAACGTCGTGAGCAGGAGCACCGAGAGAAGCAACCCCGGAGAGAGCAGCAGGATCAGCTGACCAAGATCGTGGGGAGTCATTATCAATAACTGCCTATGGCAGTTCAGGACAGTGATCTGAGGCTAGACAGCGTCAGCTTCTTTGCCTGTGAAAAGACTGCGAAGAAACACCAAAAACAGGCCAACACCAATAAAAGCAAAGCTGAAAGTGGCCAGAAAACACATGCCGGTAAACAGCGTCTTCAACGCTGAGGTAATGCTTTGAGCGATGGCAGAGCTGGAAGTTGATGGATGTTTCGCGAAATAGGCCACCATCCCTTTACTCAGACCCAGGCTGAGCCAGCTCAACATCAAGCTCGTCAACGAGCCCGAAAGGAAACTGATTGGCCCCTTCTTGCGCTCTGAAGGCGCCTCTGGCGTCTGGATCTCACCGCTGCTACTGACTTCGCCGCTGCTCATGCCATTCCTGCTCATGGCGTCAGCTTGGCGCCATGACCGACGAATGAACAACTCCAGGAGTCCAAACCGACTTTTGCGAAGGAATCACGGGCTGCATCCAGAGCCTGATCAGCATCCAAGCGATTGGGAAATAGGGCGAAACAGCTAGGGCCGGAACCACTCATCGCCGTTCTCAGTTGCCCGGGAAGATCCTGGAGTAAACGCAAGGCCGTTTGCACTGAGGCTGTTTGAGGTGCCACAACATCCTGCAAATCATTGCGAAGCGGCGGTGGCTCAGCCGCTCGCAGGGGGTTTAACCACAACGCTGCACGTAGATCCTGTCGCCGCTGTGCAAAAGCCTCTTCGTTACTTAGATAGTGATCGCCCTTGAGACGACGACACTCGCTATAGGCCCAGGGCGTCGAAACACTGACGGTGGGATCTTTCACCAGCACCACCCCTAAAGATTGCGCTGCCGCTGGGACGGATTCAAGACATTCGCCTCGACCGAAGCAGAGCTGAATTCCACCGGCAAGACAAAACGGCATGTCTGAGCCAAGTTCAGCAGCCATGGCGCGTAAGTGGTCTTGGCTATGTCCGAGCCCCCAGAGCGTATTGAGCGCCACAAGAGCTGCAGCACCATCACTCGAACCTCCGGCAAGACCAGCCCCAATGGGAATGCGTTTGCGTAGATGAAGATGAGCGCCAAGCTCATTAAAACCAGACCGCTGCCGGAGCAGTTCGGCGGCACGCATCACCAGATTGTCGCTGCCGCAACTGAGTCCAGGCTGATCACAGCTCAGTTGAATCAAGCCATCAGCGCTGTTGGAACAGTCCAGCTGATCAGCGAGGTCGATGCTTTGCATCACCATCGCCAATTCATGAAACCCATCAGAGCGCTGACCGAGCACCTCGAGATGGAGATTGATTTTGGCGGGAGCGGTGACGCGAACGGTGGCGGTCATCCGATCAAGCAGCAGAGTCGAACTGATTCAAACCCTTCGCTAGGGCAACCCAGGCTTCTGGTGCCACGTCCTGCGGTCGTTGCTGAAGGCTGATCCCGGCCTCGTTTGCCAATGCTTGCAATTGGTCTGGGGAACACACCGAGGCCAAGGTATTGCGCAGCATCTTGCGGCGACTCAAGAAGGCCATCTTGAGCAGACGCTCCACCCCTCGGGCCAAGGCAGCAGTAGGCCGCAGCTCAGCAGGAAAGGGATCGATGCAGATCACCTCCGACTGCACTTTTGGGGGTGGTTGAAAGCAGCGTGGTGGAACAGGGCACACGTGGCTGCATCGTCCCAATAACTGCATGCGCACACTCAAGGCACTGAAATTGCTGTGTCCTGCACGAGCACGAATGCGTTGAGCAACCTCATGCTGAACGAGTAGTACCAGTCGTTGATAAGGGGGGTCGACGGGACGATCGAGACGACCGATCAACCGATCGAGCAATGGCCCTGTGATGTTGTACGGGATATTTGCCACAACTTTGTCGGCCTGCACCCCATCGGATAGTTCCAAGGGAACGGACAACACATCTCCCTCCTGCAGGGAAAACTTTGGATGGTTTGCAAACGTCTCCTGAAGCCCAACGACGAGGTCGCGATCAAGCTCCACCGCATGGATCGCAGCTGCCGCTGAGGCCAGGAGACGATTGGTCAAAGCCCCACGACCAGGACCCACCTCCAGGACGCGATCCCCGTCTTGTAGTTCGGCGGCCTCAACAATTCGATCCAGCACTCGCTCATTGATCAACCAGTGCTGGCCGAAACGCTTGCGGGCCGTGTGCCCTGAAAAAGTCATGACATTCTCAGCGTTGATTCACTGTGCCCTATGCAGGATTAAACATCTGGGGCGACGGCGTGATGGCAAAGATTCCTTTGGTTTGCATCACTGGCCCTTCCGCGGTTGGGAAAACCAGCTTCACCTTGACCCTTGCAGAAGCACTGCGCGCGATCGGTCTTGAAGTGCTCGTGATCTGCTGCGACGACTATTACAGGCACCATTGGCGCCCTCACCCACGCTTTGGATTCGATACGGCGGCAGCCATTGACATCGACGCGTTGCGAGCTGAGCTAGATGAGGTCAGGCATCACGCTGCAACCAGCTTGCGCACCTACGACATGGGCACGCGTGATGTAGCGCGCAAATCGCTGAACCAGAGCTACCGGCTTGTCTTGCTCGAAGGCGCCTATGGACCGCAAGACCTGCTGGACGATGGCTCGATCACAGCGCTGTTTTATCTCGAAGCACCGTTGCTGCTGCGCATGATTCGACGGTTACGACGGGATCGACAAGAGCGGGGTCGCAATCCAATTCAGATCATCCAACACATGGTGATGCACATGATTCCTGGTGAATGGAGTTTTATCCGCCCACTGCGATCGGTCTCGGCGCTTGTCATCACCAACCCACGCCAGGGACAAATAGCTGCGATTGAGCTCATCCAAGCGCTGATGACTGAATCATCTGCAATGTGATCACTGACTCACGCGATCGAGCCTGTCGATGCGGATCCAGCGCACACAATGCCTTTGCACTGGAAGTGCCACCAGCGCCAGCACGACTTCGAAATAGCTGCTCTCACTCCAGGGGTTAGCGGCTTGCCAGCAAGAGACACTGCGGGCCAAACACCTTCTCTTTGCATGATGAAACGCAGCAAGACCCCAACCATCCAACCCTGAGCGGCGACGCGCCTTCACCTCAACCACCAAGATTCGCCTATTCGGACCTGAGTGTTTGGTTAAAAGCAGATCAATTTCTCCATAGCGACAGCTCCAGTTGTGCTCCAGCAAGCGCCATCCATGACGCAGCAAAATGTCTTTCACAGAGCGCTCTGCTTGAGCACCTTGTACTTGAGAGTGAGACAACAAGGCATGGCAGTACAACGTGCTCTCAATCATTCCCCCGATCAGCACGGTTGAGAAATTTTGCTGATCGGGGCTATAACCCTTAAAAGCTGAATTTTTGCATGCGAATTACTATTAGTGGCACATATTCACAAGGGAAAAGCACATTCGTGCACGACTGGATAAAGCGCCATCATCACTACATTCGTGAAAAAGAGTCTTTCCGAGCATTGCAAGAAGAGGGCTATGACATTTGCTTCCGACAAGAAAGCACGAAGTTACATAACGGAATCCAGATGTATTACAGCATCAGCAGATTGATGCATTATCGGCAACCGAGTGAATGCGTTATTTTTGACCGCTGACCAGTTGATTATATTGCCTATTCGCAATACACATCCAATTATGAAACCACCGACATTGACGATCAATTTGTTGAGTCTCTAGCAGCAAGAGTTCGCGACTCTCTTCAAAGCCTTGATCTGCTGATCTTTTTACCGATGACAAGTGAATGACCCGTTGCAATGGAAAATGACGGAATTCACCCAACTGACCTTTCCTACCGCGATGAAGTGGATGTCATTTTCAAACAAATTTATAGGGAACAACGGTTCTCAGTGATGCCAATCAACAATCCGCCAGTTTTTATTGAGCTTTGGGGTGCCAGGGAGGATCGCTTGAACAGCTTGGAACAGGTAATTCAACGCGAAAAGAACGAACGCATCTAAAAGTCCTAGGCTGAACAACAGATACCTCACTCCCGATGCGATTGCGCTTATTGGCTCCGCTGATGGTTCTTTGGGTCATGCTCGCCTTGCCGATGCAACCGGCATTTGCCGCCATGGACTATGCCAAGCAGGTGTTGATCGGAGCCGATTTTTCAAATCGGGAAATGCAAGGTGTGACGTTCAACCTCACCAACCTTCGAGAAGCCGATCTTTCTGGAAGTGATCTGCAAGGCGCAAGCCTTTATGGAGCCAAACTTCAAGACGCCAATCTGAGCGACACCAATCTCCGTGATGCCACGCTTGATTCAGCGATCTTTGATGGCACCAACCTCACCAATGCGGTGCTGGAAGATGCGTTTGCTTTCAACACACGCTTCATCAACGTCACAGTTGAAGGCGCTGATTTCACCAACGTGCCTCTGCGAGCTGATGCGCTCAAGGTGTTATGTGCCAACGCTGAAGGGGTTAACCCTGTCACCGGTCGAGACACTCGCGAAACCCTGGGCTGCTCATGAGCTTTGATCCCCGAAGCTTGGAGCGTCTCAAGGAGTTGGGCCGTTCGTTGCCTGAGCCGATCGCGCCACCCCAGCAAAATTCTGGTCGCCCAGTGAAGGCGACCGAAAAGCGCCATCGCATTGAAACCGAAGACAACCCAGAACGTCTGTTTCAAGAACTAATGAAAGCGAGCAGTGATGGCGCTATTCCTGAACACTTGATGGCACGGCTCAAGGACGCTGAGCGCCACGTTGCGATTCAGAACAAAGCGAAGGTAAACGCGCAGCCGCTGCCGTCATCCCAGCCCCTGTCCAGACAACCGCTTCACGGCGGCCAGGGAAAAACAACCCGTCCCTCACGTCCGAAGGTGGCGGCTGGGAGCGAAGAAGAGTCGCTTTATGTGGCGTTTGGCCAGCTTCTTCTGGAAGATGACGAAGACTCAGTCTGAGACCTGCATGCGTTGGGATCTCCAGGGATGAATTCATCTCGCTGCCGCATCATTGCCATCGGGAAAGTTCGAAAGACTTGGGTTCAAGAAGGAATCGAGCTTTACCGCAAACGCCTTCCTGGACTCACGATCGTTGAGTTGCGGGATGGAACGCCTGAGAAAGAAGCTGAATTGATCCGTCAGACGCTGCGAAGCGATGAATGGCCTGTGATGTTGATGGAACAGGGTGAAACCCTGACATCAATCAGCTTGTCTGAGCGGCTCCGCAGTCTTGGATCGCAGCGACTTGCGTTCGTGATTGGTGGTGCTGATGGATTAACAGCTGAGCTGAAGGCCCTGGCCCATTGGAAACTCAGCCTCTCGCCGATGACATTCCCCCATGAGCTTGCAAGACTTCTCTTGATCGAACAATTGTTCAGAGCCCAAGCGATCCAGCAGGGAAGTCCTTATCACCGGGCCTAATCAAGAGACTTCATTATTGACCTACTGCTGAACCAAAACATCATGGAGCCAAAAAGTATTTTATGTTTTGGAGACTCCAACACCTGGGGAATGGCTCCTGATGGGAGTGGGCGCTTGCCATTTGCAACACGCTGGCCGAATCGCCTCCAACAGATTCTGAATCAGCGGAACCCCAATCATCAGCCCTGGATTGTCTTTGAACAAGGCTTGAATTCTAGAACTTGGGTGATGGATGATCCGCTTGGAGCTGTTAATTATGGTGGCGACTATAGCTGCAATGGCAGGCAAGATTTGCCCGTGATTCTACATAGCTGTAAACCCCTTAATGTTGTTATTCTTGCGCTTGGATGCAACGACTGTAAAAGTCATCTGCATCTTTCTCCAGAAGAAATTACATCTGGAGCAAAAATCCTGATCCATGATGTTCGCATGTCCTATCAATGTGGGCCATGCCATTCCAATCAACCACCCACAATTATCTTAGCTACTCCTGGAGTGATTCAAACCACACCACAATCTCTTGCTTGGGGATTTAAAGATGCCACCGAAAAGTCCCGGTTGCTTCCCTCCCTTTATTGCAACCTTGCTGAACAAGAGTCGGTGTTCTTCTTTGATACACAAGCAGTTGCCGAAACCTCTCCTCTTGACGGTGTTCACTTCGCTGGCGATCAGCAGAACTCCATTGCGGCTGGATTAGCAGATCTCATTGCAACGATTCCATCCTGAAACCATTTTGAGTGACTCGTTTAGCCTTCCGTCTGCGACGCCTCAAGTGTTGTGAACGTAATTGGCTCAAATTTAGCCACGCTCACAGTCCAACATCTTGAGGTGATCGCCAACAGTCCTCGCCGAAAGGTTGGGCTATCCCCTGTGGTGAGCCAAGCCGCTTTGAGACGCGGTAGATCTTCGGGTAGATGCTCCATGCCTAATTCAGCCATCAGCAAACTTCCTTGCCCCGCTTCCCGTTGCAAAGGCCCCTGATCACTGCGTTGCCAGATGCGAAGCAGGAGTTCCAAAGCCAGCTCACTGGCTATCTGCGCAGGTCCCCCCGCATCCTGTTTCGTCGCATCTTTTGGTAGAGAACGACCCCCAAGGGGCATGGCTCGTTTCCCATTCTGTTCAAACAGGGCTATCGCCAAGAGGTAGGGAGAATCAGCCATCAGCAGCAGCTTCACAGGCAGCCATCTTGATCGATTCGACCTCCATGTCTTGATTTGGCGTCTGCTGCAAACGTCTACAACTCCAATCCAAAGAGCCAAGACGACACCCACAACCGCCTTATCGGCCGGCTGGTTCGTCAGACGACATCCCCCTCTTCTATGACGGAAAAAGGCAAAGGCTCAAGCTCTAGCTCATTCCAGCTGAACCCTGCAACTCTCGGATTAAGTTAACAATTCCGTTAATCCCTACAAGTCAATAAAGGCGAACGACGTAAAGCTTTAGCAATATCAAATAAACTTTTATTTTGCTTTGTGCGCTTTGAGCTGTTTGCAGCCAAAACTATTGAAATCAGCCAGTCTTCTCACTTGAAAAAGCCTGAAATTCCCATCAATGAGTCAGAAAGGCTGAAGGCTCTGAATGAATATAGAATTCTTGGCACAAAGCCTGAAGAAAATTATGATGATATTACAAAAATAGCTTCTTTAACTTGTGGTGCTCCTATTGCTCTTTTGAGCCTTGTTGACTCCAATCGCCAATGGTTTAAAGCAAAGGTTGGTATTGAGGCTGAAGAGACTGTTCGCGATTGGTCATTTTGTGCCCATGCAATTCACTCCTCTGAACCTTTAATCGTTGAAGACGCTTTAAAAGACGAACGTTTTTTTGACAACCCCTTAGTGCGAGGAGAGCCTAAAATCAGGTTATATGCAGGCTTTCCGCTGCAAAATGACAAGAACCTCAGAATCGGCACGCTTTGCGTAATTGATAGAGAGCCCCATGGCCTAACTGATACACAGTTCAGCGTCATGCAGTCTCTATCAAGGCAAGCCGTTGCTTTTCTGGAACTGAGGAAGAGATCAATCAATTTGATTGAATCTTTCTGTTCACACACTGATGCTGATAGCTTTATCTCAACATGTTCTTATTGCAGAAAAGCAAAAGATACTGAAGGGAATTGGTCGCATCTAGATCAATATTTGTCTGCGCGTACAAACTTGAATTTCAGCCATGGGATTTGTGATTCATGCATAGAAGTGCATTTCCCCGATGTTCTCGAGGTCTGGGAAGCAGAGAAGAAGGAGAAGGTTTTGCAAAATCCAGCGCCGTAAAGGCGGCTCTTTCCCTTTGGCTTGACCTAAGTCAAGAGCAAGGCATGCTCGGCATGCAGCTACAGCACTAGAACGCTTGTACTATCAAGTGGTCGTCAGTGTGGGCTTCCGTGAGATTGGATCGGATATCGCTTCAACCGCCTCAGCCTCTGCGGCTCCAGCGTCAAGGGCTCAGCCTTCCTTTGGCGAGCGACCAGATTGCAGCAGGGTTTCCCTCCCCTGCTGACGACTACATCGACGTAGGGATCGATCTCAATGAACAACTGATTCGCCATCCAAGCAGCACCTTTTTTTTGCGCGTGAGCGGCGATTCCATGACTGGTGCGGGCATTCACCATGGCGATCTATTGGTGGTCGATCGCAGCCTCGACCCTCGACCCGGCCGAGTGGTGGTGGCTGTGCTGGATGGCGCCTTCACTCTCAAGCGCCTCGCTCGCTATTGCGGCCATCTACGCCTGGAAGCAGCCAACCCTGATTACCCCCATTTAGACCTCCATCGTTGCGGAGATGTGCAGATCTGGGGCGTCGCCATTCACGTCATCCATCCGCTCTAGTGCTCAGGTCGTCGCGATGAACCAGGTCACGGCTCTCATTGATGCCAACAATTTTTATGCCTCTTGCGAGCAGAGCCTGGATCCGGCTCTGATCGGCAGGCCAGTGGTGGTGCTCTCAAATAATGATGGCTGCATCGTGGCCCGTAGCGCTGAAGCGCGAGCTCTTGGCATCGCCATGGGCACTCCCTACTTCAAGGCGAAGCGGGATCTGGAACAAAACCAGGTTGTGATTCGCAGCTCGAATTACGCGCTCTACGCCGACATGAGTCAACGGCTGATGAGTTTGTTGGAAAGCCAGGTTGAGGATCTGGAGATCTACTCCATAGATGAGGCTTTTGCCCGGCTCAGCCGCCCGTCGGACGGAAATCTGCGTCCATGGGCACAGCAGTTGCGAACCTTGGCTCGACGCAACCTCGGATTACCTATTGCCATTGGTCTCGGAGCCAGCAAAGGACAGGCCAAGCTCGCCAACCGTCTAGCGAAAGTGGTGCCGGCCCACGCCGGACTCTTTGATCTTGGATTGTGTCGCGATCCCGATCACTGGCTGGAAACAATTTCGATTGAAGACGTCTGGGGAATCGGCCGCAAACTCGCTGTCTGGTGCCGAATGCGGGGAGTGGTGAACGCACGAGAGCTGCGTGATATGCCCAGCGGCTGCCTACGTGCGAAGGCCGGTGTGGTGGGAGTTCGACTTCAAAGAGAACTGCAAGGCCATGCCTGCCTACCGCTTGATCTCCAACCGTCTGCGAAGCAGGAAACCTGCGTAAGCCGCAGTTTCAGTCATCCAATCACCAGCCTGGAAGAGCTCCGCGAAGCGATAGCAACCTATGTAGTGCGAGCGGCTGAGAAGCTGCGAAAACAGCATCAACGCACAGCGGCTCTCACCATTTATACGCGCACCAGCCCATTCATTCCAGGCTTTTACAGCCGAGCTGCAAGCACCAGCCTTGATCTACCCAGCAACGACACACGTGTGTTGTTGGACGCTGCATTACCCCTAGTGGAACGAATTTTTCAACCGCACCGACCGCTGGCGAAAGCAGGTGTTCTGATGCAACACCTGCAGGGAGTTGATCTACTTCAACAGCATCTATGGGTGCCCTGCACAGAGGAAGAGCAACAGAAACGGGAGAGCTTGATGGCAACGGTCGATCGCCTCAATCACCGCTATGGGCGGGGCACGGTGCAATGGGCTGCCTGCGGACTGGATCCGAGCTGGGCCATGCGACGCGAACGACTGGGTCGGGCCGCCACAACTCGCCTAAGCGATGTGCCTGTCGTGCAGGCATAAAAATGAATGTCTCAAAAAAATGTAAAAGAGCGTCGTTTTTCATAGACACCACAAATAAAGATCAAAAATGATGAAATTGTTCAATGACCAGTCACCATGTCAGTCATGATCTGATTCAATTTCTTCTCTGGCATATTCATAAACATCCAATCGCGAACCCAGCCTTTGAGTTCACCACAAGTGGATAAATCAAGGCCACGTCGTGATTCTTTAATCACCGAATCTGCAGCATGCTTACGCACCGCTTGGAAGTCTTGAAATATGGCAGGAACTGACCGACCAGAACCAATCAAGTCTGCCAGTAATGCGGCATCAGCAATCGCTGAACAGGCGCCCATTCCGGCATAAGGACTGGTGGCATGGGCAGCATCACCAATCATCAAGACGCGATCACGGTACCAAGGAGACAAGGCCAAAAGATCTCCGGCCTGAGTAGGCACCATTTGATCTTCATCAGTACATTCCAGACAGGACATGATCATCTCAGGAAGAGGCTTCATACGATTGAGAATCTGATCTTTTTTTGATTCATCTGCACTAGGAATATAGTTTTTAAAAGCGACATACCAGCGCGTTTCACCATGTCCAAGATCAGCAACTCCTGCTTTCACCCCCGGCTGCCAAAACTCCATTTGAGTGTTCAATGGTAATAATGGAAGACGTTGATCAATTACTGAGATCCAACCGCCAGAGCCAAGCATTCTGAGCTGAACTCCTGGATGAATAAACTTCCTAACAACACTATTAGAGCCATCACAAGCAATTAAAATATCACCTTGATCTGAACTTCCATCGGCAAAAGTTGCTATCGCTTGGCCCTCAATACTAGAGACAGAAATACATTCACTACCAAGAAGTAAGTCATCACCGACCATTTTAGATAGCAGTTCAGAAAGGCGATATCGATTGATTTCATAACTATTTGCCCCATGCAATCGTGAAACTGAACCGATTGGCATCTCACAAATAAATCTTCCCTTTCGACCATGGATTCGAAATGCTTCGAGGGGTGCACCTACCTCATCAACAGGAACGCCCAAATCCTGCAAAATTTTGATCGCGTAACTCCAAATCAGAAATCCTGTTTTCTGATTTTGGTAATGATTATATTTTTCATGAATAACGACAGGGATTCCGAGTTTCTTAAGAGACAAGGCAAGTGTTAAACCAGCGATCCCACCGCCAATAATTAATACCTTCTTCATCAATCAATACCAAGAAAGATAAACCCAGTAGGTGAAAGCCAGCCAATCTGAGTAATTAAGGTCATTTTACAACCAAAAATAGTCAAGATCAACATCAGCGAAAACAACTTAATGCTGCTATCGGTACCTTCGGTTGCCGTGAATCTATATAGAGCAGCACCTACAGAAAAATGCCAATATTCTGTAGCCCGAATACACGATGTCTATGGTGAAGAAACTGAATCAATCGTAGCCAGAGCAGTGATTCTTTCTATGGCGATGCTGGCAGTCATCATTACCATACTTGCCAAGGGATAGGCATAAATTTATAACGTATCTTGTAATAACTGCACTTCTGATACACGTCGACTGAGCAATAAAACCATGCGATATCCGTGGCTATTAAGACCTGTCTGTTCTCGCACAAGATCTGTATGAGCTAGAGCAAGGCCACAGGTTTCAACAAATAGAACGGGAAGACTGCCGGCATTCCCACTCATGCCTTGAAGATCAAGAGCCTGACGCACTGCTTGCTGTGCTTTTTCAGCCCCCAATCGTTCCACAAAAGCAGGCCAGAGGTGGTTCACTGGCGTGTAGGTCGAGAAGTCAATCGTTGATTCAGCCATCAAACAGGCAACTGCTCAATCGCGACTGCAATCATCTGAGGAGTCACCGTAATCACTTCAAGCGCATCTTGATTATCAAGATAGGAATCAAAGGAGGCGAAACGCTCGATACGAGGATTAGCACCCTCAACAGCACACGCCTCGATCCAATCATTATTTTCAGGCTTTACAGCCACGAAGGCCTGAAGGGCTTCATCGAGATCGCCACCATCGCCGATTCCGTCTCCATGCCAGATCGCTTCAAAAAATTCAGACATCTCTGATGAAAGCTATTCAGCCATTATTAGCGATGCAAGATCTCCAGGACTATTGCAAGCCCTTCTCGAAGGCTGACGCCATCTGGCCCGTGCTTCCGCTTTCGCCAGACGCCATTGAGCTGTGGTGGCGTCAGTGGCTGCTTGCCATAGCGAAGGGAAACCAGTGGCAGGCCCTGAGGTCAGGGCTGCCGCAACTTCTGGTGACCCCACAACCATTGGCACGATTAAGTGATCGCTATCAACGCTTGGTGCTGCGGGGTGAATCACCGCAGCCAAAGGATCTTGAGGTTGCTCCACGCTTGAAGGACCCGAAAGGGTTTTCCATCACGGTCGCCAACCATCCTTGCGGAGCAATGCCGGTTCTAACTGTCAGCCATCACGATGACTTTGTGCTGATCATGCGCTGCCTCGCCCATCGCTGTGAACAAGTTCCAGTGCAGGGAACAGTGCATGCACAAGCTATTGCTGGCTTGATTCATTGGGGCCTCATCAGAGAGCTCGGTGCAAAAGAGCGCTGCCAGATCTTGATTTTGCATCGAGCCCCTTACAGCAGTCTCTGCGCTTCAAGCGTTCCTGGCAGCCCCAGTCTCGATCAATGGATCAAGCAATCTCAAATTTGGCGACTGGAACATGAACTAACCCATATCGCTTGCCGCAAACTTGTAGGGGAAATGAGAATCAACCTCTTCGACGAGCTGCTCGCTGATGCCATTGGCATGAAA
>JAVBIX010000043.1 GCA_030756895.1 Synechococcus sp. SP2 MAG
AAGGCTAAAAAAATGCATCTTTCTTGGCCGTCATCTTGAGCGCTTTGTCGTATCAAGCGACACAACTTCGCAGCGAACTGCTTCTGTTGGTTCAAAAGTGAGGCCCACTGTGGCTGCGAGATCAAGATGTGAGGTAACTGGGCTAGTGCTGATCCATCAAGCCGTAGGAGGAATGGATTCAGGGGGATTCGCAACAACAACCTCATAGCCAGCACAGCGTTGTTGATCAAGATGCTGAATATGCTTCCTCTCGGAGTAATACAGCTCTTGCAATCGAAGGGCATCCGCATTCAACTGTTCAAACATCTCCTGAATACGACCTTCCATATCCACGCTCTCTGCCGTCGCTGTCTGCTCTTGCTCATTCGCAATCAACGAAGCAATGCAGCGTTCCAGAGTCTCAAGCCGTTGACCACCCCAAGCCTCCAGTAGGTGGCGGCAGCGTTTATGGCTTTTTTGCCGCTCCAAAATCGCCGCGGTGCCCCGCAAAACATCCATAGGACGCGCCAATGCCAAACGCTGCAGCTCAGCGGGTTCCAAAAGTGGCGTCAGCCTGGCGACTAACGCACTGTTTTCCAGCAACAGCTGATCGGTGAGCAAGCGGGGAAGATCAAGGTCGGACAACTCATGACCAGGATCCGTCCCCCGACTGATCGCCTCCAACCGACCGGAGCCGATGTTGCCTTCCTCAAGATCGGTGATCGCAGACCACAACAGACGGTGGTGCTGAAGAGCGAAGTCTTCCAACTCCCGTTGGCGTAATTCGCAACGCACCTGCGAGCGATGAATTGGACAGTGCAAGTAAATGCGCAGGATCTCGGCTTCGCACCGCTCTCGTTGGCTGACTTCACCAGCCTTTTCATGCCGGGCTGAACGTCCATGCCAGCGCTGACCTTGCACCTGTTGGCGCAAATCCTGCTCCAACTGCAACGCCAAACGGCCTTGCCCACCGCTTAGCCGCTCCGCTACTTGCTGGAGGTAGTGCGTGCGAATCGCGGATTGAGGCAGCTTGCCTAAGAGCTCCACCAACCCGCTAACTGCTTGTTGGAACTGATCTGCCTTGGTCAGATCACGGTCTTCCAGCACCTGTTCGATCTGCCAATCGAGCCAAAGCGGTGCCTGGTCAAGTAGGGCGCGATAGTCCCCAGCTCCGTGATCCTTGAGGTACTCATCTGGATCCTTCCCAGAGGGTGTATGGAGCACTCGCAGCTCCAGCTGTCCTTGCAGCGCAAGTTGCTCCACCTCACCGATCGCCCTGTTCGCAGCTCGGATCCCCGCACGATCGGCATCAAAATTGAGAACGATGCGTTTGCCGTCACTACACCGACACAGTTGGGTGATCTGTTGACTGCTGAGGGCGGTACCAAGCGATGCCACAGAGTTCGTGACTCCCGCCGCATGCAAGGCAATGACATCGAAATAACCCTCCACCACCACCGCTCGATCGTCCTTACGGATCGCATTAGCCGCCTGATCAAGACCGAAGAGGTGCTTGCCTTTTTCAAAGACCTCTGTTTCGGGAGAATTCAGGTACTTGGGATCGCTGCCATCAAGGCTTCGACCGCCAAAACCGATGACCCGTCCCTGCCGATCGCGAATCGGAACGATGACCCGGCCACGGAAGCGGTCATAAAACCCGTTGCCACCTTTTCTTGGGACAACCAGGCCCGCTGACTCAAGCAGCTCTGGCGATAACCCCTCAACGTGTTGAAGATGCTTGAGCAAACCGTCCCACTGATCAGGGGCATAGCCGAGCTCGAAGGTCTCCATCGTGGCTTCGCTCAAGCCACGTTGATCGCGTAGGTAAGCCAGGGCATCGGCGCCCGATGCACTCTTGAGCTGACTGCGAAACCAACCTGAAGCAAGGGCCAACGCACGATGCAGGTGATCACGCCTTGAGAGTTGTTGACGGAGACGCTCCTGTTGAGGACCATCAACCGTTTCCACCGGCAGTTGATACCGGCGCGCCAAATCCAGAACAACGTCGCTGAAGCTCTGCCGTTGAAACTCCATCAAAAACTTGATGGAATTGCCACCCGCTCCGCAGGAGAAGCAGTAATAAAACTGCTTCTGCGGCGACACCGTCATCGACGGCTTGCTGTCGTCATGAAACGGGCAAACACCAACGAATTCCCGTCCCTTTTTTTTGAGCACCACGTGCTCGCCTACAACATCAACGATGTCGGCGCGCTCTTTAACGGCGTCGATGGTGCGGGGGTGTAGACGGGGCATCGCCATGACGCCATTCTGCGAGCCCCGATGCCGTTCTGGCTGTTCATGCGCGATGCGCCTGGCTGTTCATGCGCGATGCGCCATGGTTGGCAGGTGTCGTCGGAACCACCATGCAGGGGCTGTTAGGCGCGATACGAGGCAGCCAATCTTCGAAAGAGTGGCGAGCCTGCGGTGCCCTGATCGCCTGTGCGTTGGCGTTCAGCTTGATGACCGTTTGCGTGAAACACCTTGGGGGACGGCTGCCAGTGGCAGAAGTCGTGCTGGTGCGCTCCTTGATCAGCATTGGCATCACCATGGCGATGTTGCGTCGTCTCAAGGTCTCGCCCTGGGGAGAACAACGTGGGTTGTTGTTGATCCGTGGAGGATTAGGGACCGCCGCGTTGTTGTGTTTCTTTGAGGCCCTCGCTCGGCTTCCCCTCGCGGCAGCAACCCTGCTGCAATACACCTACCCAACGCTGACGGCAGTGGCGGCATGGCTGCTTTTAGGTGAACCGATCCGACGTCGCATCGGCATCGCTGTGTTGCTAGGCCTGCTGGGGGTCACATTGGTGGTGCAGCCGGAATGGGTCGGGGGCACGATGGGAAGCCTGCCCGCCATGGCGGCTCTGATTGGCCTCGGTGGTGCGTTGCTGACGGCACTGGCGTACGTGAGTGTGCGCCAGCTATCGGTTCAAGAGCACCCTTTAGTGATCGTCTTTTACTTTCCCCTGGTGTCTGTACCTGCAACGCTGCCCTTGCTTTGGGGGCAATCCGCGCTGTGGCCTAATCCAACCGAGTGGGTCTGGTTGATCGGGGTTGGGTTGTTCACTCAGATCGGTCAGATCTGGTTAACAGAAGGCCTATCGGCCCTGCCTGCAGCCCGCGCCACCTCGATTAATTACGTCCAAGTGGTGTTTGCGTCACTGTGGGGCGTGCTGTTTTTTGCTGAGCCGATTACGAGCGCTGTGGTTCTTGGAGCCTTGTGCGTCTTGGGGGCAACGTTGATCAGCCTGAGCGCCAGGACGGCTCGAAAAGCAGAAGCCTGAATCCTTTCGAACCCGGAATCAGAGCGAATCAATCGGCAAAGGATGGGTAATCCAATCCTGAGAGGTGCCATCACTCGAACCAACAGGTTGGGCTAGACGCCAGCTTTGTCCGCGTTCACCTCGCTCTAAAAAGAGCTCAAAAGGACTATCAACACGCACGGAATCAGCGGGAAGTCTCCAATCGAAACGCCCGGTGAGATGGATTCCACGTTGCTCACCGAGCCGGATCGACTCCTGCTCTTCCACGCGCACACGACTCACTTCAGGCACACCAACGGGCTCTAACTCCAGGGAGCGCGCAATCGCTGTTTGGGTTAATTGAATTTGTAGCCCCAGCGCTTTCAGCAACACACCGCGTGGAGGTTGATCGGAGGGGCCACATCCGGTTAATCCAAGGTTCAGAAGCAACACCATGCAAATAACCAGCAAACGTTGAACGCTGCGCTTGAGCGGTGTGATCCAAACGTTCAGGCTTGGCTGAGCAGGCGGCATGAGCAGCCAATCAATGCTGACAACGATAGTTGCCAATTGGGTCGATCTTGACGGCCATGAGAATAAAGCCGTGAAGGGGCAAAAAAATCCGCCCGAGGCGGAGGATTACTGAATTAATGATGTGCTGTGAACTGATTACTTTTTCTTGGCAATCCGCACCGTTTGAGGATTGAGAGGGCAGGCCAAGGCGTGAAATGGTTTGTGTTGACCTTCGAAAATCAAGCTCCCCATCGGTTGAGCATGAGCGGTATGAATTTCCATGAGTGAATATCTCGCTGCATTAGTTCTACAAACGCGCTGAGCAAGGTGCGATAGGTAAAACCGCCCATCCATGGGGCTCATGGTCTGAAATGTGATGATCAAAGACCGCACTTGCGAGTCAAGCTGTTGAGATTGCGACTAGGGCAATGGTCGTTTAATTGCATCCTTCGTTGATCCAACATGATCCAGAGGTACAACTCTGACGAAGTTGATTAGCTGCTGCGAATCAAGAGTGTGCCTTTGAGATGACTTCCATCCATAAAAGATTGATCAACGCATCTTGATAGCCGATGAGGCACGCCATTTCTAATTTGGTTGGTTTCTGCTGTGAAGGCAATGCGCCTTT
>JAVBIX010000044.1 GCA_030756895.1 Synechococcus sp. SP2 MAG
TTATGGATGGGCAATGTTGAAGTACAGCTGCATTAAGTTCCCTTTTCAGCTACTCAACCGCCCCGTCGTTCACCTAATACCAGAGGGTTATAAGCAATCGAGATGCCGAATTCCTCAGCAAATTCGATAACCCTGCACCAAGCGCGTGCGGTCTGAACAGGATGATCACTTGTGGGCCTCATGATGCCAGTGAGAATCACAGGAGCATTGCCGGTTTGCAACGACATCTCAAACAATGCCCAGCCCACATCAGCCTGAATAGCATCAGCACGGTAGGTGGGCGCTACATCAAGTGCACCCACTAAAAGCCGCTGCAAACTGGTGTCCCAAACATAAGGAATTTCATAACGAGCCAATAGATCAGCGGCTAAAGCCCATGACGAGCCATTCGCATCGATTTGGACAGATAAATCATTGCCACGCGCGATGATTGTCGTGTGACCACGAAATAACAGTGGTTCAAGCCTGTCAGCTGTGGTGGTGAAGCCAGCACTTGGTTCACCGCGCATTAGAGACTGAATCCCTGAGCGAAGTTGTTCACCACCATCAGAGGAGCCATTCTTTTTGAGTTGCAGCAGATCCCAACGCTCACCGCTGCCACCCCAAAGCACCGGTCCATAGTTGTCGTGCTTCGATCGCCCATCGCGATTGGATGCGGCTTCGGCATGGGTCATCACCGTGGTGATGTTGATATCAGCCGTGCTCCAACCCCAGCTCCGAGCGATCGAAGCCGTTTCTGCGCAAAGGCTTTCGAGCTGTTGTGGGGTTGGTGGTTGCGTCCAAGGATCAGGGGTGCCACCCATGCAGGAACAAGAGAGGGCTACGGCATTGCTATTGCGCTGCCAGGTATGGGCAGGCAGATCCACGCTGTAGGAATGCAAACGGTGCACAAGACCATCACCAGTGATGATCGAGTGATAGTGCCCGGGGCGAATCCAGTCGTAGGCAGTGGCGGTCCAGTGCAGATAAATCTTGGCGGCCATGCCGATTTCGTCTTATCCGTTCAATGATGACAAGCAGGGATTTTGCGCCAAGTTTTCTGCACTCTCTAGGTACACAAACTTTCAGCAATGGGTGTGTATCGCTACAAACAAAAACATGGACATAGGAGATCCTTTGCCCAGTGGCATCGAGCTGCTGACAAAAGGGAGAGCACGAGCGGCCTGAGAAACCGCTCGTTTTTTTTCGCCCGTTATTCATGACTGATGCCGCTGACTAACGGAATCCGATAAGACGGCATTCCGGGCATCCAGATAACGCAAGACAAAAGAAAACCCCGCCAAAGGCAGGGTCTCTCGGCTTCT
>JAVBIX010000045.1 GCA_030756895.1 Synechococcus sp. SP2 MAG
CTCCCCTGCCATCGCTTTGTAACGCTTCAGTGATGCGCCAGGTCGACGCTTACGACTTGGCAAGCCTTGCCCAGGTAAAAGTTTTTCTGGCGCAAAATTTACCGGTGGTGCTACATCAATTAATTTTTGCGAATCTGCTAGTTCTTTAGCAATTGATTCTGCTGTAGTCAGAGCCTGCTTAGTCTCAGTAACAGAAATTTCGGATTCTGTGGCAGCAGATTCATTCGGAACTTCAGGCGGAGATTGTATGGAAAGCGATGCCGATGTACGAGCAAGGGGGCGTAAAAGGACAACGCCAAGCATTAACACAAGAAGAGAGGCCGCTGTGCTGGGGAGGCCAAGAGAACGGCCCATGAAATTCCAAACAATTCCTGATCCAGCGAGACCAAACACGCCAATTGCCGCAAACAGCGGGCCTATCAGTTTGAGAAGAAGCTTTTTCATAGGAGCACCTTGGCAAATTTCGACCCTACGCCGTGAGTCGGCTCACCAGTCAACGCAAACTCCACAAGCAAAATATCCACACTTCACACGAAAACTAGATCACCAACTCTAAAAAAAGTGATGCGAGCAGACCAGTCGACAGAGAAGAGAACGGAGCTAGCCCTGGTTTGTATCGAGCGATCCTCTCAAAAATGGGGAATCAAAGACTCATTGATGGACCCAATGAAAAGGTAAGGCGGAAATCTATTCACAACATCCTGAATAGACCATGAGCACATACAAGCTTTGAAATGCACCATAACAAGCGAGTAATGCATCGTTGCCTTCAATCGTTCATTTGATACTGGTCTCTTCTTCTTTTGAATAAAAAGAGTCGAGCATGTCTCCGTAGCCTGAATAATCAGTTGTAGATCCATTCATGGACTTGCAGATCGGCCGAATAAACAGACTTGATCAAATTTCATTAGCCCATCCATGGATCCCCAAACGGGATTTAATTTTGATACTGCATCACACATTTCACAGATTTGCAGATAAATACTCTGGCCAAAAACTACAGATGCATCTAGATCGATGGACGGACTTAGCATGTAGTATTTCAGAGCATGAAATGAAAGATTTCATGTCTCGTGTCAAAGAATTTGCAGTCTTTGAAGATTAATACAGTCTGCTTACCACAAAAGACTGCCACCAAATAATTGACTTGTTTTACTTAAAACACCTCATCACAAGCGATTAAAAGCCTGCCCAGCAATCGTGATTTTGCTGTTCTAATTCAAGAAGAACTCCAATCTTGCAGACACTCACCGTTGACCAATTGCTTGTTTCCATCGATCTGCCAATGAGTCGATGGCAGATTTTGGTCCACAGAGACTGAGAAGAGGATTGGCCAGATGGCGGGATGCAGCCAAACGCAATGCCGTGCCATCAAGGGTCTCCAAAACCTCCATGCAGCGATGGTCGTGGTTGTCGGGTAAGCCGAGACCTCTGAGCTGAGCACGACGTTCAGCTCTCTGGCCTGTTGTTTGTGAGCCATGAGCCAACTGACCACGAAATTTGGCACGCGCCAGATTGAGGTCTGCGGTCTCAAGTGTGTGTTCCATTAGTTCCTGCCAACTCATGATCAGCAGATCCAGGGTGGTTAAGGCCTTATCAACCGCGGTGGATGCATGCAAAACAAAGGGTGAGGCCTTCGCTCTTGCTGGATGGTGCACGCCCACGTCGTAGGCCACGCCATGGTCTTCGCGAAGCCGGCGGAATAGCAAACTGGACATCCCGTTACCCAAATGGGTTTGCAACAAACGAAGGGCAAGGTCGTCTGGGTGTCCATGAGGAAGCGTTGGCTGACCGAGCATTAGCACGACCTGCTCGGTGGACTGAGGATGGAGATAAACCGTTTGTTCCGCCCTCAGAGAGGCTTGATGACTCAAATCTTTGGTGCCCGGATCAGGATCAGCTGAATTGGATTGAGGGAAAATTCCGTCTGCTTGGAGTTGCTCCAACAATCCCGCTGGAATCGAACCCGACAACGCCAAAATCGCTCCTTCGTCGCTGAGAGATGTAGCAATCGGCCGAAGAGACACTGCGTTGAGTTGCTCCAACTCATCAGCAACTCCTAGGGGGTCATGGCCATAGGGGCCCATCCCATAGGCCAGATGGCGCCAACCATCAAAGGCCAGATGGAAGGGATCTTCTCGCTGACGCTGCAGTGCCTGAAGACTCAACTCCCGTTCCAGGTTCACCTGATCAGCTTGCAGATGGGGTTCATGCACCATCGAGCTCAATAAGGGAAGCAATTGAGGGCTATCGAGGTCCCGGCATTTCATGCTGATCAGCAAGCCATCTTCGTTGGTGTCGCAGCGCAGGCCAGCGCCACATCCCTCCACGAGATCGGCCATTTGCATGGCATCGAGGGAGCCACACCCACGAGTTAAAACAGATGCCAGCAATTGATGTGCCCCCCTCTGGCCGATCGGATCAGCAGCACTTCCGCGACCGATCCACAATTTGGCGGCCAACACCCCTGGTGTCTGAACCGGATCCAAAACCAAATCGGTCGTGCTCATTCCGAGTCCTCCGGTAAAGCCAGAAGCGTGAACGCTTGGTCTGGTTGCAAACGAGGCAGAAGAGAGTGTTGCAAGCGCTCAACCGTCCAGGTCTGCAGATGACTGAGCGGAGACAACAACGTTTGGGTTCGCCCCCATAGGGATTGGGATCCAGCAATTGCAGCAACGGATCCTGGTGCTTCCAAGCTGAAGCGAAGCCCATTCCCCACCAATTGCTGTGCTCGATGCAGTTCATCGTCACCGATGGCATCCACCGTTGCCCGTTTCAATTCCTCCTCGATCACGGCTTCCACCTGCTCGATCTGGTCTTCAGGGCAGCAGGCCTCCAACATCACCACACTTCCCTGTTCCATCACCGTGACGTCCATATCAATGGATTCCACGATTTGTAGATCTTCCCTCAAGCGTTGCACCAAACGACTACGCCTCCCCTCCGCCAGAAGGGTGGTCGCTAGGTCAGCACCCATCACGCTGTCTTGATCATTGGCTGCAGCCATCGGCCATGCCATCAACAAACGAGCTGCTTCCAGGCGAGGAAATCGGATGCTTTGCCGTCCGCTTTGAAACGCAAGCGAACGCGAAGCGGATGCAGTTTCATCTCCCTGATCAAGACTGGCTTCGAGCTCGGCGAGGCGGCTCGAGTGAATCTGCTCGATCAGGTTCGATGTCACAGCGCCACTGATGGCCAAACAACAGTTAGGGCCGCGGTACCTCCTGTTGTGAAATTGGCGCATCGCCTCTGGAGTGCTGTCGAGCAAACTCTTTTCCCAGCCAAGAATTGGACGGCCATAGGGGTGCTTCCCGAAACCCTGAGACAACAGGGTTTGGAACACTTGTTCGTCGGGTTGATCTCGATACTGGGCAATTTCTTCCAGTACCACATCCCTCTCCATGCCGTAAGCGTCCTCTCTCAGAGCAGGATTGAGCACGAGGTCAAGCAACAGGTCGAGGGCGTTCTGTGCGCAGCTGGAAGGAACCAGCACGTGAAAGTGCACATCATCAAAACCTGTTGCCGCATTACTGCTGCCACCAAGAGCCTCAATCCGTCGATCGAATTCGCCAGCCTGCAAGGCTGCACTGCCCTTAAACACCATGTGTTCTAAAAAGTGGGCGAGACCCTCTTCCCCATGGTCTTCAAAGGTGCTCCCACCTCGACACCAAAAGTCAAGACAGGTGAGGCCTGCATCTGGCATCAGCGCACTCACGGTTCGACAACCGTTTTTTAAGAGCTGATGCTGCAGCTCAGGGCCGGAGGCGATCTCGTTCAGGGTCCCGTGTCAAAGTCCCATTCTGTGCTGTCCCTCGCTGGACTGATGTCCGAATCCACCAACGGTCTTGAATTGCATCCGCTGGTGACCTCATTAGCGGAGCAGATTCGCACGTGTCGGACAGCCCTCCCTGACCTGTCTCCTCTGGCTGTAGATCCGGCATTGGAAGCGATCAGCGGCATGCTGGATGGTGAAACGCTCTTCATTCGCAACGAGCTGCATCAATGCCTTGGCCTACGCAAACTGCATCTGGAGATTGCTCGGCTTGGCATGGGATTGCAGATCCTTCACTGCGTTTTTTTCCCAGATCCCAGGTTCGACTTACCCATCTTTGGAGCCGATATTGTTGCCAGCAAAGCTGGAATTTCAGCAGCCATTGTTGATCTCTCTCCCGTATGCGATTCATTACCTGATGCGGTGAGTCAACCGCTCAGTGCACTGCAATTGCCTCCGTTTCAGCAAGTGAGAGACCTGCCCGCATGGGGAACCATCTTTTCCCCCTATGTGAAATTCATTCGACCCGTGGATGAGCAAGAGGAGACATGGTTCGTAGGCCTTGTCGCTGAATACCTCAACATTCTCCGCCAGGCGATTCTTGCAACAGCTCCCAATGCTGTTAACGATCTCCCTACGATCAGGCGTCATCAAGGCCAACTCTCCTATTGCCGGCAACAGAAACGCAACGACAAAACCCGACGCGTCTTAGAGAAAGCCTTCGGGAGCGCCTGGGCCGATCGCTACATCGAAGAAATGCTGTTCGACGATCCTCCACCTCTGCCATGAAGCAATTACCTCTCTGGGTGATGGCCGGGGTACTCGGAGCTGCCGTAATCGGTGCCGGGGTCTGGATCACGCGCCGGCCGGGACCGGAAGCCCTACCGCCTGCTGCAGTTCCAAAAGTTCGTGCTCCGGAAGCGGTAGCTGCCCTCGGCCAACTCAAACCAGCTGGTGAAGTGCGTCGCTTAGCGGCCCCCGTGAGTGGGTTTGGAGGTACACCGCGGATTGCTGTCTTATTTGTAAAAGAAGGGGACCGGATTCGCAAAGGTGAGCCCTTGGCAGTCTTTGACAGCAAACCTCAAATTGAAGCCGAAATCGCTGAAGTAAACGCTCAAATCACTTCTGCTGCCATCGAAGTGCAACTTCAACAGAGGGAGGTTTCCCGCTATGCCGCCGCGGCCAAGGTGGGAGCTGCGGCGATGGTGATCTATGAGGAAAAACAGGATGAACTCAGACGCTTCCAACGCGAAGGCGTCGAGCTGACCGCGAAGCGACGAAGCCTCGAGACCGATCTTGCTGACAGCGAATTGATCTCTCCTATTAATGGCGTTGTGCTCAAAATTCACAGTCGCGTTGGAGAGCGTCCTGGCAACGACGGGGTGATGGAAGTGGGAGCCAGCCAAAGCATGGAGGCCTTGGTTGAGGTGTACGAGTCGGATATCAATCGAATTTCAATCGGCCAGTCCGTCACCTTGACCAGCGAGAACGGCGGCTTTAAAGGAACCCTCGAGGGCCGTGTGGAGCGAATCACCCCACAGGTGCGCCAACGAAAAGTTCTTTCAACCGATCCCACCGGTGATGCAGATGCCAGGGTCATTGAGGTGGATGTTGTTCTTTCGCCAGAGTCGGCAAAGAGAGTGACGCAACTCTCCGGTTTGAAGGTGATTGCCCGCTTTAAGACCCCATGATCCGAGCCTTTTGGCAGCGGCGCAGAATTCCGTTGGCATCCCTGATGCTGATTCGCCAGCCCGTACGTCTAGCGGTTGCCCTGGCAGGCATCAGCTTCGCCGGAATTTTGATGTTCATGCAGCTGGGCTTTCGCGACGGCTTGTTTGACGCCAGCGTCACCGTGCATCGTCTATTTGATGCAGACGTCGTATTAATCAGCCCGCGCTCCACCAGCTCCGTGAGCATGGCCGGCTTCCCTCGCAGGCGACTGATTCAAGCCATGGCCTCTCCTGAGGTTGAAGGGATTACCCCCGTCCACTGGAATCTGCTGCTTTGGAGGAATCCAGAAACCCTTGGAACAAGGTCCATCCTTGCGTTGGGATTTGAACCCGGCCATCCCCTCTTCACCGATCCAACGCTGGCAGAAAAAGCCAAGCTGCTCACACAGAAAGGCCGGGTCTTATTTGACGAAAAATCCCGGGCAGAATTTGGGCCTGTAGCCGAATGGTTCCGTGAGGGACGCACCGTTGAAAGTGAAATCAATGGCAAACGAGTTCGCGTAGCAGGCCTGATAGGCCTCGGGGCTTCTTTTGGTGCTGATGGCAACTTATTAACGAGCAGCGAAACATTTTTGGATTTAATTCCAAACACCCCCTCAGGAAGCATCGAAGTGGGCTTGATTCGCCTTAAACCTGGAAGTAATGCAGAGGAAGTGGCTCAACGCCTTCAATCACAGTTACCAGACGATGTGACCGTGCTAACCAAGCAAGGATTTATCGACTTCGAGCAAAATTACTGGCGTACAAGCACGTCAATCGGCTTCATTTTTACCCTGGGCGCCGCCATGGGTTTTGTAGTGGGCTGCGTCATTGTTTATCAGGTTCTTTATTCAGATGTCAGCGATCATTTGCCCGAATATGCCACCCTGATGGCGATGGGTTACAAGCTCAATAGTTTGCTGGGAGTTGTGGTCAGAGAAGGGTTGTTGCTTGCTCTGTTTGGCTACTTGCCGGCTTATGCCGCAGGACAAGGCCTATACCTATTAGTGCGAAACGCCACCCAGTTGCCAGTGGCGATGAACACGGTTCGAGCCGTGAGCGTATTCAGCATGATCTTGATCATGTGCATGCTCTCCGCAGGTCTTGCCATGAAACGACTTGTTGATGCCGATCCGGCGGAGATCTTTTAAGGCGATGGCGATTAGCTCACTCACCGTTGATATCCACGCACTGAGCCATTGGTATGGCAAAGGCTCCACCCGCAGGCAAGTTTTGCAAGGAGTGGACCTGCAAATTTCTGCAGGTGAGGTGGTCTTACTCACGGGTCCTTCCGGCTGTGGCAAAACAACCTTGCTCACCTTGATCGGAGCGTTACGAAAGGTTCAAGAGGGGGATGTTGAAGTGTTTGGGCAGCAGCTACGCGGAGCAGCTAGAGGGCAGCGTCAGCGCTTGCGCCGTCGCATTGGCATGATTTTCCAGGGCCACAATCTGTTGCGCTGTCTCACCGCTGAACAAAATGTTCAGATGGGCGCTGATTTGTTGCCGAATCTTGGCTATAGGGCTCGTCGCGATCAAGCCCGGGAGTGGTTGCGCTCTGTAGGACTAGAAGACGAATTGGGGAAGCTTCCCCATGACCTTTCCGGGGGACAAAAGCAGCGCGTAGCGATCGCCAGAGCCCTTGCAGCCAAACCTCAGCTCCTATTAGCCGATGAACCAACCGCTGCTCTCGACAGCGGCACAGGCCGAGAAGTTGTTGAGTTGTTGAAGCGCCTCGCGCGAGAACAGTCGTGTTCGGTACTGATGGTGACGCACGATCCGCGCATCCTTGATGTGGCAGATCGTCTTGTTCGAATGGAAGATGGGCGTCTCTACCAGACGATTAGTTAAGTTGGTTTGAGTTTAAGAATTGGAATCTTCCAAAACGCATGGCTAAGCGCAGAAACCTCAAGAAGGAAAAGCAGGAGCGCAATCGCGCTTACGCCCGCAAATTTAAAAAGCGCAAGCTTCGCAACGATGGCCGTGGTGAAGGTGCTGGTAACGGAGTGACCGGTACTGCAAACAACGGTGGTGCTGCGGATTGATCGCTTTGGCGTGACCCTGCATCGTTTGCATCAAGAGAGGGGGAGACCCCTCTTTTTTGATGGCTTTAGGCTGAACCCCTAATGCCCCTGTTTCGCGCGGATGTTCATCAGCGTCGTCATCCCCACTTACAACCGGCGCTCCATTCTTGAGAAGTGTCTGCAGGCACTGGAACACCAGGATCCGAGCGGAGAGATAGAGAACTACGAAGTGGTTGTCGTCGATGACGGTTCCAGCGATGGCACTCCCAACTGGTTGCGTCAAAACGCAGCTCGCTTCCCCCATGTCCGCCTTGTGGAACAACAACATGGCGGACCTGCTGAAGGTCGTAATCGCGGCGTTGATCATTCCAAAGGAGATGTGATCGTCTTTATCGATAGCGATTTAGTTGTCACATCAAGTTTCCTGGCATCCCATGCCCGAGCTTTAAGTCGACGTTGGAATCAGCAGGGAGATCGTCTCTGTTTCACCTACGGAGCCGTCATCAATACGGCCAACTTTGATCAACCAACGGCAGAACGGCACAAACTGCGTGATCTCTCCTGGGCGTACTTCGCAACAGGAAACGTGGCAATCGACCGTGAGGTTTTGGAGCGCTCCGGTTTATTTGATCTT
Organism: Synechococcus sp. SP2 MAG; assembly: GCA_030756895.1. Taxonomy (GTDB): domain Bacteria; phylum Cyanobacteriota; class Cyanobacteriia; order PCC-6307; family Cyanobiaceae; genus Synechococcus_C. The sequence goes on from JAVBIX010000045.1 coordinate 8,137, forward strand.
GGATTCCGCCTCTACGGATGGGAAGACCTCGAGCTCGGAGAGCGGCTCAGGCAAATGGGCGTTGAACTGGTGAAGTGTCCAGAAGCAGTTGGATATCACTGGCATCCAGCCTTTCGCCTGGAACAAATCCCAGACCTGATTCGCGTGGAGCGTGAACGTGCCCGCATGGGTTTAGTTTTTTATCGCAAGCACCCCAGTCGGCGGGTCCGCTTCATCATTCAGTTCACCTGGTTGCATCGCGTGCTTTGGTCCATGCTCACGCTCGGAGGGCTTCTGAATGAACAAAGCCTGCGCCCGCTCATGGCATGGCTGATTCAACGGGGCCAACCATCCCTGGCTCTCGAGTTGTTGCGCCTCCCCCTAAACAGAATTGGGGTTGAGGCGCTGTATCGAGAAGCCCGGCAAGCTGGTTTGAACTGAACCGAATGGTGGCAGAGCTGCGTCGGTTACTGATCGAGCCCAACCGATTGGCCGATCGTGATGGCAATGGATGCCTAGAGCTGCGGAATGACGAATGTCATTACCTCCGCCGGGTTTTACGGCTGCGTCCTGGAGCACCTGTGGCGGTGGTTGATGGCCGCGGCCATCTCTGGGAGGGATGGCTTCAAGAGGAGGGACAGCTCCTGCTCCCCGGCAGTTGTGAAACGACAAGCCCAGCCAAAAGCCCACAGCTCGGCCTGGCGATTGCCCTGGTGCGTCGAGGCATGGATGACGTCATGCGCATGGCTTGTGAGTTGGGCGTTGATTGCATCCAGCCCTTGCTAGCCAAGCGAAGTACACCCCAAGCAGACTTCAAACCAGAGCGCTGGCAGCTGATCCTCAAAGAAGCAGTCGAGCAATGCGAGCGACTTTGGATGCCCGAGCTTCTGCCTCTGGCATCCACAGAAGACTGGTGGACGATGCCAGACAACAGCGACACGCTGGCGATTGCCACCACACGCTTAGAAGAACTCACTGCACTGGATCCGTGGTTGCAGCGCCAGACCCCTCGGGAGGGCAACTGCATCTGGCTTGCCATTGGTCCAGAGGGAGGCTGGGACCCTCAGGAACAAGCGCAAGCCATAAGGGAAGGATGGTCTCCCATCAGTCTCAGTGAGGAGATTTTGCGTTCTTCAACCGCAGCGATTGCCGGGGTGGCAGCGCTCAGCAGTTGGCGTCGGACATCTACAACTGCGAATCACATCTGAAGAGGCATCGTCAGCTGCTAAATAGCTCTGAGGCCATGTCACGAAAGCCCTTCAAATTGCGCCCGGGACGGCGAGGCTCAGAGCGAAGAGCATTACCAGGACGAAGCATGTCTGGAGCGAAGGTGCTGAGCGTCGCGACAGGACGGGCCGCTTCAGCCTCAGCCAAGGCAGTTGCAATTGCTTCCGCCGTGGTGAGGGAGCCTGCTGCGGCAGCCGGGAGAGGTGCAGGTGCTGTTGGTGCAGATGCTGTTGGTGCAGCAGCCATAACTGGTGCTGCAGCCGAGGCTGGAGTGTTCACCGCTTGAGCTGGTATGGCGGTCTCACTCGTGCCGCTTCCGTCCGTTGTTTTGGAAATGGCGGGAATCGGCTCAAGAGACTCCTCTTGACTGTCCTCATCGGGAAGATCTCGCACAGGCGCCATCTGAATCGCCTGGTCGGTCGAAGGGCCTTCCTCGAGGTTGAGGAAAAAGCCTTTGCTCTTCAGAGCCATGCCAGGTTCCGGTGGACAACGTGGGCTGATTATCCAACCCAAACACTCTGAATGGGTTGATGCTTAGGGCAGTGCAACACAGCTCGATGGTTTTGCCCGACCAAAACATCACGATGTGGGGAATAGCCCTGCTTCTCAATGGCGTACTGATTGCCATGGCGCAGCGCCTTCCCCTCCTGACACGCAAGGGATGGGTGCATGCAGGAATCCTGGGAACAATTCTCTGGGGCTGCCTCGGCTGGAGAGGCTGGGTCTCAGTTGTGATCTACCTCGTATTGGGATCACTGGTGACACGACTTGGCTTTGCCCAAAAACAAAAGCAAGGTCTTGCGGAGGCGCGTGGAGGCCGAAGAGGACCAGCAAATGTTTGGGGGTCTGCCTTTACTGGCACGGTGATCGCCCTCTTCATTGGAGCAGGCATCGGCTCCGCAACGCTGTTGCTGATTGGATTTGCAGCAAGCTTCGCAGCCAAACTTGCTGACACCTTTGGCAGTGAGATCGGCAAACGCTGGGGACGCACCACCGTTTTAATTACCAGCCTTCGCAGAGTGCCAGCAGGAACGGAAGGTGCCGTGAGCTTGGAGGGCACCCTGGCGAGTGCCGCCGGCAGCCTGCTGATGATGCTGGTGATGGCTGGGCTATCGGTGTTGACTTCTCCCGCAGCGATGATCGTGGTCGCAATTGTGGGTCTGATCGCAACCCTGCTGGAAAGCCTGCTGGGAGCTTTAGCTCAAGAGAAGGTCAGTTGGTTAACGAATGAGATCGTCAACGGGTTGCAAACCGCTTGGGCCGCCGTCTTGGCGATGCTGATCGCGGTCCCTTTAGGACTTGGTGGCTAACGGGAGGCTGTGCATTAGAGGGATGTGCTGCCTGTCGCAACGTGCTCAAAGCCGCTCGAATGGATTGACGAAGCAAGCCTGGGTGAACCTTCTCTCTCAAGGCAAGATCTTTGATTGGGGTGTTGTCGACATAGTGAGCAAGAAGCCAGCAACGCTGTTGTGGCTCAAGGGTCTTCAACGCATCCTTCAACCATCGAGGGGTGGGGTCATCCAGCGATGCAGGCATAGAGGAAGGATCCTCGATCTGATTGATCAGAGAACGTCTCTGCTCAACTCCTAACCCCTGCATGGAAGGAGCAACATCCAGCGATTCCACATGTCCGAGGGAATGAGCGATCACGGCCTCCCGCCAACGCTGAGGGCTCACTTGGAGGGATGCAGCCAGGCATTGCTCATCCAATGGCTCGAGTCTCTGCTGCAAGCGTTGAGCCTGAAGACGCATGCCCCGACTATGCAAGTCCTTCAAGCGCCAAGGAATCCGCAGCGTGTGTTGTCGATCGCGACGGAAATGCAGGATTTGGCCGTTAACTCTGGCCAACACGTAGGTGCTGATGCGAAATCCACGTTGAGGATCAAAGTTGGCCACTCCATTGATCAAGCCCACGCGACCTTCTTGCACTAAATCGTCTTGCTCGCCTGGGTAGCGAGCGGACTGATGGATGGCGGCATGGTGCGCCAAGCCAAGATGTTCAAGCACAACATCGTTGCGCTCAAGAATGGACTTGGGCAATGACCTGCGCTGCTCGCGCCGTCGAAGACTCTGAGTGGAAGGCATGAAATGTAGGTAATTCCGACCCTTTCAACGTCGCTTTCATCACCCTTTCCACCCTCCTTCTTTCTAAGGAAAAGTTCCACTCGAAAGGATGAAAACCAAGTCATCTAAAGAGTGAACACTTGCTATGAGTGGAACGATGCAAACCCTTAAGCCATGATCAAACCACGCAATCACCTCTCAATTGGTTTCGTTTTCATGTCTCTTTTCAGCGGCATAGCGATTACACAAGCTGTGCCTATAAACGCCGAGGATTCGATCGACGATTGGTATGAGAGCCGTCCACCAGCACAACTTTGTGAGCTTTATCGCTCAGGAGCAATCCAACCCGATCAAATCCCTGGAGGACGAAGCTCTAACCCTTGCTCGAATTTCCCGACCCAGCATCAAGACGTCATCAAGGGTGTGAACTGACGCTGGGGCTCCAGACCAGCCCAATTGAGAAGAGGCTTCCACTCCTGAAGTCGTTGATGAATCCAGTAGTGACCTGTGCTGTTGAGATGAATGCCATCGGGTTCCAACCAGGTGAGCCAATCAGGCTCTGCTGCCATCGCTCGGTGCAGGCTTAAGAACGGAACATCGGCTTCGAGACACGCTTCCTCCAATTGCGCTTCATGAATAGCCACTGCCTCATTGCTGTACCAAAGGCAGTCAGCGAAAGGCATGACCGCTTCATCAACAACGCTTAGACCCATCACCATGACTTGAGTGACAGGCGTCATCGCCGAAAGCAATTGCTCAAGCCCAAACCGAAACGCTTCAGCGCTCAATTGCTGCCGTCCATCAAGCCTCCCAACCCGTGCACTGTCATTCAGTCCCACCGAGAGCAGCAGACCATCTGGCTTCTGACGACGGAGCTCACCGCGGCAACTCCACTCTTGCTGCCAACGCTGAGCGACGCGCTCCAGTCCATCCCCACGAATACCAAGCCCGTACACCACGGGGGCAGAAGGCATCGTCATCCATTGACGCCTTAAACGTTCACACCATCCACCCCCCTCTGGATCACCCCATCCGTACACACCGCTATCACCGATCACGACAAGCTTGCGGGGCGCTGTTGTCATCACTGGCGGTCACGCAATCCAGATGTCAGCTTTGCAGCCAGAGCGAACGGCAACGATCACTAAGTGACTCCCCACTGATCGTGAGAGCGCAGTAGCAACAAAGCACTAAGACCACCGCGGCCCAATGAAAGGAGCTGAGTGATTCCAGCAGCTGCCAGCCCAAACCACTTCCACCAATCACTCCCACCACCACTGTTTCGCGGAGAATCACATCGCTGCGGTAGGCCCCGTAAGCCAGATAACTAGGGCTTTGAGGACTGAGCAAGCCGTACAACCAACTGATCCGCTCCGAACTCCCCATCGCTCTGAGAGCCTCCTGACGCAGGTCACTTTGTTGCTGAAGCCCTTCGAGCAGCAAACGCCCCATCACCCCACTGTTGTGAAGACCAATCGCTAGGGCACCAATCGCCAGGCTCGGCCGATTGCTGAGCAACAACAGAAGCACCATCAGTGGCGGAGGGATCCAACGCATGCAAGCCCAGAACATGGAGCAGCACCGATGCCACCTTGGCGATGGCCAAAGGAGCAAGGCCAGGGGGGGAAGTCCAATGGCAATCCCTGCAGCCAAAACGGTGAGACCCAGCGTTTCCAAAATCATGCGCAGCCAGGGAAGTTCAGTGGCGGCGGCATTCAGCTGGGTCCAAGAAGGAACCTCCATCCCAATCCAACTGAGTCCTGAAAACTGATCAGGAACGATGTGTCGTAGCCAAAACGTGCCGATTACTCCCAAAACAATCGCCAATGTTCCGAACAACAGGATTCGACGCTGACCGTGAACACCCACTCCAGAGCGTTCTCGCCAAAACCTCAACAGCTGCTCAAGAATCAGCATTACGGCCGCTAGAACCCACAAACCTGTCCACAGCTCGCGGAACTGCAACGACTGAAGGGTGAGCTGCAGTTCCGTGCCGAGTCCTCCTAAACCAAAAACCCCGAGCAGCGTGGCGCTTCGCAATGCACATTCGAGCCGGTACCCCCCGTAGCTCATCAAAACAGTTCCCATGCCTGGGTTTAGAGCCGTCATGAGAGCAGACACCGGATGCACCCCAGCGCTAATCAAGGCATCGAGAGGGCGGTGGTCTGCGCTGTCGAGATGATCTCGCCAAATCCTTGCGACCAGCGCGCTGTACGGAATCGCGATAGCAGCGACTGCAACGTAGGGATGGAGCCCAAACACCTGTAATAGCAATAGGCCCCAAACCAGCTCATGCACGGCTCTTGGGATCGCAAGGCCCCGGCGAAGCCCTGTCGCTGGCCAAGTAGGAAGAGACCAGCTTCTCCACACCACATCTGCGCAAGCGCTCCCAAGCAGCACGCCAAACAACAAGCTGAGACTCCAACTCAGCAGAGCCGTGGCCATGGTGACGCCCAGACCATGCCAAACCGCTTGCAAAAGATCGGGTTCCAACGATGGATGCAGCGCCCCTAAAAGGAATTGCTGCCAAATCGATAGTCCGCCTCCATGCAGCCCTGTCCAAGTCACGATTAGAACGGGCACCAGTGCCATAGCAGGCAACAGGGTGAGCAGGGGTGCCGCTGGTTTCAGGCGGTTCATCCGGCCTCGTACAACCTCGAAAGGTCAGCAGCTGTGAGTTGCTCAGATGGTTGGTCCATCACGAGCTCCCCATCCTGCAAACCGATCACACGATCAAAGCGCTGAACAAGTTCGGGTTGATGCAAGCTGATCACGATCGCCTTAGCGCCACAATTCAGCGGCCCCTCTGGCGCACGATTCAGCAAGTGATCCAATAGCTCAGAGGCGATCGCAGGATCCAAATTCGCGATCGGTTCGTCGGCCAGGATCAGTTGCGGTTGCTGACGCAGCAACCGAGCAAGAGCCACGCGTTGTCTCTGCCCTCCGGACAACTGGCGGATCGGAGCGTCAATCAACCCGCGCTCGATGAGACCAGCATCCAAACCTGCTCGCTGAAGGCAATGCTTGCAAGCGGATTGATCCACGTTGAACAACAGATTGGCCAATCCCCAGATCAGGTTGTGACGGCCCAAGGCTCCGCTGTTGACGTTTTGTCCAACGCTGAGCTCCTCAACAAGCAGCAAGTCTTGCCAGAGCATTCCGATCTCCCTTTTGTTTCGGCGAGGCATGGTGCGAATCGACGCACCGCGCCAACGCACCTCTCCCTTGTCCACACGAAGACTGCCATTGGCGATAGCCAGCAAGGTGCTCTTGCCAGCCCCGCTTCGTCCCAACAAGGCGATGCGCTCTCCCTCGAAAACCGAGAGGGAAATCGAGCGCAATCGATCTCCTCTCGGGCCACTCAGGCTGACGTTCACCAATTCAAGGAGAGCGGTCAACGGATCTTGCCAAGCTGACGACCCACCTCCTCAATGGGTTGATATTGAGATTCCTGCGCTGGAACGAACCGTTGGGCTGCAAACAACTCCAAGATGTTTTTTTGCCGCTCGTTGGTGGGGGCTAAACCCAAAATGGCCTTCTGGAGTTTCGTGGTGAATCCCTTCCCAAAGCGTTGGTCAAGATTTGGTCTCACCACCCAGTGGTAATTCCCAAAAGAAGGAGTTTTCCAGATCACTTTCACCTTGTTGGGATCTACTTTCCCATTCTTGACAGCAACATTCCAGACAGGCTCACTCAGTGCACCTGCCTGGTAGGAGCCGCTCTGTACCAAAGCGATCGTGGCATCGTGGCTTCCACTGAAGCCTGCTTGTCCGCCAGCAAATTGCTTTGGGGTCACCCCTGCTTGGGCCAGAAAATGCTGAGGCATCAGTCGTCCCGACGTGGAACTTTCTGATCCAAAGGTGAAGCGCTTTCCATTAAGAGCTTTCAAACCATCAATGCTGCTGATGGGTTGTAAACCCGCTGAAGTATTGGCAATAAAAACGCTATTGAAATTCGCATCGATTGCTCGTTGTGCCAGAACCTGGGCCCCTGGCGTTTGAAGACGAGCCTGAATCCCTGTGAGTCCTCCGAACCAAACAAGGTCCAAACTTCCGGTCCTAAAAGCACTTACGGCTGCTGGGTAATTACTCACTGGCACATACCGCACAGGAACCTTGAGTTGGTCGCTTAATTCAGTGGCGAGTTGGCCGTAACGACGATTTAAACGTTCTGGATTTTGATCAGGTATGGCCCCGATCCGAAGTATTGATTGCGCTTGAGCAGGAAGGACCGTTGCGCCCTGGCCACAAAAAAGAGCCAAAAGAACAACGGCCCCTTTTTTTCGGACCCGTGTCAAAGGTTTGGTCATGGTTGACAAGTAATGGAGTTAGGAACTTGTTAGCAAAGTCTGAAACCGACTCAGTCCCTCTGAAATCGTCTCACGCGAGACAGCACAAGAAAGCCTCACACAACGATCATCACCAAAGGCACCACCAGGAACAATCGCCAATCCCTCCTCCTCAAGAGCACGCTCGCAAAAAGCCAGCGAATCGGTAATGGCATCGGGCAAGCGAGGGAACGCATAAAACGCACCTCTGGGTGGCACGAGGGTGATGCCTTCCATCTGTTGAAGCCCTTTGCAGAGCTCGGCACGCCTGGTGTTGTAGCTCACAGCCATCTCGCGCACGCAATCCCGTGACCCCTGAAGCGCTGCCAAGGCTCCTCGTTGCGCAAAGCTGCAAACATTGCTGGTGCTTTGGCTTTGAAGGGCGGCCGCGGCCTTAATCACCGTGCTGTCACCACTGAGATATCCGAGTCGCCATCCGGTCATCGCCCAACCTTTGGCAAAACCATTAACCACAAAACAACGCTCTCTGAGATCTGGAGCTACAGCGGCAAAACTGTGATGAGATTCTCCATCTTCCAACAGATATTCATAAATCTCGTCGCTCATCACCATCAGGTTTGGATGCTTTCGCACCAGCTCTGCCAAGGCTTCCAATTCACTGAGGCACAACACACGACCCGTTGGGTTACCCGGTGAATTGAGCACCAAAACCTTGGTTGCTGGGGTGATGGATTGTTCGATCAAATTGAGATCAAGTCCAAACCCATCGCTTGCTGACGACGCAACCGTGATGGGTTTTCCACCGGCCAAGCGAACAATTTCTGGATAACTCAACCAGTAGGGGGCCGGGATGATGACTTCATCACCTGGGTTCAAAAGAACTTGGAACAGGTTGTAGATCGCCTGTTTGCCGCCATTGGTCACCAAGACCTGATCGGTGGTGGTGGGAATCTTGTTTTCAAGACTCAATTTCTGAGCAATGGCAGCGCGCAGCTCGGGATCGCCAGCAGCGGGGCCGTACCGCGTGATGCCATCCCTGAGGGCCTGGATCGTTGCTTCAACAATGAATTCTGGTGTCCCGAAATCCGGCTCCCCTGCACTCAGGCTGCAAACATCCACACCCTGCTGCTGCAGAGCTTTTGCTCGGGCGCTGATGGCAAGTGTGAGCGATGGCTTCAGAGCCAAAGCTCGGTGCGAGAGAGATGGGGGGCCTGGCATCAGCACGGCACCCCCTCGATGGATGCTCGGATATGTGAACCAACATCCTGCCTGATGTGGCGTCCGTGACAACACCGATGTGCTGATGACAGCCTGGATCGAAATGTTGACCATGACGAAGATGTCAGCTGAAACGACCTCACTGAGTTGGGTGTTGGCGGCCAACGATCCCCAATCTCTCGCTGAGTTTTATGCAAAAGCTTTGGGATGTTCGTGCCGTGCAGGACTGTCTGACCATCACTGGATGGTGTCTTTACCAACCGGAGGAACGCTTCAGATTTATCGCCCTTCTCGTCAACGGCCTTGGCCCGTTCGAGGAGCGGCGCTGGCCCCTTGTTTTCAACGGGTCGGAACCGACCATCCAGAGACGGAGCTCGGACGTTGGATCCAGCAATTGGAAACGTTGGGAGCACGGCGGCGGGAAGCCGCTCGTCTCGAATCGTTTGGAGCGGAATGCTGGATGGAGGATCCGGAGGGACAGCCCTTTCTCACCTTGGTGCTGCCGCAAGCTGCCCTGGGCTCATAGGGTTTTGAGCTGAGCAACCCATACGCGTGTCGTTAGAAGCCTTAGAGGCATCCTGTCTCCAGTGTCAGCGCTGTGACCTAGCGAAAGAGCGCCAGCATGTTGTGGTCAGTCGCGGGAATCCTGCAGCGCGGCTGATGGTGATTGGTGAAGCACCAGGGGCTGATGAAGATGCTCAGGGTCGTCCCTTTGTTGGGCGTTCCGGCCGACTCTTGGATGCCTGCCTGGCGGATGTCGGTCTTGATCAAACCGACGACACCTACATCTGCAACTTGATCAAATGCAGGCCCCCTGGCAATCGACGTCCAACCCCAGCTGAGCTCAAGGCCTGCAGACCGTGGCTGGATCGTCAAATTCTTGAGGTCAATCCGGAAATCCTGTTCATTCTTGGAGCGACTGCAACAGCTGCATTACTCGAATGCCGCACCCCGATTAGTCGCTTAAGGGGTCAGTGGACGGAATGGCAAGGGCGTTATGTGATGCCGAGTTTTCATCCCTCTTACCTGTTGCGCAATCCTTCACGAGACCCTGGTAAGCCCCGCTCGCTGTTCATGGCTGATCTAGCCAACGTCAAGCACGCTCTTAACGGGGTTGTGTCAGGGTTAACTCCAGATTCGAGCGATCCTTGATGACCGCCTCGCAGCGTTACGACACCAAGATTCATCGCCGGGTGACGCGCACGGTGATGGTTGGCGATGTGCCGATTGGGAGTGAGCACCCGATTGCGGTGCAATCGATGATCAATGAAGACACGCTTGATATCGACGGTTCGGTCGCAGGAATCCGTCGTCTTGTCGATGCAGGATGCGAAATCGTGCGCGTCACGACTCCATCGATCGGACATGCCAAAGCGATGGGGAAGATTCGCTCAGCGCTTCGAGCTCAGGGATGCAATGTCCCACTCGTGGCCGATGTCCATCACAACGGCACGCGCATCGCCTTAGAAGTTGCGAAGCACGTCGACAAAGTGCGCATCAACCCTGGGTTGTTTGTGTTCGACAAACCAGATCCCGATCGCCAGGAGTTCAGCCAAGACGAGTTTGATGCGATTGGAGATCGGATCAAGGAAACGTTTGCTCCTCTCGTGAAGGTGCTGAAAGAGCAAAACAAGGCCTTGCGGATTGGCGTGAATCACGGCTCCTTGGCTGAACGCATGCTGTTCACCTACGGAGATACCCCTCAGGGCATGGTGGAGTCGGCCATGGAGTTCGTGCGCATTTGCGATTCACTCGATTTTCACAACATCGTGATTTCGATGAAGGCATCCCGTGCGCCCGTGATGCTGGCGGCGTACCGATTGATGGCCGACACCATGGATCGCGAAGGGTTCAACTATCCACTGCACTTGGGTGTCACCGAAGCAGGTGATGGCGACTACGGCCGCATCAAAAGCACGGCCGGAATTGCAACGCTGCTAGCGGAAGGACTTGGAGACACCCTCCGGGTGTCATTAACAGAAGCCCCTGAAAAGGAAATTCCTGTGTGCTTCTCGATCTTGCAGGCGCTGGGAATCCGCAAGACGATGGTCGAGTACGTGGCCTGTCCGAGCTGCGGTCGCACTTTGTTTAATCTTGAGGAGGTTCTCCATCAGGTCCGAAACGCCACCTGGCATCTCACCGGTCTCGACATTGCGGTGATGGGTTGCATTGTCAACGGTCCTGGCGAGATGGCTGATGCAGACTACGGTTACGTCGGCAAAGGACCTGGGGTGATCGCGCTCTATCGCAATCGTGATGAGATCCGAAAAGTACCCGAGTCTGAAGGGGTAGAAGCCTTGGTTCAGTTGATCAAAGACGATGGTCGCTGGGTTGAGCCCGATGATGTCGTTAAGGTGCTGAAAAGGTCCTAGTGGACGGCATGCGCGCTAAAAAATTCAGCATCAATGGCTCTCAACGTCGTAGCTGGTTTTTGGTACTAGGTGCAGGTGCAATCACAGCAGCAGTGGTTGTGGCTAACCCTGGTTTGGGTTTACCAAGCACGACCTCGTCGTCTATCACCAACAGCCCGAAAGAGGTGATTGATCAGGTATGGCAGATCGTTTATCGCGATTTCCTTGATTCATCTGGCGGTTACGACCTCGATCAGTGGTCCATTCTTCGCAAGGATTTGCTCTCCAAGTCCTATGCCGGAACAGCTGAATCGTATGAGGCAATTCGCGGCATGTTGGCGAGTCTTGATGACCCTTACACCCGATTCTTAGACCCGAAAGAGTTTAAGGAAATGCAAATCGACACGTCAGGTGAATTAACCGGTGTCGGCATTCAAATTTCACTGGACAAAGACACCAAAGAAATCGTGGTGGTGTCTCCGATCGAAGGCACACCTGCCTCAAAAGC